>NZ_JBLTYX010000013.1:0-183658 GCF_048066115.1 Niveispirillum sp. KHB5.9 | reverse complement strand
CACACCAGCGGCTGTGGTTGACCACCCTATATATGGTGGCCTTGAAACAGAAAGGCCCCGGTCGCGCGGACCGGGGCCTTCGCATCTGCTGCTGCCGATGTCAGTTGGCAGGCTTCACAAAGCGCAGAGTCATACGGTCGCTCTCGCCGATGGCCAGATATTTCTCCCGATCCTTGTCCTTCAGGGTCAGGGTCGGCGGCAGGGTCCAGACGCCTTCCGCATAATCTTTGGTGTCACGCGGGTTGGAATTCACCTCCGACAGCGCCACCAGCTTGAAGCCGGCATCGGTGGCCAGCTTGATCACATAATCCTCGCGCACATAACCGGACTTGGCCTTGGGATCCTGCGGATTGGCCTTCGACGCCCGATGTTCGACGATACCCAGCACGCCACCGGGCTTCAGCGCCTTGAACATGGCCTTGAACGCATCCTCCGCCCAGCCCGCCCCCATCCAGTTATGGACATTGCGGAAGGTCAGCACCCGATCGACCGAACCGGCCGGCACGAAATCCAGCGCCTTGGGCCCGAAGCCCGTCAGCTCGGCCTTGGCGTAAAGCTCCGGCTTGGCCGCCAGCTTGTCCTTGAAGCGCTGAATGCCGGCGAGCGTAGTGGCCGAGGCACCGTTAGGATCGGAGCCGGCGGCGATATAGCGGCCATTGGTGTTCAGCAGCGGCCCCAGCACTTCCGTGTACCAGCCGCCGCCCGGCCATATCTCCACGACGCTCATCCCCGGTTCCACGCCGAGGAATTCCAACGTCTCAACCGGATGGCGCCACTGGTCGCGGGCCTTGTTGGCGTCGGAGCGATGATCGCCGGCCAGGATCGGCGCCAGCAGGTCGCGCAGGGGAGCGGCAGCCACCTGCTGCGGAGCGGGCACATCGGCCGCCAGGACGGCCGGCAGGGGCAGGGTCAGCAAGGCAGCCAGCAACAACGGCTTCATCTTGTTATGGTTCATCAGGGGCGTTCCTTCCGCGACAGAAGACGGAGGCCGGGACCGGCATCCGGGTGCCGGACACGCTAATCATGATGGACAGCAACGCCAAGAAGCCGTTCGGCCTATGCGCGCATGGACCGGCGCCGAAGGGCCCGATTGGCCCCATTCTGGCGAAATCGCAATGATATCGGGAAGGAAATTGGTGCCCCCGGTCGGACTCGAACCAACACGCCGTTGCCGGCAACAGATTTTGAGTCTGCCGCGTCTACCATTTCGCCACGGAGGCACCGAGCGCTTCAACGCGAGGCGGCACTATAATGATGGCAAGCCGCCGGTCAATGAAATCCGTCGGTGGCGGGTGACAGATTTTGAGTCTGCCGCGTCTGGCATTGCGTAACCGATGCGGCCATCCGCCCCACGCAGGTGGCCCTTTGCGGCACGCAGGACACGTGCCTATAGTTGCCGCCATGATGAGTAAAACGACCACCCTGTTCGCCGCCCCGCGCCTGCCTTCGCTGCTGCTGATCCTGGCAGCACTGACGGCTTTGGGCACCGCCTTCGCCTCCCAATATTGGGGCGGGCTGAACCCGTGCGACATGTGCTGGTGGCAGCGCTATGCTTATATGACGGTCATCCTGCCCCTGCTGCCCTCGGCCCTGCTGCGCCTGACGGCAGCACAAAGGCGGGTCAGCCTGATCCTGGGCGGGCTGGTGTTTCTGGTTGGCGCCGGCATCTCGCTGTTCCACGCCGGGGTGGAACAGAAATGGTGGGAAGGTTTCACCGCCTGTACCGCACCGATCAGCAGCGGCGGGCTGGACGATCTGCGCGCCGCCATCCTGGCCGCCCCCGTCGTGCGCTGTGACGAGATCCCCTGGTCACTGTTCGGCATTTCCATCGCCGGTTTCAGCGCCATCGCCAGCCTGATCCTGGCGCTTTTCGCCTTCAAGGCGGCCTTTTCCACGGAGCAGGCTGGATGAGCACCCATAATCCCGGCATTCCGGCGCATCTGCTTTCGCCCCGCCCGCTGAAGGACGGCCCGCTGGCCGATGCCGGCGCAGTGGCGGCCGCGGCACGCCCCCGGCACCTGCCCGGTGATGCGCCGGCCACGCTGGACCGGATGATCCGCGTCGATCAGGCCGGCGAATACGGCGCCGTGCGCATCTATACGGGGCAGCTGGCCGTGTTGGGCAAGGGCGAGAAGGGCCCGATGATCCAGCACATGACCGAACAGGAAGTGGTGCATCTGGAAACGTTCAACGGGCTGGCCCGTGAACGCGGCGTACGGCCGACAATGCTGCAGCCCATCTGGCATCTGGCCGGCTGGGCACTGGGTGCCGGCACCGCCGCCATGGGCAGCCGCGCCGCCATGGCCTGCACCGTGGCGGTGGAGGAGGTCATCGACCAGCATTATGCCGAGCAGGCCGAAAAGCTGGGGCCCGGTGAGGAGAAGCTGAAGGCCACGATCGAGCAGTTCCGGGCCGAGGAACTGGAGCATCGCGATATTGGGCTGGAGCATGAGGCGGAACTGGCCACGGGCTATCCGGTGTTGTCGGCCCTGATCAAGGCAGGGTCGCGCACCGCCATCTGGCTGTCGGAGCGGATTTAAGCGTCCGCTCCGCCATCATCTCACCGGTAGCGCACCGCCTCCAGCACTTCACGGTCGATGATGGTCTTGCCGATGGGGGCGAAGGCCAGACCGGCGAACTTGAAATGCTGCAGCCCGAACGGGATGCCGATGATGGTGATGCAGAAGCCCAAGCCCAGAATCAGGTGCCCCAGGCACAGCCAGATGCCGCCGAACAGGAACCAGATCACGTTCCCGATGAACCCCAGCGGGCCGGTACCGATATCCTCCCGCCCCGTCAGTTCCTCCCGGTCCACGGCCACGCGGCCGAAGGGCCAGAGCATGAAGATGGCGATGTTAACGGCAGCCCGGGCCCAGGGAATGCCGACGATGGAAATCACCATCACAACGGCTGCCCCCAGCCAGCCCAGCGCCGCCGTCCAGCCGAACAGCAGCAGCCACAGCACATTCATCAGCAGGTTGATCATCGTTGGGTCCTTCCTGGTCTCACTTTGACAAGGCCATTATGCCCCGTCAGAGCATATTGGAAACGACCGCTGCGACGACACCCACTGGTGCCACCACGCGCACCAGGATGCGCCAGAGCCGGAACAGCAGCGGGCTTTCAAAGCCCAGGATGGCGGCCCCATCCTCACGCGACACCACCCAGCCCGCGAACAAAGCCAGCATCACGCCCCCCAGCGGCAGCATGATGTTGGAGGTCAGGAAGTCGATCCAGTCGAACCAGGTGCGCGTGCCGCCCAGCGGATGCACATCCGACCAGATATTGAAGGAGAACAGGGTCAAAAAGCCGATGACCCAGGCGACGATGCCACCGATCCAGGCCAGGGTCGAGCGCGACAGGCTGGACCGGCCACGGAACGCTGCCACGATGGGCTCCAGCAGCGACACGGACGAGGTCAGGGCCGCAATGGCCAGCAGCACGAAGAACACCGCCCCGAACAGCGCCCCGCCCGGCATGGCGCCGAAGGCCACGGTCAGGGTCACGAACACCAGCCCCGGCCCTTCCGACGGGTTCAGGCCGTTGGCGAAGACGATAGGGAAGATGGCGGCCCCGGCCAGTACCGCCGTCAGGATGGCGGCGAAGACGATGACCAGTGAAGTGCGCGGGATGGAAACGTTCGCCGGCAGATAGGCGCCATAGGCCAGCATGGTGCCCAGCCCCACCGAGAGCGAGAAGAAGGCCTGGCCTGTGGCGGCCAGCACCACATCCCAGGTCACCGCCGCGAAATCCGGCTTGAACAGATAGGCCATGCCAGCGGCGAAATCGCCCTCGATCGCGGCATAGATGCACAGGACCAGCAGCAGCACGAACAGGAGCGGCATCATCCACACCACCGCCTTCTCGATCCCCGCCTGGATGCCGCGCGCCACGGGAATGATGGTCAGCAACATGAACAAAGCGTGCCAGAAGGTCAGCTTCCAGGGATCGGCCAGCAGCGAACCGAACACTTCCCCCGTCTGCGCGCCGGTCAGGCCCGACATCTCCCCCAGCAGCAGCTTGGGGATATAGGCCAGCGACCAGCCGGCCACGACGGAATAGAAGGACAGGATCAGCACCGCCGCCAGCACGCCGACACAGCCGATCAGGCCCCAGGCGGCACTGCCGGAATAACGGCGCCCGAGATCGATCAGGGTCTCGATCGGCCCCTGCCTGCCCATACGGCCCAGCATCAGCTCCGCGATCAGGATGGGCAGGCCCACCGCCATCACGCAGGCCAGATAGACCAGCATGAAGGCCGATCCGCCGCCCGTGCCGATCATGTAGGGGAACTTCCAGATATTGCCGAGCCCCACGGAGGAGCCGATGGCAGCCATCAGGAAAGCGAAACGCGACGACCACTGGCCGACGGGGGCGCCGGCCTTGTCCATGGATTGCAAGAGGTCACCCCTGTCCTGTGCCGACCTTGAGCCCCACCGGGATGGCGGGGTGGCCGGTTTTATCCGATATTTCAAGCAATAACCCCGGCCTTGCGGACGGGGCAAGCCCCCTCCTCCACCCCCGATCCACGATTCCTTGTCGATTCCATGACGGAAACTTTGCACGTGCATGGGTGCCCGTCCGCTGCCTGCGTCGATGGCGGATTGACGGGCTTTGCCTTCCCGCCTATTTTATCCACAACAATTGAGGTGTGTGATGGCGATCAGCGGCGTTTCCTCCTACAGCTCTTCCACGTTCCAGCCTACGGGCGTGCGGCCGGCGGAAAGCAATACGCGTGTTCAGCCGGTTCCCCCGGCCGATCAGCAGGCGCAGCAGACCGCCGCAGCCACCCAGCAGGATAATCAGCAGACCAACACCAATCCGACCGAAAGTCAGCGTCAGGAGGCTACGGCTTCAGGCCGGACGCGCGGCAGCTTCGTGAATATCACGGCCTGATCCGTACGGACGGGAGATGTTGAAAAGTGAAACGCGGTACCTTCGGGTGCCGCGTTTTGTTTTTGTATGTTGGTTGATGGCACCTCAGGCGCCGGGCGGGCGCATCCGCGCCCTTGGCTTACGCGACCACGCGGTCGCGGGCCGGCAGTCGCCGGCCTGGAACGGAAACTCATTTCACCCGTATCAACTCCCCGACGTGCCCTTCATCACCGCCCGCACGCGGTGGCTCATGTCGGCATCACGCGGCAGGCGGCGTTCCAGGGCCCAGATCAGGGGTGGGGCCAGCAGGGTGACGCCCAGCGCCACCAGAGCCACATCGGATATATGCAGCAATTCGCCGGCCGGCCCGGTGGACAGCATGGCCGATCCGGTCAGGGCCGCGACCCCGCCCGCCACCTGGGTCACCGACTGCACCAGGGCCATGAAGCCGGCACGGTCGGCCGGGGCCGGCACCTTGGAGACGGCGGCACTCTGCGCCACCATGCGGGCGGAATTGAACACCATGAAGCCGGGCACCAGCACCACGATGGGCACAGCCACCCAGTGCCAGTCGTAATAAAGCAACCAGATCAGGGTCGCCAAGCCCAGCGCCGTGCCCGTGGTCACCAAGGTGGAGCCATAGCGATCGACCAGGGCGCCGGTGACCCGCATGCCGAAGAAGCTGAGCGCGCCGCCCACCATATAGAGCATGCCGAGTTGTTCGCGCGGGAAGCCCAGATTGAACTGCACGAACACCGCCATGTTGGTGATCAGCATAAAGCTGGGCACGATGGCGATGAAGGACAGGGCGAAGGCCAGGGCCGGCAGCGCACCCCGCGCCACACGCAACAGATGGCCAGGGGCATCACGCAGGGCGACGGGCGCCTCCGTCATGTGCGTGCGCTGCGGTCCCAGCAGGCGCACGGCCACCATGATGATGATCAGCCCCAGACCCGCCACGGTCAGGAACGGCACGCGCCAGCCGAACAGATGCGACAGTTCCAGGGCCAGCGGTACCCCCAGCACGGCGCTGATCGACAGCGATCCCATCACCATGCCCATGGCCTTGCCACGGCGTTCGGGCGGCACATTATCGGCGACGATGGCCACCGACAGGGCACCTGCCGGCCCACCGAACAGCCCGGCCAGGGCACGCGCCGCCAGCAGCGACCAGAGATCGAAGGCAAAGGCCGCCGCCACATTGCACAGGACCAGCCCGATCATGCAGATGCCCAGTGCCGGCCGACGGTCGAACCGGTCCAGCACCATGGCGGCCAGCAGCCCGACGATCGCCGATGACAATGTATAGGAGGCCAGCACCCAGCCGACGCGCGCCGTGTCGATGCCCAGGTCCAGCGCATAATCCGGGCCCAGCGGCATGATGACCATGAAGGACAGCACGCTGACGAACTGCACCGACGTCATCAGCCAGGCGACACGGCGTTCTTGCACGGAAAGGGCTGACAGGAGCGGCTCCACCATCGGGAGGTTGCACATGCTGGGAACTTGATACCGCCCAAGAGGAGGGCCGTCCATCAACAATGCACAAGACCCCGTCATTCCAGGGGAATTTGCCCGCGTTTCACGCAGCGCAACAGGAAATGCCCAATCGCTGGGCGAACGGCACTTTCCCTGGCCGCCAAAATCCAGCAAATTGGCCATTAACCATGATGGTGTGGAAATTGCTGCGCCGCCACATCCGGCCCGGTGCCAGGCGCATCATCGGCCGGACAGTCCTATCAACCGGGGGCCATAGAAGGCCCCATTGACCAAGCGGGGGCGGCATGGGCGGTGCGACGGGTTTGAAAAAAGCGCTGGGGCCGGTGCATCTGTGGGGGATCGCGGTGGGCCTGGTGATCTCCGGTGAATATTTCGGCTGGAACTATGGCTGGAAGGAAGCGGGGACCATCGGCTTCCTGTGGGCCACGCTGCTGGTCACGGCCATGTATGCCACCTTCATCTTTTCCTTCACGGAGCTGACGACGGCCATCCCGCAGGCGGGCGGTCCCTTCGCCTATAGCCGCAAGGCCTTTGGTCCGCTGGGCGGGCTGGTGGCCGGCTATGCCACGCTGGTGGAATTCGTCTTCGCCCCGCCGGCCATCGCGGCCGCATTGGGCGCGTATGTGCATTTCATGTTCCCGGACGTGCCCGTGATGGCGACGGCCATCGCCGCCTATGTGGTCTTCGTGGGCCTGAACATCGTCGGGGTGAAGCAGGCGGCGGCGTTCGAACTGATCGTCACCGTGCTGGCCGTGGTCGAACTGCTGGTGTTCGTGGGCGTGGTGGCGCCTGCGTTCAGCGTCACCAATTTCGTGGCCAATAACGAGGAATTCACCACGGCCGGCATCCTGGCCGCCATTCCGTTTGCCATCTGGTTCTATCTGGCCATCGAAGGCGTGGCCATGGCGGCGGAAGAGGCGAAGGAACCGAAGAAGAGCATTCCCGTCGCCTATATCGCCGGCATCCTGACCCTGGTGGTCCTGGCGCTGGGCGTGATGTTCCTGACCGGCGGCGTGGGCGACTGGCGCAATTTCGCCAGCGTCGACTATCCGCTGCCCGAGGCCATGGCCGTCGTGGTGGGCAAGGATAGCGGCTGGACGCACATGCTGGTCTCCATCGGCCTGTTCGGCATCATCGCCAGCTTCCACGGCATCATCCTGGGCTATTCCCGTCAGATCTTCGCGCTGGCGCGGGCGGGATACCTGCCGTCGGTGCTGTCCACCCTGCATCCAAAATTCGCCACGCCGCACTGGGCCCTGATCGTCGGCGGGGTGATCGGCATCGTGGCATTGCTGTCGGGCAAGACGGCGGAGCTGATCACCATGTCGGCCTTCGGCGCCCTGGTGCTCTACATCATCTCCATGGCGGCCCTGTTCAAGCTGCGGCATACCGAGCCGGGGATGGAAAGGCCGTTCCGCGCCCCGCTCTATCCGCTGTTCCCGGGCATCGCCCTGGTGCTGGCGGCCTTCTTCCTGGTGGTGATGGCCTGGTTCAATCCCGGCATCGCCCTGATCTTCGTGGCGATGTTCCTGCCGGCTTATGGCTATTTCCTGGCTACTGCCAAGGTGCGGGCGGAAAAGGATGTGGAAATCACCGGCAACATCATCGCCGTCTCCGCCGGCGAAGGCGTGCTGGCCCGCGGCGATACGGATTTGTAAGGGAAAGGCGGAAGGGGAGGGCTCTCCCTCCCCTTCCCTCAACCCTGTTCCAGTTCCGCGCCCCAATATTCCGCGCTGGTCATGGCGGGCGGGAAGGCAGTGCCGGGCAGATCATCCACCGGATCGGCCGCCACCTCGTCCCCGATATCGTCGTAGGACAGGAAATCCCGCCAGCTGTCATGCAGGAAGGTGGGCGGGAAATTGCGCCCGTTCTCCTGCAGCTCATACGCTGTCGGCGCGAAGGCTTCCTGCAACGGGTGCATGCCGCACTGGCTGGGCAGTTGGCTACCCTTGGCCAGATTGCAGGCCGAACAGGAGGTGACGACATTGTCCCAGCTGGTCCGTCCGCCCCGGCAGCGCGGAATGACATGGTCGAAGGTCAGTTCATGCGTGGGAAACCACCGCCCGCAATATTGGCAGGTGAACCGGTCGCGCAGGAAGACGTTGAAGCGAGTGAAGGCCGGCCGGCGCGTCGCGGGCACATATTCCTTCAGGCTGATCACACTGGGCAACCGGATCGCCAGTTGCGGCGAGCGGACCACGCGGTCGTAATGCGATACGATATTGACACGATCCAGGAACACGGCCTTGACCGCATCCTGCCATGACCAGAGCGATAGCGGGAAATAGCTGAGCGGGCGGAAATCCGCGTTCAGCACCAAAGCGGGACACCCATCAAACGGTGGTGACAAGTTGCACCCCCAGCGCCGTTCCGTCGGTGTTCCCGACCCCCGGAGCCCCGCCTTCTTCCACCCGGAGGTCCCCCGCTTGGAACCACTGGCATCGGGATGGCGGACAGGTTGGCGGCAGGCCGGAACGTCGGGGACTTTGATATAACGTCCGGCCCCCTCTGGCAACCCGCGCGGACAACGGATGACGCAATTATCACGTAGCCGCAACGGAACTGACACGCAAGCCCTTGTGGCTGTTCAGCTTGTGACCCGCTATTCATTGGGGGTATATGTCGTCAGAGCAGGGGCTGGGCCCCTTATCCGGTACCACGCGCATGCCTGAAACACCCAACCCCGTAACCACCCGATTCGCCCCCAGCCCCACGGGCTTCCTGCATCTGGGCCATGTCCATTCCTGCCTGTTCGCCGCCAACGCGGTGCTGGATGCGGGCGGGCGATTCCTGCTGCGGATCGAGGATATCGATCCCAACCGCTGCCGCCCCGAATATGAGGTGATGCTGAAAGAGGATCTGGCCTGGCTGGGCTTTTCCTGGGAGGAACCGGTGCGCCGCCAGTCCGACCATATGGCGGATTACGCGGCGGCATTGGACAGGCTGTCGGCCCTGGGCGTGGCCTATCCCTGCTTCTGTTCGCGCAAGGAGATCGCCGACGAGATCGCGCGCGCCGGCAATGCGCCGCATCTGGTGGCGATGGGGCCGGAAGGTCCGCTCTATCCCGGCATCTGCCGCCACCTGCCGCGCGAGACCGCCCTGGCTCGTGTCGCGGCGGGGGAGGCGCATGCCGTGCGGCTGGACGTAGCCAAGGCCGCCACCCTGACCGGGCCCTTGTCCTGGCACGACCGCGGCCGCGGGGAGGTGGCGGCCGATACCGGCCTGCTGGGCGACATCGTGCTGGCAAGGCGTGACGTGCGCACCAGTTACCACCTGTCGGTCACGGTCGATGATGCCATCCAGGGTGTGACACTGGTGACGCGGGGAGAGGACCTGTTCCATGCCACCCATGTCCACCGGCTGCTGCAGGCGCTGCTGGGCCTGCCCGTGCCGGATTACCATCACCATGGATTGCTGCTGAACGCCAAGGGGGAGCGGCTGTCCAAGCGCGACGGCGCCACCGGCATCCGCACCTTGCGCGCCCAGGGGTTGTCGCCGGCCGACATCCTGGCCCGCGCCACGGGCAACATGCCGTTTGGCACTGAAGGATAGGTTTATTCCCCTTCCGCAACGGCTTGGTTTTGCTTAATGATCGCCAAAGGGAAACAGCCTTGTCCGTAACGGGGCTAAGGTAGATGCAATTTTAAGGATATTGTCGGAGAACATTGTGGTATGGAGACCATGCCATGCAAGATACGTCCATGATTGACCATTACCGCCAACTTGTCCGTGACACGACGATCGACGACAGGACATTGCTGTCGACAGATTACTTCAATCATTTCAACGAAGTGATCATGTTGCTGTCCATGTTGGGCGACATGCCGGACATGCTGGACGAGATCGTGGCCTGGACGCCCAAGACCTATCGCCAGCATTTCGAGGATAGCGGCCTGGCCTTCGCGCCCCTGGCGATCGAGGTCTTCGACCATGTGCCGGCGGAGTTCCGCGCGCCGTTCGACGAAACCATCAACGACATGAACAGCCTGATCGTGGAGGCGGTGGCCACCCTGGCGCCCATGGGCGACGATCCGGAGATGCTGGGTTTCACCGCCGGTGATTACTGGCGGCGCCTGCAGGAACTTGTCGACCAGGGCAGCGCCATCGTCCATGGCTCCGTACGCGACCACAACCCCGCCGTCACCATGGACCAGAGCGAGATCGACGATCTGTTCTGAACATTCCCTCCTTCTTCGCCCTTGACCCTGACGTGGCGTCATAGCCCAGCAAGAGTTGGCGTGCGGAGATGAGGGAGGGTCGGAGATGAGCCTTTATACCGTCAGCCAGTTGGCCCGCCTGGCCGGCGTGTCGGTGCGGACGCTGCATCATTACGACCATATCGGCCTGTTGCGCCCGGCCGCCACGGCGGAGAACGGCTATCGCCAGTACGGGCGGGAGGAGTTGCTGCGCCTGCAGCAGATCCTTCTGCACCGGGAACTGGGGATGCCGCTGGCGGAGATCGCCCGGGTTCTGGATGCGCCGGATTTCGACCGGCGGGCGGCACTGCACGCCCAGCGCCGCCACCTGCTGGCGGAAGCCGAGCGTTATCGACAGCTGGTCGCCACCATCGACCGCACCATCACCCTGTTGGAAGGAGAAGACGTGATGGATGCCCAAGCCCTGTACCAGGGGTTCAGCCCCGAGAAGCAGACCGAGCATGAGGATTGGCTGGTCGGACGGTACGGCGCCGCCGTGCGGACCGATATCGCCCTGTCCAGACAGGCCATGGGCCGGCTGGACAGGGGTGCGCAGATGCGGGAACTGGCCGATATCGAGAACGCCGCCGCCCAGGCCATGCGCGACGGCACTCCGGCCGGTGATGCACGGCTGGACGGGTTGCTGGCCCGCCACCTGGAATGGGTGGCCGCCAGCTGGGGCCGCCGGCCCGATGCCGACGCCTATGCAGGCCTGGCGGAGATGTACCGGTCCCACCCGGATTTCCGCAGCCGGTACGAGGCGCTGGCCCCGGGGCTGGCCGATTATCTGCCGGACGCGATGGAGGCCTATGCCATCCGCATGTTGGTGGGGAATTGAACAGGGAACGGGCACGGCAGCCATGCCGTGCCCGGCCTTGCCCCGGCGGACGGGTGCCGCCACCCTGGCCCCCGTCGCATCCATCACCGGAAACCGCCCAGCATGACCGCCCCCGTTCCGTTGATCCCCGGCCTGGCCGGCATCGCCGACCGTTATGACGGCTTCATCCTGGATTTGTGGGGCGTGGTGCATGACGGGGTGAAGCCCTATGACGGCGTGGTGGAATGCCTTTCCACCCTGCGCCGCCTGGGCAAACGCGTCTGCCTTCTGTCCAACGCGCCACGGCGCATCGCGGCGGCGGCGGCCAAGCTGACGGCGATGGGCGTGACGCCCGACCTCTACGATGCACTGTACACGTCCGGCGAAGCCAGCTTCGAGGCGCTGCGCGACCGCGGCGACGCCTGGCATGCGGCCCTGGGGCCCAAGCTGTTCCATATCGGGCCGCCCCGCGACAACGACGTCTATGACAGCCTGGCCGATCGGGTGCGCGTGGACAGTCCGGAGGCGGCGGATTTCGTCCTCAATACCGGCATAGACGATTATGACGAGACACTGGCCGATTACGAACCGCTGCTGCGCCGCTGCCTGGACCGCGGCCTGCCCATGCTGTGCGCCAATCCCGATCTGGTGGTGGTGATCGACAAGACCCTCGTGCTGTGCGCCGGCGAGTTGGCCCGGTACTACGAACAGATGGGCGGCGATGTCCGCTACCATGGCAAGCCGCACGCGCCGGTCTATCGCCGCTGCTTCGACCTGCTGGGCGGGGTGGCGCCGTCGCGCATCCTGGCCGTGGGTGACAGTCTGCGCACCGATGTGGCCGGCGCCAATGCCGCCGGCATCGACAGCCTGTTCATCACCGGCGGCATCCACCGTGAGGAGCTGGGGTCGCCGCTCGGCGAACTGCCCACGCCGGAAAACATGGCCCGGCTGTTGGCCGACAGCCCGCACCGCCCGACCTGGGCGGCGGCGGGCCTGCGCTGGGGCTGACGCACGTTTCCGACTCGGAAAAAACTCAGCCGTGGTCGAAAATTTCCAGCGCCTTGCGGAAGGTCGTGGAGTAATCAGCCGTGGTGCCGAAGGGCGTCTGTTCCTCCGCCAGACCGGACAACCGGGGCGAGGCATCGGACGCCGTGCGGAAATAGGACAGGATGAAGATGCGCAGTGCCGCCGTCAGGGCGCTGTCGCCCCGGCGTGCGTCGATCATCGTGGCGATATCGTTCAGCGTATGTGATTCGCGCTGCCCGATTTCCGCCAGACAGTCCCAGAGCAGCGGTTCCATCCGCACGCTGGTCCGCGCGCCTGCCACCACGACGTTGCGGCATACCGCCCGCATCGAGTCTGGCGCTGTATCTTCCGGGTTCGTGGGGGGACGACGCTTGGCGGCCATGGGGAACCGTCTGTCCTATTGTTGGAAATGGTTCGCAGTTGTGTCGAACATATTGAACCTACATGTAGGAAACAATGGGTTGTTGAAGGTCTTATGACATGGAGGCAATTCCGTTTCCGATCGGCGCGGCGTCGCCGGCTTTGTAACAGCTGGCACCAAAATTGTTGCAGCTGGGAAACGACGGCAGACAGGGCGTTGTGTCACGCTATGATGGGCGCCGGAAAAGACGCCAAGCCCATCGTTCGAGGCCCCCATGCATACGCACCCGTCCCTGTCCTCCCGCCCCCGTGTGAAGCCGGGCGTGCCGCTGGGCGGCGTCGCTGCCATCCTGGTGCTGGCGGGCACGGTGGGCTGGGCGGTGGTGGCCGGTGATCCGCTGGGTTCCCGCGGGGACCTGTCCCGGCTGGGGCAGGAGATCGCGCTGTCCATCGGCAGCGATGGGATCACCGCCAGCGTGAATGAGAAGGCGCGCGACCGCGTGGCCGAACGGATGGCGGCCCGTGCCCAGCGCATGCAGGGCGGCGACGGGCGGGCCGTGGACATGGCCGCCATCAACCGCGCCGTCGCCGACGGCATCGAGGATGCGGCCAAGCTGGCCACGGCCAGGTCCGAGGGCATGAAGAATCGGCGCGACGGCGACATCAAGTATCTGGACCGCAACACCGCCGCCGACGGTACCAACCGCCTGGCCGCCACGGCCGAGGCGCCGGCCGGCCTGCGCCTGGCGGGCGTGATGGGCACCGTGCGCATCAAGGTGGTGGATGACGCGCAGGAGGTGCTGTTCAGCATGGAGAACAGCCGCAAGCGCTACAACCTGTCCATCGATGACGGCATCCTGTGGATCACCGGCCCCGGCCCGCAGAGCCAGCCCGCCGTGACCCTGGATATCTCCGTCCCGCGCGGCACGCCACTGCTGGTCAACAATTTCACCGGCGACCTGACCGTGGACGGCAATCTGGGTGCACCCGCCCGGCTGGAACTGGCCGAGGGTGAGATGAAGCTGGGCGGGCTGGAATCGGCCCGCGTGCGCATCACCCGCTCCGGCACCGTCTCCATTGGCGACGTCAAGGGACTGGCCGGCGTGCAGTTGGCCGGTGACGGGGAGGTGCGGATGGGCAATGTCGGCACCGCGGCGGTGGAACTGAACGGTAACGGCGCCGTGAGCCTGGGCACGGTGGCCGCCGGGCTGTCGGTTTCCATGGCCGGGCCGGGCGACATCCGCGTGGGCATGCTGGCCGGCGATCTGGCCGCCGCCATCCCCGGCCCCGGCACGCTGACCATCGGCGGCGGTCAGGCCGACAGCTTGGCCGTGGGCGTCACCGGCCCCGGCACGGTGGATTTCAACGGCAAGGCCAAGGACCCGCGCGTGCTGATGACCGGGCCGGGCCGCGTCAGCCTGGCCGGCCATGACGGCACGCCCAAGGTCTATCATGTCGGCCCCGGCAAGGTGGACCTGTCGCGCTAGCTTTCAGTTCGTCCAAGCACCGGCGCCGCATCCGCGGCTTGGGTGACACGGCGCACGTGCGCCGCGGCAGTAGTCGCCGCCGGAGCCATTTTCCAGGCAAAGGAAAACCGCTCTACGGCCTCGTCACCCGCCGCAGGGTCAGGTTCAGCCGCCCCCCACCGGGCAGCAGCCGGGAGGAGCCGACGCGCAGCCGGTCAACCCCGTGATAGAACATCCGCGACGGTCCGGCGAACACCATCACCGTGCCGCTGGTCACCGCGAACGACCGCGTCGGGTCCTTCCGCCCCGGCCCGCCCAGGCGGAAGATCGCCGTGTCACCCAGGGAGATGTTCAGGATGGGGGCGTCCTTCGCCTGCTCATCCTCGTCGCGATGCAGGGACAGTTTCGCCCCTTCCCCCTGGTAATGGTTGATCAGGCAGCATTCCGGGTCATGGGGGTAACCCGTCAGCCCGCGCCACAGTTCCAGCAGCACCGGCGGGATGGCGGGCCAGGGTCGGCCGGTCCCCGGATGCAAGGCGGAATAGCGGTAGCTCTGCCGGTCGGCGATCCAACCCTGGCTGCCGGCATTGGTCATGTCGATGGAAAAGGGCCTTCCCGTGCGGGGCATGACATAGCGGGTGAAGGGGGCATCGGCGGCCAGGGCCGCCACCAACTCCACCATCGCCTGCTGCCCATCCCGGTCCAGATGGTCCGGCAACAGGCTGAAACCCTGCGCATCCCGGATCATGATCCCCTGCCCATCCCGTGTCGTCCAGGTCGCTTTACCCTAAAAAAAGCGCCCACGACATGACAGTGTCACGCGCCAATCATGGACTCAGGCGGCCAAGACGCCTAGATTCGGTCTTATGAGAGACGAGACCCTAGACAGCGAGCTGACCGCGGACTGGAATCCCGTCGCCCTGCGTGGCGGCGTGGCCAGCCTGCGGGTGCCATCCAGTTGGCAGCGCCTGTCGCGCGACGATGGCGGCCTGGCCTATCAGTCGCCGGGCGCGCATCCGGTCGACCTGCTGGTCTCCGTCGTCACCTACCGCAATCCCTATGGCGCCCGCGCGGAAGAGGCGATCCAGTATCTGGACCGCGAGAATGTGCTGCCGCGCGGCATCCTGCCATCGATGGAGACGGCCGACGGCCCGGACGAGGTGGATGAACGCCACTGGATCGCCTATGCCGTTGCCCAGCCGCCCGACCGTCAGGTCTTCGTCTGGAAGGTGGCGGATTTCCAGCCGCCCGACCATGTCCGTGTCGTCACCCTGCAATTGCTGGTGCCCAATGACAGTGCCGAAGACCCGGAACTGTCCGACCTGATCGACCGGCTGGGGGAAGAGGCGGCGCGTATCAGGTTCAGCCCCGGCCCCGTGCAGGGCCCGGTGCAGCGCGTCACCATGCGCAATGTCTGGCATGGGGAAAGCGTGCGCTTCCGCCTGCCCTGGGACTGGAACATCTCCCAGGATGACGAACTGTCCCTGTTCTACCGCGAGGTGGAGGGGGCGGGCACCCTGCGCGTCGCCGTGCACCAGTTCAACCATGAGGGCGACGAGGCCGAGATCCTGGCCCGCGCCATCCTGCGCCAGACGGCCGAACAGTTCGCCGACGGCCCCGACGGGCGCGAGGGCGAAGGATCCCTCGAATGGCTTCCCGATGGAGAGGTGCCAGGTGGGGAGGTGATGGCCCGCTTCGTCACCGACGGTGAGGAGGATGGGGTGCCGCTGCGCTTCTTCCTGTGGCTGCGTGGTGCCGCCATCGAGGGGCAGACCACCGTTGCCCTGTTCAGCTTCGCCTTCCCCCAGGCGTCGCGCGGCGGCGATCTGGAGCGCACGACGCTTGCCATGCTGGAGCAGGAAGTGCGCCGCGCCGTCGTCGGCATCACCGACAGCACGGAGGTGGAGGAGGATTCGGAGGATGGGTTCAGCCTGGCCGACCTGCTGGATGCCGACGACCTGTCCCTGGATGATGACGATCTGGACGACGACGATGATGATGGGGAAACCGGCGAGGGCGGCCACGGCCCCCTGGGCCGGGCGTGATAAAAGTTTCCCGCTGTGATCTTCGTCATTGCCCCTTGCCAAAGGGGGTGCGTCTACCCCACATGACGGCTGTCGTTTTCCTCTCCACGGCCCCGTCCCCCGCGATGCCTGACAGCCAACACCCTTTCGATCCCGTTCCGGCCCGCGAGGCCGCGGAGCCCTGCCGGTTGATGGCCCGGCTCGCCAAGGCCGGCCTGCGCCCGACACGCCAGCGGCTGGATCTGGC
The DNA here is from genome assembly GCF_048066115.1 of Niveispirillum sp. KHB5.9. Taxonomy (NCBI): domain Bacteria; kingdom Pseudomonadati; phylum Pseudomonadota; class Alphaproteobacteria; order Rhodospirillales; family Azospirillaceae; genus Niveispirillum; species Niveispirillum sp. KHB5.9. The sequence continues at coordinate 167,147 of NZ_JBLTYX010000013.1, read as the reverse complement.
CTCGCTGCTATTCAGATGCGGCAACCGGCACGTGACGGCCGAACAGCTGCATGCCGAGGCGCTGGCCGCCGACATGCGGGTATCGCTGGCCACCGTGTACAATACCCTGAACCAGTTCCGCGATGTCGGCTTGCTGCGCGAAGTGGTGGTGGAGGCGGGCAGCACCTGGTTCGACACCAATATCGACGACCACCACCATTTCTTCCATGAGAACAGCCGGCACTTGCAGGATATCTGCTGCACGCAGCTGAACCTGCCGGACCTGCCCTGCCTGCCGTCGGGCACCAAGCTGGCGCGGGTCGACGTGATCATCCGCCTACGCGATGCGGAGTGACACCAACATCGTGGGTCTTTACCCATGACGCTGGAGGCCGGCGACCGCCGAGCCGGGGGATGGCGGCGTCCGGCACCTGAGGTCACATGAAGCGCCGGAACTTCTACCACTGGTCGCCGTGGGTAGGAATCCTCAACGATTTTCAATCGCCTAGACCCCGTTCGCCAGCATTGCAGGCGCCGCCCCGCGAACGTAGAGTGTGACCTTCGTGTCAATGCCCAACCGGTGGAAAAGCCGGCGTGGCGGGGGGCTCTATGCGCAGAGTGTTGATGGGCGGCCTGGCCCTGGTTGCCGGCGTCCAGCTTGCCGGAACGGCCATCGACATGCAGGCGGGCTGGCGCGCCTATCGCCAGGCCGTGGACATCGCCAACCTGAAACTGGTCAGCCGCAACCTGCTGGTCGCAGCCCGCGATCACGGCATCGAAGCCGGCATGATCAATCTGGTGCTGGAGGCGGCGCGCACGCCGGGCACGCCGGAAGCGGCCCTGCGCCCGCAGATCGACCGCCACCGCAACGAGACCGACCGCGCCGCCCTGGCAGCATTGGACCAGCTGGCCCAGATGCCGGTGGAAAATTCGCTGACGGAGGATATCGGGTCGCTGCGGGTGGCGCTGGCCCGCATGCGCGAACTGCGCGGCGGGGTGGAGGGGCTGCTGGCGCAGCTGGCCGATGGGCGGTCGCTGGACGCCACCGGGCCCAGCCCCGTCGACAACACGATGCTGATCGCCGAATGGCGCGATGCCTCGCGCTCCTACCTGACGGCGTTGCTGACCCTGCTGCGAGAGGTCAACAACCCGGCCCTGTCCATCGGCGGCGATGCCGGTGCCGCGGAGATGCTGACGCGCGAGGCCATCCACCTGCGCAGCCAGGTGGGCACGGACATGGGCCTGCTCTACCGCGTCGCCGCGGGCGGCCAGGCGGATCTGACGGCCATGACCGTGTCCCTGGCGGAAGTGGAGCTGGTCTGGCAGCTGGTGCGCAATGTCGGTGACCCGGCCATGTTCCCGGAAAGCACCCAGGCCACCCTGCGCCAGATGGAAGCCGCCTTCTATCAGCGCTACCTGCCGCTGCGCGCCGCCATCCTGGATGCCGCAACGCGGGGGGAGGCGCGCGGGCGCCTGCCGGAACTGCTGCGCAACGGCACCAGCCTGCTGAATGCGGCCAGCGACTTGGTGGGGGCCGCCGTCGCCGTCGCTTCGGAGGCGACGGAGCGCAATCGCCTGCTGGCCCGGCAGAAACTGTGGGTCGATGCGTTCGAACTGCTGATCTCCATGGTGGCCCTGGTCTTCGCGGCCTGGCTGGTACGCACCCGCGTACTGCGGCCCATCCAGCAGATGACCGATGCCATGCGGGCCCTGGCCGGTGGCGACCATGCCGTGACCCTGCCGGAATTCAGGGGCGTGGGGGTGGAGGTGGCGGCTATGGCCGCCGCCGTGCGCGTGTTCAAGGAGAATGCCCGCCAGCTGCGCAAGGAGAACCGGGAGCGCGGCCGCATGGAACGGCTGCTGACCGTGGAACGCGGCATCCTGGAAATGGCCGCCGCCGGTTCCCCATTGGGCGAGGTGCTGGATGCCCTCTGCCGCGGCATGGAGGAGCAGCTGGACAATGCCCGCTGCACCATCATGCTGCTGCGCGAGGACGGAGTGCATATGTCGGTGGCCGCTGCCCCCAGCTTCGCGGCGCGGGTCAAGGAAGCCTATGAGGGCGTGGCCATCGGCCCCGATGTCGGGTCCTGCGGGGCCGCCATCTATCGCCGCGCGCCCGTCATCGTGGCCGATATCGCCAAGGATGCACGCTGGCACCTGTACCGCGACCTGATGCTGGCGGAAGGGGCGAAATCCTGCTGGTCGCTGCCCATCCTGTCGGGCGACGGGGAGCCGCTGGGCGCCTTCGCCATCTATGGCGACAGCGTACGCGAACCCCATGACTGGGAGATGGAGCGGGCCCGCCGCGCCGTGCAGCTGGCGGCCCTGGCCGTCACCAGCCGGCGTGCCGCCGACCAGCTGGAACAGGCCAAGGCCGAAGCCGAACTGGGCAGCCGCACCAAGTCGGAGTTCCTGGCCAATATGAGCCATGAGCTGCGCACGCCCTTGAACGCCATCATCGGCTTCGCCGAGGTGCTGGAGAGCGAGCTGAAGGTCGGCGACAAGGCCGGGCAGAACAACAGCTCCGTGGCCTATGCCGGCGACATCATCGCGTCCGGCCGCCATCTGCTGACCCTGATCAACGACATCCTGGACGTCTCCAAGATGGAAGCCGGCCGGGTGGAGCTGCGTGAGCGCATCTGCGGCATGGAGGAACTGGTGCGCGGGTCGGAGCGCATCGTCCGCGCCCGCGCCATGGAACGCCGCCTGAACCTGGTGGTGGAGGTGGCGGACGGCGTGCCGCCCATCCTGGTCGATGATGTGAAGTTCAAGCAGATCCTGCTGAACCTGATGTCCAACGCCATCAAGTTCACCTCCCCCGGCGGCACGGTGAAACTGACGGCCAGCGTCGATCCGGCGCGCGGTGTTTCGGTGGCGGTCAGCGATACCGGCATCGGCATCAAGCCGGAGGACCTGGCCAAGGTCTTCGTGCCTTTCCACCAGGTCGACAATGTCTATGCCCGCAGCAATCCCGGCACCGGCCTGGGTCTGACCCTGTCCAAGGGCCTGGCGGAGCTGCATGGCGGCCGCCTGTCGATCGAAAGCGTGTTCGGCGAAGGTACCACGGTCACCCTGACCCTGCCGCCCGCCCGCATCGTCTGGACGGAGAGTGCCGGCCTGCCCTTCCCACTGCCAATGCGGTGAGGAGTCTGCAGAAAGCTTTTGGGCTGTTCGGCTTTTCGCAATATCAACCGTCACCCCGGCGAAGGCCGGGGCCCAAGTCGTAGAGCGAAGCGCTTGTCACTTGGGCCCCGGCCTTCGCCGAGGTGACGGTTGAGAGAACCTCGATGAAGGTGCCCGAATATTTCGCGCATAAGGGCTAAACCCAACGTCACTCCGCCGGCACCTGCGGCGGAGCGTCGTGGCGGCGTTCCTCTTCCTCGATCCTGCGGCGGATGATGCCGATGGGCTGGACCCCGCGGGCGAACATGCTGTAGAGCACGGGCGTGATGAACAGCGACAGGGCCGTACCCACCGTCACACCGCCCACGATCACCCAGCCGATGGCCATGCGGCTCTCCGCACCCGCCCCATGGGCGAGCGCCAGCGGCATGGCGCCAAACACCGTGGCGATGGAGGTCATCAGGATCGGGCGCAGGCGCAGCTGCGAGGCCTCCACCACCGCATCCAGCAGCTCCCTTCCTTCCTCGCGCAGCTGGTTGGCGAACTCCACGATCATGATGGCGTTCTTGGCGATCAGGCCGATCAGCATGATCAGGCCGATCTGGGTATAGGTGTTCAGCGACATGCCGGTGACGGCGATGGCGAGGATGCCGCCCAGGCCGGCGGGCAGCACCGATCCCAGGATCATGGCCGGCAGGCGGAAATTCTCGAACTGTGCCGCCAGCACCAGGAAGGCAACCAGCATGGCCATGCCGAAGGCGAACCAGATGGCGCTGCTGGCTTCCAGCTGCAAGCGCGCAGCCCCTTCGAAATTCAGGCGCGCCTCGGGCGGCAGCACTTCGGCTGCGGCCTGGCGGATTTCCTTGATGGCGTCACCCATCACGGCCCCCTGGTTCAGGTTGGCGGTGATGGTGATGGAGCGCAGGCGGTTGTAACGGTTCAGCTCCGTCGGGCCGGCCACGTCGCGCACGTGCAAAAGGTTGGCGAGCGGGATCAACTGGCCGGTACCGCCGCCCGTGGTGGAGCGCACGAAGATGTTGGACAGGTCGCGGGGGTTGGACCGATCCTGCGCCTCCGCGCGCAGTACCACGTCATATTCCTCGCCGCGGTCGAGATAGCGGGTCACCAGCTTCTCGCCCAGCAGCGTTTCCAGCGTGCCGCCGACAACGGTCACGGGCACGCCCAGGTCGGCGGCACGGTTGCGGTCCACGGTCACGTAAAGCTGCGGCTTGGTCTCGTCATAGTCGGCGGCGAAGCCGGTCAGGCCGGGATACTGCTCCAGCCGCTGGATCAGCGTGTCGCGCCATTCGGCCAGTTCCTCGAACGTATTGCCGCCAATGACCACCTGCACCTGGTTGGCCGAGGCACCGCCGCCACCCAGGCCCGAGGGCAGCGAGGGCACGATGCGCGAGCCGGGAATCGCCGAGAGTTGCGGGCGCAGTTCATCGATGATCTGCGGCACCGTCCGGTCACTCACCCGCTCCGACCACATCGGCGTGCGGATGACCACCATGGCGCGATTGACGCCGGAATTGCCACCCCAGCCGGGATTGACGATGGTGAGTACGCTGTCCAGTTCGCCGGACTTCAGATAGGGCTGCATCAGCGCCTCGACCCGGCCGATCTCCTGCATGGTGTAATCCATGCTGGCCCCTTCCGGGGCGGCGATGGAGATGCGGGCCACGCCGCGATCCTCCACCGGCGCCAGTTCGCTGGGCAGGCTCATCGCCACCAGGCCGGTCAATGCCAGCGCCCCGGCCATACCGGCCAGCAGCAGCACGCGGGCATTCAGCATGAAGCGCAGCAGCGCCACATAGGCGCGGGTGACCCCGTCCAGGAAGGCCTCGCTGTAGCGGAACAGGCCGCGCGCCTCCTGATGGCCCTTCAGCAGCTTCGATGACAGCATGGGCGACAGGGTCAGCGCCACGATGCAAGAGAAGAAGATGGCGGCCATCAGGGCGATGGCGAATTCCCGGAACAGGCGGCCCTGGTCCCCGGGCAGCATGGACAGGGGCGCGATCACCGCGATCAGCACGGCCGTGGTGGCGATCACCGCGAAACCGATCTGCCGCGCCCCGCGATAGGCTGCCAACAGCGGCGGCTCTCCCTCCTCGATCCGGCGGGAAATGTTCTCCACCACGATGATGGCGTCGTCCACCACCAGACCCACGGCCAGCACGAAGGCCAGCAGCGTCAGCACATTGATGGAAAAACCCAGCGCCGCCATGATGCCGAAAGCCGCCACCAGCGACACCGGGATGGCGACCACGGGGATCAGCGTGGCGCGGAAGGTGCGCAGGAATACCCAGACCACCAGCACCACCAAGCCGACGGCCACGGCGATGGCATGGAACACCTCATAGATCGACTGGCCCACGAAGGTGGCGTCATCCTGGCGGATCTCCAGAGACATGCCGGTCGACAGGTTGGCGCGGAACTGCTCCAGCAGCACGCGCACGCCCTGCGACACTTCCATCGTGTTGGCGGTGGACTGGCGGATGATGCCGATGCCGATGGCGCTGCCGCCATTGATGCGGAAATCACCGCGATCGTCGCGGGCCGCAACCTCCACCCGCGCCACGTCGCCCAGCCGGATCCAGTTGGCCCCGTCCTGGCGGACCAGGATGGCGGCGAACTGTTCCGGGCGATTCAGGCGAGTGTCGGTGCGCACGGTGAATTCACGCTGGGCGCTTTCGATGCGGCCGGCCGGCAGTTCGGCATTCTCACGCCGGATCGCGGCTTCCACGTCCTGCACCGTCACCTGGCGGGCGGCGAGCGCGTTGCGGTCCAGCCAGACGCGCATGGCGAAGTCGCGGCGCCCGCCGATGCGCACCTGCGCCACGCCCGGCACCGTGCCCAGCGCGTCCAGATAATAGCGGCGGACGAAATCCGTCAGCTCCAGCTGGTTCATGCGGTCGGACGACAGGGTGATCCACATGATGGGATTGCTGTCGGCATCGACCTTGCTGATCTCCGGCAGGTCCGCCTCTTCGGGCAGATTGTCGGACAAGCGGCCCACGCGGTCGCGCACATCGTTGGAGGCGGCGTCGATATCGCGGTCGATCTCGAATTCCACCGACACCGAGGAACCGCCCTCGCGCGAGCGGGACCGGATGGTCTTCACGCCCTCGATGCCGTTGATCACGCCCTCGATGCGCTCCGTGATCTCGTTATCCACCACTTCGGCGGAGGCACCGGGATAGCTCACGGAGATGGATACGATGGGATAGTCGATCTTCGGCAGCTCGCGCACCGGCAGCTTTTCGTAGCCCAGCACGCCGAACACGACCAGCATGGCGCTGATCACGAAGGCGAGAACCGGGCGCTGGATCGAGATGTCGGAGATCACCATGGCGGGCTTCCCACGCGTATCGCTGTCATGTCCATGTCACCACCGCCGCGGCGGACCGTCATTGAAAGGGGGCGGGGCGAAACCTCAAAGGGTGGGGCGGGCCGCCGATTGCGAAGCGCCGCCAGCCGAGGCCCCGTTCACGACCTCCGCCTCCACCGAGACGCCGTCGCGTACCTTCTGGATGCCGCGGGTAATGACCAGCTCACCGCCCTGCAGCCCTTCGGCGATTTCCACCACGCCGCGCGAACGCGCACCGATGGTCACCGGCCGGCGCTCCACCTTGCCGGAAACCACCAGGAACACGAACTGGCGGTCGCCCACGGGCACCAGCGATTCCTCCGGCACCAGCACCACATTGGCGCGGTTATCGAGCGTCAGCTGCACCGTCATGAACATGCCGGGCCGCAGGCGGCCATCTTCATTGTCGATACGGGCCACGGCGGCCACCGTGCGGGTGATGGCGTCCACACGGGTATCGATGGCCGTCACCGTGCCCACGAAGGTCTGGCCCGGATAGACGGACGACAGGGCTGCAATCTCCATGCCCTGGCGCAGGTTGCGCAGTGACGCCTCCGGCACGGTGAATTCCAGCTTCACGGTGCGGGTGTCGTCCAGCGTCGTCACCACGTCGGCCGGACGCACGAGGGCGCCGGGGCTGACCTGACGCAGGCCGGTATAGCCGGTGAAGGGTGCGCGGATGGTCAGGTCCTGAAGGCGGGCCTGCACGGCACGCACTTCCGCCTCGTTGCCGGCCAGTTGCAAGGACAGCTCATCCACGCGGGCCTGCGACACGTTCTGGCGCTGCAACAGCGTGCGGGCGCGCTCCAGCAGCTGGGCCGAGTTGCGGCGCGCGGATTCGGCCACCGCGAGGTTGGCCCGCACTTCGTTGTCATCCAGCGCGATCAGCACGGATCCGGCCTCCACCAACTGGCCTTCGGTGAAATTGATGGACCGGACCAGACCGGCGGTCTTGGCCGTCACCGTCACCGCCTCATTCGCGCGCAGGGTGCCGATGGCGTCGAAGGTGACGGCGATGTCGCCGCGCGTGACATGAGCGGCCAGGACGGGTACGGGGCGCGCCTGGTTGGCATGCTGCTGGTTGGCCCCATGGCCACCGCCGCGCCCGGTCATATACCAGATACCGCCGCCGACGGCGACGAGGGCAACGACCGTGGCGATTTGAAGTGGCAGGCGCATTTTCCTGTCCGCTGTTCTGTTTCGCCCCGCCGGTGGCGCGGGCATGATCCATATCGAAAGCGAAGCCACTCTATCCCATTGGCGGGAAAGGAGCCTCCGGTAAATCCCTATGCCTGCCATCCGCAGCCGCTTGCAGGAGCGGCCGACAGAGAAAATCCCGTAATTGGATGCCGACGCTTTCCAACTAGAGCGCCAAAGCCCGCCATCCAACCCTGCAATTGTTACGCAATGGTAACTGGGAGCGATAGGGGACAAACTTTTACATTTGAAGGAAAAGCCATGCGCGGACGGCAGGGCGCGGGCCGTTTTCTGTGGTCCGGCATTGCATTTCACATGGGAGGCGGGTGATCAGGCGGCGCTGCTGCTGCGCGACTGCCGGCTGGTCAGTTCGCGCAGGAAGGCGCGATCGACGGACGGATAGCGGGACGGCATTTCCCGTTCGATCCGGTCCATCAGATCGTCGGCAGCGGCCTGCCCGTTATATTCCTCGAACAGCAGGAACCAGGCGGCATAGGTACGGCCGGCGATACGCGGGTCAGCCTCTTCCGCCTGTTCAGGCAATACCCAATAGCCGAAACGGCCGTCCGACCGTTCCCCTACAAAGGGCAGCTTCGTCACGGGCAGGCGCATGGCACCGGCACGGGAGCTGTTCTGGCTATGGTTGTGGCTGTTGGACATGGTTTCGAGGCTTGGATCAGGTTCTGCTTAACGGGCGGGATAGGGGTGTGTTAATACGTCGTTTACAAGTAATCGTCCGAAAACTACTTCGAACTACTATATACGGTGCGATTCGGGATGCAATGCCCCTCAACAATAGGTAAGTCCCCGCGAATTGTCACAGGCGCGGACGGTCATGACCAAAGGGATGGGGTGGGGCGTCGCGGCCTAATGCTGACGGCCCTGGCACTGCTGGCGACCAGGCCTGTGCAGGCCGCCGATGGGGATTCGGTCCCGCTGTTGCGTGCCAATTCCCTGCCCCTGGACCGGGTCGGTCCCTACGCCGCCACCTTCGCGGATTTCCGTCGGCAGGCGGGGGAACGGTCCTTGCTGACAACGGCGGAAATGGCGGCACTGAAAGCCACGGGGGAAATCCGCCTGGGTGAAGGCGCCTCCTTCCTGCGTGACGATGCCGACCTGGGCTGGATCGCCCGCCACTACGCGGCACAGCTGGCGGCGGGCGCGCCGTTCGGGCACCAGGATGCGGGCGGGCGGCACGCGGCCGACCGCATCGCCCTGCTGCATCGCCGGATGGTGGGGGTGAATGGGGAGAATCTCTATGCCAGCAGCGCCTTCGATCCCGATCGGCCGGAGGCGGCGGGAAGGCTGGCGGTCGACAATCTGATGCAGTCGCCGGGGCACCGGTCCAACATCCTGGACCCGCGCTGGACCCATGCCGGCTTCGGCGCCGCCGTCGGGCAGGAGGGGTTCATGCTGGTGCAGCTTTTCGCCGAACGCGCCGCCCTGCTGATGGCGGACATGCCGGTGACCGTTCCCGCCGGCGCCCCCCTGCCGGCCGGCAGCCAGCAGGCGGCCGATGGCGCCTTCAGCGGCCTGGCGCTGGTGCCCCTGGCCCGACAGGTATCGGCGGATGATTTCGCCCGTCCGGGATCATTGCAGGCACCGGCCGGCAAAGGCCTGCACCGCAGCTTCTTCGCCCGCACACAGGAGAAGACGGAACGGACGGCGAAATTCACCATCCATCCGGGGCCGATGATCCTGGTTACATAGAGTGGTTTTCGGATATCCGAAAACCACCACGGCGGCGACTGCCGCCGCGCCGCTCATGCGGCGTAAGCCAAGCCGCCGGATGGCGGCACCCGGCGCCTGAGGGAACAAAATCAGTGCCCGTGGCCACCGCCGGCGGCCTTGCCGGCTTCGGTCTGGATATAGTGGCGGCCGCAATAGGGGCAATCGACATGACCATGCGGGGCCAGAGACAGATACACGCGCGGATGGCCCAGGGCCCCGCCGCCGCCATCGCAGCCGACGTCGCTTTCGTCGATATAGATGGTCTCGGCCGGCTGCATGTCTCTCGTTCCTTGAAGCGTTCGAACTGGGACCCGATATGTCGGGTGCGGCGCATCATACTCCGGCGCGCGGTTTGCGCAAGGTCGGGCGGCCATCACAGCGGGCGCCCCTGCCCTTCGGCAAATTGACCGCCCATGGCCGCCGGTGTACGCCAGAGCCATGTCCCGACGCGACGCGTCGTCCAGCCCCCGGGAACCGATCCCCATGCCCGACAGCCTGAACCGTTCCGCCGACATCGCCGATAGCGGCAATGCCCCCGCCGCCGCCATCGAGATCAAGGATCTGCGCAAGACCTATCGCGGCACAGCCAAGGCCCCGCCGAAGGAGGCGCTGAAGGGCGTGTCGCTCTCCATCCCCAGAGGGTCGATCTATGGGCTGCTAGGCCCCAACGGGGCGGGCAAGAGCACGACCATCAATATCCTGGCCGGGCTGGTGAACAAGACCAGCGGCACGGCCAGGATCTGGGGCATCGATATCGATGCCCATCCCCGCTCCGCCCGCGCCGCCATCGGCGTTGTGCCGCAGGAATTGAACCTGGACCCGTTCTTCACCCCGCGCGAGATCCTGGATCTGCAGGCCGGCCTCTATGGCGTGCCCAGGGCGCAGCGCCAGACCGAGGCGCTGCTGGAGGCCGTCGGTTTGAAGGACAAGGCCAATGCCTATGCCCGCACCCTGTCGGGTGGCATGCGCCGCCGCCTGATGGTGGCCAAGGCCATGGTGCACGCCCCGCCGGTGCTGGTGCTGGACGAACCGACGGCCGGCGTGGACGTGGAACTGCGCCAGAGCCTGTGGGCCCATGTACGGGAACTGAACAAGGCCGGCACCACCATCGTCCTGACCACGCACTATCTGGAGGAGGCGCAGGAGCTCTGCGACACCATCGCCATCGTCAATCATGGCCAGGTCGTGGCCTGCGAATCGACGGAGAAGCTGCTGGGCCGCATCGACAGCAAGGAGATGGTGGTGACGCTGGACGCCGATCTGGCGGCCGTGCCCGACGCCTTCGCCGCTTTCGATGCCAAGCTGGACGGGCCGCGCCGCCTGACCATCCATTACAAGCCCAGCCAGACCCCCGTGGCAGACCTGCTGGGCGCCATGGCCGCCGCCGGTCTGGCGGTGAAGGATTTATCGATGGTGGAAAGCGACCTGGAGGACGTGTTCCTGCAGATGACCCGCGCGCCCGCCGCCTGAGGCCGGTTCCGTGACGCTGCGGCCCATCCGCGTCATCGCCGATGATTACGCCCTGTCGCCGGGCGTGTCGGACGGCATCCTGGACCTGGCGCGGGCGGGCCGCCTGTCGGGTACCGGCGCCATGGTGCCGTCCCCGCGCTGGAAGGCGGATGCGGTGCGGTTGCTCGACACGCCGGACGGGTTCGCGACTGGCCTGCATTTGACCCTGACGGGGGCGCTGTCACCGCTGGGCCCGATGCCAAGCCTCTGTCCCGGCGGGCGCTTCCCCACGCTGAGCCGCTGGCTGGCTCTGTCGCATGCCGGGCTACTGTCCAGCGGGGCAGCCAAAGCCGAGCTGGCGGCGGAGATCGGCCGGCAGTTGGACGCGTTCGAGGATGCGATGGGCCGAGCCCCGCATTTCGTGGACGGGCACCAGCATCTGCACCTGCTGCCCGGCATCCGTCCGCTGCTGCTGGACGCCATCACCCGTCGCTATGCACCCGGCACCGTCTGGCTGCGGGATTGTGCGGAACCGGCGGGCCGCATCCTGCATCGCGGGGTAACGGTGGGTAAGGCCCTGTTCATCGCCGCCCTGGCACGCGGATTGGCGGCACAGGCCGCCGCCCGCGCCATCCCGACCAACCGGGGATTTGCCGGCATCTATGGCTTCATAGGCGATTTTCCCGCCCTGATGGCGCGTTTCCTGGATGGATCGCCGGCCGGTGGCGTGATCATGGTCCACCCCGCCCGGCGCGATACGGAACTGGCTTCATTGGACCCGGTGGTGGGCGCACGCTTGGCCGAAATGGACTATCTGGCCGGCCCGACCTGGCCTGATGCGCTCTCACATGCCGGGATTTTCCTGGGATAACGCCCCCTTACAGCTTTGGGATAGGTTCTTGGCCGCGACAGGCCCAGCCTGAGGTGGTACCCTATCGGATGATTCCCCTGGTTCGGGCAGCACGGGGGAACGGTGCAGGGCACGAGAGCGCAGGATTGCCAGCTTGGAAATGAACACCGTCCTTTTCGTTATGGGCATCCTGTCGGCCATCGGTGCGGTCTCCATCGCGCTGATCCGGCAGATCCTCTATTATTCCCGCCGCGCCCAGATCACCCGCATCACCGAACAGAATCGCGACCTGCACCGCAAGCAGGAGGAACTGACCAAGGCCTATCGCGACGGGCAGGAAGCCATCCGCCAGGGGGAGGTCGACCGCAAAGCCGCAACCACACAGCTGGCCGATGCCCAGCGCCGCCTGAAACTGGCCAAGGAAGACAATTACGTCGTCATCCACGAGTTGGGCGAGGCGTCGGGTTCCCGCCGATTGTTCACCGTGCCCATGACCCTGGGCAGCACCCTGACGCTGGGCCAGAATGTGGTGAAGGACAGCAAGTTCCGCGCGGCCCGCCATTTCGTCGAGATCTGGGCTGACAATGCCGATGATGCCAACCGCATCGCCCGTACGAACTTCCCACCCGACAGCGGCTTCGTCCTGTCCAAGGCGGTGCCGGCGGCATCGTCCGCCATCGCGGCGGAGTGAGGCACCATGCTGATCCAGGTCGGTCTCGTCCTTCTGATGCTCGTCTCCATCGCCTATGCCGCCGCCGTCATGCGCCGGATCGAAGGCGATGTGGCCGAGTATCAGCGCAACCTGCGCGCCGTGGAGGAGGACCAGCACAAGCTGGAAGTGGCCTGCAATACCCTGCGTTCCCTGTGCGGGCAGGTGGATGGTGAATTGTCAAAGATCCGCGGCGACATCGGCGAACTGACCGAGGCGCGGGCCCAGATCGACGCGGAGATCGCGGCATTGGGCGAGGCGCCGAAGCAGCGCCTGTTCATGTTCGACCGCGCCACGCTGGGTCATGGCAAGCTGTGGGAAGTGACCATCGCCAATGCCGGGGGGCCGGGCAGCATCATCCCTGCGGATCAGGCCGTGGAATGGGCCAATGGCCGTACCTATATTGTACCTGGAACGACCGATCGCGATGCCAAATTCCGGGCGGAACCCAAGTTCCTGCAATCGATGGGCTATCGCATCATGAAGGTTGAACGGTTCCGGCGCGCCTGACGACCCGACCGCCACGGGAACGCCGGGCCCGACCGGATACGGGGCAGGGAGGGCGCCATGGTGGATGCCGTCATCGAATTCCCATCGGGCCAGGTGCGCCAGAAACTGGCCAGCGCCGCCGACAAGCGCCTGTCCGGTGCCTTCACCCAGCTGCGCACCGGCTGGCGCCATGATGGCGGCCTGACCGCCGACCGCCGTGACGAGGCTCTGGACCATCTTGCCCGTGTGATCGTGAAATACCAGGCGGCCCTGGTGGAGGCCGTATCCCGGGATTTCGGCCACCGGTCCCCGCATGAGACACGGCTGGCCGACATCCAGGCGAGCCTGTCCGCCATCCGTTACGCCCGCAAGCATCTTTCCCGCTGGATACGCCCGCAACGCGTGGGCGTTGCGCTGCCCTTCCTGCCCGGCCGGGCCAGGGTGGAGATGGTGCCGCTGGGTGTGGTCGGCATCATCAGCCCCTGGAACTATCCCATCCAACTGGCCCTGGTGCCGCTGACGGCCGCCATCGCCGCCGGCAACCGGGTGCTGCTGAAACCGTCGGAACTGACCCCGCACACGGCCGCCCTGTTGGAACGGCTGCTGGCGGAAGTGTTCGATCCCACGGAGGTGGCGGTGGTCACCGGCGGGGTGGACATGGCCCAGGCCGTCAGTCACCTGCCCCTGGACCATCTGCTGTTCACCGGCTCCACATCGGTGGGGCGACAGGTGATGCGCGCCGCATCGGATGCGCTGGTCCCCGTCACGTTGGAACTGGGCGGCAAGTCGCCCGCCATCATCGGACCCGGCTTCGACATGGCGCTGGCCGCCGAACGCATCGCCATCGGCAAACTGTTCAATGCCGGCCAGACCTGCATCGCCCCCGATTACGCTCTGGTACCCCGTGGGCGGGAAGCGGAATTCATCGATCATTTCGAGAAAGCAACATCCAGACTCTATCCCCGGCTGGGCGACAATGCAGACTATTCCGCAATCGTAACAGATAAGCATTACGAACGGCTGTTGGGCCTGATCGACGATGCGCGGCGACGTGGGGCCAATGCCCGGTTCATCAATCCCGCCGGGGAAGCGCTGGAACCGGCCAAACGCAAGCTGGCCCCAACCCTGCTCTGGCAGGTGCCGGAGGGGTCGGCGGTACTGACACAGGAGATTTTCGGGCCTGTCCTGCCCATCCTGTCCTATCTGACGGTGGAGGAGGCGGTGGCCCTGGTCAACAGCCGGCCACGGCCCCTGGCGCTCTATCTGTTCAGCCGGCGGAAGGCGGATGTGGATTTCATCCTGGGCCGCACCCGGGCGGGCGGGGTGACGCTGAACGACACATTGCTGCACGCCGCCCAGGATGGATTGCCCTTCGGTGGCGTCGGGGAAAGCGGCATGGGTTCCTATCATGGAGAGGCGGGGTTCCGTACCTTCAGCCAGGCCCGCCCCCTGTTCCGCGCCAGCCGCTTCAGCCCCGCCCGGCTGGTCCGCCCACCTTATGGGGAACGGATCGACCGGATGCTGCGCTGGCTGATCGGAAGATGATGGGCGGCACTTTTATCGCTCCGGCAATTGCGATAATCAGGAAGGCATGGATATCGCCCCGCCCTCTCTGCTGACCGAAGCCGATCCGGTACCTGTCCGCATCCTCAACCCCGACAGCACCAGCCGCCTGCTGCTGGTCTGCGACCATGCCGGCCGGGCGGTGCCCGCCGGCCTGCACGGGCTGGGCGTATCGCCGACGGAACTGGACCGGCATATCGGTTGGGATATCGGGGCGGCGGCAGTGACCGAAGAACTGGTGCGGTTGCTGGATGCGCGCGCCGTACTATCGGTCTATTCAAGGCTGGTGGTGGATTGCAACCGCTGGCCCGACAGCCCGACCCTGATGCCGCCGGTCAGCGACGGCACGCCCGTGCCCGCCAACCAGGATCTGTCGGAAACCGCCCGCGCCCTGCGCATGGAAGCGCTCTATAAGCCCTATCACGATGCCATCACCACACAGCGCGCCGCCATCCGGACGCGCGGCCAGATGCCGGTGCTGGTGTCGATCCACAGTTTCACGCCGCAGATGAACGGATTCCGCCGGCCATGGCAGGTGGGGGTGCTGTGGAACCGCGACGGCCGCATGGCCCTGCCGATGCTGGAGGCGCTGCGGGCGGAGGGCGACCTGACGGTCGGCGACAACGAACCCTATAGTGCGCGTACCGGCACCGACTTCACCATCATCCATCATGGGGAAGAGGCGGGGTTGCCCGTGCTGATGCTGGAAATCCGCCAGGATCTGATTGCCGATGCGGCAGGTGCGCAGGAATGGGCGACGCGCCTGGCAAGGCTGCTGCCGCCGATCCTGGCATCAGTCTGATGCAACGACCGTAGGTCAGGTCGAGCCGGAGGCGAGCCCTGACCTACGGTGCCGATGAATGTCAGGGCTCGCCTCCGGCTCGACCTGACCTACGAATCTTCAGCGTGCCGCTTCGAATTCCGCCAGCAGCGCCCGCACATCCAGCGCCTGGAGTTCCGCCAGTGCCGCGCTCAGTTCCGCCGCGCAGCGGTTCAGCCGCTGTGCATGGAAGCTGATATTGGCGGCGTGAGTGGCGATGTGCCCGTGGGGCAGACGGGTGCGCATATCAATAATCATACTTAATCCCCTCCGAAGCCGATACTTAAGTCTACATACTTTGATCTTATCTCCATTGATGCATGCTTCGGCGAGGTCGGCAACAGCAAAAGTAATCGTCTGTAATCACCTAAAATTTTAGAAGGTTTCCTTTAAATCCCGGTTGGGATAAACCACATGCAACGCCAACATTTGCCACTCCCGCCCGAGGAAACCCGACCATGGACGACCAGACCCGTATCGAGCTTGAGGCCGCCGCTTTCCGCCGCCTGGTGGCGCATCTGCAGGCGCGCACCGATGTGCAGAATATCGACCTGATGAATCTGGCCGGCTTCTGCCGCAACTGCCTGTCCAAATGGTACCGGGCGGAGGCAGGTGATCGCGGGGTGGAGATCAGCGACGCCGCGGCGCGGGAGCTGATCTATGGCATGCCCTATGAGGAATGGAAGGCCAGGCACCAGCGCGAAGCCTCGCCCGAACAGCAAGCCGCCTTCCAGCAGGCCAGCGCGCATTGATAAAAAAGGCGGCCATCCCCGGGACGGCCGCCTTCTCACTCACCACTGATCAGCCGGATCAGCTGGCATAGACATTGGCGCGGCGTAGGCGCAGTGACACGGTCTGCCCAGGTTCCAGCGACGCGGTGGTGGCATGGCGGTCCAGGACCGCTTCCACCAGTTTGTCATTCAGCAGCAGGTCCAGGCGCAGCTGCGGCCCCACCGGCTGGATCAGGCGGATGGTGGCCGACAGGGTGCCCACCTCCCCCGGTTCCGCCAAGTCGATGTCATGGGCACGGACATAGGCCGTGGCCGGACCCGGCGGCGGCAGAGTGTTGACCACGGGCACCCGCGTGCCGGCGATGACCGCCGCCCCGTCGGTCACCACGCAGTCCAGCTTGGTACCGCCCCCCAGGAAATCGCAGACGAAAGCCGAGGCCGGCTGGTCATAGACCTCCGCCGGGGTGCCCACCTGTTCGATCCGGCCCTTGTTCAGGATGGCCACCCGGTCGGCCAGTTCCAGCGCCTCCTCCTGGTCATGGGTGACGAACACCGTCGTCACGCCCATGCCCTTGTGGATGTCGCGCAGCCAGCGGCGCAGTTCCTTGCGCACCTTGGCATCCAGTGCCCCGAACGGTTCATCCAGCAGCAGCACACGCGGTTCGGTGGCCAGCGCCCTTGCCAGGGCCACGCGCTGCCGCTGCCCGCCCGACAGCTGGTTGGGATAACGGCCGGCCAGCGGGCGCAGTTGCACCAGCTCCAGCAGATCATGCACGCGGGTGCGGATCGCATCCTCGGCCAGCTTGGGCTTGCGCCGCGCGACGCGCAGGCCGAAGGCCACATTCTCGAACACGCTCATGTGCCGGAACAGGGCGTAATGCTGGAAGACGAAACCCACGCGCCGTGCATGCGGCTCCGACACGGTGGCGTCCTGCCCCTCGATCAGCAGCGTGCCCTCATCGGCATAGTCCAGGCCGCCGATCATGCGCAGCAAGGTGGTCTTGCCCGACCCGGACGGGCCCAGCAGGGCCATCAGCTCGCCATGCTGGATATCCAGATCGATCCCGTCCACAGCCGCGAAGCCGCCGAACCGCTTGGTCAAGTTCTTGATATTGATGCTCATGGGGACGTTCCCATCAATGACGGCGGGCGGATGCGGCCAGTTCGGCGCCATGGCGCCATTCCAGCAGCGACTTGGCGACCAGGGTCACCAGGGCCAGGATGGCCAGCAGCGAGGCGACGGCGAAGGCCGCCACGAAATTATACTCGTTGTAGAGAATCTCCACATGCAGGGGCATGGTGTTGGTCTCACCCCTGATATGGCCGGACACCACCGACACGGCGCCGAACTCCCCCATGGCGCGGGCGTTACAAAGCAGGACCCCGTACAGCAGACCCCAGCGGATATTGGGCAGGGTCACGCGGCGGAAGGTCTGCCAGCCGGAAGCGCCCAGGGTGATGGCCGCCTCCTCCTCATCCACGCCCTGCGCCTGCATCAGCGGGATCAGCTCGCGCGCCACGAAGGGGAAGGTGATGAACATGGTGGCCAGCACCAGCCCCGGCACGGCGAAGACGATCTGGATGCCATGCTCCCGCAGGAACGGCCCCATCAGCCCATGCGCGCCGAACAGCAGCACATAGACCAGACCGGAAATCACCGGGCTGACCGAAAAGGGCAGGTCGATCAGGGTCAGCAGCAGCGACTTACCCGGGAACTTGTGCTTGGTGATGGCCCAGGCGGCGGCGATGCCGAACACCACATTGACCGGCACGGCGATGACCGCGACCAGCAGGGTCAGACGGATGGCGGCCCAGGCATCGGGTTCCACCATGGCTTCCAGATAGGTGCCGACCCCGCGGCGCAAAGCCTCCGTGAACACGGCGGCCAGCGGCAGCAGGATGAAGAAGCCCAGAAAGCCCAGGGCGGCCAGCAGCACCAGCGCCTTGACCCAGACCGGCTCCGCCAGGGTGACGCGGGATTTGGGGGATTGCGAATATCCGGCCATGTCACACTCCCGCCCAGCGCCGCGACCAGCGCTGCAGCAGATTGATCACCAGCAGCATGGCAAACGACAGCAGCAGCATGGCGATGCCCACCGACGCGGCGCCTGCATAATTGAACTGTTCCAGCTTGATCACGATCAGCAGCGGCGCGATCTCCGACACCATCGGCATGTTGCCGGCGATGAAGATGACGGACCCGTACTCGCCCACCGCGCGGGCCAGCGCCAGGGCGAAACCGGTCAGCAGGGCCGGGAAGATCACAGGGAAGATGACGCGGATGAAGGTTTCGAACCGCGTGGCGCCCAGGCAGGCCGCCGCCTCCTCCAGCTCCGTATCCAACTCCTCCAGCACCGGCTGCACCGTGCGCACCACGAAGGGCAGGCCGATGAAGGTCAGCGCCACGACAATGCCCAGCGGCGTATAGGCGACCTTGATGCCCAGCGGGTCCAGATACTGGCCCACCCAGCCATTGGGAGCGTAAAGCGAGGTGAGCGCGATGCCGGCCACGGCGGTGGGCAGGGCAAACGGCAGGTCGACGATAGCATCCACCACCCGCTTGCCCGGGAAATCATACCGCACCAGCATCCAGGCCACAGCCAAGCCGAAGACGGCATTGATGGCGGCAGCCACGAAGGATGCGCCGAAGGACAGGCGCAGCGAGGCCAGCACGCGCGGTTCCGTCACCTGCGCGAAAAAGCCGGACAGGCCGATATCCCACGGGCGGATCAGCAAGGCCGCCAGCGGGATCAACACGATCAGTGTCAGGTGGGTCAGCGTGATGCCCATCGTCAGGCCGAAGCCCGGAATGATGGAACGGTTGCGCCGACGGAAAAGCGGGAAGAAGGAGGGTGCCGTCATATCGCGGCCCCCTTTGCGGCCACCGGCCGGGACCGCGGGGAAGGAAATGAACGCAAGGTGAGGTTCCTGTCCAAATCCGCCCCCTTATCGACAAGGATGCCCCGCCGGGCCAGGGGCCGCGGCGGGGTGCCATCAGGGGGTCAGGGTAATTCACTCCGGCGCCAGCTCCAAGAGCCGGGCGGCCCTACCGGAACATTACTGACCGGGCTTGTAGATCTGGTCGAACACGCCACCATCGGCGAAGTGCGCCTTCTGGGCCACCGGCCAGCCGCCGAACTTGGTGATGTCGAACAGCTTCACCTTGGGGAAACGGTCGGCATATTTCTGGGCCAGCTGCGGCAGGCGGGGGCGATAGTAATGCTTGGCCGCCAGTTCCTGACCCTCCGGCGTGTAGAGATAGGTCAGGTAGGCCTCGGCCACCTTGCGCGTACCCTTGCGGTCGACATTCTTGTCCAGAACGGCCACCGGCGGTTCCGCCAGGATGGAAACCGACGGGACCACGATCTCCAGCTTGTCGGCACCCAGCTCGTTGATGGCCAGGAACGCCTCATTCTCCCAGGCCAGCAGCACGTCGCCGATACCGCGCTGGACGAAGGTGGTGGTAGAGCCGCGGGCACCGGTATCCAGGACCGGCACATTCTTGAACAGCTTACCCACAAAATCCTTGGCGGCTTCCTGGCTGCCACCGTTCTTATCGGCGGCATAACCCCAGGCAGCCAGGTAATTCCAACGCGCACCGCCCGAGGTCTTGGGGTTCGGCGTGATCACCTGGATGCCGGGCTTGATCAGGTCATCCCAATCCTTGATGCCCTTGGGGTTGCCCTTGCGGACCAGGAACACGATGGTGCTGGTATAGGGCGTGGAATTGTAGGGCAGCTTGGCCTGCCATTCCTTGGACAGCAGGTCGGTGTTCTCCGCGATGGCGTCGATATCGGACGCCAGTGCCAGGGTCACGACATCCGCGTCCAGACCGTCGATGACGGAGCGGGCCTGCTTGCCGGAACCGCCATGCGAAGCCTTGATCTCGATCTCCTCGCCCGTCGTGGCCTTCCAGTGCTTGGCGAAGGCGTCGTTGAACTCCTTATAGAGTTCACGCGTCGGGTCGTAGGAGACGTTCAGGATCTGCCCGCTGCCCCACACGGGCGACACGGCGAGCGTGGCCAGGGCGGCGGTGGTGACGGCAACCCGCTTGAACCATTTCATCGTGGAAACTCCCTCTTTTCTAAAGGCGGCTGCCACGAAGCTGGTTCGTGGCGCTTTAGCGTTTGGTGACGCGGCGCAAGCTGCGCGATCAAATTGCCGCGGCCGAAGGGGTAATCCCTATCGGCAATATGGACTTTGTACCCACCCGATTTGACTGTCAATAAGAATTTACCACGCCAAATGCATGTTGTTTATAAATCAACAGCACATTTTTCCTGGAAAAATATGTGAAATCAAAAATATCCAATAATTTCAGTGCTATGGTAATTTATCTCAAAGTCGATCCGCCCCATCCTAGGGCCACATGCAGCTGTCATTCAGCCCAACATGCATGAATTGGCGGCATGCGCCGCCCGCCGGGATTTCCCACCCGGACGTCATTTTACATGAATGTATCGGAAAATAGAGTGCTGGGCAACAGGGAGGATGGGTTACCCCTTCCCTGTTCAACCGCCGCGCTGCCAGACCTTGCTGATCAGGAAGTTCTTGGCCAGGAACTGGTAGGTGCGCTTCAGCCGGGATTCGGTCTCCGGCTCCTTGTCGATATCGTGGCCGTCCCACATATCGATCATCTCATCCCAGACCATCAGCATAGTGTGCAACTCGTCACGCATGCGGCGGATGAAGGCGACCTGCGCGTCGAAGGTGCGCAGCATGGCCATCACTTCCGATGTCTGGGCATCCACCTGTTCGAAGATATCATCGAAATTGGCGACGGGCGTCTTGGCCAGCGCCTGCATGCGCGAGACATCGGACACGATCTGCCCGTCGCCCTTGAAGCTGCGCTTGGCCTGGGACAGCTTGGCCATGATCTTCTGCACATGACCATACCGGTCGCGCAGCGCCTCAATATAAGACAGCTCGCGCGCTAGATAGTCTACCTTGTCGACCATCTCCTGCTTGCGCTCCTCCGGCAGGCCGAACTGCTTGGCCAACTTGGAGAAAGCTTCCTGCGCCCGGCTCTTGGTCAGCGGGTCGTCGACGATCTGTTCAAGTTTGTAGCGGTCGGTGATCGCCTCTTCCCGGCCGGTGATCCAGGACACCAGCTGCAGGGTCAGGCGGCCACGCGCAATGGTCAGGTGGCGTTCATCCACCCGCCAGGAGGCCGAACCATCCAGCAGCTCGCGCGGGATGCTGTCGCCGGGCCTGATCTCCTTGACGTATTTCAGGCCCTTCTCGACGATGGACAGCAGGCGTGCATCGTCGCTCTTATCCTCGATCTGGAAACTCTCGCGCAGGGTGCGGAAGGGAATCTTGCCCCAGACCTCACCCAGATGGACGTTGAAGACGGCGTCGTTATTGTCCTTGGACAGGGCGAAATAGCCGCCGGGCAGCTGGAAAACCTTGCTGGTGAACATGAAATGGGTGCTGGTATCACCCTTCTGTTCACCGGTTTCCTTGCCTTGTGCTTCTGTCACGCTCTTCTCAGACACTGCCACCATCTCCGGGCGGTCCGTTTCCACGGTCCGCAACGATTGAAGCCATGGATCATGGAAATGACCCATGGAGGCCGGCGACTGCCAGCCCACACCTCATGGCGCGGAAGCCAAGGGTGCGGACGCGCCCGCCCGGCGCGTGAGGGAACACGATAGAACTGCCAGTATAGCCGCCCCGTCCCTTTATACGACAAGGACCATATCATCCTGAGGATAGGTTGACGAACCTTATATGGACGCTTGCGATAAAGAGACATGAAATGGACAGACAGTCGTAACCTTTACCGGTACCAACCGTTCAGTCATTCATCATCTTGGCGCTCTTGATGGCGTCGCGCAGCAGCACGCCCTTGCGCAGGATATTGTCCACGATACGGCCCTGGACCAGCTGGATTCCGGCCTTTTCCGCGAACATCAGCCCGGAAACGGAGCCGCAGCGGGCCAGGATGAAGCGACAATTGCTCTGCGCCCGCACCTTTTCGGCGAACACCTCGTACTCATGGTCCGACATCATGTCCATCTCGTCGGTCCAGAAAATCTTGGCATAGTCGCAGGCCATATATTCCAGGTCCATGTGCGTGACCCAGAAATCGTTCAGCCCGTCGATGCAGATCTGGTAACCCTTGGAGGAGGCGAAATCGACCACTTCCTTGTAGGTATCGATATTCTCCACCAGATCGGCCTTGTTGATCTCCAGGATGACATTGCCGCGCAGGTCGGCCGTCAACCGCTCATCGAACTTCACGAAAGCCGCCGACATGATGGTCGACAGGTTCAGGTTCAGGCCGATGCGGCGGCCGCGCAGGAAATCCACGCCGTAATTCAGTGCCTTCAGCACCGAATTATCCAGGTTGGCCGTGAAATAGCTGAACAGCCACTTGTTGGCGGTGATGTCGTAATTGGGCGACAGCCGTTCTTCAAGCGCCTTGATGGCGATATAGAGCTCGAAATATTCGAACTGGTTCTGCTCGCCATTGGTGATGTCGACGACCGGCTGGTTCAGCATAAAGGGCGACAGGTCGAACATCTGCACGGCACGTTCGATCTTACCCAGTTCCTCCAGCGTGATCGGTGGCTTCGTCTCCGCCTTGGCGGCGTCCGCGTTGCTTTCCCGCGCCAGCCCCTCGATGAAGCGGATGACATTCACGAAGTTCAGCGACAATTCCATGATGGAATAGAGGCTGTCTTCCCCATAGGGATTGCGCTTCACCATGGAGGTGCGCGACAGCATCAGCTTTTCGATCTTGGAACAGACGTCGGAGATCAGAGAGAACTTGATGCCCTTGTACAGGACGATGACGTCGTCATTGGACAGCGAGAAAAGCTGGAGATAGGCCGACTGGTCCGCCGTCTCCTGCATCGCCCGCTTGATGGAGATCAGGTCGAGCTGGCTCTTGTCCTTCAGCAGCGACATATGCAGATGGATCAGGCGCAGCCCCTGGACCTCGCGCTTGGCGCTTTGCAGCAGCGTCAGCAGCTTCTGGTCGTCATATTCGGGCTTTTCATTCATCGAATTCGCAGACGAACGCTCGCCCGGCTTCACCCGGACCCAGTCGCGTTTCGGTGCATTCGGTTGGCGATTCATGAAGCTGCCCTTGCGCCCTTCCGTTGGAGAACCGGTTCCAGCCGGTCTCCGCCCATACGATGGTGCGCTTGCCCGTGCCTTTTACCGGACTTTATACCCCAAAGGCATAGGTTCGACTATCCACCATCGGACAAGTATACAAAATTTTATCTATTGCTCCTACCGCCATTTTCCAACCGATCCTTTTGGACCGCAAGATGACCCGTCGCATATATGCGCAAAGGCCAGCGTCCGGCGTGCATCGGTTTGATTTGGCGGGAAAATCAAACGGGGTGGCTGGGGCGCCAGGATTCGAACCTGGGAATGGCGGTACCAAAAACCGCTGCCTTACCGCTTGGCGACGCCCCAACACCGGCCCGTTCACGGGCGGCGCGCACCATAGTCAGTTTGACCTCCCGGTGCAATAGGCTCTCGCGGCCGCTACTGCGCCCGCCTGCGGCGCCTTGGGACTGGCGAACACAAGCGATCATGTTAGTGTGCGCCAGCCCCCTTCCCGTCGGAAAGACCGGCCCGGTGCCGGAAATATCGAGAATGCCGAAGAAAGCCGTACCCCGCGTCCTCTGCCGATTCGCCCTTGCCCTGCTGCTGCCCCTGGCGGGAATGGCGGTGCCCGTCGGGGCCCAGGGTACCGAGCCGAAGAAGCCCGCGGTGCAGAAGCCGGTGAAGCCGTCGGTGAAGAAGCCCATGGCCAGCAAGCCCGCGGCACCCGCCAAGCCGCGGCGCAAGGGTACGGCCGCCACCGCGGGTGCCGCCGCGGCCGCGGGCGGTGCGGCCGCCCTGGCAGCGGGCACTCAGGTGCCGCCAGCCCTACCCGCCAATGCCACCCCGGAACTGAAGGCGATGGAGGAGAAAGCCAAGGCCGGCGATGTCGAATCGCAGATGGGGCTGGCCGACAACCTGACCTCCACCACGCCGACCAGCCAGCAGGACATGCGCCGTGCGCTCTACTGGTACGGGCGCGCGGCGGCGCAGGGCGACGCGGATGCCTGCTGGACGCTGGCTGAACTGTTCCGCGGCGATCTGGGCCTTCCCGACGATATGGCGGAGGCGGCGGGCTGGTACCGCAAGGGTGCCGAACTGGGCCATGCCGAAGCCGCCTTCGACCTGGGCCTGCTCTATACCGAGGGCTATGGGGTGGAACGCGATACGGGCGAAGCCGCACGCTGGTTCCAGCAGGCGGCCGATGCAGGCGTGGCCCGCGCGCTCTATATGCTGGGCACGCTCTATGAACAGGGCGTGGATGGCGCACCCGACCTGGAGGCGGCGCGTGCCTGGTACCGGCAGGCGGCCGATGCAGGCGACACCGGCGGCAGCCAGGCCCTGCGCCGGCTGGAAACGGGCGGGCGCAATGTGGAGGTGGCCAGCGGCCCGCCGGCCGGCATGCTGGGCGGCCCGCCGGGCAGCGCCACCATCCGCCGCTCCACGGCGTCCGGAACCCTGCCCGACAATGACGCGGACGAGGGCGAGGATGACGATGCCGCCGCCCCCGCAGCACCCAAGCGTCCCACCATCATCAGCGCCGGTGCCGCCGGCAACCGGCCCGTGCCCGTGGACCAGGCCGGCGTGCGCGAGATCCAGACCAGGCTGGTCAAGCTGGGCTTCCACAAGGGCAAGGCCGACGGCTTCCTGGGCAAGCGCACGGTGGCCGCCATCCGCGCCTATCAGAAATCGGTGGGCTTGCCCGTCGATGGCAAACCCACCCAGGCCCTGCTGCGCCGGATGCGGCAGGGGTAGGGTGATTGCGGGTACCGCAAACCACTCCGGCGGCGCCCGGCGCCTGAGGGAACAAAAAAAGACTCAATACCGGGGCTGGGCCAAACCCTCTTGCTCAAACGCGCGAGCAACGGCCGGTAGCGCCGCCGTACGGGCGGCATGGGCGCCCAGGTTGGGCAGGGTGCGCGGTGGTCGGCCGGCGAAGTTGCGGCCCCAGCGCACCATCAGCAGCAGCATGAAATCCACCACACCCGGCTTGTCGCCGGACAACCATTCCCGACCCTCCAGCGCCTTTTCGATCACGTCGAACAGGTCGTTCAGCCGTGCCTCCGCCGCCTGCTTGGCGCTGTCGGCATGGGCGGGGTCGGCCACCTGCCGTTCCGGGTAGTAATAGGCGACGTACGCCGCCTGCACGGAATTGGTCAGGTGGATCAGCCATTGATAGGCCAGCCCGCGTTCCATGGTACCGATGGGCGGCAGCAGCCCGGCGTCGGGATGCCGGTCGGCCAGATGCAGCAGGATGGCCACCGTTTCGAAGATCGGCTGGTCACCATCCACCAGGGTCGGCACGCGGCCCGTGGGGTTCAGGCGCAGATAGTCCGGCGTCTGGTGCTCACCGGCGCGCGGGTCGATGCGGACCATCCGATAGGGGGCGCCGATGGCTTCCAGCGCCATGTGCGGGGCCAGGTTGGCCATGCCGGGATTGCCATAAAGAATGTACATCGCCGGATCGTTCCTTCATTGAATAGGCGGACGGCACCTTATTTACGGTGCTTTGGCGCCCGCGTCTGCGCCAAGATGCGGACGGTTTCGGACGGGAGCGGCATGGCAAAGGGCGGACGGTGGAACGCGCGGCGGATTTTGCTGGTCACGGGCCTGACCGCGGCCGGGCTGTTCGGCTTCTCCATTCTCTGGGTACTGGCCTATGCCGTCCTGCCGGTGCCGGCCACACCGCTGATGGCCATCCGCGCCCTGGACGGGGCCGGCTGGCGCCATGAATGGCGGTCGATGGAACGGATCAGCCCGCATCTGGCCCGCGCCGTCATCGCGGCGGAGGACAGCCGTTTCTGCGACCATATGGGCGTGGACCTGGACGCCGTGGAAAAGGCCATGCAGCGCAACCAGACCAGCACCCGTGTGCGCGGCGGCAGCACGATCAGCCAGCAGGTGGCGAAGAACGCCTTTCTCTGGCCCGACCGGTCCTGGCTGCGCAAGGGGGTGGAACTGTGGTTCACCCTGCTGGTGGAAACCATCTGGTCCAAGCGCCGCATCCTGGAGGTCTATCTCAACATCGTCGAATGGGCCCCCGGTGCCTATGGGGCCGAAGCCGCATCACGCTTCTGGTTCAACAAGGGGGCTGCCGACCTGTCGGCGCGGGAGGCGGCCCTGCTGGCCGCCATCCTGCCCAGCCCGCAGAAATGGAAGGCCAATCCGCCCGGCCGCTATGTCGCATCCCGCGCCGGAGTGTTGCAGCAGCGCATGGAGATCGTGCGGCGCGACGCGCTGGATGCCTGCGTGAAGTGAAGGATCAAAGCGGCTGGATGCGCGCGGCCAGCCATTGGCCCAGCCGGTCACGCTCCGCCCCAGAAAGATCGTAGAAGGCCACGCCCAGCCCGCCATGGCGACGCCAGGCCACCACAGCGTCGCCCGCGATGTCGATCCCGTCCAACGACAGGACGAAGCTGAACCGGTCCTGCGGGTTCAGCAGACCGCGATAGCCCACGACGCACATGCCCGCTCCGTTCACCTCCGTCACGGCCAGGGCCTGCTCATTGACCAGGGCCGAGACGCCATCCAGCGGCGGATAGGCCTGCGGCCGGCGGCGGAACAGCCGCGTCAGCCAGCGACGCAGCGGAGGCATTGCCGCCATGGGCCGCTGGATGGTGCTGGTCTGGGCGGTCGCGGTCATGGCGTCGGCCTGTCGGGACTTTCGGGGAACTTCTGCAGAATCGCACGGATTCCAGGCACTTGCAAAGCGGTGCCAATGGTCACACACCAAAGAAGTAGGGTTCTGCCCCCACCCCTGGCGATTTGACTAGGCCGCGCCCCTGTCCCACAGTAGCGCCCCTGACGCCGTCCGGAGAGTTTCCATGCCCGACGCCCTGCCCATCGCCGACTTGGCCGACCGCGTGCGCGGTGGCGACCGGCGTGCGCTGGCCCAGGCCATCACCCTGGTGGAAAGCACCCGCCCCGACCATCGCGAACGGGCCGAGGCGCTGCTGGCCGCCCTGCTGCCGCACACGGGCCAGGGCGTGCGTGTGGGCATTTCCGGTGTGCCGGGCGTTGGCAAGTCCACCTTCATCGAGGCTTTCGGCCTGCATGTCATCGGCCAGCGGCACAAGGTTGCGGTGCTGGCCATCGACCCGACCAGCCAGCGCACCGGCGGTTCCATCCTGGGCGACAAGACGCGGATGGAGATGCTGACCCGCGACACCCGCGCCTTCATCCGCCCCTCGCCCGCCGGTGCCACCCTGGGCGGCGTGGCACGGCGTACGCGCGAGGCCATGCTGCTGGTGGAAGCCGCCGGCTTCGACGTGGTGATCGTGGAAACGGTGGGGGTGGGCCAGTCGGAAACGGCGGTGTCCGACATGGTGGACCTGTTCCTGCTGCTGCTGCCGCCGGCCGGCGGGGACGAACTGCAGGGCATCAAGAAGGGCATCGTGGAGTTGGCCGACATGATCGTTGTCAACAAGGCCGACGGCGATCTGGCCAATGCCGCCCGCCATGCCGAAGCGGAATATCGCCACGCTCTGTCCCTGCTGCGTCCGGCCAATGCGGAATGGCGGGTGCCGGTCCTGTCCTGTTCGGCCCTGCATAACCGCGGCATCGACGCGATCTGGAACCGGATCGGCGACTACCGCCGCATCCTGGGCGGCGACGGGTCCATCACAAGGCGCCGGGCCGATCAGGCCCAGGCCTGGATGTGGAACGAGATCCGCGAAAGCCTGATCGCCGCCTTCCAGGCCGATCCGGCCGTGCGGGCCGAACTGGCGGGGCTGGAACAGGCAGCCGCCAGCAGCAGTGTCACGCCGGGGGCGGCGGCGCGCCGGTTGCTGGAGCTGTTCCGCCGGGCAGGTCCCTGATCTCGATCCGGATATCCACCTTGTCGGCGATGACCAGCCCAGCAAGGCCCGGCCGCATGCCGAATTCGCTGCGCTTCACGCTGGTGGTGGCCGTGGCCATGTGATCACCGAGCGCCACCATCAGCACCACGGGCCGGGTCACACCGCGCAGGGTCAGGTCGCCCTCCACCCTGCCGGCATGCGGACCAGTGCGCACAGCGTGGCGGCTGATGAAATGCATGGTCGGATAGCGGTCGGTCCAGAAGAAATCCTCCCCTGCCAGATCGCGGTCACGTCCGGGACTACCGGTATCGACGCTGCCCGTGCCGATGGTGACGTCGATGGCGCCCAGCTCGTCGGCTTCCGGATCGAAGCTGTAGCTGCCGGTGATGTCGTTGAAGCGGCCCGACGCCTTGGCCACCAGCATATAGCGGATGGAAAAGCCCACACCGACATTGTCCGGCGTCACCATATGCGGTGCCGGCATCGCCTGTGCGGGTTGCCAGATAAACAGGAAAGCCAGGAAAAATGCGGCCAGACGGGACATGGATCACCCCTGACGTGACCCAACCCGGCTGAACCGGGTGCCGGGTCGTATCATCACCGGGGATTGGGGCGGGATTATGGGTTAACCCGCCCGCACCTTGGCCACGAATTGCGCCACCTGGCGGTTCAGCGCGTCGCTCTCACCGACCAAGTCGTTGGCGGCACTCAGCACGTCGCCGGCCATGCTGCCCGTCTCGGCGGCGGCGCGTGTCACCTCGCCGATGGTGGAACTGACATTCTGGGTACCGGTGGCGGCCTGGGCCACGGAATTGGCGATCTCCCGCGTTGCCGCCCCCTGTTCCTCCACCGCCGCGGCGATGGTGGCGACGATGCCGCTGATCTTGTCGATGGTTCCGCCGACGCCGCGGATGGCATCGGCCGCGTTGCCGGCCGCCAGCTGCATAGAGGAAATCTGGTTGCCGATCTCCTCCGTGGCCTTGGCCGTCTGGGTGGCCAGCAGTTTCACCTCCGACGCCACCACGGCGAAGCCCTTGCCGGCATCACCGGCCCGTGCCGCCTCGATCGTGGCGTTCAGCGCCAACAGGTTGGTCTGGCTGGCGATATCGCCGATCAAGCGCACGATCTCCCCGATACGCTGGGCGGCGTCGACCAGCCCGGCCACGGTGTGGTTGGACCGTTCAGCCTCCGCCACCGCATCGGTGGCGATGGTCGCGCTTTCGGCCACACGGCGGGAGATTTCGTTGATCGAGGCGGTCAGTTCCTCCGCCGCCGCGGCCACGGTGTTCACATTCTCCGCCGCCTGTTCGGCGGCGCTGGCCACGGCTTCGGACTGGCGGTTGGTCTCGTCCGCCACGCTGTTCAGGCCCTGGGCCGTACCGCGCATGCGGTCGGCGGCCCCGCCTACGGCGCTGACCACGGCATTCATGCTGCTTTCGAAATCATCGGCCAGACGCACCATGGTCTGGCGCTTCTGCGCCTCCACCCGGTCCTCCATCGCCGCCTGTTCGTCGCGCATCCGCTCCGCCTCGCGCATGCCCTTCTGGAACACGGCCAGCGCGCGGGCGGTGGACCCGATCTCATCCTTGCGGTCGCCACCCGACACGGTGACCGACAGGTCGCCATCGGCCAGCCTTGTCATGGTGCGCACGATGCGGCGCAGCGGCCAGGAAATGCCGGCCATGCCCATGGCGATGCCCAGCGCCAACACGATGGCCGTGCCCGACAGGCCGACGATCAGCGTCACGGCCAGCGCCCGGTCGAACCGGTCCTGGGCGGCCGCCTTGCCGGCATCCAGCTTGGCCTGCACGTCACCCGTCGTGACCTCCAGCCCATCCAGCGCATCGGTCAGCTTGATGTCGAACCGGTCGACCAGGACGGCGGCGGCCTGAGAGCCCTTTCCATCCAGCGCCAGCAGGCGGGCTTGCTCCACAATCTCCAGCATGCGGTGGACATCGTCGCGGATCTTGTCGATGTCGGCCTTGCGCTCCGGCAGGATCTTTTCCACCCGTTCCAGATGGCCGGACAACTCGTCACGCTTCAGTGCGATCTCGTCCTTCATGCTGTCCAGGATGAAACTATCGGTCTCCGCCACCATCGTATAGCCCAGGCGACCCAGATCGGTCGCCGTCTCCCGGGCATTCAGGATGGCCTTGGACCGTTCCGACCGGTCCAGCATGCCCCGGTATTCATCGCCCACGGCCTCCATCTGCGACAGGGCATAGAGCGAGGTGCCGATGGTCAGCACCCCCATCAGCAGCAATGGCAGGACAAGCTTCCACACGATGGGAAGATTCTTAAGCGCACGCATGTTCCCTCCCACAATTTTCTTTGGTCACCCACCCTGAACAGGCTTGGGGTGCCTTTATCTTTTTCTTGCACTCTACCGGTCTTTCGACAGTCAAGCCAAGGGGCCACCTGTGGGACATGGCGCTTTTCCTGTGTTTTCCAAGGGATGTGACAAGTCCGTGACGCTTCTCTCCCTGTCCTGTCCTTGCTCTTTCAGACTGTATATTTGAATGGCTTTTTAGATATCGTGATTAATTATTAGGCGATCTGAAGTGATATAAGTTGATTGTCACGGTTGAATCCATCGACGGTCAAGAATTTTCCCGATCCTGGCAAATGCAGTCATGAAAATTTAAGATCGTCGTCGGCATTTTCGCCCACCTTACGTGAACGTCACGTAAGCATGTCGTCTGCGTAAGCCGCTCTGTTTGACATGCGGACACATCATAATAGGCATGAAAAAAGGGGCACCACCATGGGTGACGCCCCTCGTATCGACCAAAGTTGAGGAACGTTTCGTGTTCCTCAAGCGCCGGCGCCGCATCCGTGTCTTGGCTTACGCGCGACGAGGCGCGCGGCGGCGGTCGCCGCCGAAGCGATTTCGGCGAACCGGAAACCGCTTTACCCGCGCAGGGAAGCCCCCGTCGCCTTGCTCACCGCGGCCACGACCTTGGCCGCCACGGCTTCGATCTCCACATCTGTCAGGGTCTTGTCGACCGGCTGCAGCGTCACCGACAGGGCAATGGACTTGAAGCCGGGCTCCACGCCCTTGCCCTCATATACATCGAACAGGCTGACATCGCTGATCAGGGCCTTGTCCGCACCCTTGGCGGCCTTCACCAGCTTGTCGCTGTCCGTGTCGCTGGCCACCAGGAAGGCGAAGTCGCGATCCACGGGCTGGAACGGCGACAGGGCCAGCAGCGGCTTGGCCGTGCCGCCCTTCTTCTTGGGCGCCGGCACCACATCCAGGAACAGTTCGAACGCCACCACCGGGCCGGACACATCCAGCGCCTCCAACAGGGCCGGGTGCAGCTCACCGAAGCGGCCCAGTACCGTCGGGCCCAGGCGCAAGCTCCCGGAGCGGCCCGGATGGTACCAGCGCGGCGCATCGCGGGTGACCTGCAGGTTGGCGGTCGGCGCACCGGCGGCTTCCAGAATGGCCAGCGCATCGCCCTTGGCGTCGAACGCATCCACCGGACGCTCGCCCTTGGCCCAGTTGCGCGGCACGGCAGCGCCGGCACGCACGCCGGCCACCACCAGATCCTGGCCCTTCTCCGACCCGTCGCGGAAGGCGGGGCCGACCTCGAACAGGCCGATATCCTGGAAGCCCTTGGCGGCATTGCGGCCGGCGGCCGGCACCAGGGTGCCCAGCAGGCTGGGCCGCATCACCGCCAGATCGGCGCTGATCGGGTTCAGCAGACGCAACTCGTCCTTGTCGCCATCGAACAGGGCGGCGACCTTCGGGTCCACGAAGGACCAGGTGACGGCCTCCAGCAGCCCACGGTCGGCGGCGGCACGCCGGGCATTCGAACGGCGGCGCTGTTCGGCGGTCAGGGCCGGGGCGGGCGTGCCCACCTCGCGCGGCAGCGGCGTGGCCGGGATCTTGTCGAACCCGTTGACGCGCAGCACCTCCTCCACCAGATCGGCCTCACCCTCCACGTCGCGACGCCAGGACGGCACGTCGGCCGCCAGCACCCCATCATCGCGACGGGTCACATCGAAGCCCAGGACGGTCAGGATGCGCACCTGCTCATCCACCGCCACATCCACACCACCCAGATGGGCAACGCGGGCCGGGCGCAGGGTCAGGCTGCGCTGCCAGGCGGGCTCCGCACCCGACAGGCTAATGCCACCGGCACTGCCGCCGCACAGCTCCAGGATCAACGCGGTGGCCAATTCCACCTTCTCGGCGATGTTGGCCGGGTCCACCCCGCGTTCGAACCGGTAGCGGGCATCGCTGTCCAGCTGGAGCGCGCGGCCGGCCTCGGCGATGCGCACCGGCTCGAACGTCGCGACTTCCAGCACCACGTCCGTGGTGTCTGCCGTGACGCCCGTCGTCTCTCCGCCCATGACACCGGCCATTGAGATCATGTGCGCATCGTCATAGATGCCGATCAGGCCGGCCGGCGTGGAATATTCCTTGCCGTTCAGGGCCAGCAGCGTGTCGCCCTCTGCCGTCGGCTTCAAGGTGATGCCGCCGGTCAGCTTGGCGGCGTCGAACACATGCAGCGGCCGGCACAGGTCCAGGCTGAAATAATTGGTGACGTCGACCAGGGCGCTGATCGGGCGCAGCCCCACGGCCAGCAGCCGATCGGCCAGCCATTTCGGGCTGGGGCCGTTCTTCACGCCACGGATGACGCGGAAGGCGATCTGCGGGCAGCCGGGATGGGAAAGATCGACCTTCAACGGATTGTCGAAGGCGGGCGCCACCGGCGTCACGGCCAGCGGCTTCAGCGTGCCCAGGCCGGCAGCCGCCAGATCACGCGCCACGCCGCGCACACCGGCGCAATCGACACGGTCGGGCGTCAGCGCGATCTCGATCACCGGGTCGGACAGGCCACGCCAGTCGGCGAAGCTGCCGCCCAGCGGCGCGTCGTCGGGCAACTCGATGATGCCGTTATGTTCGTCCGACAGCAGCAGTTCCCGTTCGGAGCACATCATGCCGCAGCTTTCCACCCCGCGGATGGTGCCGATGGACAGCGTGTCGCCCGATACCGGGATCACCGTACCTGGAGAGGCGAACACCACCTTGATGCCGGCGCGCGCGTTGGGCGCGCCACACACCACCTGCACCGGCTCCCCCGCCCCGGTATCGACCATGCACAGGCGCAGCTTGTCGGCATTGGGATGCTTCTCCGCCGACACGACATGGGCGATGCGGAAGGCGGCCAAGGCCGCCCCACGGTCCTCGACCCCCTCGACCTCCAGCCCCAAGGCCGTCAGCGTATCGGTGATCCGGTCCAGCGTGGCATCGGTGTCGAGATGGGTCTTCAGCCAGGAAAGGGTGAACTTCATGGGAGATGGTCCTGATGGCAAACATCCCTGTCCACCGGGGAACCGGCGGACAGTGGGGGTGATATCGCAAAGGGGTGTAACACGGGCCAAGGGCCGCAGGTAAGGCCGACCTGACGCCATGACGGCCCCGGCAACCCTGATCCGCCATTGCCGCAGGGATGGGCCCGGGGCCGCGCGGGATCAGCCACCCAGGGCGCGCATCAACCATTCGCGGATATACTGGGCCAGCCGGGGGGTCAGCGGCCCGGTGATCGACCGGTGCTCCGGCGCCATATGGGCCATCGGGTCGCCATTGCGGCGGAAGACATAATGGTCGAACACCCCACGCCACACCTCCTGGCGTTCCGGCGGCATCTCCCCGATGGCCATGATGGCATGGACCAGCGCCTGGAAGGGTGATCCGGCCCAGGGCTTGACATCGGTCCACCAGTAATTCACCAGCGCATTGAACGGGCCGGTGGACACGACATTGTGCCACCACATGCTGGGGATATAGATCGCATCCCCCGGCCCCAGATCGGCGACCAACGCGGTGTCCAGCGCCTGGCGGAAGCGGGGATAGCGGGTGAAATCCGGATTGGCCAGGTCGACCATGCTGGTCGGCTGCCCCGCCATCGTGTAATCCAGCGGCCCGACATAGAGGTTGGGCAGCTGTTCCGGCGGAAACAGGGTGAAGCGGCGCTGGCCGGCGACGACACAGGCGATATTGTCCGACTGGTCGTAATGGGTCGAAACCACGGCGGAATTGCCCAGCCAGATGCGGGCACCCGTCGACCTGGTAATCAGGTCCAGAACATTGTCCCGCCCGAAATCCGGCAGGTTCACATCGGTGGGCACCGACCCCGTATAGAATACGGGCGGGTCGGGATGGTCCAGATGGGCCAACAGCCGGTCAATGGCCACCGTCAGCGTCTCCTGGTGCCGGTCGAAATTGAAGCCGCGCATATCGTCGCGATAGAAGAAGCGCCCCTTGATGGCGGGCGGGCCGATCATGCTTTCCGCCCCCTCACCGCGATCGAAGCTTTTCAGGTAATGGGCCAGCGCCTGGGGGGAGGTACGCCCCTCGCGCACCACCGGCCAATGGGCGACGACAGCACGCAGCACGGCCGGCCGGTAGCGGGGCTGGATTTCCGTTTGGAACCGCACGGCATCGACGCCGTGATACTCGTCCAGGCTGCCCGCCATCACCCTCTCCCGATCGCACCCGTCTCCTGCCCCGCGGCAGAATGCAGCCGCACGGTGCGTCTGGCAAGGTCCACTCAGCGTGCCTGCCGCCGGCCCCCCATCTCCTTGGCCATGTCGGTCAGCTTCTCCAGGGCGGCGGCCGTGGTTTCCCTTGGCAACTGCTCGATCCGGGCACCCTCGGGCGTGATGATGATCAGGGCGACCGGGATGATGCCGCCACCCCCGCCGCCGCCCACCGGTTCCCCGAACAGCGATCCGCCGCCGCTGCCCACGCCGAAGGTGGTGATGGTGACGGGGATGATGGTGACATCACCGACCGTGACGGGCGCGCCCAGCACGCCCTTGCCCAGCAGCTCCTCGAACGCCGTCATGGTGGCGGTCATCATCAGCTGCGCCGGATCGGCGAAGAAGGGCGCGAACAGCGGATTGGCGGACAGAACGGCCGGCAGCATGACTTGATCGCCCTCTTGGTTGAATAAGTTAAATGTTATGCCATTTTTATCATTTCGCAAGCGCGAAGGCGCGGAATGGACTGGCGATCAACCGGAAAGGCCAGTGAGCAAAGGATGGAGAGTAACGGCGAAGGGGTTCACCACCGTGACGCCACCCCAGGTGAAGCCATCCTGGTAATCCTCCGACAGCAGCATCCTGCATCCATGCTCAGAAGCCGCCGCCAGGATAATGGCGTCCCAAAACTGCAATTGATGATCGACGACCAGATCGGTGGCCCGGACCAGCACCACGTCGCTGGTTGGGGCGGCGCGGCCCAGGTCCCGATATTGCGGAACCCTGTCGCGTGCATCGGTGGCGCTCAGGCGTTTCTTCGATACCAACACCCGGAACAGTTCGCCCAGGCACTGCACCGGAATGGTGATGGCGCCTGCCGGCAACGCAGCCAGGGCACGGCGCGCCAGGGCGGGTTTGTGCTGGTCGGCCTCGCTGTCCGCGAAGCCCTCCGCATAGACCAGGATATTGGTGTCGATGGCGACACGCATGATCAGTCGTAAAGCTCGTCGCGCGTCCAGGGATCGCCCACCACGACGGGCTGCTGTTCCAGTCGGCGCAACAGTGCCGCCTTGGCACGCTCCGCCGCCCCATCATCCTCACCATTGGTGGGAACGATGCGGGCGACGGGGGCGCCATGGGCCGTCACCAAGAACCGGGCACCATCCTGTCGCACATCACGCAGGATATGCGAGAACCGGCGGTTGGCTTCCGCCGCCGTGACGGCGCGTTCCTCTTTCCGGGGCATGTCCGTAGCCATGCTGGCACCAGCCCATCAATAGTAGTGAATGTCACTACATTGATGGTGATCCGCCAGCTTGGCAAGTGCTTACCGCGACAGGCCCTGGGCCAGATTCGGCTGGTCCAGCGGCACGAAGCCGTAATGGCGCAGCCAACGCAGGTCGGCGTCGAAGAAGGAGCGCAGGTCGGGGATGCCATATTTCAGCATCGCCACGCGCTCGATCCCCATGCCGAAGGCGAAGCCCTGATACTTGGTGCTGTCGATGCCGCAATTCTCCAGCACCTTGGGATGGACCATGCCCGACCCCATGATCTCCAGCCAGTCGCCATGGT
The DNA here is from genome assembly GCF_048066115.1 of Niveispirillum sp. KHB5.9. Classification (NCBI taxonomy): domain Bacteria; kingdom Pseudomonadati; phylum Pseudomonadota; class Alphaproteobacteria; order Rhodospirillales; family Azospirillaceae; genus Niveispirillum; species Niveispirillum sp. KHB5.9. Next base: position 131,205 of record NZ_JBLTYX010000013.1, on the reverse strand, counting down.
TGCCCAGCTTCAGTTCCCCGCCCTTGCGCGAGCAGCCGATATCCACCTCGGCCGACGGCTCGGTGAAGGGGAAGAAGCTGGGGCGGAACCGGATGGGCAGATCATCGATCTGGAAGAAGGCGCGGCAGAATTCCAGGATGCAGCCCTTCAGGTGCCCCATATGGATATCCTCGCCGATCACCAGCCCCTCGATCTGATGGAAGACCGGCGTGTGGGTCTGGTCATAGTCGGAACGATAGGTGCGGCCGGGCGCGATGATGCGGATCGGCGGCTTGTCCTTCAGCATGGTGCGGATCTGCACCGGGCTGGTGTGGGTGCGCAGCACGCGCGCCGCGCCCTCCGCTGAGGGCGGCAGGTAGAACGTGTCGTGCATCTGCCGGGCGGGATGCTCCGGCGGGATGTTGAGTGCGGTGAAATTGTTGAAGTCTGTCTCGATATCCGGACCTTCGGCGACCGTGAAACCCATGGCGGCGAAGATCGCCACCATCTCGTCCACCGTCTGGCTGATCGGGTGGATGCGGCCCTGGGTTTCGGGGCGCGCCGACAGGGTGACGTCGATGCGCTCCGCCGACAGGCGGCGGTCCAACTCGATGGCCTTCAGTTCCGTGCGGCGGCCCTCGATGGCACCTTCCAGGGCGGTCTTCACGGCGTTCAGTGCCGCACCACGGGCCTTGCGCTCGTCCGGCGACAGGCTGCGCATGTCGCCCATCAGGGCGGTGATGGAGCCCTTCTTGCCCAGCACGGAAACCCGCACCTCTTCCAGGGCGGCACTGTCGGCGGCAGACGCGATGGTGGCCAGCGTTTCGGCCTGCAGATTATCGAGCGTGTCCATGATGAGTCCGGTCAGGCAAGGGCAGGGGCGGGAGCGCCCGGTTGGAATTCTTCAAGCGGCAGCACAAGGGCAGCCCAAGGCGGTGGCGGGTCGAGTGCGCGGATCTTGGCGACCAGCTTCTTGTCCGCCGTTACTAGTCGCGTACCTTGTTCACGGGCCAATGCGACATAGAAAAGGTCGTAGGCGGGATGTTTCAAAGCGCCGGCCATGGCGAGCGCCTCAGCGGCGAGATCGCGGCTGGAAACCGCTTTGGGGTTGGCGGCAAGGACAAAGTCTAGGGCGTTGGCAGCTTCTGGTGCGGTCATTTCACCGCGCACCACCCGCATGGCCAGCAAATTCGCGATTTCAGCAAAGGCAAGATCGGGAACCATGACATCATATCCACGCAAGCCTAGCGCCAGGTCGGACCCCGGCTCCGGCAATATCCACTTGGCAATGACGCTGGCGTCGACGACGAGCTTCATCGTTCATCCCGCATCTGCCGAAGCAGTTCCTCGGAAGGCACCTGGATACGACCAGCCAGACTGGTTCGGAATGCATCCATGCGGGCGAACAGTTCCTCGCGATTCATTGCCTGGGTTTGCACGCCATCGGCCAGCAAGGCTGCCGCCTCTTCCTCAACGGTGCGTCCAGACCGCAGGGCGAGGTCGCGCAGCCTCTGCAACAGGCTATCGTCAAGATTGCGGATGGTCAGCGATCCCATGGCGTCCTCCGGGCGTTGCCGGTAGCGATAATAACACAGACGGCATGCACATAAGCAAAAGGGGGAGCGGGCCTGCCGGCCTGCTCCCCCTTCAACTTGCAACCGTTCTGAAATCCGTTACCGGAAATCAGGCGGCCTTGAGAGCAGCCTGGGCCTGATCGCACAGGCTCTTGAAGCTCTCCGGCTCGCGGGCGGCGATGTCGGACAGGACCTTGCGGTCCAGCTCGATACCGGCGCGCTTCAGGCCGTGGATCAGGGTGCTGTACTTCAGCCCGTGCAGACGCGCACCGGCGTTGATACGCTGAATCCACAGGCCGCGGAAATCGCGCTTCTTGTTGCGACGATCGCGATAGGCGTAACGAAGCGCCTTCTCGACCTTCTCGATCGCAACACGATAGCAGGTGGAACCGCGACCGCGATAGCCCTTGGCGAGCTTCAGGATCTTCTTGTGACGGGCGTGAGTGGTGACGCCCCGCTTAACGCGTGCCATAGGTCAGTCCTCTCACTTAACCCGCAGGAAATTCTCGGCGATCTTCTCGCCATCGGCCTTGAACATAACGAACGTGCCACGCGCGTTACGCTTCATCTTCAGGGGGCGCTTGCTCATGCCGTGGCGCTTGCCGGCGGCCTGGGCCTTCACCTTGCCCGAAGCGGTGAACTTAAACCGCTTCTTGGCGCCCGAATGGTTCTTCAACTTGGGCATTTTCGGTCCTTCTTCACATGTGGACGGTGGGCATGCCCCGGGCTTCTCGCCCGGCCGCGCCGTCCGATGGAGCGGGTGCTTATAGAGGAGGCAGCTCTCCTTGGCAAGAAGCCTAGGTAAGCGGACTCCACATAGGCACCCGGCGATTCGTGCCAATGGTCATTACCCATGACCGTTGGAGGCCGGCGACCGCCGGCCCGGCGCTCATGCGCCGCAAGCCAAGCCGCCGGATGGCCGCGCCCGGCGCCTGAGGGGACGCTTAATCTTCAAACGGGTCCTTCATCAGGATCGTGTCGTCGCGTTCCGGGCTGGTCGACAGCAGCGTCACCGGTGCTTCGATCAGTTCCTCGATGCGGCGCACATATTTGATGGCGGCGGCGGGAAGCTGGGCCCAGGAGCGCGCACCCTGGGTGCTGTCGCCCCAGCCCTCGAAGCTCTCATAGATCGGCTCCACCTCGGCCTGGGCGGTCTGGCCGGCCGGCAGGTGGTAAATGGTCTCGCCCTTCAGCTTATAGCCGGTGCAGACCTTCAGCTCGTCGAACCCGTCCAGCACGTCCAGCTTGGTCAGCGCGATGCCGGTGATGCCGCCGGTCTTGATGGCCTGACGGACCATGACGGCATCGAACCAGCCGCAGCGGCGCTTGCGGCCGGTGACCGTGCCGAACTCATGCCCGCGCACGCCGATCTTCTCACCGATCTCGTCCAGCAGCTCCGTCGGGAACGGGCCGGAACCGACGCGGGTGGTGTAGGCCTTGGTGATGCCCAGCACATTGCCAACGGCACCCGGCCCCATGCCGGAACCCGCAGCGGCGTTGCCGGCCACGGTGTTCGACGAGGTGACGAACGGGTAGGTGCCGTGATCCACGTCCAGCATGGCGCCTTGGGCACCTTCGAACAGGATGCGCTTGCCCTGGCGACGGGCCTCGTCCAGACGCTTCCAGACGACGGCGCTGTAGGGCAGCAGCTTGGGCGCCACCTCGCGCAGCTGGCCCAGCACCTCGTCCTTGCTCAACTCCTCCGCACCCAGGCCGCGCAGCAGGGCATTGTGGTGGAACAGCAGCTGCTCCACCTTGTGCTCCAGCACCGCCTCGTCGGCCAGATCACAGACGCGGATGGCGCGGCGGGCCACCTTGTCCTCGTATGCCGGGCCGATGCCGCGGCCGGTGGTGCCGATCTTGTTGACGCCGCGCGCTTCCTCGCGCGCCTTGTCGACGGCGCTGTGCAGCGGCAGGATCAGGGCACAGTTCTCCGCCACCAGCAGGGTTTCCGGGGTGATCTCCACGCCCTTCTCCTGGATGGCCGCGATCTCCTTCAACAGCGCCCAGGGATCGACAACGACGCCATTGCCGATCACCGACAGCTTGCCGGGGCGCACGACGCCCGACGGCAGCAGCGACAGCTTGTAGACGACACCGTTGATCACCAGCGTATGGCCGGCATTGTGGCCGCCCTGGAAGCGGACCACCACGTCGGCGCGGCTGGACAGCCAGTCGACGATCTTGCCCTTGCCCTCGTCGCCCCACTGGGACCCGACGACCGCCACATTGGCCATGATATTCCTCGCTTCGTTCGGACGTTCAGGGGCATGGCCGCCAGGACCCGCCCCACCTCATCAGGTTGATTTCGAAATGGTCAGACGGGCTGTGGCCCGTCCGCCGTCAATACATGTGAACAGGACAGGCGCTTCGCCTCCGCCACCAGATCTTCGACCGGCTCCATGGACGCCGCCGTGTGCCAGCCCTGGGCGCGCAGCGCCTGCGCCTCGGCATAGTCGGTGCCCAGCGGCAGCAGCACCCGCCTTGTCGGCGAAGGTCCCGGCAAGGCCCGCAGCACCGTATCGGTATAAAGCGTGAAACCCGTCGCCGGTTCCCCCACGGGATCGGCCCCGCCGGTGCGATAGCGCCCGCCACGCCCCAGCTCGCCCCGTACGCCGCGGGCGAAGATGGTGAAACTGACGCCCGTCTGATACTCGAACCCGCGCATTTCCACGGGATCAATGGTGACGGACAGGTTCGGGTCCGCCTTCTCGATCAGGCGGACGACGGCGGTCAGCTCGTCGCGCGCCGCCTGCGCCACGTCGGGCAGGTCGATGGCGGCCAGCCGCTGCACCGCCGCCGGGGCCGGGCCGCTGGCATTCAGGATGGAAAGGAACAGCGGCGCATGCGCGCCCGCCGCCTCGGCCAGCGCCGCGGCGTCGCGATGATCCAGGGCCGCGCGCAGGCGGGCATAATCATCGTCGGACAGCGACAGGGCCCGGGCAACGGCCGGCACCAGGGTCGGCACGGTCAGGTCGATGGAGATACCGCGCGCGCCGACGGAAGCCAGGGCCGACGCGGCCAGCAGGATGATCTCGGCATCGGCCTCGGCCCGGTCGGGGCCGATCAGTTCCACGCCGACCTGCCCGAACTGGCGTTCCTGGCGAAGGCTGCTGCCCTTCACGCGCAGCACCTGACCGGCATAGGACAGGCGCAGCGGGCGCGGCGCCTTGCGCAGGCGGGTGGTGGCGATGCGGGCCACCTGCGGCGTCATGTCGGAGCGCACGCCCATCATCCGCTGCGACACCGGGTCCATGATGCGGAAGGTCTGGTTGGCCAGGGTCGCGGCGGACCCGGACAACAGCCCCTCCTCGAACTCCACCAGCGGCGGTTTCACCCGCTCATAGCCATGGCGGTGGAATTCCTTCAGCAGCCGGCCGGTCACCTGCGCCTCATGCTCCGCATCCGGCGGCAGCAGGTCACGCAGTCCGGTGGGCAGCAGCGCCTTGGCCGCCAGGGCCTTGGTGGGCGTATCGGTCATGAGGGGGGCTTACCGATGGTGAGTGCCGTCAAGCGAAGGGAGGAACCCCAACACCGGTAACCGGTCTTAGCCCAGGGGACCCTTTCACGCAAATGCAAAGACCCCGCTTAAGGGCGCGGGCTGCCTTGCGCGGGCGGGGATCACCCCTTGGCGGCCAGGGCCAGCTGCAGGGCCAGCCCGTCGGTGGCCAGTACGGTCAGGATCTCCAGCCCCAGCAGGCCCGCCGCCACCGCACCGGGGCAAGCCAGGGCCGCACGGATAGCGAACCAGCTGTAATAAAGGCTCCAGACCAACAGCCCCAGGCCGATGCCCGTGGCCACCGCGTCGGGCGATTGTAGCGCCACCACCAGGGCCAGCAGCCCGGCGGCACTGCTGACCACGCTGCACCAGACATAGGTGGACAGGAACAGCGGGAAACGGTCACCGCGCCCCGTGTTCTGCAGGATCAGCGACACGGCCAGCAGGTAGCCTGTCATCTGCATCGCCGATACGGCAGCCGACAGCAGCAGATAGCCCGTCACCTCCACCCCGTCCCGCAGCAGCAGCAGGTCGGACACGGCACCGGCCAGCAGCAACGGCACCAGCAGGATCAGGTTGCGCCACGCCGCCGCCGGCGACGGGTCGATCAGGCCGATGCCGCGCACATCCAGAGCCGCCAGACGGATGGCGCCCAGCAGCCCGCTCACGAAGCCGCCTTGCCGAAATAATCGGCCAGCACCCGGTCATAGATGGCGGCCAGGGTGCGGATATCGGCGACATCCACATGCTCGTCGACCTTGTGCATGGTCTGGCCGACCAGGCCGAATTCCACCACCGGACAGAAATTCTTGATGAAGCGGGCATCCGACGTGCCGCCCGACGTGGACAGTTCCGGCGTGCGCCCCGTCACCGCCGTCACCGCCCCCGCCACCGTGGCGACCAGGGCACCAGGCGGGGTCAGGAACGCCTCCCCCGACACGGCCATCTTCAGGTCCCAGGCTCCGCCCACCTCCTCCAGCACGTCGTTTATATGGGCCTCCAGGCTCTTGGGCGTGTGCAGATCGTTGAAGCGGATATTGAACTTCGCTGTGCCCTTGGCGGGAATGACGTTGCTGGCCGGATTGCCGACATCGATGGTGGTGATGGCCAGGGTGCTGGGTTGGAAATGCGCCGTGCCCTCGTCCAGCGGGCTGTCGGCCAGCATCGACAGGGCCCTGGTCAGGCGCGGCAGCGGATTGTCGGCCAGATGCGGATAAGCGACATGGCCCTGCGCGCCATAGGCGGTCAGCGTGGCGGTGACCGACCCGCGCCGACCGATCTTCATCATGTCGCCCAGGACATGCGGATTGGTCGGTTCCCCCACCAGGCAGGCGTCGATCACCTCTCCGTTGGCCCGCATCCAGTCCAGCACCTTGCGGGTGCCATTGATGCTGGGCCCCTCCTCATCCCCGGTGATCAGCAGGGAGATGGAACCGTCCGGTAAACCGTTACGGTTTAGGAATGAACTGATTGCGGACGTGAAGGCGGCGATGGCACCCTTCATGTCCGATGTGCCGCGACCGTAAAGCTTCCCGTTGATGATTTCGGCACCGAAAGGATTTGTCGTCCAGGCGGCACCGTCGCCTACCGGCACCACATCCGTATGGCCGGCGAAGCAGAAATTCGGCGCCGCTGTGCCCAGGCGGGCATAGAGATTATCGACCGGGTCGGTCCCCGCCTCCTCGAACACCAGGCGGCGGCAGGTGAAGCCCATGCCTTCCAGTACCGTTTGCAGCACGCCCAGCGCACCGGCATCGGCCGGGGTGACGCTGGGGCAACGGATCAGGTCCTGGGTCAGGGCGACGGGATCGATGCTCATGGAACGCTCTGTACGGGGATGATGCATCCTTACTAGCAGATGCACCCCGCCGCCGTCCCGTCGAATGGCGGGACCCAGGGTCATGGCGCGGGCATCCCGACACCAGCCATGACCGGAAATGCCTTGGCACATATTTGCCTGTTTTTTGGGCAAACAGGACAGGGGTGCCGGAAGCCGGCCGCGACTCCGGCCGCGCCCACAGACTTATCCACAGATTCTGGGGATTGCGCTGTGCGCGATTGGCCCTTGCCTTGATCGCCGTCCCGCAATACCCATTTAAGGGCAAAATGGTGATCGACGGCGCCTCCTGTCAGGGCCGGCGATACCAACGGGGCCTGGCCCCGGACTCGCTCTTTGATGAGGGGATCAGACGTGACCACCCGCCTGTCGCTGTTCAACAGCCCATTCCTGCTGGGCTTCGACCAGTTCGAACGCACGCTCGACCGTATCGCCAAGAACGCGAACGAGGGCTACCCGCCCTACAATATCGAACAGACAGGCCCCGACGGGCTGCGCATCACCCTGGCCGTGGCCGGTTTCACCTCGGAAGACCTGGCGGTCCAGATGGAGGACAACCAGCTGGTCATCCGCGGCAAGCAGGCCGACGACAAGAACCGCATCTATCTGCATCGCGGCATCGCCGCCCGCCAGTTCCAGCGCAGCTTCGTGCTGGCCGAAGGGATCGAGGTGGTGGGCTGCAACCTGGATAACGGCCTGCTGCATGTCGACCTGCGCCGGCCCATCCCGGAACCCAAGGTCCGCACCATCAAGATCGGTATCGGGGAGAATGGCAGCGGCGACGCACCCCGCACCATCGACGTCTCCCCCGACCGCCGGGGTTAAGGGTTTAGAATTGAGAAATTTCAGGCCGGCGACCGCCGGCCCGGCGCACGTGCGCCGTGAGCCAAGCGGCCGGATGGCCGCGCCCGGCGCCTGAGGGCGCAAACAATGTCACAAGCCGTAAACCATATTTCAACGGTTGGTGGCCTTAATGGGGCTACGCCAACCCTATTGGCCCCTGCCGCAGGCGGGCGGGGCAAGATTTGGAGTTACGGGGCACATGAACCAGACCATCCTGTATCTGCGCCGGTTGAGCCCCAAGGATTTCGCCGATTTCGGCGTCAATGATCTGGCCTATGTCAAGCCCACGGAAACGGAAGGCAAGCCCGGCTATGCCATCCATGCCGCCGACGGCACCATCCTGACCGTGGTGGAACGCCAGGACGTGGCGTTCGCCACCGTCCGCCAGCACGACATGGAACCGCTGAGCCTGCAGTGACCGAGTGGCCGGCGGGGTTTACTTCATCCGCGCGATGGTGCCCGTCGTGCTCTGGCCTTCGGTCAATGTCGCCAGTACGACGCGCCCGCCCCAGCCGATGACCTCGCCCGCCCCCACGACATTTTCCACGCTGTAATCCGCCCCCTTGACCAGCACGTCGGGGCGCAGCGCCTGGATCAGCGCCATCGGCGTGTCGTCGTCGAAGATCACCACCAGATCGACATCGCCCAGCGCCGACAGCACCGTGGCGCGCGATGCCTCGTTCTGCACGGGCCGTGTCGGGCCCTTCAGGCGGCGCACACTGTCGTCGCTGTTCAGGCCCAGCACCAGCCGGTCGCAGGCCGCACGCGCCTGGGCGATCAGGCTGACATGGCCCGGATGCAGCAGGTCGAAACAGCCATTGGTGAAACCGACGCGCAGGCCCTGGCGGCGCCAGCGCTCCACCTGCTCCACCGCCCTGGCCATGGACATGCGCTTGGCCCCGGGACCTGCGACCAGGGCCAGGCTGGCGGCGTCATGCAGTTCGCCCGGCCGCACCGTGGCCGTGCCCACCTTGGCCACGACGATGCCGGCGGCGATATTGGCCAGGTTGGCGGCCTCGGCAAGCCCGGCACCCGCACCGATGGCGGCGGCCAGCACCGCCATCACCGTATCGCCGGCGCCCGACACGTCGAACACCTCCCGCGCCTGGGCGCGCAGATGGGTGGGGGCGCCATCGGCGGGCACAACGCTCATCCCCTGTTCGGCGCGGGTGGCGATGATGTTGGCGATGCCGCAATCGGCGGCCAGCGCGCGGGCAGCCGATACCACGCCGGCATCGTCGCGCACCACCATGCCCGTGGCTTCCGCCAGTTCGCGGCCATTGGGCGTGACGCAGAAGGCGCCGCGATAGCGGCCATAATCGCGGCCCTTGGGATCGACCAGCACCCGCACATCGGCGGCCTTGGCCAGATCGATCAGCGCCGCCACGATGTCCGCCGTCAGCACGCCCTTGCCATAATCGGACAGGACCAGCACGCCCGTCCCCGGCAGCCGGTCGGCCACGGCGGCCAGCAGGCGCGTGGCATCTGCGTCACCCAAGGCGGCATCGGTCTCGCCATCGGCGCGCAGCAACTGCTGGCCGCCGGCGATGAAGCGGGTCTTGGTGGTGGTGGGGCGTCCCGGAACGGTCAGCAGCCCGCCGGCCCGACCGGTCTGCGCGGCCACCAGCGCCGTGAGTTCGCGCCCCGCCGCGTCATCCCCGATGGCGGAGACCAGATCGGTGGGCACGCCCAGCGCCGCCAGATTGGCCACGACATTGCCGGCCCCGCCGGGCATCGCCGTTTCCGACAGCACGCGCAGCACGGGGATGGGCGCTTCGGGCGACACGCGATCGACCCTTCCATGGGTGAACCGGTCGAGCATGACATCCCCCACCACCAGGATGCGGGTGCCGGCAAGCGCGTCGATCAGGCTGTGAAGGTCAGGCATCAAAGGACCGGCCAAGCGGAGAGGGGACCCGCAGGATAGCGCGAGCCCCCTCCCCACCGCCAGTAGCTGACTTACGCTATGCCCAGCCACGCGGTATCGACGATCGACGCGCGGCCTTCGGCATGACCATAGAGCAGGAAATGCTCGACCGCCGTGAAGCTGCTGGCCGCCACGTCCGCATTCGCCGCCAGATAGGCCTCGCTGCTGAACAGGGCGCTGGCGTCGCGGCCCTCTTCCAGGCCATAGGCCAGCCAGTGGCTCAGCGCCGCTTTGCCATCCGCACCGAACGCCGCCTTCAGATCGGTATTGGTCGACAGGTAATAGTCGGCGTCGAACAGGGCGTTGGGGGCGCGGCCCTCGAACTGGCCGAAGGCTTCCCAGTGCGCCTTGACCGTGGTCTCGCCGCGGGAGACCGCGGCGGCCACGTCGAGGTTCTGTTCCAGATAGAATTGTTCATCCAGCAGCCAGCCATTGGCACTGGCCATGACGCTGACCTGGACGCTGGCGGCATCCTCGGCCCGGGCGGCTTGGGGCGTCGGGGCCGAGGCGCCGGTGACGAAGGACGCGAAATAGGCCTGCTTGCCGAAGACCAGCACCTCGGTCCCCGTCAGCTGGTCGAACCCGTCGGGCGACCCTTCGCGCAGGTCGGTGATCTTGGTGACCGTGCCGCCCACGACCTGGAAGTCGTAATCGGTCAGGTTGCCGCGATAGACGGCAACGTCGGTGCCGGCGGCACCGTGAAACCAGTCATTGCCGGCACCACCGGTCATGATGTCGAACCCGTTGCCGCCGGCCAGCGTGTCGTTGCCGGCATGGCCGATCATGATATCGCCGGATGCGGTGCCCAGCAGGTGGTTACTGCCCTCATCACCTTCGATGATCGGGTTGGTGGTGCTGATCGGCGGATAGGGGGGCTCGTTCTCAGCAGCGAAATTGTTCGTCGGCATCATAGGCTCCGTTCGTTGGCCTTGCACCGGGCCGGCAGGTCATCTGCTTCCGCGGCGTGGGGGAAAGTAGCACCGGAGCGTCCAACTTCATAAGCAACTTTATAACTAATACCTCTATGACTAGCGATATCTATACAAATGGCGATCCGGCCCCACCATAACAAAACCCATGGTGAAAGGTCCGCTTCCGGGCCTGTGATCATGCGGTGACTGGTCGGCACAAAACAAAACCCGCCGGAAATTACCCTCGGCGGGCTGTGATCATTTGGTGACGCAGTTTTTGTTACGCCTTGGGGGCGTGTTTGTTGAGGATACGTTGCAAAGTACGCCGATGCATCTTAAGCCGGCGCGCCGTTTCCGAAACATTGCGGTCGCACTGTTCGAACACGCGCTGGATATGTTCCCAACGGACGCGGTCGGCCGACATCGGGCTTTCCGGCGGCGGCGGCAGCGGGCCGTCGGTCAGCAATGCCGCCTCCACCGCATCGGCATCGGCCGGCTTGGGCAGGTAATCGACGGCGCCGAACTTCACGGCGGCCACGGCGGTGGCGATGTTGCCGTACCCGGTCAGCACGACGACGCGCGCTTCGGGCCGCGCGTCGCGCAGCGCCTTGACCACGTCCAGGCCCGATCCGTCGCCCAGCCGCAAATCCACCACGGCGAAGCGCGGCGCGCTTTCATGCGCCACCTCGATCCCCAGATTGACGCTGTCCACGGCCACGACATCGAAGCCGCGGCGTTCCATGGCGCGGGCCAGACGGGTTCGAAACGGCGCGTCGTCATCCACGATCAGCAGCGAGCGCGAGGCATCGCCCGTGAAGGTCAGTTTCGGCTGTTCGCCGGTTTCCAGCGCCGCGTCCGTCATGGTCCAGGGTCCCTTATCGTTCGACTGGGCATACTTCTTAATGATGAAAAGGTTTCTACACGGTGAATGTGGGGTGTTTCCAGCGAATGACGACCATCGCCCCGCCAGCCCTGCCATTCATATAGCGAACGGATGCGCCCGACCGTTCCAGCAGGGTCTGGGCGATGAACAGGCCCAGGCCCATATTGCCCGCCGCCTCCCGCGCTGCCGGATTGCGGCCGCTGACATAGGGTTCACCCAGGCGCCCAACGAGCGTCGCCGGATAGCCTGGCCCGTCATCCTGCACGGTCAGGGTCAGGCCCGGCCCCGTCCAGTCGGCCGTCACAGTCACCTGACCGATCGCGAACTGCATGGCGTTCTGAAGAATGTTGGCCAGGCCATGCACCATTTCCGGCACCGACTGTACCTGCGGCGCGCCATCCTCCGGCTCCGCCACCGTGTCGATCACCAAATCGATGCCATGGCGCACGTAAGGGGCGGCCGTCGTCTCGATCAGCGCCGCCAGCGGCACGATCGGTTCCGCCCCGCCCCGGTCACCCGGCCGGCGCGACAGTTCGGCCAGGATGTCGCGGCAGCGCGCCACCTGGCTTTGCAGCAGGGCCACATCCTCCGCGATCGGGCTGTCGGGCGGCGTATCGCGGGCCAGTTCCTTGGCCACCACGGCGATGGTGCCCAAGGGGCTGCCCAACTCATGCGCCGCCGCCGCCGCCAAGGCCCCCACGGCCGATGCCCGCTGTGCCCGGGCCAGCGCGTCCTGGCTGGCGTTCAGGGCACCCGACAGGCGCCGTGCCCCATCCGCCACCTGATAGAGATAGGCGGCGATGAAACCGGCCGACAGGGTCAGCGCCGCCCACACCCCGAACCGGTAAAGTGCCGGCAACCCCGCCGGTTCCGCCCCCGGCCAGGGCAGCGGTGTGGCCACCAGCGCCAGACCGGAAAAGCAGCAGACGGCCAGCGCCGTCAGCAGACTGACCGCCGTGCGGCCCAGCGCACTCGCCGACACGGTCAACGGGGCCAGCATCAGCACGGCGAACGGATTATCCAACCCGCCGGTCAGATAGAGCAGCACCGTCAGCTGCACCATGTCATAGGCCAGGTAAAGCGCCGCCTCCCGGTCATCCAGGAACGGATGGGCCGCCAGCCGGCGCGCGGCATAGAGATTGACCAGGACGGAGACCCCGACCCCGGCCAGCGCATGGGCCAGCGCCAGTTCGAATTCGAACAGGGTCATCACCGTGGTCAGGGTGGCGAACTGCCCGGCCACCGCGATCCAGCGGATGGTGATCAGGGTGCGGGCACTGACCCGCCCCTCCGCCGCGGCCAGGGCCGGGCCGGGGCGCGACGGGGAATTACCGGGACTGTTGGGGATTGCCTCGCTCATGCCTTTATCCCATGATCACTTTTTGAGCATCCAAAGGGGAATCTAGTTCCCCGAAGCGAGAAAGACCATAAGCCGTTCCCATGCCCTTAGATGCCAGTAGCCGTACCCCAGCCGCCATCCATGTCGAAACGCTGACCAAGAGGTTCGACGCGCATACCGCGCTGGACGGGATCAGCTTCGAAGTGCCGGCCGGTGGGACCGTGGCACTGCTGGGCGGCAACGGGGCGGGCAAGACCACCACCATCTCCATCCTGCTGGGCCTGCTGCTGCCCACCGACGGGGTGGTGCGGGTGCTGGGCCATGACATGGCCACCGAACGCTACCGCGTCCTTCCCCGCATGAATTTCTCCAGCCCCTATGTCGATCTCCCGCACCGGCTGACCGTGCGGGAGAACCTGACGGTTTATGGCCATCTCTATGGCCTGACGCATCTGAAGGACCGGATCGAGCGGATGGCGGAAGAGCTGGACCTGACCCGCATCCTGACGCGCCCGTCGGGCAACCTGTCGGCCGGGCAGAAGACGCGCGTGACGCTCGCCAAGGCGCTGCTGAACGATCCGGAACTGCTGCTGCTGGATGAACCGACGGCCAGCCTGGACCCCGACACCGCCGACTGGGTGCGCAGCTTCCTGGAACGCTATCGCGCCCGCACCGGCGCCACCATCCTGCTGGCCAGCCACAATATGGGCGAGGTGGAGCGGCTGTGCGATGGGGTGCTGATGATGAAGGGCGGGCGCATCGTCGATCGCGGCACGCCCGCCGACCTGCTGTCCCGCTATGGCCGCACCGATCTGGAGGAAGTGTTCCTCGACATCGCGCGCGACCGGCGGCAGGCGGAACGGGTGGAATAATGCCAACGGTCATTGAGACCGTTGGCATCCGCGCCGACTGGCGCGGCGCCGCACGTGCGGCGTAGCCAAGCCCACGGATGTGGGCGCCGGCGATTGAGGGGCATGAATAGGGCGGGCCTCTCGACCCGCCCCTTCCGATTACAGACCCTTGGACTTCACCAGCTCGGCCAGGTTCACTTCCGACCGGGCGCCGTAATGACCGATGATCTCACCGGCGCAGATGGCGCCCAGGCGGGCGCAATCGGCCGGATCACGGCCCTGGGTGTAGCCATAGAGGAAGCCGGCCGCGAACAGATCGCCGGCACCGGTGGTATCCACCACCTTCGCCACCTTCTCCGCCGGAACCGAATAGGTCTCGGTCCCGACCAGGACGGTGGCGCCCTCTTCGCCACGCGTCAGCACGGCGACCTCGACATGGCGGCGGGCCTCGGCGGCGGCGCTGTCGAAATCCCCGCCGAACAGGGCGACGATCTCGCTCTCGTTCGCGAACAGGATGTCGACATGGTTCTTCACCAGATCCTGGAAGCTTTCCAGATGGCGGTTCACGCAGAACGGGTCGGACAGCGACAGGGCGACCTTGCGGCCGGCCGCGTGGGCCAGGGCGGCGGCCTTCAGGAAGGCCTGCTTGGCGGCCGGCGGGTCCCACAGATAGCCTTCCATATAGACGACTTTGGACGACTTGATCACGCCCTCGTCGATATCGTCGGGCGTCAGGTCCAGGCAGGCGCCCAGGAAGGTGTTCATGGTGCGGTGGCCGTCGGGCGTCACCAGGATCAGGCAGGAACCGGTGGGCTTGCCATCCATCAGGTCGGGCGTGTCGAACACGACGCCGGCCGCACGGATGTCATGGCGATAGACCTTGCCCAGCTGGTCATGGGCGACCTTGCCCACGAACACACCCTTGCCGCCCAGCGACGCCAGGGCCGCCATGGTGTTGCCGGCCGAACCGCCGGACATTTCCAGGCCCGGCCCCATCTTGGCGTACAGCGCGTCGGCCTCGTCCGCGCTGATCAGGCGCATGGCGTTCTTCACCAGGCCGTTGGTGGTCAGGAAATCCTCATCGGCCTTGGCGATCACATCGACGATCGCATTGCCCAGACCCACCACATCATAAACTGCCGCCACGAATGGCCTCCACAAAACGATAAGAATTGGCGCGGAGTATAGGCAGGCCGCGTCTTGCGGCAAGTGCGCATGCATCCCCATATGGAACGGGCCCGCGCATGGGTGCGGGCGATCAGGGGGATGTGCCGTATGATCCGGGAACTGGCGCGCGCTGTAGGGCAATTGCCCGATCCGTCCTTCACCCGCGTGCTGATCTGGTCCGCACTGGGCACCATCGCCCTGTTCATCGGCCTGCTGACCGGCTTCGGTTGGCTGCTGACCCATACATCGCTGTTCGATATCGGCTGGGTGGAAACGGGCATCGACCTGCTGGGCGGGCTGGCGGCGCTGGTGCTGGCCTGGCTGATGTTCCCGGCGGTGATGATCGCCGTCTCCGCCACCATGCTGGACGGTATCGTCGATGCGGTGGAGCGGCGGCATTATCCGCATCTGCCCCCGCCGCACCGCATTCCGGCCTGGCGGTCGCTGTGGGAGGCGTTGAAATTCCTGGGCCTGGTCGTGCTGCTGAACCTGCTGGCCCTGCCCTTCTATTTCATCCCGGTGCTCAACCTGTTCGTCTGGTTCCTGGTCAACGGCTATCTGGTGGGCCGCGAATATTTCGAGCTGGTGGCCGCGCGACGGCTTACCCCCGCCGGGGTGCGCCTGCTCCGAAATGAGAAGCGCATGGGTCTTTTTGCGGCAGGCATCATTATCGCCTTTCTTTCGTCGCTTCCTCTCGTCAATCTGCTGGTGCCCGTGCTGGCGGCGGCCTTCATGGCGCATCTCGTCGAAGGGATGCGGCGTGAGTTGCCGGTCGCCCCGCCCGCGTGAACCGGCCCCTGAATATGGGCCGACACCCCGCTTTAGCCGATGAGACATTGGGGGCAAGAAGACATGTTCCGACGCCAGAGACCGCCCGTGGCCCCGGCCACGCCCACCCCGCCCGAGCCGCCGGTGCCGCCCGCACCCCCGGCCGATGCGGGGACCGCTTCCGGGCCCGACCCGACAGAGCCGGCGGCGGTCGAGACAACACCCATTCCCACCGCTGAACCCAGCACCGCTACCGGTTCCGACACCAGCCCGAGGACGACGATGAACACGCCCTTCTCCACCCAGCCCGGCGGCCCGCTTTCCTCTGCCGCCCCGTCGCTCAAGACGGAGATTCCGCGCCGCGTCGTCGACATCCCCAACAGCCCGCCCAAGCGCGTGGCGCCGACGGGCGTGGAGGGCAACAGCCCCGCCGCGACGGAGATGCGCAAGCTGATCGTCGGCCGCGACATCAGCCTGTCGGGTGAGATCGCCGCCTGCGACGTGCTGGTGGTCGAAGGCACGGTGGAAGCCAAGCTGCGCGACGGCCATGTCGTCGAAATCGCCGATACCGGCCTGTTCAAGGGATCGGTGGAGATCGACGAGGCCGATATCGGCGGCCGGTTCGAAGGCGACATCACGGTGCGCAACACGCTGAAGGTCCGCTCCACGGGCCGTATCACCGGCAATATCCGCTACGGCACGCTGGAAGTGGAAAATGGCGGGCAGCTGTCCGGCACCATCCAGGTGCTGGGCTCCGCCGCCGCCGCCGCACCGGCGCCGGTCGTGGCCGAAGCCCCCGCCAATGTCGACAGCCCCGCCCCGGCGGAGGAGGAGACGGTGGGTTGATCCGGCCCGCTTGTTTTCCTTGAACAGGCCCCGCCCATCCACCGGCGGGGCTTTTTCATGCCTGCCTTGCCCTGGCAGGTGATCAAGGGGCTTGCATCCGTCGCGGAGTTTGTCCATAAAGCCGCCCACCGCGCCGGTCACCCAGACGGCGGGCAAGAGTTTCGGGGCCATAGCTCAGCTGGGAGAGCGCTACAATGGCATTGTAGAGGTCAGCGGTTCGATCCCGCTTGGCTCCACCAAAATGAAAAGGGCTTCGCTGGAAACGGCGGGGCTCTTTCTCGTTTTGGGGTTGAATTACCCGCCGCTCCCCTTGCACCCCACCTTCCCAAAAGGGAAACTGACCGTCCAATCACATAAGGGGCGGGGGGTATCTTGGCGCGCAGGCGGAACGGACGGACGGGCTTCGGCTGGGGTCGGGCCCTGGGATATGGGGTGGCCGGCATCGGCGGGCTGCTGGTGCTGGCCGCGGGTGCCTTCACCATCAACCTGACCCTGTCCAAGCCGACGCTGGAGGGAACCCTGGCCCTGAAGGGGCTGGCGGGTCCCGTGTCAGTAACCCGCGACGCCCAGGGCGTGCCCACGCTGGAGGGTGGCAGCCGCGCCGACCTGGCCCATGCCCTGGGTTTCCTGCATGCCCAGGAACGCTATTTCCAGATGGACCTGATCCGCCGGGCGGCGGCGGGCGAATTGTCGGGCCTGCTGGGCCCGATCGGTCCCGTGCTGGACCTGGATAAGGGCCGCCGCATCCATCGCCTGCGCCATCGTGCCGCCCAGGTGGTGGCCACGGCACCGGCCGACCAGAAGCAGGTGCTGGACGCCTATGTCGCCGGGGTGAACCAGGGGCTGGAAGCGCTGGGCGGTCGTCCGTTCGAATATAGTTTGCTGATGGCGGCACCCCAACCCTGGAAGGCGGAGGACACGATCCTGGCCGCCTATGCCATGTACCTGGATTTGCAGGATGAGGATGCGCTGGGTGAGCGCATCCGCGCCCAGGCCCTGGCGCAGCTGGGGCCGGAGATGGCGGGCTTCCTTTATCCGCGCGGCACACCTTTGGACGCCGCCATCGACGGCACCAGCTTCCCGGAACCGCCGATGCCGGCGGCCCTGGCCACGCCGGCCACCACCAAGGCCGCCATGGTCGATCCCGATCCCGGCCCCACCCTGGGCAGCAATTCCTGGGCCGTGGGCGGGGCGCTGACGGAGAATGGTGCCGCCCTGGTGGCCGATGACATGCATCTGGGCATCGCCGTGCCTGGCACCTGGTACCGCGCCCGGCTGCGCATCACCGGCACCGACGCGATGGATGCCACCGGCGTCACCCTGCCGGGCACCCCGGCCCTGGTGGCGGGCAGCAACGGCAAGATCGCCTGGGGTTACACCAATTCCTATATCGACACGTCCGATAGCGTGATCCTGGAGCCGGTGGAAGGGGCGCCCGATCAGTACAAGACCCCCGACGGGCCCAAGGCCCTGACCAGGACCACCGAACGCATCTGCCCCGCCTGGGCCGATTGCCAGGATCTGGTGGTGGAGGAAAGCATCTGGGGCCCGGTGGTGGAGACACGGCCCGACGGAACCAAGATCGCCGTGCGCTGGACGGGGCATGAACCCGACGCCATCAACCTGGCCGGCCTGCTGGGGCTGGAACGGGCGGACAGTGTCGCCACCGCCATCACCATCGCCCATGTGGCCCGCCAGCCGCAGCAGAATCTGGTGGTGGGGGACGCCGCCGGCAATGTCGCCTGGACGGTGATCGGCGCCGTGCCGGCCCGGTTCGGCCATGATGGCAGCCTGCCCGCCAGCTGGGCCGACGGCACACGCGGCTGGAACGGCATGCTGCCGCCCGACCAGGTGCCGGTGGTCTTGAACCCCGACCATCACCGCATCTGGACCGCCAATGCCCGAATCGTGGGCGGGGAAGCGTATGACAAGCTGGGTGATGGCGGTTACGACATGGGTGCCCGTCAGGGCCAGATCCGCGACGGGCTGCTGGCCCGCGACCGGTTCGCGCCGGCCGACATGCTGGCCATCCAGCTGGACGACCGCGGCCTGGCCCTGGAATTCTGGCAGGCGCAGATGCTGACGGCACTGGAGGCGCGCCAAGGCGATGCTGCCCTGGCAGCCCTGACCCCGTCCGTGCGCGACTGGGGCAGGCGGGCAGCGGTGGACAGCAGCGGCTATCGCATCGTCCGCGCCTTCCGCACATCCGTATCTCAGAAACTGTACAGCGCCTATCTGGGACTGGAAGGCCCCCAGGCCCGCAATCGTGCGGCGTCCCAGCAGGAAGCGCCGCTGCGCCGCCTGCTGACCGACCGGCCGGCGGGGCTGGTGCCCCCTGGTTACAAGGATTGGGACGCGCTGCTCGACGCCGCCCTGACCGAGGTGGCGGGACAGGTGACCGAGGCGGGCGGTGCCGCCGCCTTCACCTGGGGTGCCCGCAATACCGCGCAAATCCATCATCCGCTGGCTCGCATCCTGGCCCCCGTGGGCTGGCTGACCGACCCGCCGGAACAGGCCCTGCCCGGCGATACGATGATGCCCCGTGTCCAGGGGCCTGGATTCGGCGCCAGCCAGCGTTTCGCCGTTTCTCCCGGCCATGAGGAGGAGGCCTATTTCCACATGCCCGGCAGCCAGAGCGGCCACCCGCTCTCCCCCTACTACCTGCTGGGCCATGATGACTGGGCCCAGGGCCGGCCCACCCCTTTCCTGCCCGGTGCCGCACGCTGGACCCTGACGCTGCAGCCGGGCACTTGATGGAAAGTTTGCTTTCCATGTAAAGTGAACTTGACAGATCGACCTGCCATCCCCCATATGTAAAGCATGCTTTACATATGGGGGAAATGATGGGTAACGCACGACGCTATGTGATGGAATTGCTGGCCAGCCTGACGGCCTATGCGCTGGTGCTGGTGGCGGTGAACAAGGCCGAACAATGGGGCTGGATTCCCGATGTGCTGCTGATCCCGGCGGCTCTGCTGCCCATGCTGCCCGGCATCGCCACGGTCTGGGTGATCATGCGCCATATCCGCAGCCTGGATGAGATGCAGCGCCGCATGCAGTTCGAGGGACTGGCCTTCGGCTTCACCATGACGGCGCTGATCACCTTCTCCTACGGCTTCCTGGAGGGGCAGGGGCTGCCCCGGCTGTCGATGTTCGCCGTGCTGCCGCTGATGAACGTCCTGTGGGTGCTGGGCTACATGCTGGCCTGCCGCCGCTATCGCTGAGGGGGCGGCCATGAAGAACCGGTTGAAGGACCTTCGCGCCGAACGCGGCTGGTCCCAGGGCGATCTGGCCGACAAGCTGTCCGTATCGCGCCAGACGGTGAACGCCTTGGAAAACGGTCGCTACGATCCCAGCCTGCCTTTGGCATTCGCCATCGCCCGGTTGTTCGGTCAGCCGATCGAGGCGATTTTCCAGGAGGATTGAGGGATTTTCCCACCTTGTGCCAGCGCCCGGCTTCTCGAGGGAGCGTAATATACGGAAGAGAGTACCCGTAGCGCCCCGGCAGGTTATAGTATGTTCACAAGGGCTTCCGGCCCTGACGGGCATGGGCCGGGGCGGATATCGGGTCAACAGCGGCGGTGGGCACCATGAATCTCGAGCTTCGCACCTTCTCCATCCGGGACGCCGCCGCCGAGGAGGATGAGCTGCGCATCGCCAATTTCCTGCGCACGGTGGAGGTGGAACGGATCGACACGGCCTATGCCGAGGGTGGCTGGCGGGTCATGGTCCATTTCCGCGACCTGCGCCGGCGGGAAGAGCAGGCGCAGATCGAATCGGCCATCCAGGAGGCGCTGAACGCCTGGCGCGGTGACGTGGCCCGTACCCAGGGCATCGGGCGTGACGAGGTGATCAGCAATCATCTGCTGGCCGAGGTGGCACGCTTCGCCCCCACGACGGAGGTGGAACTGTCCGTCATCGCCTCCAGCCTGGGCGAGAACACCCAGAAGCATGGCGCCGCCATCGTCGCCGTCGTCCGTCAGACCATGGAAGAACTGACGGGTTAAGGGCATTCTCCGTGGTCATGAGTTTCCGCCCTCCCCTTTGATGGGGGAGGACATTTTCATATTCGCCTGGAAACGCCCTCAATCCGCCGCCCGTGACATCAGGCGGCGGGTTTCGGCCGGGTCGGTGGACAGCGGCACCGTGAAGCTGGCGATGGTTCCGCGGCCAGGCGTGCTTTCCAGCTTCAGTTCGCCGCCATGGCGCAGCACCAGATCGCGCACCAGGGTCAGGCCCAGGCCGGTACCGGTTTCGCCCTGCGTGCCCGGCCGGCTGGCCTTGGGCCCGCCGCGCAGGGCAAGGTCCAACTGTGCGGGCTCCATGCCCACGCCCTTATCGGTCACCGCCACTTCCAGCCTGTCGCCCAGCGCCCGGCTGGTGACATGCACGACACCACCCTGGTGGCTGAACTTCACCGCATTCATCAGCAGATTGCGCAGCACCGCCAGGATCATGGTCCGGTCGGCCAGGACCCAGCGGTCGCCGACGGCATCCAGGATGGTGATCTCCTTGCCCTGGGCAGCCGAGGCCACGTCGCGGATGGCATCGCTCACCACCTCGCGCATGGGGAAGATGGCCGGCGCGAAGGGCGTGCCCGACATCTGCACCCGCGACCATTGCAGCAGGTTTTCAAGCAGTTCGAACACCTTGCGCGCCATTTCATGCACGGAGCGGGCGAAATCCGCCACCTCGTCCGGCTTCATCTTCGGCGCGTGATCGGCCAGTTCCTGGGTCATGCCCAGCATGGAATTGAACGGCCCGCGCAGATCGTGGGAGATCAGGGAGAAGAAGCGGGTCTTCTCCCGATTGAGGAAATCCAGCTCGTCATGGGCGGCGCGCAGGTCGGTCAGCGCCTTCTCCGCCGCGTCGCGGGCCTCCCGCTCCGCCAGGGCTGCCGTGTCGCGCACGGCCAGCGCCCGCAGCATCAGGCGCCGCGCCACGAACACCACCACCAGCACCGCCGCCAGGAAGCCCGCCACGGAGATCAGCATATCGGTCAGGATGGGCAGCAGCGAGGCACCGGACGGCGCGATATAGACGACGCGCCATGGCGCCTGTTTCAGCGGTATGGCGACGACATGGTTGCCGAGGATGCCATGGCTCAGCGTGCCGTCCGCCACCTGGCCGTCAGGAAACAGGTCGGCGATGTTGCGCGGCAGGGGCTGATCGGAGCGCTGGCTGCTGCCGGTGATGACGTCGCCCTTGGCATCCACCAGCAGCAGCATGGAACTGGTGCGCGTCACCGCCCCCAGCACGCTGCGCAGGCCGGTGATGGGCATATCGATGGCGATGGCCCCCGCATAGCGGCCCTGGAGCGTCAAAGGCAGGGCCAGCATGGCGCTGGCCGGCAGGTCACCCACCGGCCCCACCAGGGTCCAGACCGGCTTGCCCTCGGGATTGACGGCGGGAGCGGCATTGACGAAGGCCGGCAGGGTCCCGGCCTGGGGCAGCAGATCCGCCTGCCCGCTCTCCACCCACGGATGGACGGCCACCATGCCCGACAGCGAGGCATAGATCAGGCGCCGCGTCTCCGGCACCACCTTCTGCGTCACGGCCATCAATGGCAGCAGTTGCACCGCCATCGCCGCCTCCTGCCGCCAGCCGGCATCGTCGGGACGCGACAGGTGCGTGTCCGTGCCCAGCGCCGCCAGCGGCAGGGCCACGACATTGCCGATCTGGTCCACCAGATAGGGTGGGGGCAGCCGGTCCAGGGAATAGCCCAACAACCGGTCGTTGCGGGTATTGCTGGCCAGGAAGGCGGTCAGCAGGCTGCTGGCGGGCACATCCTCGGGGGCGGGATATTCGGCATAGAAGAACTCCGCCCGCTGGCGCAGCGCCTCCAGATGCCCGACTGCGACCCGCATCTGCATATCCAGCGCGCCGGCGCGGGTGCGAATCTGCCCGCCCAGCGCTGTTTCAAAGGCGCGGACGCGGTCGCTGGCATGCGACCAGAGCAGCACACCCCCCAGGACGACGCCGGCCAGCAGGGCAAGCACCAGCATGCGATCCGCATGCGCCGCCTCTGCCAGCACCGTCCGCCACCGCTTGAAAGCCACCTGCCCCGCCTTTGTCCGCCAGAAAGCCGGGGTGCCTGAAATGCTTGGCCTGCAAGGGCCTGGCCTTGTTCCCCGTCCTGCTGACAGTGTTATCACCAAAGTGCTGGGGCGGGCAACGCGACAGCCCCGGCGGCCGGTGTGGAATCCCATGGCCGCCAAGGCCACATACGCGGCGATGATTTTTTTGGAACGAAAGCGCTTGACACCCGGCCCGCACCCCTCTATCACCGCGCTCCACAAGAGGGGCGCGTAGCTCAGGGGTTAGAGCACTCGCCTGATAAGCGAGAGGTCGGTGGTTCGATTCCACCCGCGCCCACCATCCCCTCTTGATGCGCTAAAAGGCCGGCTTTTCAGCCGGCCTTTTGCATTTTTCTGTTCCCTCGAGAAGCCGGGCGCCGACATCCGTCGGCTTGGCTTACGCGCCACGCGGCGCGCGGCGGCGGTTGCCGCCGAAAGGGCTTTCGCCGCTTGGGGACTTTCTATCACCGGGCCGCATGCCCATCTGGAAGCCTTGTTCCTTCGCAACCGCGAGATCGGCATCCGCCATGGCACCCTTGCCCGGTATCTTCATCTCCCACGGCTCCCCCATGCTGGCGCTGGAGCCCGACGCCCCCGCCCATCGCTTCCTGAAGGGGCTTTCCGGCCTCTTGGAGCGTCCCACGGCCATCCTGGCCGTCTCCGCCCATTGGGAGACGCCACGGCCCGCCTTGTCGCTGGCGGCCCAGCCCAGGACCATCCACGACTTCCGGGGCTTCCCGCCCGCCCTGTTCGCCATGCAGTACCCCGCCCCCGGCGCGCCGGCCCTGGCGGAACGTGCCGGCGCCCTGCTGGCCCAGGCAGGTTTGGAAGTGGCCTATAGCGGCGAACGCGGCCTGGACCATGGCGCCTGGACGCCCCTGTCTCTGGCCTGGCCGGCAGCCGACATTCCCGTCACCCAGCTGTCGGTGCAGCCGCAACTGGATGCCGCGCACCATGCGGCGGTGGGTGCGGCCCTGCGTCCCCTGCGCGATGAAGGGGTATTGGTGCTGGGGTCGGGCAGCTTCAGCCACAACCTTTATGAATTCCGCGGCCAGGACCCGGCAGCGCCCTCGCCCGCCTGGGTGACGGTGTTTGCCGACTGGATGCGCCAGGCGCTGCTGGAGGGCCGGTATGACGATCTGCTGGCCTGGGAGAGGCTGGCACCGGAAGCCAAGCGCAACCATCCCACGCCCGAGCATCTCTGGCCGCTCTACACCGCCCTGGGCACCGGCACGCCGGGCAAGCCGGCCCGGCTGCTGCACAGCAGTACCGACCGTGCCATTCTGGCCATGGATGCCTTCGCGTTCGCTTGAGGGAACAATGTCGGTCGGGTCAGCCCCGGCCGGCGATCACCCCGTCCAGCCCGTACCGCCCCGGCCCGCGGGCCAGCAGCAGCAGGCCGATGGCGATCAGGCAGGCGCTGGGGAACATGCCCCTGATCCCCAGCACATGATCGACCATCACAATGGCCACGATGAAATTCACGATGCAGAGGATGGCGGCCCAGCGCGTGGACAGCCCCAGCATGAAGCCCAGCCCGCACAGGAACTGCGCATAGACCGACAGGCGCGCCATCAGCTCCGGCAGGGGGAAGCCGAACTTTTCCAGGAACCGGACGAATTCCTCCATGCGTTCCGCCGACAGGATATTGTCGGCCACGCCCCAGACCAGGAACGCCCCGACCATCAGGCGCAGCACCAGTAGCGCCACATCCTCACCCACGCGCACGGGCGGATGCAGCAGCAGCCGCTTCATCTTCTCATTCATGATGGACCCTGTTCCCTGGCGGAACCGGGTTGCTCCCGCCCGCCTTGTTGTTTGCCGGGAAGCGTATGGGGCCATGGGAGGGGCGTCAATGCCGGGTCGACCGGCGACGCCTCCAACCGATGTCAGCCCTTGGGCAGGGTCACCGGCGTGGCATAGGCACCGATCGGCAGCACGCTGGAGGCGCTGTCGCCCAGGCGCTGCAGCGATGCGGCCAGACGCGGATCGTCCAGCGGCACGAAGCCCTCCACCTCCACCAGATGCACGGCACCGCCGCCGCCGGGCAGATGGTGGGTGCGCAACTGCAGGGTGGCGAAGCCGGACCCTTCCAGCACATCCTTCAACCGGCCGCGGCTGACATCCTGCGTCACCTCCACGGCCAGCAGGGTGCGATCATCGCCGGTGGCTTCCATGGGCACGGCAGCCAGGACCAGGGCGTCACCGCCCTCCCGCCCCACGCTCTGCCCCTCGGTACGCAGGAAGGGCAGGCGGGCGATAATGCGCGGCGTCTTGGGATCGGGCGACAGGATGTAGCGCCACCAGGGGTCGTTATCATCCTCCTCCGGCCAGGGAACGACGGCCAGGGTGGCGGAACCCTCCGACACGGCACGCAAGGCCGCCATCGGCGTGTTCACCGGGAAGGTCGGGGTGGTCGATCCGAAATGGTCGCGCGCATTGTCCCAGAGCGGGCTGATCGCCTCTCCCGGACAGACGACGGCCACGGCCAGCGGGCCCTGGATACGGGTCAGGGCCGCGATCATCTCGCGCCACATGCGGACGACGGCATCGACCGGGAAGGCGCCGCTATGCCGTTCCACCAGATTGCGGACGATCTCCGCCTCGCGACCGGGGCGGATATAGGGGCGGCCGGCCGGTTTGACCTTGGCCACCTCCTCCACCACCTGCGCACGGCGCATCAGCAGCGTATGGATCTCCGCATCGATCGTATCGATCTGGCGGCGCAAATCGTCCAAAGTCGGTTTGGTGGGCATGAGGGCCGGGCTCGGGTCCTTCGGGGCGGATAGTATTAGGCGGGATGCCCCCCCGAAATCAAAGAAAACATTGACACCCGTCGGCCCCCTTCATAGCTGTTGTCCCCCAGCAAGGGCAGGCCCGCAACGGTCCGCCATACCGGGTCGCACGACCTGACGGGATAATCGGCAAGCATGACCGCGGCATTCGATACGCACAGCCAGGATACCAGCGAAGCCGCCAGTTCCAGCCGGGCGGGGTTTCTGCGCCTGGGCACGGAACAGCCGCTGGAACTGGATGGCGGCGGCACGCTGTCCGGCTTCCGCCTGGCATATCGCACCTATGGCAGGCTGAATGCCGACCGGTCCAACGCCGTGCTGGTCTGCCATGCGTTGACCGGCGACCAGTATGTGGCCGAACAGCATCCGGTGACCGGCAAGCCGGGCTGGTGGAACCTGATGATCGGCCCCGGCCGGCCCGTGGATACCGACCGGTTCTTCGTCATCTGCTCCAACGTCATCGGCGGCTGCATGGGCAGCGAGGGGCCGAAGGAGATTGATCCACAGACGGGCAAGCCCTGGGCCCTGAACTTCCCCGTCATCACCATCGCCGACATGGTGCGGGCCCAGAAGCTGCTGGTGGACAGTTTCGGCATCGACCAACTGTTCTGCGTCATCGGCGGATCGATGGGCGGGATGCAGGTGCTGCAATGGGCCGTCTCCTATCCGGACAAGGTCTATTGCTGCCTGCCCATCGCCACGGCCGCCCGGCACAGCGCCCAGAACATCGCCTTTCATGAGGTGGGGCGTCAGGCGATCATGGCCGATCCCGACTGGCGCCAGGGCGATTACCTGAACCAGGACACGCGGCCCACCAAGGGCCTGTCGGTGGCGCGCATGGCCGCGCACATCACTTACCTGTCCGAACCGGCCCTGCACCGCAAATTCGGCCGCAATTTGCAGGACCGCAAGTCGATCACCTTCGGCTTCGACGCGGATTTCCAGGTGGAAAGCTATCTGCGCTACCAGGGGATCAGCTTTGTCGAGCGATTCGACGCCAACTCCTACCTCTATATCACCCGCGCCATGGATTATTTCGATCTGGCGGCCGACCATGGCGGGGTGCTGGCCAATGCCTTCCGCGTCACCGGACCCGACGGGCGCCCAGCCGGCACGCCGGTGAAATTCTGCGTCATCAGCTTCTCCAGCGACTGGCTGTTCCCCACACCCGAAAGCCGGGCCGTCGTCCATGCGCTGAACGCCGTTGCGGCCAATGTCAGCTTCGTGGAGGTGGAGACCGACAAGGGTCACGACGCCTTCCTGCTGGACGTGCCGGAATTCTATCAGGTGGCCAGGGGCTTCATCGAAGGCCATGCGGCGCGGCGCGGCATCGCCGCCAGGGCGGAGTGAGCGAACAATATGGCCGTGACCTCCCTGCTGCCGCCTTCTTCATCATCCATTCGCAGCGACCTGGAAAGCATCGTCGACTGGGTGGAACCCGGTGCCCGTGTCCTGGATGTCGGCTGCGGCGACGGGGAATTGCTGCATGCCCTGGTCCATCGCAAGCAGGTGGACGGGCGCGGCATCGAACTGTCCATGGACGGGGTGCGCGCCTCGGTGGCGCGCGGCTTGGCAGTGATTCAGGGCGATGCCGATACAGACCTGAAGGATTATCCCAGCGACGGGTTCGATTACGTGGTCCTGTCGCAGACTTTGCAGGCCACGCGCCATCCGCGCATCGTGCTGGATCATCTGGTCCGCATCGGCCGACATGCCATCGTGTCGGTGCCGAATTTCGGCTATTGGCGGGTGCGGGCCGACCTTCTGTTGCGCGGGCGCATGCCGGTGACCGACCGTCTGGGCCATGAATGGTACGAGACGCCCAATATCCACTTTTGCACCATCGCCGACATGGTCGCCCTGTGCCAGGATATGGGTGTCGATATCGAACGCAGCCTGATCCTGGGCGCCGACGACCGGCCCGTAGCGGCCCCCGCGGACAGCATCAGAGCCAACTGGCTCGGCGTGCAGTCCGTCTTCTTGCTGCAGCGCAGCTAAGGAAATTTCGTTAAAACCATACAGAAGGTTATAAACGAACTTTCCCTCTTGCCGCCTACCATTATTGGGTGCAAGGTTTTGTGACGGTTCGGCGGCAATCGGGTGAAAATACAGCCCCCCAGCGCATTCCCCGCCTGATAGTCGTCGAACCGCCCCCTTTAACCCGGGCGTGGCATTTCGGATTGGCCGCGCCCCAGATATGGGAGGCCGAAAACATGCTCCGACCCCAACGCGCCTATGCCGACATGGCCGGCAACCTGCGCCGCGCGCGCCAGCGCCTGGAACGGCTGGAATATGTATCCACGGCCCTGATGGGATTGTCGCTGGCCCTGTTGGTTGGGGCGGCGATGATGTGAGGGGTGGGGGCGGTATCTCCGTGCCGCCCCGCCCATTGCCCTGTTCCGCGTAGTTTCTGCTATCCTCCCACGGCCCCAGGCATCGCCCGGGGCCGTTTTTCTTTGATCATACGGGAACCTGACCGTGCGCTATCTGTCCTGGATCCTCACCCTGCCGCTGACGGCGCTGGCCATTTCGTTCGCGGTGTCGAACCTGACACCGGTGCAACTGGCCCTCTGGCCCCTGGTCGGAACCATGGAGGCACCGGCCTTCGCCCTGGTGCTGGTCACGCTGGTCGTGGGTTTCTTCGCGGGCGGGCTGACCGTCTGGCTGGGCCATCACGGCCATCGCCGCAATGGGCGCCTGCACCAGGCCCGCGCCGACCGGCTGCAGAAGGAACTGGACGCCGCCCGGGCCACCAAGCCCGTGACCACGCCGTAGGTCGGGGTGAGCCACAGGCGAACCCCGACATGAAGCCACACCGTCGCTTGTCGGGGTTCATTGCATTCACCCCGACCTACGATCTTGCCATCCAGCCCGCTCCCGGTGATGATGCATAAAACAAGCGTTTGAATTGGGGGAATGTGGATGACGGACGCGAAGCAGCCGGCACTGACGCTGGCGGAATATCAGGCGCGGATCGGTACGGAACTGGCCCGGTCCGACTGGCAGGTGGTGGATCAGGGCATGATCGACCGGTTCGCCGACCTGACGGGCGACCACCAGTTCATCCATGTCGATCCGGTGCGCGCCGCGGCCACGCCCCTGGGCGGCACCGTGGCACACGGATTTCTGACCCTGTCGCTGCTGGGTGCCGTGGGCATGGACCTGCTGCCGCCCCTGGCCGGCACGGGCATGAGCTTCAATTACGGCTTCGACAAGCTGCGCTTCATCACGCCCGTGCATAGCGGCAAGCGCATCCGCACCATCCTGACCCTGATGGCCGTGGACGCCAAGGGGCCGGCCCAGCACTTGATGCGCTATGGCGTGGTGGTGGAGGTCGAGGGATCGGACAAGCCGGCGCTGGCCGCCGAATGGCTGGCCATGATGGTCAAAGGCTGAAAGCGGGTTTCGGTAAACCGAAACCGCTCCGGCGGCGACTGCCACAGCACCGCTCGTGCGGCGTGAAGCCAAGGGCGCTGATGCGCCCGCCCGGCGCTTGAGGGCGCACGAAAACTTACCCTTTGACCACATCCCCCGGGGCCCGGAACAGCAGGTCGCGCGGGCTGACATTGGCGATGAAGGCGGCGAAGTCGCGGTCCTCGCCATGCACGACATCGTGATAGGCGTCGAACAGATCCTCATAGAGGTGCAGTTCCTTCAGCAGCGCCGTCTTCTGCTGCAAGGACGCCTGTTCCATCAGCTGCGTGTGCAGCATGGCCAGCCCGGCCACGCGCCAGTCGGCCCCCGCGAAGAACGGGATCAGCACCAGATTCTCCGTCGCCTTGTTGCCGGCGGAGAAGATGACCCGGCCGAGACGCAGGGCCCGGCGCTTGCTGCCCGTGGCGATGCGCCCACCATCATAACCGGACGGGCGGCCTTCCGAGACGCCGACGCGGGCACCGGCCGACAGCATCTCGCCCTTCAGCGCATAGAGGATGCCGCCGGTCACATTGGTCAGGACCGACGAGAAGGCGATCAGGGTCTGGCGGTCGGCCTCGGCCAGCGCCTCATGCGACACACCCAGGGCCGACAGGGTCGACAGGATCGACGGCGCCACCTCCCGCGCGGGACGGGAGATGCCGACGGTGACCGTCTTGGCCTGATGGCGGATCGTGTCGACGGGACGGCTCGTCTCCTCGAACAGCTTGCGCATCAGTTCCGACCCGCCTGCCAGCAGGGCGGCGCGGCTGCCGGTGTCAGCGACGGTGAGCGAAGAAGACAGGGCGGCCAGCTGTGCCACGGCACGCGGCGGCAATGCCGCGTCCTGCTCGCCTTCGGCGATGCGGCGCATCTCCACGCCGATGGCCTCCACGATGGGGGAGAGCGGCCGGTCCGCCTCGACCAGCGCCTGTTCGATGGAGACACCCAGGGCGCGGAAGCCCTGTGAGCGGCGGTCGATGGCGCGAGCGGCGTGGAAGCCCCAGAGATGGCCGACCACCGTGGCCAGCACGAAATCCAGGCCGGCCCCGGCCGACGGCACACGGATCACCGTTTCGGCATAGGTGTCGAAGCAGGTTTCCCCCTTGGCGGCGATGACCAGGGGCTTGCCGGCATGGGCCTTGAAGATGGCCACTTCCTTGGCCGTATCCTGGGCCAGCAGCGGCGGCAGGTCGTTGGCGATGACCAGGGTCAGCGGCTCGGTCGACAGGTCGATATGCTTCTTGTCCTCGGTGAAATCCACCGGGATGGACTTGTAGCAAAGCTCCGACAGCTTGATGCGGATCTCTTCGGCCGCGATCTTGTTGGGGCCGTTGCCGACCACCGCCCAATAGCGGTTCTGCGGGGCGTAGCGTTCGGCGCACGCCGCGATCTGCTCCTCCTCGTCCAGCACCTCCTGGATACGGGCGGGCAGCCCTTCCAGGGCCACCAGTTCATCATGGATCTGGGTGGTGGAAAGCGTGCCCAGCGCGTCGGCGATGCAGAGCGAGGTCAGCTTGCCGGCCGCCACCTGGCTGTAGAAGGCCTTGGTGGATGCCACCGCCATTTCGATGTCTCGGCCGTCGCTGGTGAACAGGTGGCTGTCGGACTTGCGGACCAGCGGGCTGTTGCGGCGGTTGACGATGGCATGGATCCAGGCGCCGGCGGCACGGGCCAGATCGACGGTGCGGTTGGTGTCGGTGGTGGTGCCCGACTGGCTGATGGCGATGACGATGGCATCGTCCAGCTTGGCCCCGTCCAGGTCGGACGACAGTTCCGATGCCTTGGCCGCCTCCACATGGATCGATGTGCCCGGCAGCGCTTGGCGCAGCAGATGGGCCACGCCCATGCCGGCGATGGCGGCCGTGCCCTGGCCGGTCACGAACACACGGCGGATGGCGGGCTTGGCCGGATCGGACAGGCGGCGGCGCAATCCTGCCCAGATGCCGTCGGCACCCAGGTCGAAGCTGGCGGCGCGGCCCTGGCGGGTATAGCGGCCGACCAGCGTCTTGCGCACCGACGCGGCACTTTCATGCACTTCCTTTTCAAAGAAATGCGCGAAGTCGCCGCGGAAGATGTCGCGGCTGAAAATCTCGATCGTCTCGGGCTTCAGCTCCGTGGCCGCCCCGTCATCGATGGTGCGGGCGGTCAGTGCCGGCTCCCCATCCAGGGTGGAGAGCGTGACGGACAGCCCGCCCTTTTCCACCTTGGCCATGGCGATGGAGGCACGGGCGCGCGGGGCCAGCCCGTAATTCTCCGACGCCACGATCAGGCCGTCGCGCACCTGCGCCAGGAACAACGACTGGCCGCTGCCCTTCTGCCCGAAATACAGATGCTGCGGTTCCGTCGGATGCAGCAGGCCGATGGCCACCGACCCTTCGAACTGACGCAGCGCCGACAGGAACCGGTCGCCCGTATTCTTGCCGGGCGTCAGGCGGAAGGTGACGGGGATGATCTTGGCATCCGTGGTCACCTGCGCCGGCACCTCATGGCCGCTCGCGCGCACCAGACCGTCCTTCAGCCCCCGGTAATTGTCGATATCGCCGTTCAGCACGGCCACCACATCGGCATCGGGCGCCAGCACCGGCGCATTGTCGCCGGCCAGCCGGCCCGATTGCGGGTGACAATTGGGCAGGTTGATGGCCCCGTGCGAGGCCCAGCGGGTGTGGGCCAGGATGCCCACCTGGTCGGCACGCGCCGCGATGGACCAGAACAGCGCATCGGCGCGCAGCTTGGCCCGCAGGGTGGCGCCATTGTCGCCCAGCTGGCCGATCAGCTGCGCCACCTTATAGGTGAAGCGCGCCGTGGCCCCGCCATCGGCCAATGTGTGGAAACTGACGGCGCCATCGGCATCGGACATGTCGCGCGCGGCCGCGGCCGCCTGACGGCGCCAGTCGGCGATCTGCCCGTCCGACAGGGGGCCGGGCAGGCGCAGCTGGATCGACACGCCGGCGCTGTCGCGCCCGCGCACTTCCAGCCGGTCCAGGTTTTCCAGCACCTGTTCGGTGGCCCAGGCGGTGAAATGCTGGGCCCGCG
Source organism: Niveispirillum sp. KHB5.9 (assembly GCF_048066115.1). NCBI lineage: Bacteria > Pseudomonadati > Pseudomonadota > Alphaproteobacteria > Rhodospirillales > Azospirillaceae > Niveispirillum > Niveispirillum sp. KHB5.9. The sequence continues at coordinate 99,459 of NZ_JBLTYX010000013.1, read as the reverse complement.
CCGGTGCCGGCACGCCGCCGATCAGCGACAGGGTGCGGTCGATATTGGCCAGCACCTCGTTGCGCAGCTGCCAGCCATAATCGCGCAGCCGCTCCGCCGTGCGTTCGGCGGCCGGGTCGCGGGCGATGGCGCTGGCCTTCAGCTCCGCTTCCAGCCCCTCGATCCGGCTGGCGGCACCGGCCAGCCGGTCACGCAGGTCGGCGCGTTCCACCAGGGCCAAGTGCGTGGCAAACGCCATCAGATCGTCGAAGCGGGCATGCAACTGGTCCAGCACCGCATCGATGCCGGCGGGATTGTCGATCCCGACATCGCGCAGACTGTCGGCCAACAGGGCGATCCAGGAAACATCATGGTCCCGGTGCCAGGTCAGGTTCGACAGAAAGCCCGCAATGCCGCACATGTCCACAATCCTTGTAAAGATACTGTGTGTTGATACCCCGAGCATCCGCCCGGTGCAAATGCTGTGGGTTTGCCGGGTGAAAGGGGCGGAATTGCGGTGAGAGAAGGGAGACCCTCAACGAAGCTGCAACAAGTCCCACTTGTTGCCGTACAGATCCTGGAACACCGCGACACTGCCATAGGCCTCGTGTCGCGGTTCCTCCAGGAACACCACGCCCGCCGCTTGCATCGCCGCATGGTCGCGGACGAAATCGTCGGTATGCAGGAACAGGAAGACCCGGCCGCCGGCCTGGCACCCAACCTGCGCCTCCTGCTCCGGCCCCACCGCCCGGGCCAGCAGAAGACGCGTCTCCAAAGCTCCCCTGGGTGCCATCAGCACCCAGCGCTTGCCCCCGCCCAGATCGGTATCGCCGACCAGCTGGAAGCCGGCCTTATCCCGATACCAGGCGATGGCCTCGTCATAATCCCGCACCAGCAGGGTCAGGGCGCCGATGGCGGGCATGGCGATCAGTCGCGCAGCAGGTCGTTGATCGAGGTCTTGGACCGGGTCTGCGCATCCACGCGCTTGACGATCACCGCGCAGGACAGCGACGGGCCGGGCGTGCCGTCAGGCAGCGGCTTGCCGGGCAGGCTGCCGGGCACGACCACGGAATAGGCCGGCACGCGGCCCACGAACACCTCGCCCGTGGTGCGGTCGATGATCTTGGTGGTGGCGCTGATGAACACGCCCATGGACAGGACCGCACCCTGCTCCACGATCACGCCTTCCACCACTTCCGACCGGGCACCGATGAAGCAATCATCCTCAATGATCACCGGGCCAGCCTGCAACGGCTCCAGCACGCCGCCGATGCCGACGCCACCCGACAGATGCACATTCTTGCCGATCTGGGCGCAGGAGCCGACCGTGGCCCAGGTATCGACCATGGTGCCCTTGTCGACGAAGGCGCCGACATTGACGAAGCTGGGCATCAACACCACGCCCGGCGCCACAAAGGCGCTGCGGCGGACGACAGCACCCGGCACGGCGCGGAAACCGGCCTGGCGCCAGATAGTCTCATCCCAGCCTTCGAACTTCGACGGGACCTTGTCCCACCAGAAGGCCCCGCCCGGCGCACCGGAGATCAGGCCATTGTCGTTCAGGCGGAAGGACAGCAGCACCGCCTTCTTCAGCCACTGGTTCACGACCCAGGCGCCATCCACCTTTTCCGCCACGCGTGCATCGCCGGCATCCAGCAGCGACAGGGCGCGGTTGACGGCGTCGCGCGCATCGCCCTCGGTAGAGAAACCGAGGCTGGCGCGGTCTTCCCAGGCCTGGTCGATGATGCGGGCGAGATCGGCGTGGCTGGTCATTGCGGGGCGGTCCCTGTCGTGCGTTGGCGAGGTCGGCGGCGACTTTGGGCCGGCCCCGCCGGACCTGTCAACGAAGGCGCCCGCAGACCGCCCATGCCCGCACGACCGTTCGGGCGAGACCGATCAGCGCAGATGCTTGGTCAGCCGGTCCAGCCAACCCTCGACGTCATCGATCACATGATGCACGTGGGCGCCGGGATGGTCATCGGACAGCGGCCGCACTTCCCCCGGCTTCAGGTCGGGGCGGGAATATTCGCTGTCGGTGCGCACCCAGACCGTGGTCATGCCGGCATCGGCCGCCGGCAGCAGATTGCGGTGCAGATCCTCCACCATCGCCGCCCGCTCGGGCTTGAACCCGAACCGCTTGATCATGGTGGCATAGGGGGCAGGATCGGGCTTGGGCACGTAATCGGCGGCGACGATGTCGAAAATGCCGTCGAAATGGTCGGCCACTCCCAGGCGCGCCAGCACATTCTCCGCATGACGCACCGACCCGTTGGTGAAGACCAGCTTGCGCCCCGGCAGCGCCTTCAGCGAAGCGGCCAGCAGGGGCGACGGGTCGACGGGCGTCACGTCGATATCATGGACATAGGCCAGGAATTCCGCCGGCTCCATGCCATGGTCGATCATCATCCCACGCAGCGAGGTGCCGTGGCGCAGGTAATAATCCTTCTGCTTGATGCGCGCCGCCTCCCGGTCCATGCCCAGGGCATTGGCGATGTAATCTGTGATCCGGACATCCACCTGCGCGAAAAGGTTGCAGCGCGCCGGATACAGCGTGTTGTCCAGGTCGAAGACCCAATGGTCCACATGGCCGAACGGATCGGCACCGGCAAGCGGAGCGGCGGGACTACCCGCAAGCGGAGCGGTGGCGGTGTGCCGATAAACGTTTGTCATGATTGTAACATGGTCAACCACCGATGTAACCGCAAGTGCGATGGACCGCAGGGCTCCGGTGCGTTACCACTGGATCAGCGAAATGGTTACCACAGGAGCACCCCTCTCTTGTCATCCCCTTCCGGCCCAGCCCGGGCCAGCGACGATGCCATTGATATCGTGGCCCTGTCCGCGTTGCTGGACGGTTGGCCCGGCCCCGGCCTGACGCTGGATGGCGAGGGGCGGTCCGTGCTGCTGAACAAGGGTGCGCGCCTGCTGGTGGAACGTCACGAAGGCTGGCTGACGGAGATCGGCCGCTGGGCCGCATCGGGCGGACCGCTGACGGAGCCGCACCGGTCGGTGCCGGTGGAAACGGGCAGCGGGCCGGGCGTGGTGGAATTCAACACCGTCCTGCTGGCCGGCGGCGGCGTGCTGTGCCTGGGTCGGGAAGTGACACTGGAACGCCGCCTGCGCCACGCGCTGACCGAATCGCGCCAGCGTTACAAGGACCTGGTCGACATCTCGTCCGATTTCGCCTGGGAAGTCGGACCGGACGGGCGCTTCGTCTTCGTGTCGGCCGCCGGTGCCATCGGCTATCACCCCGACGATCTGGTGGGCCGCCACCCGTCGGAATTCGTGCTGTCCGACTTCGCCGACCAGCCGCTGCCGTTTGATACCGGCGTGGCGATTGAGCGGACAGAGGTCTGGCTGCGCGGCAAGGATGGGGAGGCGGCCTGCCTGATTTCGTCCGCCGTGCCGCTGATCGGGGCGCAGGGCGACTGGATCGGTGCCCGCGGTGCCTGCCGTGACATTACCGAGGCCCGCGTCAAAGGCATGGAACTGGCCCAGGTCCGCCTGCGCGAGAAATATCTGGGCTATATCGTCTCCTCCACCCGCGACGACGTCGATCCCGGCAAGACGCTGGAGATCGCGGTGGGCGTGGCAGTCAATGCCACGGGGGCCGGTGGCGCCCGCCTCTATGCCCGCACCGGCGATGCCTTCATGGAAGCCGCGGCACAGCTGGCCATGCCCGTGGACATTGCCGGCGCCATCGCCCCCTTCCTGGAAAAAGTGGCCGAACAGCCGGACCCGGGCACCACCATGGTTGCCGGCTACGGCATGCTGGCCACCCGCACCCTGTTCCGGCACGAGGTGAATGGCGCCATCCTGGTCTGGCGTGGCGACGGGCAGGACTGGAACGAGGATGATTATTCGATGATTCAGGCCATCGCCGACCAGGTGGGCGTGGCCGTGGCTCAGGCCCGCTATCAGGAACGCCTCAAGACCCTGTCGGAACGCGATGGTCTGACCGGCCTCTATAACCGCCGCACCTTCATGGAGATGCTGGAAGGACGGCTGGACAAGCAGACGGGCGGCGCATCCGCCCTGCTTTATTTCGACCTCGACAATTTCAAGGCGGTCAACGACAAGCTGGGCCACGGGGCCGGCGACGATGTGCTGCGCGCCGTGGGCGAGCTGCTGGGCCGTCTGGCCCGCGCCGGCGATCTGGCCGGACGGCTGGGCGGTGACGAGTTCGTGCTGTGGGTCGACCGCGTGGACGAGGAACAGGCCATCGCCGTGGCCGACCGGCTGCTGCGCGAGGCGGCGGAGTTCCTGCGCCCCCTGTCGGCATCTCCGGAGAAGCCGCTGGGCGTGTCGGTGGGCATCGCCAGTTACCGCGGCGGGTCGGGCGAGGCGGCACAGGGCCTTGTCGACCGGGGTGACCAGGGTATGTATGCTGCCAAGCGTATGGGCAAGGGCCATCGGGCCCTGGCACCGGCGCTGGCCGCCGGATGAGAACAGGGTACGGGTCCGCGATGAAGGGCAATTCCTCCTCCCCCATGGATTACGATACGGCCAAGAAGCTGGCGGCCAGCGAGGATGCGGGCCAACGCCGCGTCATTGCCGCCCGCGCCGACATGCAGCCGGAAATCCTGTTCTATCTGGCCAATGACACCAGTGCCGAGGTGCGGCGCGAGATCGCGCGCAACAACGCCACCCCGCGCCAGGCCGACCTGCTGCTCTGCGGCGATCCGGACGAGGAGGTGCGGTCCGGCCTCGCCCGCAAGATAGCACTTCTGGTGCCGTCGCTACCGGCCGACCGGGTCGGGCAGCTGGAACGCATGACCATGGACATCGTGGAGGCCTTGGCCCGCGACCAGGCCATCGCCGTGCGCCGGGTGGTGGCCGAAACGCTGAAGGACCAGCCGGGCGCACCGCTGCACCTGATCCAGCAATTGGCCAACGACCTGGAACTGTCGGTTTCCGGCCCGGTCCTGCGTCATTCGCCGCTGCTGACCGATGACGACCTGCTGTCGATCATCGGCAGCCAGCCGATGGACGGCAAGCTGGTGGCCATCGCCCAGCGCGCCGGCCTGTCGGGTGGGGTATCCGAAGCCGTGGCCCGCACGCAGAGCGAGGCGGCGGTGGCGGCGTTGCTGGGCAATGCATCGGCCCAGATCCGCGAGGAGACGCTGGACCGCATCATCGACATGGCACCGAAGTTCGAGCCCTGGCACGGCCCCCTGGTCCGCCGCCCGGCCTTGCCACCCAAGGCCGCCGCCCGCATCGCCGGCTTCGTCTCCGAACAACTGATGAAGGTGCTGGAAAGCCGCGCCGACCTGCCGCCCGATGTGCGCAGTGCGGTGCGCAACGCCGTGCAGGAGCGCGCCCGGGCATCCAACCGTGGCGGCGGGGCCGAACCGCTGGGCATCGCCGAGGACGGGGCGGAGGAAGCGCCCAAGGAACGGCCGATGGAACGGGCCAAGAAGGCCCATGCCGCCGGCAAGCTGGATGAAGATATGGTGGCCTCGGCCCTGACCCAGGGCGATCGCGGCTTCGTGCTGGCGGCCTTGTCGGTGCGCTCCAACATCCCGCTCGACGCCGTGGACAAGATCATCGGCGGGCAGAGTGCGCGCGGCGTCACCGCCTTGTGCTGGCGGGCCAAGCTGTCCATGCGCCTGTGCCGGCAGATCCAGCTGCGCGTGGCCAACATCCCGCCGACATCGGTGCTGAACGCGCGCGAGGGCACGCATTACCCGATGTCGGACAGCGAGATGAACTGGCAGCTGGAATTCTTCGGGCTGAAGGCATGAGGTCATGACCGGCATCGCTGATCCGGACACCGCCCCCCTCCATCCCGGCCCCGTGGGCCTGATGGCGGGCACGGCGGCGCGCCGGGTCATGCAGTCCTTGATGCGCACGGGTCAGGAGGCGCGCTTCATCGGCGGCTGCGTGCGTGATGGGCTGCTGGGCATCCAGGCCGCCGATGTCGATATCGCCACGCCGCTGCCCCCGGACGAGGTGATGCGCCGCCTGCGCCAGGACGGCATCCGCGCCCTCCCCACCGGTATCGACCATGGCACCGTCACCGCCCTGACCGAGGGTGCATCGTTCGAGATCACCACCCTGCGACGGGATGTGGAGACGGACGGACGCCATGCCACCGTCGCCTTCACCGATGATTGGCTGGAGGATGCGTCGCGTCGCGACTTCACCTTCAACGCCATGTCGCTGACCCCGGAGGGGGAACTGTACGACCCGTTCGGCGGGGTGCGCGACCTGAAGGCCGGCCGCGTGCGCTTCATCGGCCAGGCACGGGAAAGGATCGCGGAGGATGTGCTGCGCATCCTGCGCTTCTTCCGCTTCCATGCCCGGTTCGGCCAGGCGCGGCCCGACCCGGACGCGCTGGCCGCCTGCGCCACCATGGCACCGCTGCTGCCGTCGCTGTCGGGCGAACGGGTGCAGACGGAAGTGATGAAGATCCTGGCCCAGGACAAGATGGTGGAGGTCTGGCGCCTGATGATGGATTGCGGGGTGGTGGCCCAGACCCTGCCCCAGGCCACCAACCTGACCAGGCTGGCGGCCCTGGACCGGCTGGAATGGCTGGTGGGGGAGGCGCATCCCATGGCGCATCTGGCGGCGCTCCTGCCCACCGGCCTGTCGGCGGCGGCCGACACCGCCGAACGCCTGCGCCTGTCTAACGCCAACCGCGACTATCTGCTGGGCCTGTGCGCCCCGCCCGTGGATGTGCATCCCGACCTGACGGTGACCAGCCGGCGCCATGCCCTGCAGAAGCTGGGGCCGGAGACCTATCGCGACCTGCTGCTGCTGGCGGCCGCCACGCGCGGCACCCCGGCCGTGGAACTGCTGGAAGCACTGGCCGAGGCGGCGGTGTGGATCGTCGTGCCCTTCCCCCTGAAGGGCCGCGACGTGCTGGAACAGGGTATGACGCCGGGGCCGGAGGTCGGGGTGCTGCTGGCCGGGGTGGAAGGCTGGTGGGCCGCCCGCGAATACCGCCCCACGCGGGAGGAATGCCTGGCCGAACTGACCCGCCGCATCGCCGAACGGCAGGCACGGGAATGAGCACCATAGACTTCTGCGCCACGCAGCCCCTGGACATGCGACCACGACCGCTGCATCACTTGCATATTACGGGGACGGAAGGCAGCCGGCTCCCCGCCCCCCGGGAGACGCGCAATGCGGGCCAGTGACATCGATGGCGTGCTGGCCTTCTGGTTCCAGGAAGCGGGGCCGGCCAAATGGTTCGGCGGCGGGCCGGATTTCGACGTCCAGGTGACCAAGAACCTGCTGGCCGCCCATCTGGCCGCCAGCAATGGCGATCTGGCCGACTGGGCGGAGGTGCCGGAAGGGGTTTTGGCGCTGTGCATCCTGCTGGACCAGGCCCCGCGCAACATGTTCCGCAACACCCCGCGCGCCTTCGCCACCGACCATCTGGCCCTGGCCATCGCCACCGACGCCATCGCGCGGGAACAGGACCTGATGCTGCCGGAAGACCAGCGCCTGTTCATTTATCTGCCGTTCGAGCATTCCGAACAGATCGAGGACCAGCGCCTAGCCGTGCGCCTGTTCGCCAACCGCACCCGCGACCCGGCCCTGCTGGACTATGCCTGCCGCCACTTGGCCGTCATCGCCCAGTACGGCCGCTTCCCCCACCGCAACAAGGTGCTGGGACGGGAGAGTACGGAGGCCGAGCAGGCCTATCTGGCCATGCCGGGGTCAGGGTTCTGAAAACGTAATCGTAGGTCAGGTCGAGGCAAATGCCGAGCCCCGACAGAAAGGCTTCCAGCGATATTGTCAGGGCTCGCCTTTGGCTCGACCTGACCTACGGGTGGTTACGCCGCCACACCCCGCCCGCCCAACGCCGCCTCGGCCTGGGACAGCAGATCAGCCAGAATCTCCGCCACCGGCTGTTCCCTGGTGACCATGCCCACCGACTGACCGGCCATCAGCGAGCCGTTTTCCACGTCGCCGTCGATCACCGCGCGGCGCAAGGCACCGGCCCAGTAATGCTCGATCTCCAGCTGGGCTTCCTTCTGGTCCAGTTCGCCGGCATCGAACCGCGCGATGACCTCGCGCTGCTTTTCCATGAAGCGCTTGGTGCCCTCGTTCTGCAGCGCCCGCACGGGGATCACCGGGAAACGGTTGTCCAGCGCCACGGACGCGATGGCCTCGCGCGCATTGCCGCGGATGAAGGCCTGCTTGAATTTGGGATGTGCGCGGCATTCGGTGGCGCAGACGAAGCGGGTGCCCAGTTGCACGCCGGCCGCCCCCATCTCCAGATAGGACACGATCGCCTCCCCGCGCCCGATGCCGCCGGCCACGAACACCGGCACATCGCGGATCTCCGGCAGGATCTCCTGCGCCAGGACGGAGGTGGAGACGGGGCCGATATGACCGCCGGCCTCCGACCCCTCGATGACGATGGCGTCGGCGCCGCTGCGGATCAGCTTCTTGGCGATGACCAGAGCCGGGGCGAAGCACATGACCTTGGCGCCGCCATCCTTGGCCGCCTTGATCGCCGTTCCGGGCGGCAGGCCGCCAGCCAGCACGATATGGCCCACCTTCTCCTCCAGGCAGACCTGGACCAGCTGGTCCAGCTGCGGATGCAGCGTGATCAGGTTCACGCCGAACGGCTTGGTCGTCAGGGCCTGGGTGCCGCGGATCTCATCACGCAGCAGGTCGGGCGACATGGAACCGGACGCGATGACGCCGAAGCCACCGGCATTAGAAATGGCCGCCACCAGATTGCGATCCGACACCCAGGTCATGGCACCGCCCATGATGGCGAGGTCGGTGCCGAGATAGTCGCGGCCCCGCGACCAGAGCTGATCCAGATGCTGACGTGCGGAAGACATGGCGGCGGGGGCCCCTTGCATTCTAAAATAACCACAGGATCGGGTTCACTACCGTTCGTACAGCGAAGGGTCAAGGGGCTGACCCGTCTACCGCTGCGCCCACCTGTTCATGTTCCCTCGAGAAGCCGGGCGCCCGCATCCGCGCCCTTGGCTAAGCCGCACGTGCGGCGCGGCAGCAGTCGCCGCCGTACCACCGGTCATTTCATGACCGCTGGCCTCATCCCTTCTGGCAGTTGGCCTTGTCCTTGGACAGTTCCCGACAGAGCAGCCCGGTGCTGGTCTTGAAGCTGCCATCGGTATTACGGCGGATGGAGATCTTGTTGGAGAACTGCACCCATCCGGCGCTGCCCCAATGCGAACGGATGCCATTGGAGAAGGCCAGGGTGCCATCGGGGAACTTCACCACGGCGACATGGTCCTTGAAGGTGATGCGGTCGCCATCCAGCGTGGCCACCTGGCCGTTGGAACAGAGGATCATCTCCTCCGTCCCATCCTGTCTGGTACAGACCAGCGGGTCGCCGCCCGCCAGGACCATGGCGAAGATCGTCACTTCCAGCACGTTCAACGGCATTGCCCACACCCGCTGTTGATTAAGCGCACATGCCCATTATCCTAGATGCGGGCCAGGATGAAAATACGCCGGAAGGGGAAGAGGGTGCTGCCATCGGCCTGCCGCGGATAGGCGTCACGCAGGGCCGCACCATAGGCGGCACGGAATGACGCCGCCAGATTGCCCGGCAGCCGGGCCATGACCGGCAGCAGGGCCGTGGCCGACACCCATTCCAGCACCGGGTCGTCGCCCGCCAGTTCCTGGAGATAGTCACTGTGCCAGATATCGACGCTGGTGCAATGCGGGCGCAGAACCCGCCAGTAATCCTCAGGGGTCAGCACCGATCCATGATGCAGCGCCCCGGTCAGGCTCTGCGCCCAGGGCTCCCGTCCCGCCAGTTCCAGCAGCAGCCGGTGCGACGGGGCGGCGTAATTGTCCGGCATCTGCACCGCCAGCACCCCACCGCGCGCCAGCGACAGGACCAGCCGGGCGAACAGGGCCTCATGCCCCGGTAGCCATTGCAGGGCGGCGTTGGAGAAGATCAGGTCGGGCGGCATCTCCGGCCGCCAGTCGGCGATGTCACCGCGTTGCCAGGTGACGCGCGACGCCTCCTGCCCGGCCTTTGCCAGCATGGCGGGATCACCATCCAGCCCGGTCACGGCAGCCGTGGGGAACTGGTCGGCCAGTTGCCGGGTCAGATACCCCGTGCCACAGCCCAGATCCACCATGGTCCGGGCCGCAATGGGCGGGATGGCGGCCAGCAGGTCGCACCCCGGCCGTTCCCGCAGGGCGCGATAACGCTCATAGAGATCGGGATTCCACTGCACCGCGCCCTCCCCATCGGCTTTCAATGCATGAAAGCGCGAAGTGGAAGGCAGGGCAAGATTTACGCGGCTTCCGCCACCAGCAACCGCTGTTCCAGATGCGCGCCCAGCCGCAGGGACAGGGCGACGATGGTCAGGGTCGGGTTGGCCCAGCCGGAGGTGGGGAAGACGGAACTGCCGGCCACGAACAGGTTCTCCTTGCCCCAGACCTTGCCATTGGCATCGACCACGCCGGTGGACGGATCGGCCGACATGCGGGTGGTGCCGATATGGTGGTGGCCGCCCTGCAGCACGTCATGATGGTCGCCATCATCCAGACCCGTCGGCCAGTTGGGGCTGCCATCGAACAGCCAGTCATCCATGTCGATCCGGCCCAGGCCGGTGCGCGACAGTTCCTTGCCCACCAGTTCGGTGACGGCACGGGCCGACAGCTTGTCGAGCGGCGACAGGCGCCAGTCCAGATCGGCCCGGCGCTGGCCCAGCCGGTCGCGCGCTTCCGACAGGCCCACGCGGCTGTCGGGATTGGGGGCCTGCTCCCCGCGTACCAGCAGATACAGGGCCGTGGGCTGGGCGATCAGGGCGCGGCGGCGGACAAAGCGGCGGAACAGGTTGCCCGGCACGCTGGGCAGCACCGGCAGCAGGCGCAGCAGGTTGCGCCCCGCACCCGCCGGCCAGTACTGCCCCTTCTTCCAGGCCGCGTTCAGTTCCGTGGCCGCATCCGTCACGCCCGGCAGGGAGCGGTAATAAAGGGCGATGGAACTGTTCAGCACCTCCAGCTCCGTCTGCTTCCGCTCCGACAGCACCAGGCTGGGGCAAAGCGGAGGCATGTTGCGGGGGTAGGTGGTGCGCAGCCGTTCCAGCAGCCTCACGGGATCATCGGTGCGCACCCGCGCCGTGCGGCACTTGGGATGTTCCATGAAGAACCGGCCCACCAGATCGCGGCCATTGCCGATGCCGGCCGTCTCCACATCGGTCGACGCCAGTAGCAGGCGGGCATTCTCGATCCCGCCGGCCGCCAGCACGTAATGGCGGGCCCGCACCCGGTGACGCGTACCCGACGGGGTGGCCAGGCGCAGGCCGGTGACGCGGCGCGCATCGCCGGCCACATCGATATTGACCACGGTGCCGTGCAGCAGGCTGCGCACGCGGGGGCTGTTCTCCAGCTCCGCCCGGAACGTCTCGCCGAAGCGCTGGGCCTTCATGCGCCAGAACCTTGTCTGCACCAGATCCGGGTCGAAACCCGGATCTTCCAGCCCCGCCTCCTGCCACAGCTCGTTGAACCGCGCCTCACCCACGCCGCAGAATTCGGCCGCGTCGTGGTAATCGGCGGCAAGGTCGGCGGCCGTGACGGGCCAACCGCTATGCGGCACCCAGTCGCGGCGGCGGAAATCGATCGGGTCCAGCGGCACGCAGCGCCCCGACCAGGTGGCCGTGGTCCCGCCCAGCACGCGGTTGCGCGTCACGTCCAGCGGGTAATAGGGCAGGCCGACATTCTCCCCGCTGTTCAGGTTCTGCAGGTCCTGTTCCAGTGCGGCCCCGCCGCTTTCGATCAGGCAGACATCGGTGCCTTCCCGTGCCAGACGCAGGGCAAGGGCAATGCCGGCGGCACCGGCACCGATGATCGCCACATCGGCGGTGAATTCCTGGTCAGGCGGCAGGCACAACAGGTCGGTCAGCATCTTCGGCACGTCCGGATGGGGGTATCTGGACGTTTACGCGCCAGACCGGCCTCTATTCCCTGCATCCGCGAAAAATCATGCCGCTACGCAACATCGGCCGGCATGTCGGAATTTTTACAAGCTGCCGGGAATAAGTGCCGGGGGCGGGGCGTATATGGCTGATGAAACACGCCAACCTGTGACCCGGTTCCGCCCCCTTGCTGCCCGATATCACCCGTCATATCCCGGCCCTGCGCCGCTATGCGCTGGTGCTGACCCGCGATCCGGGGCAGGTGGAGGACCTTGTCCAGGAAAGCCTGGCCCGGGCCCTGGCCGGCAGCCGCAGCTGGCGGCCGGGATCGGACCTGCGGGCCTGGCTCTTGTCCATCACCCACAACACCTTCGTGTCGGGCTGGCGGCGCGAACAGGTGGCCCGCACCGGCCTGGAACTGGTGGCCGACACGCTGCCCCCGTCCAGCCAACCGGTCCTGCCCGACCTGCGCGTGGAAGCAAAGCAGGTGGTGGAAAGACTGCTTTCCCTGCCCGACGGGATGCGGGAAATCCTGCTGCTGGCGGTGGTGGAGGAAATGAGTTATCGCGAGATCGCGGACATGCTGAACATTCCGATGGGCACGGTCATGTCGCGCCTGGCCCGGGCCCGCGTCGCCCTGCGCAGCCAGATGGAAGGCGGCCCCGCGACGCCCGAGGAACGCCGGGCCGCGTTCAAACTGGTGGAGTAGGCGGATGCATCCCTTCGATCCCATCACCGAGGATGACCTGAACGCCTATATCGATGGCGGGCTGGACGCGCGCCGCCGGGCGGAGGTGGAGCGCTGGCTGGCCCAGTATCCGGACGAGGCGGCCCGCATCATGGCCGACCTGGGCGATGCCGACCTGCTGCGCGAAGGGCTGGGGGAGACGGCGTTCGCAACACCGCTGGACGCCGGCACAAGGCACCTGGCCGGCCGCCTGCGCCGGCAACTGATCTGGCGCGGGGCCACCCATGTCCTGCAGCGCGCCCTGATGATCCTGCTGCCGCTGGCCGCCGGCTATGGCCTGTCCTGGCTGCCCACGGGCGGGCAGCAATCGGCCGAGGCCGCCCATATCGTGCCCCTGTTCGCGGACGAAGCGGCGGAGGCCTATCGCACCGCGATGAAGGAGGTCGGGGCCGACCGCGCCCTGACCTATGCCGAAACCGACCTGCCCGCCAAGCTGGCCGCCACGGACGGCACCCATCCCCTGCCCATCCCCGCCCCGCCCAGCGCGCGTTGGCAATTGATGGGCGCGCAGATGACGGCCTGGGACCATGGCGACGCCGTGCAGGTGTTCTGGAAGCATGAGACCAAGGGCACGGCCGTGCTGTTCGTATCGGAAGACACGGCCGAGCCCGGCCAGCCCGCCCTGCCCCCCACGGTGGGTCATACCGATGAGGGCGACGTGGTCTATTGGCGCTCCGGCCCCTTCGTCTATGCCCTGCTGGGCACCACCGACATAAGGTCGCTGGAACGCGTGGCCCACCTGATCGCCCGACCCAATCCGGGCAGATGATCCGCAAGGTCGTGGGTGAGCGTCAGCAACCCCCGACATTGGTGGCACCGTCGCTTGTTGGGGTTCGCCGACGCTCACCCGCGACCTACGAAGACAGATTAGCGCCCCTAAAAAGTATGATAAATACGCCCTCAACTTAGAAAATCGAGGAGCGCGCCATGGCAACGGCATTCGGCATAAGTACCGGGTACACCCCGTCCCGCCGGAATATGCTGGCCGGCTTGGCCGCCATCGGACTTCTGCCCTCACCCGCCCTCGCACTGTCTGCAAAGCCGCGCCAGCGGGTGATCATCGACAATGATTTCTCCGGCGATCCGGACGGGCTGTTCCAGCTGGCCCACCATCTGGCCTCGCCGTCCGTGGACATCCCGCTGATCATCGGCTCCCACATCCATGTCGGCGACTTCCTGGACAAGTCCACGCGCCAGGCCGACAACGCCGTCGACCGCGTCCGCGAACTGATGGACGTGATGCGCCTGACCAGGCGGCCGGAGGTCATCCCCGGCCGCAACGCCGCCCCGCCCAGGGGGACGCCGGCGGAAGCCACGCCCGCCGTCCGCCGTATCATTGCCGAAGCGATGCGGGAGGATACCAAGCTGCCACTGTTCTACGCCGCCGGTGCCGGTCTGACCGAGCTGGCGGAGGCGGTGCGGCTGGAACCGCGCATCGCCGGGCGGCTGAAGCTGGTCTGGATCGGCGGCATGGAACATGGCGATCTGCTGCCGGGCGTGCCGGCGCGCAAGGACAAGGAATATAACCTGGCCATCGACCTGCCCGCCGCCCAGACCCTGTTCAACGACAGCGCGGTGGAAATTTGGCAGATCCCGCGCAACACCTATCGCCAGCTGATCATCAGCCACGCGGAGCTGGCACTGGGCCTGCGCCCCGCCGGCGCCCTGGGCACCTATTTGCTGAAACAGCTGGAGCGGGTGACGGATACTGTCAGCGCCAATCTGGGGGAGACCTATATCCTGGGCGACAGCCCCCTGGTCACCGTCACGGCGCTGCAATCCTCGTTCGAGCCGGACAGCGCATCCAGCCCCTATATCGTCCGCCCCACCCCGCGCATCGGCGATGATGGCCGCTATGTCCCCGATCCCGACGGCCGGCCCATGCGCATCCATACCGGCATCGACACGCGGCTGACCTTCGCCGACATGTTCGCCAAGTTCGCCGCCTTCGCTTAAGGAACCCCGATGATCCCCGCGCCCTTCCAGACCCTGGTCCGCATCGCCAAGGACACGCCCGGCGTGCCCGTGCTGCTGGCCGATTTCAACCCGGCCTTCCTGCCGCGTTTCTTCAGCTTCGCGGCGGGGAAATCGCTGGGGCGGTTCTCCTTCTGCCTGGTCAATCCGATGGGGCGGGTGGTGCTGTCCTATGCCGATCCCTGCACGGTGCTGACCGCCGACCGCACGGCGCTGGCCAAGGCGGCAACGGCGGTACAGATCGGCTATGGCTCCGACATCTGGGGTGAAGGGTTCAACCCACAGCTTTCAGGGTTCCCCGGCCTGTGCGCCTACAAGGGGTCGCGTGCCCTGCTGGTGCCCGGTGGCGCGCAGCCGCTCTATCTGGGCTGCCTGGGCGTCAGTTCGGGGGCGGCGGGCGACGATGATCCCCTGTGCCAGACCCTGGCCGACTTCATCCTTGGGGAGGCGAGGCGCGATCCCGGCGCGGTGATATCACTGGCCTGATGCTTCACCCCTGCGCCTGGCCGGCCGCGCCTGCGGATATCCGCGGGGCGGCACGCCGAAACGGGCGGTGAAGGCGTGGATGAAGTTGGAGACATGGTTGTAGCCGACGCGATAGGCGATCTCCTTCAGGACCACATCCTCCGTGGTGATGGCACGGCGGGCATGTTCCAGCCGCTCGTTGCGCAGCAGCTCATAGACCGTGGTGGCGAACATCTCCTTGAAGCCGGCGTTCAGCCGGCGTTCCGTCAGGCCCACGGCGGCGGCCAGGGCGCCCAGGCCCGGCGGGTTGCGCATGTCGGCCAGCAGCCGCTCCCGCGCCTCCATGATCAAGGCCCGCTCCGCCGGCGACAGGGCACCGGGTCGGGCCGCCCCCGTCTCGGCCACCGAAGCGGCCTGCAGCGCCAGCAGCTGCAACGCCACCCCTTCCATGAACAAGGCCCGCAGCGCCCCGTTCAATCCCGGCGCGAACAGATCGTCGGCCAGCCGACGCAACCGGGCCGTGGCGCGGGTCGGCACCACGGGCGTATGGACCGGATCGGCGGCGAACAGCGGGGCCAGCACCGCCGGCACCCTTCCGTCGAACAGACTGGCGGCACGATCCAGATCGAAGGCATAGCCGGCCAGACGCAGACCCTGCCCGCCCTTCAGGGTGGCGATCGAGGAGGTTTCCAGCGGCCGGAACAGCATGGCCTGCTCCGGCATGACGCGCAGTTCCAGCCCGCTGGTGAAACGATGGTCCAGCACGCCCGTGGCACTGACCTGCCCCGTCAGCCAGGTGGTGGAGGCATTGTTGCGTGGTTCCACCACCATGTCCCGCAGGATATCGGCACCGACCAGGAAGACGCGCAGGCCCGGCGCCACCTCGATCCGCTCGATCACGCCCCGCCAATTATCGTCATCGACGGGCGTGCGTTCCTCCACAAGCAGCGATCGGGAACCGTCCGCGCCATCCATGAGCCATTCGATATCGGACAAGATGCTGCCTCTGTGGTGACAAGACCAGCCGGCCGGGCGCCCGGTGGATTGGCTGACGACGCGAACGCTCACGCATAACTTCCCGTCGCTTGCTCATATAAACCGGACATTGATGCAAGCCGCCGATGCGGACAAGAGTTCGCTGTTTTCACTTGGCAACCCCACATCGGGGATGGGCGATTTTCCGACCTGCAACATGTTGTTTTTTCGTCGGAAAACCGGAGCCAGACGCCACCTCTGCCAAGTTGCATATCGACTTTGGGTGGCTGGCGATCGGCACCGGGTTCCGTCAAGTTTCTGGGTGGGGATCAAGGTGGGTACCGCAAAATTCCCCACCGGCGGCATCGGGCATGGGGCGCCCGGATGCCGTTTCAACGAGATCATGGGGGCAGTCATCGATGAGGCAGTACCTGCTGGGCAGCTCCGCGTTGCGTTCCGCCGGCCCGCACGCAACCGCACCCCGGCGCGCGCGGCGATGGCTGGCGGGATGGGGTACTTTGCCCACGGCCGCCTTGATGCTGACGGCACTGCAACCGGCATCGGCCTTCGTCACCGTCTCCAACGAAGCCGACCTGCGGGCCGCCATCTTCGCTGCCAATCAGGGCGGCGATGCCGACATCCGGCTGGGTGGCAACATCACGCTCGGCCAGTCGCTGCCGATGATCACGGCCAGCATGGGTTTCACCGGCAACGGCTTCAATATCGACGCCAACGACACCGGCCGCGTCTTCTTCGTCCATAACGGCACCGTGACCATCAACGGCGTGAACATCCTCAACGCCCTGGCCCAAGGCGGCGACGGCGGCAATGGCAGCCAGAATGGCGGCGGTGGGGGCGGCGGCCTGGGGGCGGGCGGCGCCGTCTTCGTGGGCACCGGCGCCTCGGTCACGCTGACCAATGTCAATGTCGGCGATGCCGACGCCAAGGGTGGCAAGGGCGGCAACCGGGCCAGTGATGGCGGTGGTGGTGGTGGTGGTGGCGGCGGTCTGGGCGGTGGCGGCGGCAGTTCCATCGCCTTCTCGTCCGCCGGTGCCGGCGGCGGCGGCTATGCCGGCAATGGCGGCAATGGTGCCGATGTCGGTGCCGGTGGCGGTGGTGGTGAATTCGGCGATGGCGGTGCCGGCGGCGATGGCGGCGGCGGCGGCGGCGGCGGTGGACGGCTGGGCAATGGCGGTGGCGGGGAGATCCAGAGTATCAACAACGGTGCGGGCGGCGGCGGCGGCGGCGGCGACAGCGGCGATAACGGCACGGCGGGTAACAATAATGTCGCCGGCACCGGGGCCGGCGGCGGCGGTACAGGTGGAACGGGCAGCAATTCCACCGCTGCCGGCAATGGCCAGAACGGGACGGATTACGCCGGCGGTGGCGGCAGCGGCGGGGCCGGCGACCGCACGGCCGGCAATGGCGGCCTGTCCGGCGGCGGCGGCGGCGGCGGCAACAACCGGGGCGTGGGCGGGGCCGGTGGCGTCGGTGGCGGCGGTGGCGGCGGTGGCGCTGCCATCGGGGGTGCGGGCGGCGCCTATGGCGGCGGCGGCGGCGGCGGGTCCAACGCGTCCAGCGGAGGAACGGGCGGCTTCGGTGCTGGCGGCGGTGGCGGCGGTGGCGGCAGTGGCGGCGGTGCTGGCGCCAATGGCGGCTTCGGGGCCGGCGGCGGCGGTGGCTCTACAAGCGGCACCGGCGGCACGCTGGCCGGCAATGGCGGCGCGACTGGCGCCGGCGGCGGCGGTGCCGCCCTTGGCGGTGCCGTCTTCGTCAGCAGTGGCGGCAGCCTGACCATCACCGATGGCGGCTTCACGGGCGCCTATTCGGTAACGGGCGGCGCCGCAGGCACGACCAGCACCATAGGCCCTCCCGGCTCAGCCGCTACCGCTGGCAGCGCCCAGGGCACGGTGATGTACCTGCACGATGCCAGCAGCAGCACCAGCCTGAACATCACCACCGGCAGCAAGACCATCGCCGGCACCGGTGCCATCGCCGGCGATGGCGGCCTGACCAAGTCTGGCGCCGGCACCCTGGTCATCAGCGGCGCCAACGCCAACTATGCCGGCACGACCACGCTGTCGGCCGGCACCGTGCAGGGCAATGCCAATACTTCCTTCGGCACCGGCGGCCTGACCATCAATGGCGGCACCTTCCAGGGCGGCGGCGGGGCCCGTGCCTTCGCCAACAACATGACCGTGGGCGGCGATTTCACCATCGCCGGCGCCGCCGCCACCGATACGGTGACATTGTCGGGCACGCTCGGACTGGGCGGTTCCACGCGCACGCTGACGGTCAACGACATCACCGGCACCAGTGCCACCGATGCGACGCTGGGCGGCGTGATCAGCAATGGCGGCATCACCAAGGCGGGTGCGGGCACCCTGGCCCTGTCGGGTGCCAACACCCATACCGGCGCCACCAGCGTCACCACGGGCGTGCTGAACATCAGCAACGCCACGGCCCTGGGCACGACCGCCGCCGGCACCTCGGTGGCGTCCGGTACCGCGCTGCAGATCCAGGGCGACATCAGTGTCGGGGCGGAGGCGCTGACCCTGAACGGCACCGGCATTTCCAGCGACGGCGCCCTGCGCAACATCTCCGGCACCAATTCCTATGCCGGCGCCGTCACCCTGGGCAGTGCCACACGCGTCAACAGCGATGCCGGCACCCTGACCCTGTCGGGCACCATCACCGGCACCAATACCAACCTGACCGTTGGTGGGGCTGGCGACAGCACCCTGTCCGACGCCATCGGTACGGGTTCCGGCACCCTGACCAAGGATGGCACCGGTACCCTGACCCTGTCGGGTGGCAACACCCATACCGGCAGCACCAGCATCACCGCGGGCGTGCTGAACATCCAGAACGCCACGGCGCTGGGCACCACCGCCGCCGGCACCAGCGTCAGTTCCGGCGCCGCCCTCCAGCTTCAAGGCGGGATCAGTGTCGGGGCGGAGGCGCTGTCCCTGAACGGCACCGGCATCGCCAGCAACGGTGCCCTGCGCAGCATCTCGGGCACCAACAGCTATGCCGGTGCCATCACCCTGGATGGCGCCACCAGCATCGCCAGCGACGCCGGCACCCTGACCCTGTCGGGCGCCATCACCGGCACCAACACCGGCCTGACCCTGGGTGGGGCCGGCAATGTCACCGTCTCCGGCGCCATTTCCATCGGTACGGGCGGCCTGACCAAGAACGGGGCGGGCACCCTGGCCCTGTCTGCCACCAACAGCTATACCGGCGCCACCAGCGTCGATGGCGGCACGCTGCGCCTGGATGCGGCCGATGCGCTGTCCACGGGGGCACTGTCGGTGGCCACAGGCGCCACGCTGGACCTGAACGGCCACAGCCGGACCGTCGGCGGCCTCAGCGGTGGCGGCACGGTCAGCATGGGGGCCGGCAGCCTGAGCGTGAACCAGGGGGCCGACGCGACCTATTCCGGCGCCATCACCGGCACCGGCGGTGTCACCAAGACCGGTGGCAGCGCCCTGACCCTGTCGGGCGGCAGTACCTATAGCGGTACCACCACTATCAGCAATGGCAGCGTCATCATCGCCAATGCCACCGCACTGGGCGCAACGGCGGGCGGCACCACCGTGGCCAGTGGTGCCAGCTTGCGCCTGCAGGGCGGCATCAGCGTCGGGGCGGAGGCGCTGACCCTGAACGGCACGCTGGGCAATGTCTCCGGCAGCAACTCCTTTGCCGGCGCCATCAGCCTGGGCGGGGCGACCACCATCGACAGTGCCGGCGGCAGCCTGACCCTGAGCGGCGGCATCACCGGCACGAATACCGGCCTGACCATCCAGGGGTCCGGCGACCTGACCCTGTCGGGTGTGGCCACCGGCACGGGCGGCATCACCAAGACCGGCACGGGCACCCTGACGCTGACCGGCACCAACAGCTATACCGGAACGACCAGCATCAATGCCGGCACCCTGCGCATGGGTTCGGCCAATGCCCTGTCCTCCTCCTCCCCCTTGATCGTGGCGGCGGGGGCGACGCTGGACCTGAACGGTTTCGACCAGATCCTGTCCAGCCTGGCCAGCGGCAGCAGCATCGATGGCGGCATCGCCCTGGGCACCGCCAACCTGACCATCGAGCAGGCCAGCGACGGCAGCTATGCCGGCGGCCTGTCGGGCAGCGGCGGGCTGGGCAAGACCGGCAGCGGCACCCTGACCATCACCGGTTCCAACAGCCATACCGGCACCACCACCATCAGCGCCGGCACCCTTACCTTGCAGAATGCCGGCGGCCTGGGCACCACGGCCGGCGGCACCACCGTGGCCTCCGGCGCCGCCCTGCAATTGCAGGGCGGGATCGCCGTGGGGGCGGAGGCGCTGACCCTGAATGGCGGCACGCTGCGCAACCTGTCGGGCGACAATTCCTTCGCCGGCGCCATCACCCTGGGGTCCTCGGCCACTATCAGCGCCAATGCCGGCACCTTGAACCTGACGGGCGGTGTCAGCAGCAGCAATATAGATCTGACCCTGGGCGGCGACGGCAATGTCAGCATCGCCGGCACCATCTCGCTGGGCACGGGCGCCATCCACAAGAATGGTGGTGGCGGGCTGTATCTGGCCAATGCCGTCGGTGGCGGCGGCCTGCATGTCAATGGCGGTTCCGTGAGCATCGGGTCGGAGGATGCCCTGGCCGCCACCGCCCTCTATCTGGGGTCCGGCGCCATGCTGGACCTGGGCAGTTTCAGCTATGTCACCGACAGCCTGTCCAATACCGGCGCCATCCGCGGCAATATCGGGCTGGGCGGCGGCACGCTGACCGTGATGCAGGCCGGCGACAGCACCTATGGCGGCGTGATCTCCGGCAGCGGCAGCCTTTACAAGGATGGCGCCGGCACCCTGACCCTGACCGGCAGCAACAGCTTCAGCGGCACCACGAATGTCAATGCCGGCACCCTGCGCATCGGGGCGGCCGGGGCCCTGTCCGCCAGTTCCACCCTGGTGGTGGCGACGGGCGCCACGCTGGACCTGAACGGCTTCAGCCAGACCATCGCCAACCTGGCCGGCGGCAGCGGCATCAGCGGCAATATCGCCCTGGGCACGGCCACCCTGACCCTGAACCAGGGCAGCGACGGCACCTATGCCGGCAATATTTCCGGCACCGGCAATCTGGTCAAGAATGGCGGTGGCGTGCTGACCCTGGCCGGTACCAACGACTATAGCGGCACCACCAGCGTCAATGCCGGCACCCTGCGCCTGGGCGCCGCCGGCGCCCTGTCATCCGCATCCTCCCTGTCGCTGGCGGCCGGCGCCACCCTGGACCTGAACGGTTTCGACCATACGATCGGCAATCTGGGCAGCGGGGTCGACGGCAATATCGCCCTGGGATCGGCCAATCTGACCCTGCAGCTGGGCAGCAGCGGCACCTATGCCGGCAACATCACCGGTACCGGCAATGTCACCAAGACCGGCAGCGGCACCCTGACCCTGGCGGGCGCCAGCCTTCATGCCGGAGAAACCCGCATTACCGAAGGGGCGGTCACCATCACCCATGCCGGCGCGCTGGGTTCCGCCGCGGGCGGTACCCGCGTCGATGTCGGTGCCGCCCTACAGCTGCAGGGCGGCATCACCGTGGCCACGGAGACGCTGACCCTGGATGGCGGTACCCTGGTCAACCTGTCCGGCACCAACATCTATGCCGGCGACATCATCCTGGGGTCGGCCCTGGGGTCGGGGGGCCGCATCGACAGCGCGGCCGGCAGCCTGACCCTGTCCGGCACGATCAGCAACGGCCCAGCACCATCCGCCGCCGCCCTGCCCGGCCGCATGGCCATGCCATCACTGCTGGCCGCGGCGGCGGATACCGGGCTGATCGTGGGCGGCAATGGCGATGTGCTGATCACCGGCGCCATCGATATCGGCACCGGCGGGTTGACCAAGGAAGGCACCGGCATCCTGACCCTGTCCGGGGCCAACAGCTATAGCGGGGCCACCCTCGTCAATGCCGGTACCCTGCGCCTGGGCTCCGCGGACGCCCTGTCGGCCGCGTCGGCCCTGTCGGTGGCGGCGGGCGCCACGCTGGATCTGAACGGTTTCAGCCAGACCATCGGCAACCTGGGCGGCAATGGCGGCGACATCGCGCTGGGCACCGCCACCCTGACCGTCGCCCAGACCGGCGACGCCACCTATGCCGGCCGCATCCTGGGCAGCGGCGATCTGGTCAAGATCGGCACCGGCACCCTGACCCTGACGGGGGCCAACGCCCATGCCGGCGGCACATCCATCGATGCCGGCACGCTGCGCATCGGGGCGGCGGGCGCGCTGTCCGCCAACGCCGACATCGCATTGGCGTCGGGCGCCCGGCTGGACCTGAACGGTTTCGACCAGACGGTGGCCGCACTGACCGGCGCCGGCACCGTGACGCTGGGCACCGGTACCCTGACGGTCGCCCAGGGCACCGATGGCAGCTTCCAGGGCGCCATCACCGGTGCCGGCGGGTTCACCAAGACGGGCGCGGGCACCCTGACCCTGTCCGGCACCAGCGATTATGCCGGCACTACCAGCGTGGCCGCGGGCACCTTGCGCCTGGGATCGGCGGGGGCGCTGTCTGCCGCCTCTCCCCTGTCGCTGGCCGCCGGCACCACGCTGGACCTGAACGGTTTCAGCCAGACCTTGGGCAGCCTGTCGGGTACCGGCGCCGTGGCGCTGGGCACCGGCACCCTGACCCTGGCCGGCACCGGCACCTATGCCGGTGCCTTTACCGGTACCGGCGGCGTCACCAAGACGGGGGCCGGTACCCTGACCCTGACCGGTGCCAGCCTGCACCAGGGCACGACAAGCGTGGCGGCCGGCACACTGGTCATCGCCAATGCATCGGCCCTGGGCGGTACCGGCAGCGGAACCTCGGTCGCCCAGGGTGCATCGCTGCTTTTGCAGGGCGGCATCAGCGTAGGGGCTGAGGCGCTGACCCTGAACGGCACGCTGGGCAGCCTGTCCGGCGCCAACCTCTATGCCGGCATTATCCACTTGGGCAGCGGTGCCGTCATCGACAGCGCCGGCGGCAGCCTGACCCTGACCGGCGCCATCACCGGCACCGATACCGGCCTGTCGGTGGCCGGAGCGGGCGACACCATGATCACCGGGGCGGTCACTATCGGCATGGGCGCCCTGGTCAACCAGGGAACCGGCAGCCTGACCCTGACCGGCACCATCACCGGCACCGACAGGGACCTGTCCGTGGGCGGGACGGGCGACACGACCATCGCCGGCACCATCGCCATCGGCACGGGCGCCCTGGTCAAGCAGGGGACCGGCGCCCTGACCCTGGCCGCGGCCGGCCTTCATACCGGTGCCACCCGCATCGAAGGCGGCACGCTGAGCATCGGCGCCGACAATGCGCTGTCGGCCAGCGCGCCGCTTTCCCTGTCGGGATCGGGCATCCTGGACCTGAACGGCTTCGACCAGGCGGTGGGCACGCTGTCGGGCACGGGTACCGTGGCATTGGGCACCGGCACCCTGACCATCGGCCAGACCGCCGATGCCACCTATGCCGGCACCATCACCGGGGCCGGTGGCGTCACCAAGATCGGCAGCGGCACCCTGACCCTGTCGGGCACCAACCTCTATACCGGTGCCACGCGCATTGACGCGGGCACGCTGCGCCTGGGCACGGCCGGCGTGCTGTCCACCCGTTCCACCCTGTCGCTGGCCGTGGGCGCGGCGCTGGACCTGAACGGTTTCGACCAGGCCGTGGGCGACCTGGGCGGGGCCATCGGTGGCGATATCAGGCTGGGCGGTGCCACCCTGACCGTGAACCAGGTGACGGATGCCCTCTATGGCGGCGGCATCTCCGGCAGCGGCGACGTGGCGAAACAGGGCAACGGCACCCTGACCCTGGCCGGCGCCAACAGCCACACGGGCACGACGCGCATCGGCGGCGGCACGGTCATCCTGCGCGACGCGAACGGCCTGGGCGGCACCGGCGGCGGCACCATCGTCACCGGCGGCGCCAACCTGCAACTGGCCGGCGGCATCCGCGTGGGGGCGGAGGCGCTGACCCTGGAGGGTGGCAGCCTGGGCAACCTGTCCGACGACAACACCTATGCCGGCAGCATCAACCTGTTGGCACCGGCACGGATCGACAGTCAGGCCGGCACCCTGACCCTGTCCGGCACCATCACCGGCAGCGGCAGCACCCTTGCCCTGGGCGGGGCCGGGCATATGCTGATCACCGGCACCATCGCACTGGGCACCGGCGGGCTGGTCAAGGATGGGGCCGGCGCCCTGACCCTGGCCGGTGCCATCACCGGCAGCAGCACCCTGACCATCGGCGGCACCGGGGATACGCTGATCACCGGCGCCATCGCCACGGGCAGCGGCGGGCTGGCCAAGAACGGGACCGGCACCCTGACCCTGGCCGGCACCAACCTCTATGGCGGCGCCACCAGT
The DNA here is from genome assembly GCF_048066115.1 of Niveispirillum sp. KHB5.9. NCBI lineage: Bacteria > Pseudomonadati > Pseudomonadota > Alphaproteobacteria > Rhodospirillales > Azospirillaceae > Niveispirillum > Niveispirillum sp. KHB5.9. The sequence continues at coordinate 75,040 of NZ_JBLTYX010000013.1, read as the reverse complement.
ATCGATGCCGGCACCCTGCGCATCGGGGCGGCGGGGGCGCTTTCCGCCACTTCCCCCCTGTCGCTGGCCACCGGTGCCACGCTGGACCTGAACGGCTTCGACCAGACCATCGGCACCCTGTCGGCGGCGGCCGGGATCAACGGCGATATCGCGCTGGGCACCGGCACCCTGACCGTTTCCCAAGCTGTGGACGGCCTTTATGCCGGCACCCTGTCCGGTGCCGGTAACCTGGTGAAGACGGGCGCCGGCACCCTGACCCTGGCCAGCGTGGCCAGCCATCAGGGCACGACGCGGATCGAGGCGGGCGGTATCACCCTGCTGGACGCGGGCGCCCTGGGCGGCACGGCCGGCGGCACCATCGTCGCCGACGGCGCCAGCCTGAACCTGCAAGGCGGCATCGCCGTGGGCGCGGAGGCGCTGACCCTAAATGGCGGCAGCCTGACCGGCCTGTCCGGCGCCAATAGCTATGCCGGCGCCATCACCCTGGGCAGCAGCGGCCGGGTGGTCAGCGCGGGCGGCCTCCTGTCCCTGACCGGCCCCATCAGTGGGGCGGGCGCCACCCTGACCGTGGCCGGAACGGGCGATACCGGCATCGCCGACACGATGACCCTGGACAGCCTGGTCAAGGACAGTGCCGGCACCCTGACCCTGTCCGGTTCCGGCAACCGGATGGCGACGGCGACCGTCAATGCCGGCACCCTGCGCCTGGGCACGGCGGGCGCGCTGTCGTCCGGTACAGGCCTGTTCCTGGCCAGCGGTGCCGTTCTGGACCTGAACGGTTTCGACCAGACCCTGGCCGGGCTGGGCGGCGGGGTCAGCGGCGATATCCTGCTGGGTGCCGGCACCCTGACCGTCAACCAGGGCACCGACGCCACCTATGCCGGGCACCTGTCGGGCACCGGCGGGCTGGTGAAGACCGGGACCGGCAGTCTGACGCTTTCCGCCGGCAACAGCTTCGCGGGCCTCACCCGCGTCACCGCCGGCACCCTGGTCGTCGGCGACGCAGCCGCCCTGGGCGGCGCGGGCAGCGGTACCATCATCGATGCCGGCGGCACGCTCCGCCTGCAAGGCGTCCAGCTGGCCGGAGAGGCGCTGACCCTGAATGGCGGCCGGCTGGAGGGCACGGGCATCAGCGCCCATACCGGCAGCATCACCCTGACGCAGAGCGCGCGCGTCGGCACCGATGGCAGCCTGACCCTGGCCGGTCCGATCACCGGCGGCGGCGGCTTGGTCAAGGAAGGTAGCGGCACCTTGGTCCTGACCGGTGCCAACGCCTATACTGGCGGCACCACCGTGTCCGCCGGCACCCTGCGCGCCGGCATGGACAGTTTGAACGGCGCCGTCACCGTCAATGGCGTGCTGGCCGTCGACGCGGCCACGACCGCCGGCAGCAACAGCGTCGCCGTCACTGTCGGCACCGGCGGTCTGCTGCACGGTCTGGGCCCCATCCGCGGGACTGTCACCATCGGTGCCGGCGGCACCTATTCTGCCGGCAATTCCCCCGGCACCCAGACGGTCGCCGGCAGCTTCACCCAGAATGGCGGCACCTTCCTGGTGGAGATCGACGGCACGGGCACCGGCAATGGTGCCGGCAACTACGACCGGCTGCTGGTGGGCGGGGCGCCGGGCCTGTTCACGGCTAATGGCGGCACCCTGGCCCCGCGCCTGCGCGCCATCACCGGCAGCGCCAGTAACAGCTTCACCGCCCTGCTGGGGCAACGTTTCACCATCATCGAGGCGACAGGCGGTGTGTCCGGCAGCTTTGCCGGCCTGGAGCAGCCGACCCAGGGCCTGACCGCCGGCACCCGCTTCGACGCGCTGTATGGCACGAACAGCCTGACGCTGGTGGTCACCCCCGCCCGCTATGCCGAACTGTCGGGGCTGGGCCTGACCACCAACGCCAACCAGCAGGCGGTGGGTGCGGCCCTGGACGCCATCCGCCCCACCGCCGGCCGCCGGCTGGAGGGGGAGGCGGCAAGCCTGTTCAACAATCTCTATGCCGCCGGCAGCGACGTACAGGTGATCGGGTCCGCCCTGGACGATCTGGGCGGCGTGCTGCATGCGGAAACCATGTCGGCGGCCCTGCAGACCAGCCGGCTGTTCGGCGGCTTCCTGGATGAAAGGCTGCACGATCTGCGCGCCGGGCGGGCCGGCAGCCAGGCCGGCAACCCGTCACTGAACCTCAGCGTCGGCAGCGGCGGCCGCACCTCGGCCAGCTTCGCGCCGGGCCAGGCGGCGGGCAATGCCGGGGGCGGCCCTTCCTCCGTTCTGCGTGCCTGGACCAGTGCTGCGGCCGGTTTCAACCGCACCGGCGATGACGGCAACAGCCCGGGCGCCCGCAACCGCGCCATCGCGGCGGCGGCCGGCCTGGACGGGGAATGGCTGCCCGGCTGGCAGACCGGTCTGGCACTGGGCTACACCAACAGCAAGATCGACGGCCACCAGGGTATCGGCGACGGCACGATCGACGGCTATCGCCTGGCCGCCTATGGCGCGCACGAGGCCGGGCCGCTGTTCGTGACGGCATCGCTGTCCTACGCCTTCAACCAGTATAACGGCACCCGCGACCTGGCCGGCACCCGTGCCACGGCCAAGGCCGATGGCCGGGACCTGGGGGCAGCACTCAGCGCCGGCTACCGGATGACGGCCGACGGGTTGGAGATCGAGCCCACGGTCAGCGTCCGTTACGACCGGATCAAGCGTGACGGCTTCACCGAAACCGGCGCCGGGCTGTTCAACCTGTCCGGCCGGGCCGACACGCTGGACGGGCTGCTTACCCGGCTGGGCGTCCGCGCAGCCCGCACCTTCCAGACCGAGGGCGGCGCCCTGGTCACGCCCATGCTGAAGCTGGGCTGGGTCCGCGACTGGGACGACCGGGCCGGCAGCAGCGCCGCCGCCCTGGCCGGCAGCGGGTTCGCCATCGCGGCCGCAGACCCGGGCCGCGATGGGCTGGCCTATGGCGCCGGGATCACCATGGAACTGGACGGGCGGATCGACCTGTTCGCCGATTATGGCGGGGAAAGCCGGTCCAACGCCACCAGCCACACGGCCAAGGCCGGGCTGCGCATTGCCTGGTAAGGACCCCTATTCCCTCATGCGCAGCACACGGTCGGCGGGGCGGTAGCCGCGGCGATGGACCAGGATCACCTGGTCCGGCGACATGAAGCCCCGCCATTCACCGAAGATGTGGATATCCTCGCGCGGGGCGCCGTAACGCTGGGCCAGCACCGAATAGAGGCTCTGGTCGTGCCGGTGGCTGGCCCGGTCGCCGAACACGGCACTCTTGATGCATGAGAAGGTGAAGGCGTCATCGATATAGCGCTGGTACCGGCCACCGGGCTTGTAGCCCTGCAGCCCGGCCCATATCTGCCTGCCGTTCCGCTCGTCCTCCGTCGCGTCCATGATCCTGAAGCACATCTCATGGGTCCAGTCCCGGTTCAGATGGCTGTCCCCGACCAGGAAAATGTCGTTCTGCGCGATCCTGTCATAGATGGTCTTCAGGTCCTTCAGCGCCATGGCGCCGGAATCCATGTACAGCACCCTGTCGCCATGGCGGGCGGCATCCTTGATGACGAAGGGTTTCCAGGCATATTGCCCGGGGAACAGGTAGCCGGGAAATATCCGGCCGACCCATTGCGGGAACTGCACCACCTCCACCTGCCGGCAGCGGTCCAGATATTCCGCCTGTTCCACCTCCAGCCCCAGATCATAGACCAGGATACGGTCGACGGTCTGCCCGCTGGTCTCCTGCACGCTGGCGACCAGGGTCAGGCAGCTGTCGAAGAAGGCGGTGTCGCAGCAAGTGGCAAGGATGTTGGTCATGGTCCCGGGGGTGCCTCCATCGCCGGGAGAGGCTGCCCGGCAGGGGCAGGATAGCCCGGCCCCCCGCCCCCAGGAAGGCCGTTTCCGCCTTCCGGGGTCCGGGCAACTGCGCTACCCTGGCGAACCAAAGCGGAAGAACGCCCGCCCGGAGCCCCGAGGGACCCACGTGCCGATAAAATTCGATCTTGGTGAGTATCTCACCGATATCTTCATCGAAACGGGCATCGGGGATGGCGGCAATATCATCAAGGCCATGCGCGCCGGCTTTGCGGATATCCATGGCATCGATGCGTCTCCCGTCCTGCATGCCGCTGCCAACGAACGGGTGGCCCATGAGATGGGCCGCCTGCCCTGGCGGACCAATGTCATGCTCTATTGCGGGGACCCTGTCGCCGGGCTTCATCAGGTCTGCGGGACGGCGCACCACAAGCGTGCCACCATCCTGCTGGACAGCCGTGATGGCGGGGATGGCGCACCCCGGCCGCTGTTCGACGAAATCCGGGTCCTGCGCCACTGGTTCGGGGACGGGCTGATCCTGCCCGTCATCATGGTGGGCGGCATCCGGCAAGCGCCCGGCCAGGCGTCGCCCCCGCCGCTGGGCCCGGTGATCGATGCGCTGCTGGACCTGTGCGACGAATACCAGTTCCGCATCCTGGCCGATGATACCAGCCGCAACATCCTGGCAGCGCTGCCGCCGACCCTGCCACGGACAAGATGATGCTTGCCGAGACGTTCGGGATCGAATGGATGCGCATCAGCCTGCCATTCGCCTGCGAGATCCACTGGTGCCGGCCCCGGCGGATGGAGGAGAACGGCAATTACAAGGTGCTGATGCTCCACACCGAACCGGCGGAAAGCCTGATCAGTGTGGAGGAGTTGCGGCCGATATACCATTTCTTCGACCTGATCATCGCCGCCGATCCGGCCTATGGCACCTTTCCCAACTGCGTCATCCGGCAGTTCGGCTCGCTCTGGGCGACGAAACTGCCGCGGGCCAAGGAGTTCTCCGCCAGCTTCCTGTTCAGCATGGGGGCCTTGCGTCCCACCCGGCCGGGCTATGGCGAGCGGCTGGCCTTCATGAACAGCCTGCCGCGCGCGGGGGCGGTGCCGCTGCGCATCTACAAGGGACGCATGTTCACCGGGCGCGACGATATCGGCTTCCCCCTGCTGCCCCAGGACAGCAAGAACATCCTGTTCGAAAGCATGTTCCACATCGCCGTGGAGAATGCCTTCGACCGCAACTACTTCACCGAGAAGCTGCTGGACTGCCTGGCGACCTATACGGTGCCGATCTATATGGGCTGTCCCAATATCGGCGATTTCTTCGATACGGACGGCATGATCCTGGTCCCACCCGGCGGATCGATCATCGACGCCGTCAATGGCCTGACCCTGGCCGACTATTGGAAGCGGATGGCCAGCGTGGCGGAGAATGCCCGCCGGTCGCGCCGATATGCCGACTATCAGGCCGTCCTGCGCAAGACCATCTTCGATGCGTCCGGATATTGAGCGAGGTGCCATGGGCAAGCGGTATTGCGTAGTGACGCCTTATTTCCAGGAGGAAAGGCCGGTGATCGAACGCTGCCTGCGCAGCGTGCAGGCCCAGACGGTGCCGGTGGACCATCTCATGGTGGCCGACGGCCATCCCCAGGCCTGGCTGGACGGCGAACCCGTCCGGCATCTCAAGCTGGACCGGTCGCATGGCGATTACGGCAACATGGCGCGCGGTATCGGCGCCCTGCTGGCGGCCGGGGAGAAGTACGATGCCATCGCCTTTCTGGATGCCGACAACTGGTATGACGCTGACCATATCGAACAGTGCCTGGCGGCGGCGGATGCCGCCCCGGTCCGGCCGGAGATCGTGGCCGCACAACGCCGCCTGGTCCGCGCCGATGGCAGCCTGCTGCGGGTCCGGCCCCCCGATCTGCCGCATTTCGACCGGATGGATACCAACTGCTATCTGTTCCTGCCCCCGTCGTACCATCTGCTGGCCAAATGGTGCACGATCCCGCGGGAACTGGCGCAGCATGGCGACGATCTGTTCTATTTCTTCTGCAAGGCGGAGAAGGCTTCCTTCGCCGTCACCGACCTGCGGACGGTGAACTACACCTACATGTTCGAAAGCGTCTATCGCGAGATCGGGGAGGAACCGCCGCCCGGTGCCAAACCCCCGGTGAGCTGGGACCAGACCCAGGAATGGCTGGCCACCCTGACGCCGGAGGAGATTGTGCTCGCCCGCCGGGGTACCGGCCTTCACCTGCGCGACGACTGATCGGGGGCGACCGGTTCCGCCTGCACGGGGAAGGACGCGACCGCCCCGGCCAGCCGGTCGGCCAGCCCCGCCAGGGCCTGGCTGGTGGCGGCGGCCACATCGGCGGCCGTTCCACCCGACAGCCCCACCGTCAGGTCCTCGCTGCCTGCACGGACGGTGCGCGGTTCGCCCCGGCTGCCCACCAGAGTCCAGCGGGCCTGCAGGACAAGCCGGCCATCGGCCGGATCCATCCGGATGATCTCCAGGCTGAGATCGGCATCGGGGATGCGGCCATCGCCTTCGATCAGCAGGTTGCCAGGGCCCAGCCGCGTGTCCAGCGCGCCGGCCAGCACGCGGGTGGTGCCGTCGCCCAACCGTTCGGCCCATTCGGTATCCGGGGCCACGGCAACCTCCCCGCCGGCCCGGCGCGTCACCACCGTCAGCCCGTCGAGATATCCGGGTATCCGGACCGGCCGCAGCAGCACCGTGGTGCTGGCACCGGCAACGGGGGCCAAGGCCGGCGGTCCCGCTGCCGGCAGGGCCAGCAGGGCCGGCGGATCGGACGCACAGGCGCCCAGCGCCAGCACACAGGACAGAAGCAGAAGGGAACGTAGCGGGCGGGTCATCTGATCATCTCCCCCGGACAAGGGTGCTGGGATCGCGGTCGATCCGTTCGGATAGGCTGCGCAGGCGGGCGGCCGTGGTGGCCAGATCGTCCACGGCGCGCTGGATCTGTACGGCGGTGCGCCCGCGCGGGTCCAGCAGGGCGTTGGCCCCGTCCAGGGCCGTATCGGCGCGGCCCATCGTGACGCGCGCCGCCGCCCCGGTGGCCGTCACCTCCTTCTCCAAAGCCGCCGACAGCGACCGCAGCGAGGCCATGGTCTGGTCCATCGACGCCATGCTCTTGTCGATCCCGCCGCGGGCGGAGCCGGACAGGGCTGTCACCTCCGTTTCCACCGTCGCCAGGGTCTGGCGCAGCTGCACCAGCAGGGCCGGCAGTTCCACGATGGTCTGCTTGAATTCCGGCTGCGACAGCACGCCGGTGACGGCGTCCAGCGTCTTCTGGAAGGACGCGATGGTCTCGTCCAGCTTGACGCGCTCCAGCTGCTGGGTGATGGCCTCCAAGTCGGTGGGCACGGTGGGGATCTGCGGCTTGCCGTCCCCGCCTCCGCCCTCGACCACCCTGCCGTTTTCGCGGAAATCCAGTTCGACCATCAGCTGGCCGGTGACGAAGCTCTGCATCACCAGCTTGGCGGTCATGCCCTTGGCCACCAGGGTCGGGATCAGGTCATCGCCCTCGTCCGGCAGGTCGGACCCGAAGGTGGCGACGGTACCGGGCACGATATCCATGCCGACGCGAATGATGAAGCTCTGGGTCTGTGGATTGACATGCACGCCCATGCTTTCCACCGATCCGACGCGCACGCCGCGGAAGGTGACGGGAGCGCCGATCTGCAAACCGGCCACGGAACTGTCGAAGAAACTGACGGCCTGCAGGCGCTGGGCCCAGAGCGCGCTGCCGCCGAAGAAGGCGACAGCCGCCGCGATCAGCAGCAGGGCGCCCAGCACGAAGGCGCCGATGGCGGTGGGGCTGGGTCGCTTCACGATGATGCCTCCGTCTGCGAAGCATGGGGTTGGTCGGACAGGCCGCGCCGGGACAGGAATTCACGCACCTTGCCGCTGTCGGCCTCGCGCGCCAGTTCGGCGGGCGGGCCCAGGGCGGTGGGCTTGTGTTCCTCCCCATCCAGGAACAGCATGCGGTCGGCGATGGCGTAGAGGCTTTCCAGCTCGTGCGTCACCATGACCACCGTGATGCCCAGCCCGTCGCGCAGGGTCAGGATCAATTCGTCCAGCCGGCGCGACGACAGCGGGTCCAGCCCGGCCGAGGGTTCATCCAGGAACAGCACCGACGGGTCCAGCGCCAGGGCACGGGCCAGGGCCGCACGCTTGCGCATGCCGCCCGACAGGCTGGCCGGCAGCCGTTCCTCATGCCCCGCCAGCCCGACCAGGGCCAGCTTGAACCGCGCCAGCGCCTCGCGCGCCGCCGGCTCGGCATGGCCATGCATCTCCATGGGCATCAGGATATTCTCCAGCAGGGTCATGGAACTCCACAGCGCGCCGCCCTGGAACAGGATGCCGAAGGGCGGCGGGCCCTTTTCCACACCCGGCTCCGCCTCACCCTCCAGTGGCTTGCCATCGAACAGGATGCTTCCCTTCAGCGGGGGCAGCAGCCCGACCATGCTTTTCAGCAGCGTGCTCTTGCCCGATCCGCTGTCGCCGACGATGGCGAAGATCTCGCCCCGGGCGATCTCTAGGTCGATACCGCTCTGCACCGGCTTGCCGCCATAGCCGACGCAGACATCCTTGACGCTGATCCGTGCCGTTTCCGCCATGGTCAGATGTCCAGCGCGTTGGCGCAGACGGCGAAGACCGCGTCCACGGCAATGATGGCGACGATGGCATTGACCACGGCCGACGTCGTGGCCTGCCCCACATCGGCGGCACTGCGCCCGGCGCGCAGGCCGCAGCGGCAGCCGATCAGCGCCACCATGGCCCCGAAGACCAGGGCCTTGGTGCCGCCGATGGCGAAATTGGCACTTTTTACCGCCGCCTGGGTTTCCACCATGTAGCCGGTGGCGGTGATATCCATCATCGGCACGGCCACCATCATGCCGCCGACCAGCGACACCGCGCAGGCATAGACGTAGAGCAGCGGCATCAGCAGGGCGAGCGCCACCACCCGGGGCAGCACCAGGAATTCCTCCGGCGGGATGCCCAGCGTGACCAGCGCGTCGATCTCCTCATTGCCCTGCATGGTGGCGATGCGGGCGGCGAAGCTGGCGCCCGTGCGGCCGGCCAGGACGATGGCCGTCATCACCGGCGCCAGTTCACGCACCGACGCGATGCCCACCAGATCGGCGACATAGATGCCGGCCCCGAAGGCCCGCAGCTGCACGGCGCCGACGAAGGCCAGGATGGCGCCCATCAACAGATTGACGATGCCGACGATCAGCAGGGCCCGCGTGCTGCTTTCCGCCAGCACGTCGATCACCTCGTTCCGGCGCACCTTGGCCCGGCCGGCGGCAAAGCGCGGCAGGCGCAATACCACCTCGCCCACCAGGGCCAGCATGGCCTTGATCTCTTTCCATTCGCCCAGCGCCCATAGGCCCAGGCGCTTGCGCAGGCCAGGCGGCGGCTTCTCCGCCGGCGGGTCCCCGGCATCGCCCGCCAGCTCCAGCAGGCTGGCCATCTCCCGCGGCACGCCTTCCAGCGTCACCTCGGCGTTGCCCTTGCGCAGCCGGCGCAGCAGGGCGGCCAGAAAGGCGGCATCCACCGTTCCCCATTTCCAGTCCGCCGACGCTTCCACCCGCAGCGTGGTGACGCCATCGGCGGGCAGGTCCCCGTCATCCGGCGATCGGGCCAGCCGGTCAGCGCCGATGCCCCCATCGGGCACCGTCAGCACCAGCACATCCCCCTCCCGCCGCAGTTCGTTCTCCATCTTCCATCCCTGACCCTTGGCGCATCGCCACGGGCTGTTGCGTCTTTCGGTGTACAACGGGCGGGGCAGGCCATCGGTTCCCGACGCCGCGCCTGAAATTACAGATGGATGTCCCAGGTCCGGATACATCCTGGCGGGAACAAGCGCGGTGCGGGCGGGTTAGCTTTGCAGGGGGGGAGAAAGGAACCTCGCCATGCGTCGCCGCACCGTCTTCTATTGGGGTGCCGGGATCGTGGCCGGCACCCTGCTGGCCCTGGTGCTGGCCGTCATCCTGTTCGACTGGAGCCGCCTGGCCCCCTGGCTGGGCAGCAGACTGTCGGATGAGACGGGGCGCGAGGTCACCGTCGCCGACCTGGATATCGACTGGTCCTGGCACCCCCGCATCCTGGTCACCGGCCTGCGCGTCGCCAATGCCGACTGGGCGGGCGACCAGCCGCTGGCCGATATCGAAACGCTGGACGTGACCCTGTCCATCCCGGCTTTGTTCCGGGGCCAGGTGGAACTGCCGCGTATCGTGGTGGCCAAACCCCAACTACGGCTGGCGCAGGACAAGCAGGGTCACGCCAACTGGGACTTCACCGCTGGCAAGGTGGCCGGTGCCGCCGCCCCCGACAATCGCCGGGAAATGCCGCTGATCGGCATCCTGTCCATCACCGATGGCACCCTGGAATATCACGACCAGCGCAAGGGCATCGATTTCAACAGCAGGCTGAGCAGCATCGCGGCCCAGGGCGGCAGCGGGCGCGAGCAGGTGCGCATTGAAGGTGACGGCACGGTGGAGGGCAAGCCCTTCAAATTGTCGCTGACCGGCGGATCGCTGCTGGCCCTGCGCGCAGGCGACGAGCCCTATGGGCTGAAGTTGGAGGCCACGGCCGGCGGCACGCGCTTCACCCTGGACGGGACCATGAAGGATCCGATCAAGCTGGACGGCGCCGACATGGCACTGACCCTGAAGGGCCCCGATCTGGCGGAGATCTTCCCCATCTTCGGCATCCCCACCCCGACCACCGCCGCCTACGACCTGCGCGGCCGGTTGCGCCGTGGCGAAGGGCTGTGGCGCGTCGATGACCTGAAGGGCAAGGTCGGGCAGAGCGACCTGGGCGGCTTTCTATCCATCGATCCGCGCGAGGAGATACCGCTGATCCGGGCGGAGTTGGTGTCCAAGCAATTGCGGTTGGTCGATCTGGGCGGTCTGATCGGTCTGGACCCCGGCAAGGCCGACCCGTCGGCCGGCGTGGCCGCCCCCGACCGCGTCCTGCCTGCCGTGCCGGTGAAGCTGGAACGGCTGCGCGCTGCCGACATGGATATCCAGTTCACCGGGGCGAATGTCGAGGCCCCGGGCCTGCCGCTGCGCGAGCTGGGCTTCCATCTGAAGTTGACTAAGGGTCGCCTGGTGCTGGACCCGCTGCGTTTCCAGGCCGATATCGGGCAGGTGGTGGGGACAATCATTCTGGACGGGGCGAAAGACCTGCCGGTGGGTGAGTTCAATCTCGGCATCCGCAATGTCGGCCTGAAGCCGTTTTTCAAGAATACCGGTTTCGCCGACCAGACCGACGGCACCATGGCCGGCCGCCTGAACCTGAAGGGCAGCGGCCGGTCGGTGGCGGAAATCCTGGGCAATGCCGATGGCGAGGTGATGCTGGTCATGGAGAACGGCAGGATCAGCCATCTGCTGGTGGAGGTGGCAGGGCTTGACGCGGCTGAAGCCATCGGCCGGCTGATCGGCGGGGACGAGCCCATCGCCGTGCGTTGCATGGTCGCCGATTTCGGCGTCACCAAGGGCGACATGCGGTCCCGCACCCTGGTGATGGACACGACCGACACCAATATCGGCGGCCGTTTGCAGCTGGACCTGTCGAAGGAGAGGCTGGATGGCCGCCTGCGGCCCAAGCCCAAGGATTTCAGCCCCCTGACGGCACGTGTGCCCATCCTGATCGGGGGCACGCTGAAGAACCCGCAGGTGGGGGTGGATGGCGGAAGGCTGGCGGGCAAGGGGGCGGCGGCGGTGGCGCTGGGCGCGCTGCTGACGCCGCTGGCCGCCATCATCCCGTTCCTGGATGCCGGCGGGGGCGAGGACAGCCCCTGCCGTACCCTGGTCGGCCAGGCCTGGAAGGAGCAGGTGAAGAAACCGCCGCCACCGCCCAAGCCGGCCAAGGGAAAGTGATACCCGTTATTTGGCTTCCCGCAGCGCCTTCAACTCATCCGGCGGCACGGGGTCGTCATATTTGTTGCCGAACTTGGTCCGGATATAGGTGACGACGGCGGTGATCTGCTCGTCATCCATCTCGGCACGGAAGCTGGGCATGGCCTTCGACCCGTTCAGGATCAGCAGCGCCGGATAGGCCCAGGCCGCCAGATTGCCATTGTCGGCCAGTGCGGGATAGAAGCCCGCCCCGGTACCGCCCTTGCCGTCGGGCATATGGCATCCGGCGCAGACCGCCTTGTACAACGCCTCGCCATCGCGCTGCGGGAACTTGGTATAGCCCAGCAGGTTGGCATGCTTGGTAGCAGAGACCTGGGCCGAATCCGCCGCATGGGCGCCTGTGGAGAGAAGGGCCAGCGTCAGGCCGGCCAGCATGATCTGCTTCTTCATTTCACATCTCCTCAGGCGGCCAAAGCGCGGCGGTGCAGGCGGGAAACGGCGTCCAGGGCCGACAGGATGGCGCCCTCCTGCCAGCCCGGCAGGTGCGAGATGTGATCGCCGGCCAGCACGATGCGCCCGTCGATCTCCGCCAGGTCGCGGTAATGCTTGGCACGCAGGTCGGGCGTCCAATGGGCGGCACAGCCCATGGTGGTCGGCGACCGGTGCCAGCTGACCGACACCCCGTTCTCGAACTCCGCCTTGTACTGCGGATGGATCTTCGATCCTTCCTCCACCGCCAGCTTCACCCGGTCGGCCGCCGACATCGACGCCGGCTCGAACGCGTTCATGCCGTAGCAGAAACTGCCCAGCAGCACCCCCTTGCCCGGCTTGTTGAAGCCGGTGCTGGGATAGGAGATCTGGCGGATGGGCAGGTCGGTGAAACTGATGCCACCATATGTCGCCTCATCCTCTTCCCAGAAGCGGCGCTTGAACTGCAACCCGGTCTTCACGGCGGCCGAATAGGGTACGGCGTCCATGCCGGCCTTCATCTTGGGCCCCACCTGCACGTCCAGCTGGCTCAGCACCGTCAGCGGCAGGGCGCAGACGCACCAGTCGGCCGTGGCCTGCCGCTGGTTCTTGCCCGTGGTCGCATCGACATAGGTGACGGTCACACCCTTGGCATCCTGCTGGATCGCCGTGACCTTGGCGTTCAGGGTGATGATGTCGGTCAGGGTTTTGCCGATGGCCTTGGGCGTGGCGTCCATGCCGCCCACCGGCTGGAAGATGGTGGAATGCCATTGATGGGTCTGGCCGAAGGTCAGCGCCCGCCAGACATCCGACCGCAGCAGGTCGGTGAGCGCCAGCGGCTGCCCGCCCTTGGGTTCCGGCATCAGGCCGCCACCCTTGTTCACCTCATACCCGCGCCGTTCAGCACTGGTGATGCCGGCGGTGTATTTATGGTTGGCGTCCAGTGCCCCCCATTCCTTCAGGGCGGCCAGCAGGACCTCCTGATCCTCCTTGCCCAGCACCTGATCCAGCTTGTCCTGCTGGGGAACCTTGGACAGCATCTCGGCCAGATGGCCCTGGAAGTCCGCCTGCACTTCCCGGAAGCGCTGCGGTTTGCCGCCAAAATAGGCGGATGAATGCACATAGGCATTATAATTGACCATGATGAACGGTTCGAGATCGATGCCGAACCGCTTCGCATAGTCCAGATATCCGCGATGATGGTACGGGATGCGCCAGGGGCCGGGGTTCAGATACAATCCAGGCGCGAACCCGCATTTCTGGACCTCGCCCCCCAGTTCGGTGATGGTGTCGCCGCCGCGCAAAGTCCAGGCCCGGCCGCCGACGCGGCCATTATATTCAAGGATCTGAACCTGATAGCCGGCATTGCGTAATTCCAGCGCCGACACCAGTCCAGCCCAGCCGGCCCCCAGCACGATTACTTTGGCCCCTTTGGGCGCTCCTTGCAGTTTTATGGGGCCAGTATATTGGCTGTCCGCGGCATGACCCAGGCTGGTCATGGCCTGATACATGGCACCGGCACCGGCGACGGCGCCGATCATGCGGAAGAGATCACGGCGTTTGAATGCGGACCCGCCTGTCGTCTCGCTCATACAATCTCCTGATCGCTGGGGTACCACCCTGGCGGCGGCACCCGGCCGGGAAGCGGCCGACCTGCAGGGGCAGGTGGCTCCGGGCTTGTGCTAGCAATCCGTCTGCCAAGTGCCCTTCCTGTCAGGCCCGGTGATCTGTCACCATCACCGGGACCATGTGTTGGGGATATCGGATGCTGGGAAACGACCGCTCCCACGGGCTTTGGGAAAAGACGGCACCGCCGCCGGCCGCCTGCATCCCGCTGGTGGGACCGGTGCGGACGGATGTGGCCATCATTGGCGGCGGCTATACCGGCCTGTCCGCCGCCCTGCATCTGGCCGAGGCCGGGGTGGATGCCACGGTGCTGGAAGCGGTGGAACCCGGCTTCGGCGGGGCCGGCCGCAATGTCGGGCTGGTCAATGCCGGCATGTGGATCATGCCCGACCAGCTGCCGGCATTGCTGGGCCCGCTGCATGGGGAACGGCTGCTGGACCTGCTGGGCGACGGGCCGGCACAGGTCTTCGCCCTGGTGGAACGGCACGGAATCGATTGCGAGGCGGTACGGCAGGGCACGCTGCATTGCGCCGTCGGCCGCCAGGGTTTGGCGGAAATCCGCCAGCGCCACGAACAATGGGCCCGGCGCGGGGCACCCGTCCGGCTGTTGGACGCGGAGGAGACCCGGGCCCGCACGGGATCGGCCGCTTATTCCGGTGCGCTGCTGGATGCGCGGGCCGGTACGATCCAGCCCTTGGCCTATGCCCGCGGACTGGCGCGGGCCGCCCTGGCCGCCGGGGCGCGGATATTCACGGATAGCCCAGTCATCGACGCGCAGGCCCAAGGCGGGCAATGGAAACTATCCACCGGCTGGGGCAGCCTGATGGCCGACCGGGTGATCGTGGCCACCGACGCTTATGGCAGCGGCCCCTGGTCGCAGCTGCGGGCCGAACAGGTCCACCTGCCCTATTTCAACATCGCCACCACCCCGCTGCCGGCCGCAATAAGACAAACCATCCTGCCCGGCCGCGAAGGGGCTTGGGACACGAAACAGGTGCTGAGTTCCTTCCGCCTGGACCGGGCGGGTCGTATGGTGTTGGGCAGTGTCGGCGCGCTGCGCGGCACGGGTGCCGCCATCCACCGGGCCTGGGCGCGGCGCGCGCTGCACCGGATGTTCCCGCAGATCGGCGCAATCGGGTTCGAGGCGGAATGGTACGGACAGATCGGCATGACCACCGACAACCTGCCGCGGTTCCACCGTTTCGCCGGCAATGTGATCAGCTTCAGCGGCTATAATGGCCGCGGCATCGCGCCCGGCACCGTCTTCGGCAAACTGGCGGCGGGGCTGATGCTGGGCACATTGTCGGATGGCGACCTGCCGCTGCCGCCGTCACCCCTCACCCGGCCGCCTTTGGCCCGGGCGCAGGAAGCCTTCTACGAGGCCGGCGCCCAGATAGTGCATGCGGTGTCGGCACGCTGGTGAAATCCGCTCAGCGCTGCCGTTCTTGCCAGCGCCGATGGATCAGTTCCGCCGCCGCCAGGTCGGACAGGCCCGTGCCCACCGATTTGAAGATGGTGATGTCATCGGCCGACCGGCGGCCGCGGGCGGGATCGCGGATCACCTGTTCCAGCAGGGCGATCCGATCCCGGGCCAGGGCGCCATTGGCCAGCGGCGTGACGACATCCCCGGATTCGGTGGTCGCCGTCCAGCTGTCCACCACCAGGATGCCGGCGGCCACCAGCGCGTCGTCGGTCTCGCGCATGGAAGGCGTGAAGCTGCCCACCATATCGACATGCGTGCCGGGCCGGACATTGGCGCCATGGATCAGCGGTTCCCGGCTGGAGGTGGCGCAGCTGACGATGTCCGCCTCCGCCACCGCCCGCCCCAGGTCGGTGACGACGGAAATCTCACAGCCGAGGTGATCCAGGCTGCGGGCCAGTGCCTGCACCTTGTCCGCCACACGGCCCCACAGCCGGACGGAACGGATGGGGCGCACGGCCATGTGGGCAGCCACCATATGTGGGGCCAGGCTGCCCGTACCCACCATCAGCAGCCGGTGCGAATCGGGTTTCGACAAGATGGAGGCGGCCAGGGCCGAAACCGCTGCCGTGCGGACCAGGGTCAGGGGGGCGGCGTCGAAAATCGCGGCGGGAATGCCGGTGCGACCGTCCAGCAGCAGGTAGGAACCGTTGATGCTGGGCAGCCCGGCCTCGGCATTGCCCGCCATATAGGTGATGATCTTGACGCCCGTATGCCCGCCCTCGCGCCAGGCCGGCATCACCAGCAGCATGTCCCGTCCATCCCCCGGCAGCGTGTAATGCAGCCGGTCCGGCACGGTGACGCCCCGGGCGAAGGCGGTGCGCAGCGCCTGCACCAGATCGGACGGGGTGGCCAGGGCGTGTATATCCCCGCCGGAAAGCAGCACCGGCTGACGATGATCGGTCATCTCCCCGTTCTCCCCCCGCAGGAATGCAGGATCAGACCCCTTCGGCCAGCTCATGCAAGGCTTCCAGATCGTTCAGGCGGACCTTGCCTCCCTCCAGCAGGGAGATGGCGCGGCTGGTCTTCAGCTGGGTGAAGGTGCGGCTGACCGTTTCCGTGGTCAGGCCCAGATAATCGGCGATGTCCGACCGGCTCATCGGCACATGCACGGGGTTCTCGGCATAACCGCGGCGCTTGGCGCGCTCCGACAGCATCAGCAGGAACGACGCGATACGCTCCTTGGCATTCTTGCGGCCCAGCAGCAGCATCTGGTCCTGGGCGGCCGCCAGCTCGCTGGACGCCATGGCGAACAGCCGGCGCTGCATCTTGGGATAATCCTCCAGCAACCCTTCCAACCGGCGGCGCGGGAAGCGGCAGAGCGTGGCCGACGTCACCGATTCGGCCGAATAGGCATAGGTGTCGTTGATCGACAGGCCCAGGAAATCGCCGGGCAGCAGGAACCCGGTGATCTGCCGCCGCCCGTCGGGCAGCAGCTTGTAGAGCTTCATGGTGCCGGTGGTGACATTGAACAGCGTGTCGGCGCCATCGCCCTCCGCGAACAGGGTATGGCCGGCATCGACCTTCACGGAGACCAGGATATCGGCCAGACGCTTCAGTTCGTCCGCTTCCAGGGCGGAGCAGACGGACATGGTGCGCACGGGGCAGGCATTGCAGGGGGAGATGTCGACGCGGGCGGCAATGGTGCTTTCGCGCGTGCAAGCATGTTCAGCCAACGCCATCTCCGGCTCTCCTATCCAGCATCGTTTCCGGATTTCCATCCAAAAACAGGATGCGCCTATTGGACATGATCCGCGGCGCATAGCAAAGCTGGCGGAATGTCCCAGTCAGGTCCGCCGGCCAATGGAAGGATTTCATAATGATTGGCCGATGAACACATATCCAGACGATTAGGCCCATGTGGCCGAGGGCGCCTTGATCTAGATCAAGGCAAGGCCCCTTGCATGTCGGTTAACTGTCGAAAGCTGCCGTCGTTTCCCGATCGGCGGCGGGCCATGTTCAGACAGACAGAGACTTCGCCGTGCATATCTCGCCGGAACGGGTGACAATGTCCGACCGTTTTTCCGTCAAGCCGCTGGACCGCCGGCGCATCGACCAGGCCTGGCCGCTGGTGCAGACCGGGCGCGCGGCCCATGACCGCGATGCCTGGCGCCATTATGCCGCAGCCCTGATGGACCTTCCCGATGGCGGCATCCACACGGTGGAGGGCGACCATGGCTATATCCACGGCCTCTACGCCTTCCAAGCGCTGCCCAGCCCCAGGCATGGGCGGGTCTTGCAGGTGGACATGTTCCTGGCCATGGACCTGATCGAACCGGAAGCGGCCATCGACCTGCTGCTGGAAGACATGGACCGCGTGGCCGGGCACCTGGATTGCGGGGCCGTGCACCTGCACCTGCCGCAGCGCGAGGGGGTGGGGGCGGGCGTGTCCATGGCACTGGCCCGCGCGCTGGAGCATGGCCACCATCGCGAGGATCTGCGCCTGTGCCGGCCGCTGGGGTAATGTTGTTCTGTTCCCTCAGGCGCCGGGCGGGCGCATCCGCGCCCTTGGCTTACGCGCCACGTGGCGCGGGCCGGCAGTCGCCGGCCTATTGCTGCGGCAGCCATGGCTTTTGAATGGCAGGGTGGCCGCCTTGTGACTTGAGCGGCGGGCGGCCCCGGCGTTATTTTCCGCGCCATGACCGACATCACCGCCGCGACGGCCCCCGCCCCCACCGCTTCCGAGACCGTGCCCAAGCCGGCCGCCTTGCCCGTGATCCGCATCCAGGCGGGCCGGCACAAGCGCGCGCAGCATGGCCATCCCTGGGTCTATTCCAACGAGGTGGACATGGACAAGGCGGCCAAGGCGTTGCCGGCCGGGTCCGTGGTGCGCGTCACCGATGCCGGCGGGGCCACGCTGGGCATCGCCGCCTTCAACCCGCATTCCCTGATCTGCGCGCGGTTCCTGACCCGCGATCCGGCGGAA
The DNA here is from genome assembly GCF_048066115.1 of Niveispirillum sp. KHB5.9. Classification (NCBI taxonomy): domain Bacteria; kingdom Pseudomonadati; phylum Pseudomonadota; class Alphaproteobacteria; order Rhodospirillales; family Azospirillaceae; genus Niveispirillum; species Niveispirillum sp. KHB5.9. The sequence continues at coordinate 56,825 of NZ_JBLTYX010000013.1, read as the reverse complement.
GCCATCGACACCGCCTTCTTCGCGCGCCGCATCCGCCGGGCGCTGGAAATCCGCGAACGGCTCTATGACCGGCCCTTCTACCGGCTGATCCATGCCGAAAGCGATGGCCTGCCGGCCCTGATCATCGACCGGTACGGCGATGTGGTCGTCGTCCAGGCCAACAATGTAGCCATGGACCGCCGCCTGCCCATGATCCTGAACGCCCTGGACGAGGTGCTGAACCCGTCGGCCGTCGTGCTGCGCAATGACAGCACGGCCCGCACCTATGAGGGGTTGCCGGAGGAGGTGAAGGTGGTCAAGGGTTCGGTCGAAGGGCTGATCGGGCTGGAGGAGAATGGCGCCACCTTCTTCGCCGACCTGTCGGAGGGGCAGAAGACCGGCTGGTTCTTCGACCAGCGCGACAACCGCTCCTTCATCGCCGACCTGTGCAAGGGCAAGTCGGTGGTGGATTTCTACACCTATGCCGGCGGCTTCGGCGTGCTGGCCGCCAAGCGCGGCGCGGCCCACGTGACCCTGGTCGACCGTTCCGCCCTGTCGCTGTCCATCGCCACCAAGGCGGCGGAGGCCAATGGCGTGGCCGACCGGGTAACGGCACAGAAGGGCGACGCCTTCAACCTGATGGACCAGTGGGTGGCGGAAGGCAGGACGTTCGAGGTGGTGATCGCCGACCCGCCGGCCTTCGTGAAATCGAAGAAGGACCTGGCCGTGGGCAGCCGCGCCTATCGCCGCATGACCAAGGCCGCCGCCCGTCTGGTGGCGCCCGGCGGCATGCTGCTGGTGGCCAGTTGCTCCCACAATATGGAGCCGCCCTTGTTCCACACGGAAGTAGCGCGCGGCCTGGGCGAGGCCGGCCGCCAGGGCCGCATCCTGCGCTTCGCCGGTGCGGGCAGCGACCATCCGGTGCATCCGCTGCTGCCGGAGACGCAGTATCTGAAAGCGATGGTGTTCGCGCTGGATTGAGGGGGATTACCCCCCCTCTCCCTCCCACCGCTGCGCGGCGGGTCCCTCCCTCTCCCGCAAGCGGGCGAGGGCGAAGGTATCGGCTGCGGCATCCTTGAATTTCTACCCTCTCCCGTAGAACGGGAGAGGGAGGGACCCGTCGGCGTCAGCCGATGGGAGGGAGAGGGTCCGGCACCGTCCCCACCCGGAACCGCACACCCTCCCCCGCACCATCCACCGCCGCCACGGGTTCCACCCCCTGTCCGGCCAGGGTCTGCAGGATCAGCGTCACGCTGCCCCGGTGCGGTTCATGCCGGCCGCTTTCGAAATCGCGCACCGTGCTGCGCGACAATCCCGATGCCTGGGCCAGCTGCTCCTGGCTCCAGTCCAGCAGGCCGCGCGCGGCACGGCATTGCGCGGGAGAAAGTTCATGGGGCACGGTTGTAATCCGGAAAGTCTCAACCATATTGGGTGATATTGGATCAAATGGTTGAGAGGTCAAGGCCCGAGCGGTCATTGGCCCGGTGTTGAAAGGCAGGCCCACCATGCATGACGTGCCCCTGATCACCATGATCGTCGCAGCCTTGGCGCTGGCGTTCATTTTCGGGGCCGTTGCGCAGAAACTGAAAATCTCGCCGCTGGTGGGCTATCTGCTGGCCGGCGTCATGATCGGGCCGGGCACGCCGGGCTATGTCGCCGACATGAACCTGGCGCCGCAGCTGGCGGAAATCGGCGTCATCTTGCTGATGTTCGGCGTCGGCCTGCATTTCTCCGTCAAGGACCTGATGTCGGTGAAGGCCATCGCCATCCCCGGTGCCATCGGCCAGATCGGTATCGCCACACTGATGGGCATGGGCCTGTCCTGGGCCCTGGGCTGGACCCTGGGCGCCGGCCTGGTTTTCGGCCTGGCCCTGTCGGTCGCCTCCACCGTCGTGCTGCTGCGCGCCTTGCAGGAGCGGCGCCTGGTCGACAGCAAGCGCGGGCGCATCGCCATCGGCTGGCTGATCGTCGAGGATCTGGCCATGGTCCTGGCGCTGGTGCTGCTGCCGGCCCTGGCCGGGCTGCTGGGCGACAAGGCCGGAGCGGAGGGTGCGGAAGCCGCCGTCGCCTCGGCCAGCCTGTCCACCGAACAGCTGATCACCGTCATCGCCATCACGCTCGGCAAGGTCGCCGCCTTCGTGGCCCTGATGCTGGTGGTGGGCAAGCGCGTCATCCCCTGGGTCCTGCACGAGGTGGCGCATAGCGGTTCGCGCGAGCTGTTCCGGCTGGCCGTGCTGGCCATCGCGCTGGGCGTGGCCTATGGCGCCGCCACCCTGTTCGGTGTCTCCTTCGCGCTGGGCGCCTTCTTTGCCGGCATGGTCCTGTCGGGCTCGCCCCTGTCGCACCGCGCGGCAGAGGAATCCCTGCCGCTGCGTGATGCGTTCGCCGTGCTGTTCTTCGTGTCGGTCGGCATGATGTTCGATCCGGCCATCCTGATCGAGCGGCCGCTGCCGGTGCTGGCCACGGTGTTGATCATCGTGTTCGGCAAGTCCATCGCCGCCTACCTGATCGTGCTGGCCTTCGGCCACCCGCGCAGCACGGCGCTCACCATTTCCGCCAGCCTGGCGCAGATCGGCGAATTCTCCTTCATCCTGGCGGCCCTGGGCCTCAATCTGGGCCTGCTGCCGCAGGAGGGGCATGACCTGGTGCTGGTGGGCGCCATCCTGTCGATCCTGCTGAACCCGGTGATGTTCACCCTGATCGACAAGTTCGGCCACAAGCTGGAACCCGGTGCCGATCCCACCGCCCCGGCCGCACCGGAACCCACGCGCGAGCCCATCCCCGCCACCGGCCTGACCGGCCATGCCATCATCATCGGCCATGGCCGTGTGGGCAGCCTGATCTCCGCCCGCCTGCGCGAGGAAGCCATTCCCTACCTGGTGGTGGAGGACAACCAGAAGCGCATCGACAGCCTGCGTGAGCAGGGCGTGGAGGTGGTGGTGGGCAATGCCGTCCTGCCCGACGTGCTGTCCGCGCTGAACCTGCACGGGGCCAGGCTGATGTTCATCGCCATACCCGGTTCGTTCGAGGCGGGACAGATCATCCGCCAGACGCGGGTGGCCAGCCCGTCCCTGCCCATCATCGCCCGCGCCCATGCCGACGAGGAAGTGGTCTATCTGACCCAGAACGGCGCCAGCACCGTGGTGATGGGTGAGCGGGAAACCGCACGCGGCATGATCGCGGAAGGCCTGGCCAGCATGGCCCCGGTGGCGGCCGCCATCGTCGCCGTCGACCTGCCGGTGGAAACCGACGCGCCGCCGCCCCCGACCGACAGCGAGCCCGAGGGGCCGGCACCGCAGCCGGCCTGACCGTTCCGCGTTCCCCTTTCCATGGCTTTGCGACCACAGGTGGCGGCAAAAGCCGGGAATCGTGCAAAGGCCCCCCGAACGGATTTGCCCTTCGGCCGCATGTTGCGTAGCATTTGATTGAAATGCCGTCGGCGGGGTGCGCTAAAACGGCGGTGCGGGTCTGGGCGGTCCATGGCGGACAGTGTGGCGGATAGGGATGAGGATGTGTCGCCGGCCGGCGGGCCGCCGGCCTTGCCCTATCTTGACGATTTTTCCGGTGAGATGCCGCCGGTGGTGGAATATCCCACCCTTCCCGGCTCTTCCCTGGTCGCGCCCCTGGACCTTTACGGCCTGGCCGAGCAGGTGCTGTCGGCTGAACATCATATGGTCAATGCCCAGGACCCGGTGCAGCGCCTGCTGCTGCTGACCACCCTGGCCTGGTACAACCGCCAACGCGACACGCGCGCGGCGTTGGAGATGGTGGGCGAGGCGATGGGGCTGCTGCCCTATGCCACCGGCGCCAATGAGCGGGAGCTGCGCCGCCTGACCGCGCGGCTGCTGCTGATCAAGGCGGAGGCCAAGGCCCTGTTCGCCGAACTGGACCAGGCCGAGGCATTGCTGGAGAGCGCGCGGGCCACCTTCCGCCAGATCGGCGACCTGCTGGGCGAGGGCGATGCCGCCATGACGGAGGCGCTGCTGGCCCTGGACCGTGGCCAGACCCGCCGCCGCATCCAGGCCCATCGCAACGCCAACAGCCTGTATCAGCGGGCCGGCGATGCCATGCGCCAGCAGATCGCCCAGGCCTGGATGGCGCGCGACGCGCTGTTCGGCGACGCCACGGCGGCGGAGGCGCAATGGGCGCCGCTGCTGCCGCAGGGACCGCTGCTGGAACATCCGGGCCTGGACGCGGTCGCCGCCTATTTCCACGGCGGCATCTGTTTCGCCCATGGCGATTTCCAGAAGGCCCTGCGCCATTACCAGCGCGGTTGCGACCAGGCGGTGCTGGCCGGGCAGATGCGGCTGGCCGTGCTGCTGGCCGGCAATGTCGGGGCGGCACACGCCAACCTGAACGATTATGTCAGCGAATTCCTGTGGCGGGAGCGGGCGCATGTCCTGGCCCGCGGCACGGGCTGGCCCGCCGCCGTGGGCCAGTGCCTGCGCGGCATGGGCGACACGCTGCGCCGGTTGCAACAGACGGGCCGTGCCCGCCACCTGCTGCTGGAATCGCTGGAATGGCTGGCCCCGTTCGGGCGGTCACGCAACCATGCCATCGCCTGCCAGTATCTGGGCGATCTGGAGCTGGATGTCGGCGACCCGGCGGCGGGGCTGCGCTGGTTCGACGACCTGCTGAACATCGCCGACGACCTGGAACAGACCGATCTGCAGGCCGAGGCCCAGTGCGGCCGGGCCCGCGCCCTGACCCTGCTGGACCGCTGCGACGATGCCGTTTCGGCGGCCGACGCGGCCCTGGCCCTTGTGCGCGGGCGCGGCGACCGCTGGCGGGAGATCGATGTGCTGCGGGCCAAGGCCGGCATCCATCAGCGTTTCCCCGACCTGCCCCCGCCGACCGACAGGGAGGAAGGGGACACCGCCGCCATCCATTTCCTGCGCCGCGCCCTGGATCTGGCCGAGTCGATCCAGGGCTATACCGCGTCCGCCGACCTGTTGTCGGCCCTGGCCCGCGCATACGAGGCGGCGGGCGAGATGGGCCAAGCCCTGCATTGGGAACGCCGTGCCGGTCAGGCGCGCGGCATCATCCACAGCCGGGAGGTCAGCGACCGGCTGCTGGCCATGCAGGCGGGGTTCGAGACGGAACGGCTGAAGGCCGAGGGCGATTATCATCGCCAGCTGGCATCGGCCGAGGCGGCCCGCGCCGCAGCATTGCATGAGGCGACGCAGACCCTGGAGCTGCTGGGCCGCATCGGCCAGCAGATCACGTCGACCCTGGATGCCGAGGCGGTGTTCCACGCCCTGCACCGCCATGCCGGCACGATGATGGAGCTGGACGCCTTCTCCGTCTATGTCGTGGACGAGAGCGGGGAGCAGCTGGAGCTGCGTTACGGGCTGGAAGGCGGGCGGCCGCTGCCCGGCGTCCGGCGGCGCCTGTCGGACCCCGTATCGCTGGTGGCACGCTGCGCGCGCGAGCATCAGGAACTGCTGGTCCTGCGCGGCCCGCACGAACAATCCTCCCCCTCCCATATTCCCGGTACGCGCTTCATGCGTACCCTGCTGCTGTCGCCGCTGATGGTGGGCGCCCGCCTGCTGGGCGTGATGACGGTGCAGTCGGCGGACGAGAACGCCTATGGGGAGCGGGAGAAGCTGATCTTCCGGTCGCTGGCGGCCTATGGCGCCATCGCCCTGTCCAACGCCGCCGCCTATGCCAAGGTGGACAGCACGCTGTCGGAACTGCGCGCCACGCAGGGGCGGCTGGTGCAGCAGGAAAAGCATGCCTCGCTGGGCCAGCTGGTGGCCGGCGTGGCGCATGAGATCAATACGCCGCTGGGCGTGGCCTTCACCATGGCCACGCACCTGCAGGGCGAACGCGACGAGATCGCCCGGTCCTTCGGCGGCAACCAGCTGAAGCGCGCCGCCCTGGAAGGGTTCCTGGAGAAGCTGGACGAAGGCCTGCGCATCCTCACCGGCAATCTGGAACGCGCCGCCGACCTGGTGCGCAGTTTCAAGCAGGTCTCCGCCGACCGCAGCAGCGAGGCGCTGCGCACCGTGGACCTGGCCGCCTATGTCGGCGACGTGCTGAAAAGCCTGGAACCGATGATCCGGCAGCGCCGCGTCACCGTCTCCATCGACGGCACGCAGGGCCTGGCCATCAGCACCCTGCCCGGCCTGCTGGCCCAGGTGGTGGCCAACCTGGTGCAGAATGCCGTCGTCCATGGCTTCACGGGCGTGGAGAAGCCGGAAATCCTGATCTCCATCGGCCGGGCGGCCAGCGACCGGGTGGCCATCGCCATCACCGACAATGGCGTCGGCATGCCTGCCGACGTGCAGGCCAAGGCCTTCGACCCGTTCTTCACCACCAAGCGCGACAGCGGCGGCACCGGCCTGGGCCTGCATATCGTGCACAATCTGGTGACAGGCCCGCTCCAGGGCACCATCGACCTGGCCTCGGTCCCCGGCCACGGCACACGCTTCCTGATCACCCTGCCGGTGGAAGTGCGGGCAGAGTAGGGTTAAGGCACTCCAAAACGAAAAACGGGGCACCGTCGCCGGCACCCCGTTTATCATTCAAAACCCCAGGCCGGCGACTGCCGGCCCGCCGCACGTGCGGCGTAAGCCAAGCCCACGGATGTGGGCGCCCGGCGCCTGAGGGAATAAAATCAGGCGGCCTTCAGCTTCGACAGCTTCTCGACGGTCGCGTTGACGCGGGCCGTGATCGGCTCGGCGGCCTCGTTGGTCAGCTTGAAGCCGGCCTCGGAGACCTTGGTGGCTTCGGCCACCAGGGCGTCGAAGGAGGTCTTGGCATATTCGGTCTGCAGGTCGACCAGTTCCTTCACTGACTTCACGGCGAACAGGGCCTTGGTGGTCGTGACCGACTGCTCGTACTGGGCCTGGGTGAAGGCGACGATCTCCTTCGACAGGGCCTCGAAGCCCTTGGTCAGGATCGTGGAGGAAGCCACGATGGCCTCCACATTGTCCTTCTGGAAGCCGACGACATCTTCAAACGAAGCGAAAACCTGCTTGCTCATCTTCTCCACCTTTTCCTTGGTCTGGGCGATAGCGTTGACAACCGGCTCTGCCGGTACGGGAATGCTGGCCGCGACGGGGATCGCGGCGGGTACGGGCGGGAACGCGGCACCGGGCCTGGTCACGGGCGGCTCAACCACCGGCGCAGATGCGACGGGTGTCGGGACCACCTCGGGCGGCGGCGGTACGGCCTTCACCTCCTCCACCGCGTGGGCGACGGGGGCCTTCACGGGTTCGGCCACCGGAACCGGGGCCGTCTTCGCCACCGGGGGCGACACTTTCTTCACCGGGGCCGGCTTCACGGGCGCCGGTTCAGCCTTCACAGGCGCCGACGTCACGGCCGCGACGGGTTTATCGGCCGTGGGGACGCTGGCGGGCTTCGCGGGCACCTTCTTGGGCGTCGCGGCGGCCACAGGTCCTTTCGGCGTGCGGGTTGCCATATGCCATCTCCTTCGCGCTCTGTCGTTGCCGGTCCGCCAGGCGGCCCCGGCACCGGCTGCCGCTCTTCAAAACCGGGGCGCCGGCCATTCTCGTGCCGACGGGACCCGGGCGTGCTGCAATGCAGCATGGACATAGATATATCGGCGCGATGGACCGGAGTCAATATGCTTTTGTGCAGTGCAACACGAATATCACCTGTCCATTCGGTCAGCATCCAGGCGGGTAAAGCCCGGTCACTGCCAGCAGGTCAGGGGCGGTACCATGGCAGCCCTGCCGGGCCGGCGCTTCCCTGTCGCCCGCGTCTGGGATAGAAGTTGGGCGCCCCCGACATTCCCGTTCCCCGCCTGGTGGCTCATGACCGATCTGGTCCTTTCCACATTCATCGCCTTTTTCGTCACCATCGATCCGATCGGCCTTGGCCCGATGTTCGCGGGCCTGACCGCCGGCATGGATGCGCGCCACCGCCGGCGCACGGCGGTGAAGGGTGTCGTCATCGGCACGGGCCTGCTGTTCGGCTTCGCCTTCATCGGCGAATTGCTGCTGACTTCGCTGGGCATCGGTGTCGGTGCCTTCCGCATCGCGGGCGGCATCCTGTTGCTGCTGGTGGCCATCGACATGGTCTTCGCCCGCGAAAGCGGCCTGCGCACCGCCACCCAGGACGAGAAGGAGGAGGCGATGCACAAGGCCGACATCTCCGTCTTCCCGCTGGCCATCCCGCTGATCGCCGGGCCGGGTGCGATGACGTCGGTCGTGCTGCTGATGGGCCGGGCCGATGGCGACCTGATGATGCAGGCCATCGTGCTGGCCGTGCTGTCGGGTGTGCTGCTGGCCACGCTGGTCTGCCTGGTATTCGCGGGCGAGGTGTCGAAGCTGCTGGGCGTCACCGGCATCAACGTGATCAACCGCGTGCTGGGCATCCTGCTGACCGCGCTGGCCTGCCAGTTCATCATCGATGGCGTCATCGAAAGCGGCCTCCTGATGCGGTGATCCACGTCACCGTTCCCCTATTGTTCTCAAATTGAAACTCCGGCATCCTGCCCCTCGGTTTTATCCGCCGCAGGACCGAAGATGACCGAGATCACGTTGCCGCAGGCGCTGGCCTTCCGGCTGGACCGCCAGCACCTGACCCGCCCGGCGGAAACCGCCCTGACGGCGGCCCGTACCCTGGTGGGGGCACAGGCACAGGTGCATTCGGCGGCCATCCTGCAATTGCGGGCACGCAGCGCGGCCGGCGGCGGTGAAGCCGATATCGACAGGGCGCTCTATCAGGATCGCAACCTGGTCAAGCTCTGGGCCCAGCGGTCGACCCTGCATCTGACGCCGGCCGACGACCTGCCCCTGGTCATGGCCGTCCGGCGCCAGCAGGTGGGCGCCTATCACAACTGGTACGCCAAGGAGGGGTTGAGCCGCGAACAGGTGGAAATCCTGGTCGCGGCCGTGGTGACGGCATTGGACCAGGGGGCCCACAGCCGCATGGATCTGTCGCGCCGGCTGGTCCCCACATTGGGCGAATGGGCGCGACCCATGCTGGAGCACAGCTGGGGCGGCATCATCAAGCTGGCCTGCGCCCTGGGCCATGTCTGCCACGGCCCGGCGGAGAAGGAGGATGGCGAGGGCGCGCGCGAGGCGCTGTTCGTCAGCTTGGCGCAATGGCTGGGCCAGCCCCTGACCGTGCTGGACAGCGGGGCCGCCATGGCCGAGCTGCTGCGCCGCTACCTTGCCGTCTATGGCCCCGCCACGCCGCGGGATTTCAACAAATTCATCGGGGGCTATGCCGGCCCCGCCCATCAGGCTTTCGCCGATCTGGGGGATGAGATCGTACCGGTGAAGCTGGCCGGCAAGACCGCCTACATCCTGGCCCGCGACCTGGACGCGGTGAAGGGGGCGGCACCGGAACCGGGCCAGATCACCGTGCTGGGCCTGTTCGATCCCTACCTGCTGGCCCATAGTGATACCAGCCAGTATCTGGACGACCGTTTCCGCCCCGCGGTCTATCGCGTGGCTGGCTGGATCAGCCCCGTCATCCTGCGCCAGGGCAGGGTGGTCGCCACCTGGACCCACCGCCGCGTGGCGGGACCCAAGGGCAAAGGCGCCTGGGAAGTGCAGGTCAGCCCGCTGGAGAAACTGTTCAAGAAGGAACTGCCCGCCATCACCCGCGGCTTGCGCCGCCTGTCGGGCGGGGTGCCGGTGACGATATCCGGGATTTGACCGTCACTCCCCCCGCACGCCCCACAGCATGTAATTCACATCCAGGTCCTTGGGCGCCAGGCTGAACCGGTCGGACACGGGATTATAGGCCACGCCCGACAGTTCCTTCACCACCACCCCGGCCCGGCGTAGGGTGCCCGTCAGTTCCGATGGTTTCAGGAACCGCTTCCAGTCATGGGTGCCGCGCGGCAGCCAGCGCAGCACATATTCCGCCGCCAAGATGCCGAACAGGAAGCTCTTGCCGGTACGGTTCAAGGTGGCCATGAACACCAGCCCGCCTGGCTTGGCCAGGGCGGCCACGGCGGCCACGAACAGGTCGACATCGGCGACATGCTCCACGATCTCCATGGCCAGCACCACGTCGAACCGCTCCCCGGCCGCCGCCAGATCCTCCGCCGTGGCGGCACGGTAATCGACATCCACGCCGGCCTCGGCCGCATGAGCCGCCGCCGTCTTCACGTTCTTTTCCGCCGCATCGATGCCGGTGACGCTGGCACCCAGCCGGGCCAGTGGTTCGGCCAGCAACCCGCCGCCGCAGCCGACATCGATGATGCGCAGCCCCTCCAGTGGCCGGGGTGCCAACGGATCGCGCCCATGCGCCTTGCAGATCGCGTCGCGCAGCCAGGCCAGACGCACCGGGTTGAACTTGTGCAGCGGCCGGAACTTGCCGGCCGGGTCCCACCATTCCGCGGCAATGCGGCTGAACCGTTCGATCTCCGCCGGGTCGACGGTGGTGCGTGCAGTGGCGGCGGCGTTCATGGCAGGTCCCTCCCGGAAATGGGCGCTCCTGGCATAGCAAAGCCGGCGGCCCCTGTCGCGGGGGCAATCGGTGGCATGTTGACGCCCCGCCCGCCGAGCCGCACTGTCAGAACCAAGAATAAAGGGCGGGGAGTGCCGGCGCGGTGAAGGAAAAGGAACTGCGGGTCGCACTGGTCTGCTATGGCGGGGTCAGCCTTGCCGTCTATATGCATGGCGTCACCAAGGAACTGTGGAAGCTGGTGCGCGCCAGCCAGGCCCTGCATGCCGGCCGCAACGGCCAGTCAACCAGCTTCAAGGCCGCCCTGGCCGGCGATCCCCGCCCCTTCGATACCGAGTCGGTCTATTTCGAGCTGCTGCGCGACCTGCTGCCCGACCTGTCGCTGCGTGTGCTGATCGATGTGGTGGCGGGCGCCAGTGCCGGCGGCATCAATGGTGTGCTGCTGGCCCGCGCACTCGCCCACGACCTGGACCTGGAGCCGCTGACGGTCCTGTGGCTGGAAAATGCCGATGTCACCCGCCTGCTGACCAATGACAGCCGCGCCGGCAAATGGAGCAAATGGTTCATGCGCCCGGTGCTGTGGGCCATGACAAGGCGCCTGCAGCGGCTGGCCCCGGATGAGGAGGTGCGGGAGAAGCTGTCGCTGTTCGTCCGGTCCCGCTGGTTCCGCCCGCCATTCGACGGCAACCGGCTGATGGGGTTCCTGCTGGATGCCGCCCATGCCATGGGCGACAGCGCCAGACGGCCGCTGGCCAGCCTGCTGCCCCGCGGCCTGCCTCTGTCGCTGCATGTGACGGTGACGGATTTCCACGGCTACACCACCCGCATCCCCGCCCATGACCCGCCGGAGATTCTGGAGCGGGAGCATCGCCACCGTTTCACCTTCCTCTATCGCCGTGGCGGGGAGGGAGAGGTGGACAGCGATTTCAAGGATGGCGACGTGCCGGGCCTGATCTTCGCGGCCCGCGCGTCAGCCAGCTATCCCGGTGCCTTCCCGCCCGCCCAGGTGCGGCAGATGGACCGGCTGCTGAATGAACGGGGTGAGGGCTGGGAAGGTAGAGGCCATTTCTTCCAGCGCAATTTCGCCGAATACCGCCGCCAGGGGGCCGATCCGGAACAGGCCAGCTTCATCGACGGGTCGGTCCTGAACAACAAGCCGTTTGCCGCCGCCCTGTCGGCCATCGCCGGTCGCCCCGCCTATCGCGAGGTGGACCGTCGCATCGTCTATATCGATCCCAAGCCGGCCCGCCTGACCGGCGGGGTGCGGCCGGAGACGCCGGGCTTCTTCCGCACCATCCGGGGGGCGCTGTCCGACATTCCGCGCAACGAGCCGGTGCGCGACGAACTTTTGGCCATCGCGGGCCGCAATGCGCGGATCGAACGGCTGCGCGGCCTGCTGGATGCCGCCCGGCCGCGCGTGGCCGAACAGGTACTGCGGGTGCTGGACGGCCCGCTGCCGCCCGCCCCCACCATCGAACAGATCCGCCACTGGCGCGACCGGGCCAGTGCGGAGGCCGCATCGCAGGCCGGCTTCGCATACGAAGCCTATCTGCGCCTGAAGATCGAAGGGGCGCTGGAGCAACTGGCCGGCCTGCTGTGCCCCTGTCTGGGCCGCACCGATGCCGGGGCGCGGGCATCACTGCTGAAGGCGCTGAACGGCTGGGCGCGGGCGCGCGGCGTGCTGCCCGACCGGCTGGAGGAGGGGCGGGCGGGGGAAAGGCCTACCTGGGTGCGGTTCCTGCGCGATTTCGACATCGCCTTCCGCGCCCGCCGCCTGCGCTTCCTGATCCGGGAACTGAACGCCATCTATCCGCTGGTGGGTGAGGGCGAACATGCCGACACGCGTGCCCGCGACCTGGACGAGATGAAAGCCAGCCTTTACAGCGCGCTGGAACGGCTGCCGGGCGGCACCGGCCTGACCGATGACGGGTTGGGCATGTTCAATGCCGGGGAACGCAGTGCCTTGGGCAACCTGATGCGCGCCGACGGGCCGGTGCCGTCACCCGACACGCTGGACCGCGCCCTGGCGCAGCTGGCCGGCGCCTGGAAGCTGGAGGCGCAATCGGCGGAGATCGACGAGATATTCGCCCTGATGGGCCTGAACTATCTGGGCCCCGCCGCACGCCGGCAGATATTCGAGGCCTATCTGGGCTTCTCCTTCTGGGATGTGCTGACCTTCTCCACCTCGGGCTGGGTGGAGCTGGACGAGTTCCACGCCATCCGTGTGGACCGCATCGCGCCCCCCGATGCCCGCCTGCTGCGCCGGGCAGGCGCACCAGCCGACCTGCGCAGTGCCCGCATGAACGCTTTCGGCGGCTTCTTCAGCCGCCATGACCGGGAGCATGATTATCTGCTGGGCCGCCTGCACGCGGCCGAGCGGGTCATCGACCTGGTGATCGACGCGGGCGGCATGGACATGTCCGACGCCCGCGCCAACGGCGTGAAGCTGCGCGCCTTCCACGCCATCCTGGTGGCGGAGGAAAAGCGGCTGGGGGCGGGCAACAAGGCGCTGGAACAGGTCCGCGCCTGGGTGGAGGCGTGCGGGTGATCACCCGGCGCTATAGGCGGCGCGAAGCTGGATCTTGTCGATCTTGCCGGTCGATCCGCGCGGCATGCTGGGCACGCGCACCACGGCATCGGGGATCCACCAGGACGCCACCTGCCCGCGCAGCGATCCCAGCAGTTCCTGGTCGGTGATCTGCTGATCATCGCGCAGTTCGACCAGCAGCAACGGGCGCTCGCCCCATTTCACGTCGCTGCGGCCGATCACGGCGGCCAGGCTGACCTGCGGCAGGGCACCGACCAAAGCCTCGATCTCCGCCGGGTTGATCCATTCGCCGCCCGATTTGATCAAATCCTTGGCGCGGCCGGTGATCATCAGGTTGCCCGTACGGTCGATCCTGGCCAGATCGCCGGTATCGAACCAGCCATCGGCGTTGGTCGCCGGGTTTTCCTGCCCGAAATAACGGTCGATCACCGCCGCCCCGCGGACATGCAGCCTTCCTTCCTGATCACGCTGTTCGGCCAACTGCACACCCTTCTCGTCCGCCAGCATCAGATCGACGCCCAGCGCCGGCCGGCCGGAAATGGCGGCCTGACGGTCCGGACTGGTCATCACCCCGAACGTGCCGACCGGCGACAGTTCGGTCATGCCCCAACTGGTCTGGACAGGGATGCCCAGCTGCCCCTCGATCCGTTCCATCAGGGCCGGCGGCATCGGCGCACCGCCGACCGTGATCTGCCGGAGCGAGGGAAGGGTGGTGCCCGTCGCCTCCAGATATTCGCACAGCCCCAGCCAGACGGTGGGCACGCCGATGGCGATCGTCACCCCTTCCGCCGCGATCAGCCGGGCCAGGCTGGCGCCGTCCATGTGCCGGCCGGGCAGGACCAGTCTGGCACCGGCGGCGGGCACGGCAAACGGCAGGCCCCAGGCATTGGCGTGGAACATCGGCACTACCGGCATCACCACATCGGTGCTGCGGATGCCCGACACGTCAGTCTGCAACAGGCGCAGCGTGTGCAGGAAGCTGGACCGGTGGGTATAGGTCACCCCCTTGGGCGCCCCGGTCGATCCGGAGGTGAAACACAGGCCGCTGGGCGCCGTTTCGGCGAAATCACCCCAGACGACCCCTTCCTCATCCGCCTGGTCGATCATCGGGGCCAGCGCCCGGATGGAGACGCCGCCATGCACCGTGACCGCCGCATCACCATCGATGACGAACAGGTGCTTCAGGCCGGGCGCCTCATCCACGGTCTTACATGCCAGTCCCAGCAGGTCGGCACTGACGATCAGGATGCGCGCACCCGACAGGCCCAGCATCCAGGCCAGTTGCGTCGCGGTCAGCCTTGGATTGAGCGTGTGGCACACGGCCCCCATACCCATGGTGCCGAACCAGCATTCGACATGGGCCTGGCTGTTCCAGGCCAGGGTGGCCACACGTTCCCCGACCGTCACGCCCAGCCCGGCCAGCAGGCTGGAGACCTTGCGGGCCCGGCTGTGCAGGTCGGCATAGCCGATCCGGGCGATCGCCCCGCCCTCGCTCGCCGTCGCCACCTGGACATCCCCATGCCATTTCGCGGCATGGTCCAGGATGCGGTCCAGCGTCAGGGGAAAATGCTGCATGCTGCCGTCGATCACTTGCAATTCTCCTGTGCGGGCGGCAGCGGCGGTGCGATGAGCCCCATGTTCCAGTTCCAGGGAATGTTCCCGGCGGCGCGGCGGCGGCAGATCACCTGATCATGCAGCGCGTATTGCGCCGGCAACAGATCATGGGTGACCTGCGGCCCGCCGGCGAACAGCATGTAGGCTTGCTTGTCGCCATGGGCCGGCCAGGACGGTTGGTTGCGGGCGATCGGCACGCCGGTGCGCGCGAAGCTGGCCCAGTAATCGACCATCGCGTCGGACAGGGTGCGTTCGGCGTCCGTGTCGGGGATCGCCGGCCACTGGGCGGTGACGCGATCGATCGTGCCGAACATGTAGGGCACTTCCGATGCGTGGAAGGCGTGCATCCCGTGATCGTCGGCCGCCGGATAGCCATGGTCGAAATAGTAGAGATAGGCTGGCTGTCCCAGCCTGGTCTGTTCGCGCACCAGCCGCTGCGAGGTCCAGGCGAAGAAACCGTCGCGGGCGGCCGCCAGGATGCTTTCGCGGATATCGCCCGGCGAATAGAGGGTCAGGAAACGGTCGGCAAGCTCCCCATAATTGGCACGGATCGTCGCTTCATACTTCGCCGCATCGACCTGTCCGGCATCGGGCAGGCCCGGCAGGATGGAGGCCATGGTGCGGATCTCACCACTGGTGAAACCGGTCATCAGCGGCACCCGCGCCTGTTCCCCGCGCTCGAAAATTTCCACCAGCTGGCGGGGCAGCAGCGTGCCGTCGACGATGGCGGTGGAGGCGAAACGCGCCTTGGTGGCCAGTGCCGTGAGCGTCGGGCCGTCGATGGCGCGCAGGTCGGCCAGCGTCTTGGCGCCGAAGGCATTCGCGTAATAATCGCCCAGCGTTTCCGCCGATGGCAGGCCGAACCGCGCCTGCTTCAGGTCGGGCAGGTTCATCAGCGATGCGCTCTGCACGATGGCCTTGGTGAACAGGCCATGGGCGCGCGGTGCGGCCAGCAGATGCAGGATTGCCAGACCACCGGCGGATTCCCCGGCGATGGTGACATTGGCCACGTCGCCACCGAAGGCGGCGATGTTCTGCTTCACCCAGTTCAGGGCGGCGATCTGGTCCATCAGGCCGTAATTGCCGGAAGTGCCCTCGGGCGATTCCGCGCTCAGTTCGCGATGGGCGAAATAGCCGAACACGCCCAGGCGGTAATTGATCGACACCACCACGATGCCGCGCTTGGCCAGTGCCGTACCGTCGAACATCGGCTGGCTGGAGGAACCGCGGATCAGGTTGCCGCCATGTATCCACACGAAGACCGGCGCGTTCTTGGCCTTCGCCGGCGCCCAGACATTCAGCGACAGGCAATCCTCGCTCATCGCCGCATAGGTTTCGGCATAGATGCTGCCCGGCGGATATCCCGGCTGCTGACAGGCGGGGCTGAACTGCGTGGCGTCGCGCACCCCGTCCCAGACGGGCACGGGCTGGGGCGGCTTCCAGCGCCGTTCCCCGACCGGGGGCAGTGCATAGGCAATGCCCTTGAACACGCGCTGCCCATCGGCCTCGACGCCGCGAACGGTACCGGCCGGCGCCTTCACCACCGGCTGCGCTGCGGCCTCAACACTCATGCACAGGCACAGGCACAGGGCGGCTATCGCCGCGGAAAATCGCGCGAACGTCATTCATTCCTCCCGATCCTTATGTTTTGCGGCGGGGCCTTATGGCCCTCAGCCGATCACTTTCACCAAGCGCTGCCAGAGCTGCTCATCGAATGTCTTGGCATCGCCCGACGCCGCACCGGTGCGCACCACGATCAGTTTGCGGCTGGGCACCACATAAAGGCGGCGGTCGAACGCGCCCAGGGCCGCGACCATGTCGGAAGGTGCGGCCGCGACCAGCGGGCCCTCCCGGCGATTGCCGAGCGCACCCAGCGTATAGGCGCTGCCATTCAGCCACCATAGCCGTCCATAGGCCGGGTTGGTTGCCGTGGGCGCCAGCATCGCCTTCATGGACGCTTCGGAAACGATGCGCGTGCCATCGCCGGCCAGCCCGCCCGACAGGATGATGAAGCCGAACCGTGCCGTGTCTCGCGGGGATGTGACCAGCCCGGTATCATTGCCGATGCTGGCCAGCACCGCCGGCCGCTTGCGCCAGGCGGTACTGGCCATCCCCGCCGGCACGGTCAGCCAGTCACGGGTGATCACCTCCAGCGGCTGCTTGGCCGCCGCCGCCAGGACGCGCTTGGTCACGGCATAGACGGGGGTGTTGTAGAAAAAGACGGTACCCGCCGGTGCCGTATAGCCGAACTTGTCGTCCAGGCCGGAACTCATGGTCAGCAGGTCGATGACGCGGATTTTCGCTTCCTGGTCGGGCGCCGCCTTCGACCAGCCGGCACCGATATAATCGGAAACCGGCTTTTCGATATCGACCAGCCCCTTGTCGACCGCGATCGCCATCAGTACGGCGATGAAGCTTTTCTGCTGCGAGGCCACATCCTCCAGCAGCGCGCCATCCGCGTCGCGCTCATAGGCGAACAGGGCGAATTGCGGATTGCCGTCGGGTGCCGGCCAGTTCTTCTCGATCAGCACCTTGCCGCGCTGGATGACCAGGAAGCCGGTGGTGTTCTGATTGCGCAGATAATCCAGCAGCCGGGTCATCTCCGCACTGTCCGCCGCCATGGCCGGCGGTGCGGCCAGCGGGATCGGCAATGCGGGCAATGTCGCCAGCGAAGCGGCGACGAGCAGTGCCTTCACATGGAAACGGGCCAATTCAGCCCCCTTTGACAATGCGTGGCTTGCGGGCAGGCGTGGGCAGCGATGCGGCATCGCGGACCCGGGAACCATGCGCCAGCATGATCCGTGCGACCTCGCTCTGCATGAAATAGAGGATATCCCGGGCCGCCTGGCTGGCCTCGTTGGCGTCACGCTTCACCAGCGCGGCACGCACGCGGCGCCAATGCGCATAGGGACCGGGACCGTCGGCGGACAGGGCCAGGGCGACATAGGAGAAGTGGAAACGCGTCTTGCGGCGGATCGCCTCGATCATGCGCTGCGCATCGGGGCTCGCCACCTCCGCCATGTCGCTGAAGATCGCCTCGCTGAGCGCGATGATCTGTTCGGCCGGCGCGCCCGTGGCGGCGTCCTTCAGCAGCTGGTCGATCTTGACCAGCATGACGGCGATCGATGCATCCGACGCCCGCAGGCAGGCGAAGCGCGCGGCAAGGCCGTAAAGGGCGGCGCGCACCTCATAGAGATCGAACACTTCCTCCACGCTGGTGGATGAAACGCGCGCGCCGCGATTTTCCTCCAGCTCGATCAGGCCATCATCGGCCAGGGTGCGCAGCGCACGGCGCACGATCGACCGTCCGACACCGAATTCCGCGCACAGCCGCGCCTCGCGCAGCCATTCATCTGGCGCCAGCTCCTGGCGCTGGATGCGCCGGCGCAGCACCTGGGCCAGTTCTTCGGCATTGGGCGGAACACCCATGGCATCCGCCTCCGCTTCATCAAGGCTGGGATCGTGATCCACCGATTTGGCCCTGTTGCTCAACGCCTTGCCCCCTCTGCCGACGATCACGCCCGGATGGGTGAATTGCCAGTCCATGGAAGCCTTTCTATTGCCGCCCTTGTCGGGGGGCAAGAGATTTGTCGTACGTCCACGTAAAAATTGTCGTACAATTCCGTTGACATTGCGACACAAAACAAACGATCACAATGTTCGAGGCGCAGCAAAAAAACGCCCCAAGGGAGGATCAATGCGACATATTCTGGCCGCCACCACGGCAACCCTGGCGCTCGTCTCCACGATGCCCGCCATGGCGCAAACCACGGCCCCCGGCGCGCCGCAGGCCACCGAGGATATCAGCCTCAGCGAAATCATCGTCACCGCCCGCAAGCGCGAGGAAACGCTGCGCGACGTGCCCAGCACGATCACGGCGCAAACCGCCGACCATCTGGAGGCCAAGGGCCCCGTCACCGGCGTGGGCGACCTGTTGCAGCTGGTGCCCGGCGTGCGCTTCAACGGCGTGCAGAGCGAGAATTTGGCGGAAGTGTCGGTGCGCGGTTCCGGCACCCAGCGCGCCACCAGTGCCGATTCCGGCGTCGGCCTGTTCGTGAACGGCGCCTATGTCGGCAGCAGCACGCTGGGTGGGCGCAATTTCAAGCGTATCGATTATTTCGACATCGCCCGTGTCGAGGTGCTGGAGGGGCCGCAGGGCGCGCTTTATGGCCGCAATTCGGAATTCGGCACGGTCAATATCGTGCTGGCCCAGCCGCAGTTCCGCGACACCGGCCGGGTGCAGGCCACATACAACGCCACCCAGAAGCAGATGCAGCTGGAAGGCATCGTCAACCAGGCGGTCAGCGACACGGTGGCGGTGCGCCTGGGTGCGCAGGTCACCGGCCAGGGCGGCGGTATCTATTACAATCCCAACCAGGACGAATATTACGACCATACCGACGGCTATATCGTCCGTGGACAGATGCGTTATTCCAGCGGCGCGGTGGATGCCAAGCTGCTGATCGACGCGATGGACATGAACCTGCCGACCTTCGTCAATCAGTGGGTTCTGCCGCCGGGCCTGCTGGCGGCATTGCCCCAAGGTTACACCGGCCCGCGCTATGACGTGCCGTCCGACGTCAAGAACGGCGTCCACCAGAATGTCGTCCGCGCCATGCTGATCGCCGATGTCGATCTGGACGACCTGACCCTGACCTGGACGACGATGGGGTCGCGGTCGGAATCGGCACAGAGCTTCCCGGCCGCGGTCGACCTCGCCACCCAGGCGAATTTCCAGCGCCTGGGCCAGATCGGCCTCTACCCGCTGGGCCAGACCTCCACCTATGCCCGCGACAAGACACTCTATCAGGACATCCATATCGCCGGTGGCGACGAATTCTCCTGGATGGCCGGCGTCGAAGGCATGATGCAGAATGATTATTACACCCGCGACGCCGTCACCAGCCCGTGCCCGCTGACCGCCACGTCGGCCATCTGCGGGGGCACGCCGACCACGCCGCTCTGCTACAAGCTGCTGCCGACCTCGGCGAACTGCCCGACCGTGTTCCCGCTGGCCTTCGGTGCCCGTCAGGTCACCCCCAGCAAGTACCGGTCGGCGGCGGCCTATGGGTCGCTGAAGCATGATATCGGCCGCCTGTCGCTGAGCGGCGATCTGCGCTGGTCCTATGATTACAAGGAAGCGACGCAGAGCAATTACCTGCTCTACACCAGCAATCTGTCCGGCGTGCCCAGCTCCTTCGATTTCAGCCAGGACAGCATCAGCTATTCGGCCACCGCCAGCTATAATTTCGGCGAAGACCTGCCGATGCTGCTCTATGCCAAGACGGGGTCGGGCTATCGCGCCGGCGGCGTCAATAACGGCACCTATATCGCGGCGGCGCCGAACCCGCTGCGCCCCTCCTACGACAATGAGACGACGACCAGTTACGAGGTCGGGTTCAAGGGCAGCTTCACCCGCGACCTGTTCCTGCGCCTGTCGGGTTATGTGTCGAACACCGAGGATGCGATCACCAGCATCCTGGACGGCTGCACGGTGACCAATGCCTGCGGTCGCGCCGGCACCTATTTCAACCTCAATGGCGGCAAGGTCCGGGTGAAGGGTATCGAGGCGGCGTTCGATGCCAAGGTCCCGCTGGGCAAGGCCGTGCTGAACCTGGGCCTGACCGGCGCGCGCCAGGATGCCAAGTTCGTCTCCGTCGCGGCAGGGGTGACGGGCCTGCCCACCGTCGGCTCCACCGTGGCGCAGACGCCGGACTGGACCTGGTCGGTCAATGCCAATATCCGCCAGCCGATCGGCGAGAACCTGACCGGCTTCTTCAATGTCGCCTATAATGGTGCCCGCGGCGGCGGGCAGGATACGGTGACGCTGGCCACGCCCTTCATCGCGCTGGAGGATGTCGACAATGTCGATCTGCGGGCGGGCGTGGAGTTCCAGAGCATGACCTTCGCCGCCTTCGTCAAGAACGCCACCGACAATGTCATCCCGATCCTGAAATTGCAGTCGGGCACCATCCCGCTGACCAACCGCTACAACAACCCGCGCACCTATGGCTTCAGCGCGTCCTACCGCTGGTAATCACGATGCCGGTCCAGGCAACCCGCCTGGGCCGGCACGCCACCTTTATCAGGGGAGGATAATTTGTCGGATCAGCAGAAGCCCGAAAGCGCGCCGGGTGTAAAAGTGGCCTTGATGGCATCGGCCGGCGCCTCGGTCGAATGGTATGACTTCTTCATCTATGGCACGGCCGCGGCCCTGGTTTTCCCCAAGCTGTTCTTCCCGCCGGAACTGCCGCTGTTCGTGGCGCAGATCGCGGCGTTCAGCACCTTCGCGGTCGGGTTCATCGCCCGGCCCTTCGGCGGCATGCTGTTCGGCCATTATGGCGACCTGCATGGCCGCAAGCGTGCCCTGGTGCTGGCCATGATGGTCATGGGGCTGGCCACGACCGCCATCGGGCTGCTGCCCACCTATGAGAGTGTGGGGGTGCTGGCCCCGCTGGCCCTGATGCTGCTGCGCTTCATCCAGGGGTTGGCCGTCGGCGGCCAATGGGGTGGGGCCGCCTTGCTGGCCATCGAAAGCGCGCCCAGTCACCGGCAGGGCTTCTATGGCAGCTTCGTCCAGGTCGGCGTGCCGATGGGCGTGGTGCTGGCCAACAGCGTCTTCCTGCTGGCCAGCGCATCAATCGATGCGGACAGTTTCCTGGTCTGGGGCTGGCGGATCGGCTTCCTGTTGAGCGTCAGCCTCGTCGCCATCGGCCTTTATATGCATTGGCATGTCAAAGAACCCGACCCTGTGGAACCGGTCGCACCGGTCCAGACGGCGGCGGCCAAGCCGGCCTCGCCACTGCTGACGGTGCTGCGCGACCATTGGGGCACGATCCTGCTGGCCGGTGGTGCTTTCATCGCCAACAATGTCTGCTTCTATATCGCCATCACCTATGCCGTCGCCTATGGCACCGCCACCGTCGGCCTGTCGCGGGAATTACTGCTGGCCGCCGTGATGATCGGCAGCCTTGTCATGATCCCGGCCCTGATCCTGTCCGGCGCATTGTCGGACCGGTTCGGACGGCGCGGCATCTTCATGGCCGGCGCCATCCTGTCCGGCATCTGGGCCTTTGCCGTGTTCCCGCTGATCGATGCGGGATCGCCCGTGGCGGTGACCGTCGCCATTTCGGTGGCGTTGATCTTCGTGGCCCTGATGTACGGCCCCCAGGCGGCCCTGTTCGCCGAGCTGTTCCCCAAGGAGGTGCGCTATTCCGGCGCCTCGCTGGGCTATCAGGTCGGGACCCTGGCAGGGGGCGGCTTCGCCCCGATCATCGCCACCGCCCTCTTCGCGCATTATGGATCGGCCCTGCCGATCTCGCTCTACCTCGCCGCGACATGCACCATCTCGCTGGTCTGTGTCATGTTGCTGGGAAGATCGAAAGCGGTCATCAGCCGCTGATACCGGGAGGGTCCTTTATGCTCAAACCCAGCAGACGCAGCTTTCTGGCGGCCGGTGCCACCCTTCCCGTGGCGTCGGCGCTGGCCAAGGTGCCGCAGGGACAGGAAGATCGCGTCGCGGCGGACCTTGCCAAATATATCGGCTTCGGCAGCAAACAGGCCGGCGGTGCCGGCGACAACGCCGCCGGGGAATGGCTGGTCGGTGAGTTGGAACAGCTGGGCTTCAAGGTCGAACGGCAGAGCGTGCCCACACCCTATTTCGAGACCACGCGTGCCGAGCTGCTGTGCGGCGACGCCCGCGCCACCGTCTGGCCGCAGCCGATCGTCATCACCACGGGGCCGGACGGGGCCACCGGCTCGCTGGTGCGCATCGACGCCGATGGCCTGGCCGGCGGTCCGCTGACAGGCGCGATTGCCCTGGTCGAACTGCCGCATGGCCGCTGGTCCAGCGCGCTGGCCAAGCCGATCCGGGAGCCGATCAGCGCCGCCTTCGCCGCCGGGGCAAAGGCGGTGGTGGCGATCACCAACGGCCCGACGGGCAAGGTGATCGCACTGAACGCCGACGGTCAGAAGCCAATGTTCGCCGGCCCGGTCGCCCTGCTGGCGCCCGACGATGCCAAACCCTTCCGCGCCGCCGCGACCGCCCGGGAACCCGCCACGCTGCATCTTCAGGGGCAGACGGGCCGGCGCCCCGCCTTCAATTTCATCGGCCGCATCGATCGTGGAAAAAAGCGCTGGCTGGCCGTGTCGACGCCACGTTCCGGCTGGTACACCTGCGCCGGCGAACGCGGGCCGGGCATCGCCGCCTGGCTGTGGCTGGCGCGGTGGGCCAGCGAGGCGGTCACGGACCATGACCTGGCCTTCGTCTGCCACAGCGGCCATGAATATGAAAATCTGGGTGCCTCGGAAGCGCTGAAGGCCATCGCGCCCAAGCCGGCGGAGACCCGCTTCTGGCTGCATCTGGGCGCCAATGTCGCCGCGCGCGACTGGCACGAACTGCTGGGCAAATGGCGGCCGCTGCCCAGCGTGGACACACAGCGCTTCCTGTCGGTCAGCCCTTCCCTGCTGCCCGTGGCGCGCGACGTCTTTGCCGGGCATGCCGGGCTGGAGGCCCCCTGGACGACCGACGAGATCACCGCCGGCGAACTGACGGAGATCGTCAAGGCCGGGTACGCCCCTGCCGCCGGGGTGTTCGGCATCCACCGCTATCATCATGTCGCCGAGGATGACGCGCGCTGCGTGTCCGCTTCCAGCGTCGCCACGACCGCCGCCGCCTTTCAGCGGCTGGTCGAAACGCAGATCCGGGGGTGAGCATGATCGAACTCTGGCACTGCACCGATGCGCGCTCCTTCCGCCCGCTCTGGGCGCTGGAGGAGATGGGCCTGCCCTATCGCCTGCACCTTCTGCCCTTCCCGCCACGCCTCCACCGGCCGGATTATCTTGAGATCAATCCGCTGGGCACCATCCCGCTGCTGATCGATGGCGATGTGCGGATGACGGAATCCGCCGCCATCACCCAGTATCTGGCGACCCACCATGGCCCGACACCGCTGGCGGTGGGCGCGGACGAGCCCGATTACGCCCTGTGGCTGGACTGGCTGCATCGCAGCGAGGCGACGCTGACCTTCCCGCTGACGATCGTGCTGCGCTATACGCGGCTGGAACCGGAGGAGCGGCGGCTGGCACAGGCGGCGGGCGATTACACGCAATGGTTCCTGTCGCGGCTGCGCCATCTCACCAGGGCGCTGGGCGATCGGGAATGGCTGTGCGCCGGCCGTTTCACCATGGCCGACCTGTGCGTCGGCTTCGCTCTGCTCTTCGCCCGCGACCTGGGCCTGGACCATAAGTTCAGCCCGGAAATCGCCGCCTATTGGGAGCGCCTGTCCACCCGCCCCGGCTTTCTTGCCGCCAAGGCGGCACAGGGTGCCCAGGCCAGCATGCGCTGAACCCGGCACCCGGCCACCCCTAGCCGCGGGCGGACGTCACCCCTTGCGCCGGCGATCACCCCATTCCTTAGCCTGGGCGATATAGGCTTCCATCGCCGCCTGCTCCTTGGCCAGGGTATCGTCGACGATGGTGATGGTGGGGATCGCCCGCTGGCCGGGCGCGATCTCCGGCTTGTAACGGCCGAACCCCGCCTCATGCACGCCGGTACTGCCCCTGCCGGGTGCCGGGCGGCTCAGATGCTCGTACGAGCGCACATAGGCGTCGTGCCCGGCCGGATGCATGGCATAGCGCGTCACCTGCGACATGGGGATATAGGCCATCTGCGCATCGTACAGCATCTCACCGATGGGCGGGATGCCGGGATGGCGACGGGTCAGTTCCTCCACCATCAACCTTGTGCCGACATTCATGTCGGCCTTGCGGTTGTTGGCCCAGCCGCCAGCAATATCCAGGAAATAGGCATCCACCTTGAACTGCTTGACGGTGGCGGAGATCCGTTCCGTCAGGAATTTGCGCCAGCTTTCCACACCCAGATTCATGAAGGGCATCCAGCCATCGTTCGACCGGTCATTGTCCCAATCGACCCAGTTCAGGTCGAAATGGTCGCCATCGACATGCTCGCTGGTGGCATCGGCGAACTGCTTGAATTCCGCCAGCGTGCCATTGGCGGAATTGGTGCCGAACATCGGCACCATGCGGTAGCCCAGCTTCTGCCCCTCGCGCACCAGCCGCTGGAACCCGGCTGCCCCACCCATGCGCGGGTCGGGCTCGTATAGCGGATAGTTCCAGTAATAGCGCCCGTCCCAGGCCGGCAGGAACACCATCACCCGCGCCGGATCGATCCGCTTCGCGGCCCAGGCCAGGATCTCCAGCGTGCGGCGGTAATCGTTGAAGATATAGCCCGTCCAATGCGCGCCATGGATGGACAGGACAAGGTCCACATCATGCATCCATCGCGGCGCATCCTGTCGCTGGGCAAAGCGCGGGATGGCATAGTTCTTTTCCACATGCGCGAAATGGGCACCGGCCGCCGCCTCATAGCTGGCCGCCGGCCCGACACGCCAGGGGGCGGTCTCCAGCGTCTGCTTGCGGTCCCACCCCGCCGCCTCGTGGATCAGTTCCACACGGTAGCCATCATCCCCCGGCTGGAAGAAGAACCGCGCCGGCAGCACGGTGCGCTGCCGTGTCGACAGTTCGTAGAGCCGGCCGTCAGCCGCCTTCAGCATGGCGAACGGCGTGCTCATCCCCCCGAAAAGCTGGGGATATTCGAACAGCTTCTCGTCATCCTTGGGATCGATGAAGGCCCCGCAGGAAACCGACAATTCCCCGCGCGGCAGGCCGCGCACGATGCTGGTGACGGATTTCACCGGCACCGGTGCCGTGGCCGTCACCTGCCATTCGACCAGCCCATCGGCACCGACCGTGAATGTGGCGACCAGGCTGCCGGGCGCCTTCACCTGCCCGCCCGCCCCCAGCAGCCCGTCACAGCGCAGGCGCACCAGTGTCCCGTCCCGTTCCACCCGTGTTGCGGCCGGATCGATGGCATAGGCGTTTTCAAAGGTCTGCACGCGGAAGCCGACCAGCAGCGGGCCGACCTTCACCGATGCCTCGGGGAAATCGAAGCTGAACTGCATCACCCCGTCACCGCGCGGCGGCGTGTACACGCCCGACCGGGAGGTCAGAAGCACCAGATCGGGATTGGCGGATTGGGCAAAGGCGGCAGCGGCCGGCATGGCCAAGGTCATGCCGGCGGCGGTTCCGGCGAAGAAACCTCGCCGTGAGAGCGCGGGTATCATGTGGAAGCCTCGTTTCCTGTCGAGATTTATTGGGGATAGGCCACATCCCCCGTTTTCGGATATCGTATACTATATTATAATATCATTCAGGCCAAGCGGCGCGGCAGTGCCGATATCAAATAATGAACGGGGAACCACTGATGCGAGTTGGATTGCAATGCCGCCACCTCCTGGTCCTGCTGGGCCTTCTGCTGCCTCTGCCGGCCGCCGCCCAGGACGCGGTGATCGCCATCGATGCCGCCCAGCCGGGCCCGGTGCTGGCACCGGAAATCCAGGGCCAGTTCGCCGAACATCTGGGCCGGCTGATCTATGAAGGCATCTGGGTGGGGGAGAAATCACCGATCCCCAATATCCGAGGCTATCGCAAGGATGTGGTGGAAGCGTTGAAGGCCATCCGCGTGCCGCTGATCCGCTGGCCCGGCGGCTGTTTCGCCGATGAATATCACTGGCGCGACGGCATCGGCCCCCGCGACAAGCGGCCGGTGGGCGTCAATACCAACTGGGGCGGGGTGGAGGAGAGCAACCAGTTCGGCACCCATGAATTCATGGAATTCTCCGAACTGGTCGGCGCCCGCACCTATGTGAACGGCAATGTCGGCACCGGGTCGGCGCGGGAAATGGCGCAATGGGTCGAATATCTGACCAGCCCGTCCAGATCGACCCTGGCGCAGGAACGCCGTGCCAACGGGCGTGACAAGCCCTGGACGCTGGACTGGTTCGCCATCGGCAACGAGACCTGGGGCTGTGGCGGCAATATGCGGCCGGAATATTACACCGACCAGTTGCGCCAGATCCGCACCTTCATCAAGCCCGCCCCCGGCCAGCCCACCAGGATCCTGGCCAGCGGTGCCAATGCCGGCGACGTGAAATGGACCGAGGCCGTCATGGCAGGTGCGGGCGACATGATCGACGCCTACAGCCTGCATTTCTACGATATCACTTCCGCCTATACCCTGCCCGCCGGCACGTGGGAGAAGAAGGGATCGGCCACGGAATTCACCTCGGCGGAATGGTTCGCCAGCATGGTCGGCGCCTATCGCATGGACGATCTGGTCACACGCCACAGCGCGGTGATGAACAAGTACGACCCCGCCAAGCGCGTGGCCCTGGCCGTGGATGAATGGGGCAACTGGTTCGATCCGACGCCCGGCAGCAATCCGGGATTCCTGGAACAGCAGAACACCGTCCGCGACGCCGTCACGGCCGCCATCAACCTGAACATCTTCCACAAGCATGCCGACCGGGTGCGCATGGCCAACATCGCGCAGATGGTCAATGTGCTCCAGGCCCTGATCCTGACCGACGGCGCGCGGATGCTGCTGACCCCCACCTATCATGTCTTCGACATGTATAAGGACTTCCAGGGCGCCACCTCCCTGCCCGTGCAGACCATCGCACCCGATCTGGTGGAGGGCGGCCGCCGCGTCCCGGGCGTCAGCGCCTCGGCCGCACGGACGAAGGACGGGCGCATCCTGGTGGCCCTGGCCAATACCCATCCCGATCGCGCCCTGCCGGCGGAAATGCGGCTGGCCGGTGCCAGCCTGGCCAAGGCCACGGGCCGCATGCTGACCGGGCCGGCGATCAACAGCCATAACAGCTTCATCACCCCCGCGCAGGTAACCCCGGTGGACCTCACCGGCATCGTGCTGAACGGCGACCGGGTCACCTTCACGCTGCCGGCCCGATCGGTGACGGTCCTCAGCCTGGACGCCACTGCGGCAAGCGGCGGGAAGGAATGAGCATGACGGGTTCCACCCCCGCCACCGGACGGCATCCACGCGAACTGGCCATCCTGGCCGGCGTGGAGTTCTGGGAACGCTTCTCCTATTACGGGCTGCAGGCGAACCTGATCTTCTTCCTGACCTGGCATCTGGACCTGCCCAGGGAGGAGGCCTACCGCTATCTGGCGGCCTTCGCGGCGCTTGTCTTCATGTGCCCGCTGATCGGCGGGCATCTGGCCGACCGCTGGCTGGGCGCGCGCCGGGTGGTTGTGGCTGGGCTGGCCATGCTGCTGCTGGGCCATGCGCTGATGGTGGTGATGCCCGGCCAGACAAGGGAAACGCTGGTGCTGACCGATGGCGGCGGCATGCCCATCGACCGGCCCCTGCTGCATCCGCGCGAAGGGGAGGGCCGGACCATCGCCCTGCCCGACGGCCCGGCACAGGTCCTGTCCATCACGCAAGCCGGCGACGGCCATCTTCTGCACCTGCGCACCGCCAGGGGGGAGGAACGGACCCTGTCGGGACGGCTGGAGCGGACGCCGGACCAGGGGCGCCAGACGCTGTTCCATCTGACGCTGGCCCTGATCGCCGCCGGGGTCGGCTTCCTGAAACCCAATATCTCCGCCCTGGTCGGCAGCCTTTACGGCCGGGACGAAGCCCTGCGCAACCAGGGCTTCACCCTGTTCTATATGGGCATCAATGCCGGTGGCCTGACGGGCAGTCTGGTCTGCGGCTGGCTGGCCTTCCGCCATGGGTGGGAACCCGGATTCGCCGCCGCCGGGCTGGGCATGGTCGTGGCCTTGCTGCTGATGCGCGCCGGTCGCCACATCCCCGCACCGCAACCGGTGGCACCAGCCAGCCGCCCCGCGCTTGTCGCCTTCCTTGCCGGAACGGCACTGATCCTGTGCTGCTGGGCGCTGCTGGACAGTCCGGTGCTGGTCGAACGGCTGCTGGACATCGCCGCCCTGGCCGCCATCGTCTATGTCGCCTGGCAGTCGCGCGGCCTGTCGGCCGGCCAGAAGCGTGACCTGCTCGTCCTGGTCCTGCTGATGCTGGGGTCGGTGCTGTTCTGGACTTTGCTGGGGCAAAGCCCTGGATCGCTGAACATGTTCACGGCGGAATGGGTGGAATTGCGCTTGCTGGGTCTGGAAATCCCGGCCCCCGCCCTGCAATTCGTGCCCTTCGCCTTCGTCATGGCCCTGTCCCTGCCCATGGCCGGCCTCTGGCGCTGGCTGGACCGCAAGGGCCGCACGCCCCACCCGGTCACCCTGTCCGGGCTGGGTGGCATCCAGATGGGCGCCAGTTTCCTGGTGTTGGTCATCGGCATCCTGCTGCTGCCCGACGGCGCCCGCCTGGGCCTCGGATGGCTGGTGGCACTTTACCTTCTGCAGGCCGGCGGCGAGCTGTTCCTGTCGCCCATTGGGCTGGCGGCCATCACCCGTCTGTCACCACCCGCCATCACCTCCACCATGCTGGGCCTCTGGTTTCTGTGCACCGCCTATGCCCAGAAACTGGCGGGCCTGATCGGCCAGGCCACGGTCGCGGATAGTGCCACCAACCCGGCGGAAGGGTTGGAACGCTATGCCCAGGTCTATCAGCAGGCGGGCCTGATCACGGTCGCGGCGGGCCTTCTGATCATTCTGGCGGGGCTGCTGATCCGTCGGCGGAGCCGCCCCGCCTGACATGATCGCGCCAACCTTGTCACACTTTTCATATAATATGATATTATATCGTATAAGATATTTGACTCGTCCGAGGGTCTGAGTGATCTTCGCTAAGCGCACGGAAGAAGGGGCGCCTCTCAGGGAGAACAGAAGAATGTCACGGGTAATCAACAGGCTCGGCCTGTTGGCCGGCACTGCCATGGTGCTGGCCGGGCTGAATGCGACGGGGGTCGCGGCACAGGATCTGGAACTGGCGGAGATCGTTGTCACCGGTACGCGCATCAGGTCGCCGAACCTGACCACGGCCAGCCCGCTGACCGCCGTCGGGCAGGAGGAGATCAAGTTCCAGGGCGCCACGGCGGTGGAAAGCGTGCTGAACCGCCTGCCGCAATTCACAGCGGACGCCAATGAGAACGTATCGAACGGATCGGACGGCACGGCGCGCGTGAACCTGCGCAATCTGGGTTCCAACCGCAACCTGATCCTGATCGACGGGCAGCGCATGCTGCCGCCGGAAACCGCCGACGTGAACTTCATCCCCAGCGCGATGATCGAGCGGGTGGATGTGGTGTCGGGCGGCGCGTCGGCCGTCTATGGCTCCGACGCCATTTCCGGCGTGGTGAACTTCATCCTGCGCAAGAACCTGGATGGCGTTCATGCCGATATGCAGTACTCGATCAACCATACGCGCAACGACAATGACTATGTCCGCTCGCTGATGCGGGCCAAGGGTTTCGAACTGGCACCCAAGAGTGTCTGGGACGGCGCCAAGAAGGACGTCAATGTCGCGATGGGCTTCAATTCGGACGACAAGAAGGGCAATGTCACCCTTTATGCCGGCTATCGTGAGGCCAATCCCGTCACCCAGGACAGCCGCGACTATTCCGCCTGCGGCCTGAACCTGGATGGCCCCAACGCCCTGGTCTGCGGCGGGTCCAGCAACAATGCCTATGGCCTGTTCACGCTGCTGACCGGCCCCAACAAGGGCAGGACGGTCAACAATGCCAAGGACGGCCAGAAGAACTGGGTGCCCTATGACAGCTCGTTCCTCTACAATTACGCACCCGACAATTACATCCAGCGCACCGACAGCCGCGTGACGGCCGGCGCCAACGGCCATTACGAACTGGCGCAGGAACTGGAGGTCTATGGCTCGTTCATGTTCATGGACGACCACACCTATTCCCAGGCCGCCCCGTCGGCGCTGTTCCAGGGCACGCTGTTCAAGATCAACTGCAACAATCCGCTGATGTCGTCGGCCCAGGCGACGATGCTGTGCGGCACAGCCGCCGGCACCGCGACGAACCAGGACACGTTCATCGGCTATCGCCTGACCGGCCCCGGCAGCCAGCCGCGCCGTGACGACCTGCGCCACACCGCCTACCGCGTCAGCAGCGGCGTGCGTGGCAAGCTGGGCGACAACTGGACCTACGACGCCAACTTCCTCTATTCCAGCATCCGGCTGGAGGAGAGCTACAAGAACAATGTCGACAATGCCAAGGCCCAGAAGGCCCTGCAGGTTGTCAATGTCAACGGCGTGCCGACCTGCCAATCGAAGATCGACGGCACCGACACGTCCTGCGTGCCCATCGACGTGTTCAAGTACAATGGCATCAGCGCGGAGGGCTATCAGTACCTCTATGCCCCGACCTATACGCGCGGTGTACAGACCGAACGCGTGTTCAGCGCCGGCATCACCGGCCAACTGGGCGATTACGGGTTCCAGAGCCCGTTGGCCAGCCAGGGCTTCGGCTTCGCGGCCGGTGCCGAACACCGTGACGAGACGCTGGACTTCCAGGCCGACGCCCTGGCCCAGGCCGGCGGTACCAAGCCCAACAACGGCAAGCTGAATGTCGAGGAATTCTACAGCGAATTGCAGGTGCCGCTGGTCCAGGACAAGGATTTCGTCAAGGACCTGTCCTTCAATGGCGGCTACCGCATGTCGCGCTATTCCAACAATGACGATTGGGTGAAGACCTACAAGACCGAACTGCAATACGCCCCCACGGGCGATGTCCGGTTCCGTGGCAGCTATAACCGCGCCGTCCGCGCCGCCAACATCTCCGAGCTTTACGCCCAGCAGAGCCTGGGCAATGTCGCGGCCGTCGATCCCTGCGCCGGGTCCAAGCCGACGGCATCGCTGGCAGCCTGCCAGAAGACCGGCGTCACCGCCGCGCAGTACGGCAATATTCCGGAATGCCCGGCCGAGGTCTGCGTGGCCCAGGGCGGCGGCAACCCGCTGCTGAAGCCGGAAGAAGCCAACACCTACACGGCCGGCATCGTGCTGACCCCGGAAATGGTGCGCAACTTCTCGCTGACCGTCGACTATTTCAAGATCGGCATCGACAAGTATATCGGCTCCGTCGACACCCAGACCGTCATCCGCCAGTGCATCGAGACGGGCAACCCGTTCTTCTGCTCGCTGTTCCACCGCGATCCGGCCATCGGGGTGCTGTTCGGCAATAACGGCTATGTCGTGTCAACCAACCAGAATACGGGCTTCCTGCGCACCTCGGGCCTGGATATCCAGGCCAATTACGGGTTCGAGCTGGAAGATGTGATCGACAACGATCTGGGCCGCGTCGATGTCGGCCTGGTCGGCACCTGGCTGCTGTCGCGTAAGACCGAACAGCTGCCGGGCCTGGGTTCGTACGACTGCAAGGGCCTGTTCGGTCCCACCTGCGGTCAGCCCAACCCGACCTGGCGCCACCAGCTGCGCACCACCTGGGGCATGCCCTGGATGAATGCCAGCCTGTCGGTCAACTGGCGCTATTTCGGGTCGACCAAGCTGTCCAGCAACACGGACAACCAGTTCCTGAAGGGCGACTTGGTCAATATCAACGGCAAGATCGCCTCATACAGCTATTTCGACCTGTCCGGGTCGGTGGAGCTGCTGGACGGTGTCGCGATGCGCGCCGGCGTCAACAACATCTTCGACAAGGCCCCGCCCGCCATCGCTGCCGGCCTGCTCAGCGCGTTTGGCAACGGCAACACTTATCCGGGTGTCTATGACCCGATGGGTATGAATCTGTTCGTCGGCCTGACGGTCGATTTCTGACCCCTCCCTTCCCACGTCCAGAGGGGAAAACTGCCCTGCCCGGCCTTATCCGGGCGGGGCATTTCTTTAACCCGCCAGTTCCGACCGAAGGTCGATCATCGTGCCTTCGATATGGGAGGCCAGCACCTTTTCCAGCCGGGGCAGATCGGCACCCAGCCAGGCTTCCAGGATTTCCCGGTGCTCCCGGCGTGCCCGCTCCTCGCGGCCCTTGGGTTCCAGATGGCGGCGGACATAGCGTTCCGACAGGATATGCAGCCGCGACAGCAGCTGATAGGTGATGGGTCCGCAGGGTTTGATCAGCGACAGATGGAACAGCCGATTCTGCGTGACATGGTCGCCGCCATCGGCACCCTGGTCCTTTTCCAGCGCCGCCAGCGCCAGCCTTGCCGCCGCCTGATCCGACGGCTGTGCCCAGCGCGCGCCATCGACAACGGCGCCGGGTTCCAGCTTCAGGCGCAGGGCGAAAATCTCATCCGCCTCATCCGCGGAGAGCGGGCGGACGATGTAGCCGCGATTGGGATAGGAGGAGAGAAGCCCGTCCTGTTCCAGCCGCCCCAACGCCTCGCGCAGCGGGATCTTGCTGATCCCCAGTTCCGTGGCGATGACATCCTGGCGAACCGGGGCGCCGGGCGCCATGACCCCTGTCAGTATCTGCCGGCATACAATGTCGTATGTCTGGTCGGAGAGCGATCTGACGACGATACTCATTTGAACCCATTTCACGAAAAGGCCGGATGCCAGGTCTGAGGGCCGGCGTTCCTGACACGCGCAACGCACCAATTCCTGTCCGGTCGCTGTTCGATTGTCATGGATTCCCGGGGCGACTGCAAAAGAATGTTTGGGCTGATTCCCGGTTTTTTGTTGGTAAACAAGATACTAACCGTACCCGCCAAAATTCGGCACCGACAGGCTTCGGGATTGCAAAGGCGTCAATTTCGTCTAAAGTATACGAAATACCATTCATCATATCATATGAGGAATGACCTTGGCCGTTGGACGTCCCCCGATGGCCCCGCCCCGGATCGCCCTGCTGTTCCTGGCCCTGCTGATGCTGGTGCCGGTAGCGGGGGCGGAGGATTGGCGGGACCTTTCTGCCGATTACAGTCGCTATCTGGCGCGCACCGATCCGCTGGCCGCCGGCCAGCGGGGCGACCACGCCGCCGCGTCGCGCTGGCCGGATGACAGTCCGGCAGCGATGGCCACGCGTCAACGGGAACTGGCGGCGTTCCGGCAGCGGCTGGACGGGGTGGCACCCGGTTCCCTTTCGGAAACGGACGCGCTCAGCCATGCCATCATGCGCCGGCAGGTGGACATCGCCCTGGAAAGCCTGGGCTTTGATGAGGCACGGATCCCGTTCCAGGATGGGGAGGGTTTCTACACCCTGCCGGAAACCCAGGCCGCCATGACCGTGCTGAACGGAAGGGAGGGGGCGGAGGCGTGGCTGGCCCGCATCGCTTCCATTCCCGCCTATTTCGACATGCACACGGAAAATATGCGCCGGGGCATGCGCGACCGCTTCACCCAGCCGGCCCAGACGGTGGAGAAGGCCGCCCGCGTCCTGCGCGGTCTGGCCACGGAACCGCCGCAAGACAGCGCCCTGCTGTTGCCGTTTGCCAACCTGCCTGCCGGCGAACCCGCGGCCGCATGGCGGGCGCGGGCCGTGGCGCTGATCCGTGACAAGGTCCGCCCGGCCCAGGCACGGCTGGCGGATTTCTTCCAGCAGGATTATCTGCCCCGCGCCCGGGCCAGCCTGGGGGCGGGTTCACTGGATAAGGGCCGCTATTACAGCTTCCAGATCCGGCGCTATACGACCCTGACGCTGGAACCGGCCGCCATCCATGCCATGGGACAGGCGGAAATCACCCGCATCAAGGGGGAGATGGCGCGGCTGCTGGCCGACAGCAGCTTCACCGGATCAGCCCGCGACTATCTGCTGGCCCTGCGCGCCGATCCGGCCAACCGCGCCATCGATGCCGACGATTACGGGCGGCGGGCGGCGGAGATCGCCAAGCGGGCGGAATATCTGCTGCCACGCTATTTCGGCACCCTGCCCCGCCTGCCCTATGGCGTGCGCCAGAAACCGGCGGGCCTGGACAGCATCTCGTCGGGTTACCTGCCGGGCAGTCCGGAGACCCGGGTGGCGGGTGCGGTCATCTATGGCGGCGGGGCCGGCAACGACCTGGCCGGCCTGCCCGCCTGGCTGCTGCATGAAGGCGTGCCCGGTCACCATCTGCAGATCGCCTTGGCACAGGAAAACCGCGACCTGCCCGATTACCGCCGCCTGGATGATGTGACCGCCTTCGTCGAAGGTTGGGCGCTGTATGCGGAGCGGTTGGGCGAGGAAATGGGCATCTATCGCAGCGTGGCGGAACGGATGGGCCGCCTGTCGATGGAGGCCTGGCGCGCCTGCCGGCTGGTCATGGATACCGGCCTGCATGCGATGGACTGGACCCGCGACCAGGCCACCTCCTGCCTGCTGGAAAATACCGGCATGTCGCGTGACGGCGCCTATCGGGAAACCGACCGCTATATCGGCTGGCCCGGCCAGGCGCTGGGCTACAAGCTGGGCGAGATGCGGATCGTCGCCCTGCGGCGCGAGGCGGAAGAACGGATGGGGTCCCGCTTCGATCTGCGCGCCTTTCATGATCTGCTGTTATCGGCGGGTGCCTTGCCGCTGGACCTGCTGGAACAGCGGGTCCGGGGCAAAACCGCCACCCCTTGACGTCAAAACCACACGTTCGAGAACAGGGAAAACAAAAAGATGAGCATTTCCATACAGGCCGCATTCCGCACCCGTCGCCGCCGCGCCATCGGTGCCGGTCTGGCAATGGCCCTGCTGGCCGGCGCCTGCGGTCCGGCCCTGGCCGCCCCCGCCGACGACCTGCGCACCGTGCTGGCCGATTATGATGCGCTGCTGAACAAGCTGGACCCGATCGGTGCCGCGCAGCGCGGGGACAAGCAGGCGGCCACGCGCTGGCCCGACGACAGCCCCCAGGCCGTGACCGAGCGCACCCGCGCCGTCACCGCCCTGCGCGACCGGCTGGACGCCATTCCCGGTGCGGCCCTGGCCGGCGCCGATGCCACCAACCGCACCCTGCTGCTGCGCCGGTTGAACATGGACCTGGAGGGGGCGCGCTTCGACGAGGAACGCATCCCCTTCAACAATGACAGCGGCTTCTTCAACGTCCCCGGTTATATCGCCGAGGGCACCCGCCTACGCAGCAAGGAGGAGGCGGAGGCCTATCTGGTCCGCATGGAGGGCTTGCCCGCCTATTACGCCACGCAGACGGCCAATATGCGCCGGGGCATCAAGACCGGCTTCATGCAGCCGCGCCTGATCGCCGATGCCGGCGTGCGCATGACCAGAACCCTGGCCGAGGTGAAGCCGGAAGACCATGCGCTGCTGTCGCCGCTGAAGCAGTTGCCGTCCACCATCCCGGCGGCGGAGCGCGAAGCGCTGCTGAAACGCGGGCTGGAGATCGTGAAGGGCAAGGTGAGGCCGGCGGAAGCCGCCCTGGTGGATTTCTTCGCCAAGGAATATCTGCCGAAATCGCGCGACGTGCTGGGCGCATCATCCCTGCCCGACGGCAAGGATTGGTACGCCTACCGCGTGAAGCGGGAGACGACGACCAGCCTGACGCCCGATCAGGTGTTCGAACTGGGACGGACGGAAATCGCCCGCATCCGTGCCGCCATGGACGCCGTCATCAAGGAGACGGGGTTCAAGGGCGATTTCAAGGCGTTCCTGGCCTTCCTGCGTGCCGACCCGCAATTCTATGCGACCTCGCGCGAACAGCTGCTGGAGAAGTCCAGTCGGCTGGCCAAGCGCATTGATGACAAGCTGCCGGAATATTTCAGCCTGCTGCCCCGCCTGCCCTATGGCGTGCGCCCGGTACCGGCGGAGATCGAGGAGGGCTACACGTCCGGCCGCTATCACCCCGGCAGCCCGGAACAGGGCATCGCCGGCGGGCTGATGATCAACACCTCGCACCTGAACATGCGCCCGCTCTATGAACTTCCGGCCCTGGTGGCGCATGAAGGCGTGCCCGGTCACCATCTGCAGATCGCCCTGGCCCAGGAACTGAAGGATGTGCCGCAGTTCCGCCGCCAGGACGATGTCACCGCCTTCGTCGAGGGCTGGGCGCTCTATACCGAGCAGCTGGTGGCGGAGATGGGGCTCTACACCACGCCCTATGAGCGGTTCGGCATGCTGTCAATGGAGATGTGGCGGGCCTGCCGTCTGGTCATGGATGTCGGCATCCACTGGAAGGGCATGGGCCGCGAGGAAGCGGCAAACTGCCTGCGCGACAACAGCGCGCTGGCCGAGAAGAACATCCAGAGCGAGACCGACCGCTACATCGCCTGGCCCGGCCAGGCTCTGGGTTACAAGATCGGGCAGCTGAAAATCTCCGAACTGCGCGCCCGTGCCGAAAAGGCGCTGGGGGCAAAGTTCGACATCAAGCAGTTCCACGCCCTGGTGCTGAATGACGGGCCGATGCCGATGACCATGCTGGAACAGCGCATCGACGGATGGATCACCGAAGCGGGCAAATAAAGCCGCGGGCATGAACAGGAGATCACAGGGCCCCCGTTCATGCCCGCCGATCCTCGGCATCGACCAACAGTCAAATCACGACAAGGCCGACAAACCGGCCAATTGCGAAGACAGGAGCAAGGCATGACTTTCTGGGGACGGCGCAAGGCGCTGGATGCGCTGACGCATGTGGAGGAGGCGCGCCAGCTGAAACGCACGCTCAGCTGGCCGCATCTGATCGCGCTGGGCATCGGGGCCATCATCGGCACGGGCATCTATACCTTGACCGGTATCGGGGCGGAGCGGGCGGGACCCGCCGTCATCCTGGCCTTCGCCGCCTGCGGCATCCTCTGCGTCTTCGCGGCCCTGACCTATACGGAGATGGCGACCCTGATGCCGGCCGCCGGCAGCGCCTATACCTACACCTACTCCGTACTGGGCGAGGGCCTGGCCTGGCTGGTGGGGTGGAGCCTGGTGCTGGAATATGCCGTCACCTGCGCCGCCGTGGCTGTCGGCTGGTCGGGCTATATGGTCGGACTGCTGGAAAGCCTGGGCGTGCATCTGCCGGCCTGGATGATCTCCGGCCCGCATGGCGGCGGGATCGTCAACCTGCCGGCCGTGCTGATCACCCTGGCCGTCACCGCCCTGCTGGCACGCGGGGCGAAGGAAAGCGCCACGCTGAACATCGTGCTGGTGGTGATCAAGATCCTGGCCCTGGCCGTGTTCGTCGGCCTGGCCGCCCCCGCCATGATGCCGGAGAATTTCACCCCCTTCATGCCCTACGGCTTTTCCGCGCACAGCGTGGACGGGCATGTGCGCGGGGTGATGGCGGCGGCGGCCATCGTGTTCTTCGCCTTTTTCGGCTTCGATGCCGTCTCCACCTCGGCGGAGGAGGTGAAGAACCCGGCGCGCGACCTGACCATCGGCATCATCGGATCGATGGTGGTCTGCACCCTGATCTATATGCTGGTGGCGGCCTGCGCCGTGGGCGCCTGGCCGTTCGCGGAATTCGCGGCCAGTGGGGAGCCGCTGGCCTTCATCCTGCGCAGCCTGGGCCACCCGGCGGCGGCGTTCGGCATCGGTGCCGCCGCCATCATCGCCCTGCCCAGCGTCATCCTGGTGATGATGTTCGGGCAGACGCGCGTGTTCTTCGTCATGGCGCGTGACGGGCTGCTGCCCCGCTCGCTCAGCAATCTCGATGCCCAGCGGCGCGGGCCGTTGCGCCTGACCCTGCTGGTCGGCGCCTTCGTGGCGCTGGTGGCGGGCTTCTTCCGCCTGGACCAGATCGCCGAACTGTCGAATGCCGGCACGCTGACGGCCTTCATCGCCGTATCGGTCTGCGTCATGGTCCTGCGCCGCACGCGGCCCGATTTGCAACGCGTGTTCCGCTGCCCGGCCGTGTGGATCGTGGCGCCGCTGGCCGTGATCGGCTGCCTCTATTTCATGATCAGCCTGCCCACGGGCACCCTGGTCCGTTTCGCCATCTGGAACCTGATCGGCATCGCCATCTACCTCGCCTATGGCCGCAAGCGCAGCCTGCTGGCCTCCGCCTGAAGGGAACACCCCCATGTCCGCCTTTCGTCCCCTGTCCCGCCGGCTGCTGCTGGGTGCGGCACCCGCCGCCTTGCTGCTGGGCACGACACCGGTGAGCGCCATGCCGTTCGCCGGCAAGCTTCAGCCCAAATCCGTCCCCTTCCCGCTGGAAAGCGTGCGGTTGCTGCCTTCGGTGTTCCTGACCGCGGTGGAGGCCAACCGGACATACCTGCACCAGTTGGAACCCGACCGGCTGCTGCATAATTTCCGCACCCAGGCCGGGCTGCCGGCCAAGGGCGCCGTCTATGGCGGCTGGGAAAGCGACACGATCGCCGGTCATACGCTGGGCCATTACATGACGGCGCTGGCCCTGATGCATGCCCAGACGGGCGACGGGGAATGCAAGCGCCGGCTGGCCTATATCATCGACGAACTGGCCCTGTGCCAGGCGCAGAGTGCCGACGGCTTCGTCGCCGGCTTCACCCGCAAGGTCGGCGACAAGGTGGAGCATGGCAAGCTGGTCTTCGACGAGGTGCGCAAGGGCGATATCCGCTCACGCGGCTTCGACCTGAATGGCTGCTGGGTCCCGCTCTACACCTGGCACAAGCTGTTCGCGGGCCTGCTGGATGCCGACCGCTATTGCGGCCTGCACGGCGCCGTCCCGGTGGCGGAAAAGCTGGGTGCCTATATCGATGGCGTGTTCACGGACCTGAACGACGACCAGGTCGAAAAGGTGCTGGATTGCGAACATGGCGGCATCAACGAGAGCTTCGCCGAACTGTATGTGCGCACCGGCAACCGCCGCTGGCTGGCGCTGGCGGAACGCATCTATCACCGCAAGGTGTTGGTGCCGCTCAGCCAGGGTGTCGACTGTCTGCCCAACATCCATGCCAATACCCAGATCCCCAAGCTGATCGGCCTGGCCCGTCTGCATGAGATCACCGGTGCCGAACGCCATGGCAAGGCCGCCAGCTTCTTCTGGGAAACGGTGACGCGGGATTATTCCTATGTCATCGGCGGCAATGCCGACCGTGAATATTTCCAGGCGCCCCGGTCGGTGTCCAAGCACATCACCGAACAGACCTGCGAATCCTGCAACAGCTACAACATGCTGAAGCTGACCCGACATCTTTATGCCGGGATGCCGGAGGCGCGGTATTTCGACTATTACGAACGCGCCCATCTCAACCACATCATGGCGCACCAGAACCCGCGCACCGGCATGTTCGCCTATATGGTGCCGCTGATGTCGGGCACCCACCGCGAATTCTCCAGCCCGTTCGAGGATTTCTGGTGCTGCGTGGGCACCGGCATCGAAAGCCATGCCAAGCATGGCGAGTCCGTCTACTGGAAGTCCGGGCCGGATGTGACGGTCAATCTCTACATCGCCTCCACGCTGGCCCCCGGCGCTGATACGCCGGGCCTCAGGATGGAGACGGCGTACCCGTTCAGCGACAATGTCACCCTGACCGTCACCAAGGCGGCCGGCAAGGGTGCGCTGGTCCTGCGCGTGCCCGGCTGGTGTGGCAATCCCGGCCTGTCCATCAATGGCGAGGCGGCGGACGCCACCCCGCGCGAGGGCTATATCCGCCTGTCCCGTGCCTGGAAGGCCGGCGACCGGATCGAATTGACCCTGCCGCGCACGGTGCGGATGGAAGCGACGGTGGACGATCCCGACACCGTGGCCCTGCTCTATGGCCCGCTGGTCCTGGCCGGCGACCTGGGCCCCGCCACCGAGGAATGGAAGGGCCTGCCGCCCGTCCTGGTCGGGTCCGACCTGCTGGGTGCCGTGCAGCCGGCGGGGGAGGAGGCGACATTCCGCACACAGGGCGTCGTGCGCCCCGCCGACCTGACCCTGCGGCCCTTCACCTTCCAGCATGAACGCAACACCGCCGTCTATTTCCGCCGCTTCACCGACGCCCAGTGGCAGGTGGAGCAGGAGAATTTCAAGGCGGAGCAGGCAAGGTTGAAGGACCTGCAGGACCGATCGGCCGACGTGATGCATCTGGGCGAGATGCAGGCCGAGCGTGATCATGCGCTGGACGCCAAGATCTCCTATCCCGTGGTCTATCGCGGCCGCAACGGGCGCGATGCGCGGTCCGGCGGCTATTTCGAATTCACCATGAAGACGCGGCCGGGCCCGCTGGTGCTGCAGGCGACATATTGGGGGGGCGAGCGCAACCGCCGCTTCGCCATCCTGGTCGACGGCACTCCCATCGCGAAGGAAGAACTGAAGGCGGAGAAGGACGGTGCCTTCTTCGACCGGGAATATCGGGTGCCCGAAGCCCTGACCAAGGGCAAGGACAGCATCCGCATTCGGTTCGAGCCGGAAACCGGGGTATCGGCCGGCCCCGCCTTCGGTGTGCGCCTGTTCGCTGACAAGCCGGCATAGGCACACACTCGAAGGCATCGTCCCGGAAGACATCGCCGACGATGATGGGGTGCGCGGTTCACCATCATCATCGGCGATCAGCGCCGGTCCCGGCGGCAGCAAAATCTTGTCCCATCGACCGATAAGGGATTATGACTGGAAACATTCTCTAAAGTCGGTGCGCGTGGGAGACGGCAGATGATGGCCAATGCCGGTGAAGCATCCGCACAGGCACCGCACTTCCAGGCCGGGTCCGATGGGGCCGACCACCCCGTCCATCAGGTGCTGGCGCTGCTGTCCGGACAGGGTCAACTGACGGCCTCCGCCCTGGCCCGCGCCCGCGCCGCGGGGGGAGCACGCATCGACCGCACCCTGCTGGATCTGGGCCTGATCCCG
Organism: Niveispirillum sp. KHB5.9; assembly: GCF_048066115.1. Lineage (NCBI taxonomy): Bacteria > Pseudomonadati > Pseudomonadota > Alphaproteobacteria > Rhodospirillales > Azospirillaceae > Niveispirillum > Niveispirillum sp. KHB5.9. The sequence continues at coordinate 15,871 of NZ_JBLTYX010000013.1, read as the reverse complement.
GAGGAAGCGATGGCCGCCGCCTATGCCGCGGCGCTGGGCCTGCCGCTGCGGAGCGCTGCCATGCTGGCGGCGATGGTGACGGCGGCCCCTGACGAGACCTTGAACCCCGCCTTCCTGCGCGCCAATCGTGTGCTGCCCCTGCCGGGGCCTGATGGCATGCCGGAGGTGGTGCTGGCCGATCCGCTGGACCCGCGCCTGCGCCGGGCTCTGGTCTTCGCCCTGGGCCGGGAGCCGCGATGGGCCATCGCCACGGGACGGGAGATCGAGGCGCTGCTGGCCCGCATCCTGCCCGCGGAAACGGCGGCGATGGGGGAGGATGCCCCGGACCTGTTGGAAGGCGACGCGGAGCGGCTGCGCGACCTGGCCAATGAGGGGCCGGTGGTGCGGCAGGTGGGCGATCTGGTGCAGAAGGCCCTGTCGCTGCGCGCCACCGACATCCATGTCGAGCCTATGGCCGACCGGCTGGTGATCCGCTACCGCGTCGACGGCCTGCTGCGCGAGACGGAAACCCTGCCACGGCGCGATGCGGCAGGCCTGGTCAGCCGCCTGAAGGTGATGGCAGGCCTGGATATCGGTGAACGCCGCCTGCCCCAGGACGGCCGCATCCGCCAGACCTATGAAGGCCGCGACATCGATTTTCGCCTGGCCACCGTGCCCACCGTCCATGGCGAGGATGTGGTGATGCGCGTGCTGGACCAGGCCGGCGGTGGTGGTACCAGGCTGGACGGGCTGGGCCTGCCGGCAGCGGTGGAACGGGCGCTGGCGGCGGAGCTGGACCGGCCACATGGCATCGTGCTGGTCACCGGCCCCACGGGCAGCGGCAAGACGACCACGCTCTATGCCGGGCTGCGCGGCATGGACGCGGCCAGCCGCAAGATCCTGACGGTGGAGGATCCGGTCGAATATATGCTGGACGGGGTGAACCAGACGCAGGTGAAGCCGGCCATCGGCCTGAGTTTCGCGCATGTCCTGCGCTCCTTCCTGCGCCAGGATCCGGACGTGATCCTGGTGGGGGAGATCCGCGACGGAGAGACGGCGGCCATCGCCGTGCAGGCCGCATTGACCGGCCATCTGGTGCTGTCCACCCTGCATACCAACAGTGCCGCCGGCGCCCTGCCCCGGCTGATGGATATGGGGGTCGATCCCTATCTCCTGTCGGCCACTATCAATGGCGTGCTGGCGCAGCGGCTGGTCCGCACGCTCTGCCCGCATTGCAAGGGCACGCGGGAACTGACACCGGACAATGCCGTTTCCCTTGGCCTGCCGACCGCCACGCGGACCATCGCGCGGGCCGAAGGCTGTGCCGCCTGCGGTGGTACCGGCTATCGCGGGCGCCGCGCCCTGGCCGAATGGCTGCCCGTGGACGAGACGATGCGCGCGCTGATCCGCGAAGGGGCCGACGCCGACCGGCTGGAACGCGCCATGGCCGAACGCGGCTTCCCCACGCTGGCAAGAGCCGGTGCCGAACTGGTGCTGGCCGGGCTGACGACGCCGGAGGAGGTGATGCGTGTCGCCAAGGCCGGGTGAGGCCGCATCCTTCCGCTACAAGGCCCTGCGCGCCGACGGCACGCGGGAGAGCGGGCAGGTCGCGGCCGGCAGCGAACGGGCGGCCCTGGACCTGCTACGGGCCCGCGGCCTGTCGCCGCTGGCCTTGCGGCCCGTGCGCGCAACCGCGGACGGCGGGCACGGTCTGTTCCGTGCCCCTGTCCTGACGGCCGCGGAGCGGCTGGCGCTGCTGCGCGACTTGGCCAACCTGCTGGAGGCGGGGATCGCGCTGGAACCGGCCCTGGGGCTGGTGGGCGAGCAGATGGGACGGCCCCTGTCCCGCGGCCTGGTGGCGGATCTACGCCGACGCGTGCGCGCCGGCGAGGGGCTGGCCCGCGCCATGGCGGCGCACGGTCCCCTGTTCCCGCCGGAAAGCCAGGGCATGGTGGCGGCCGGCGAACAGGGCGGCGGCCTGGCCGTCAGCCTGACCCATCTGGCGGAGTTGGAGGAAAGCCGCGCCAAGTTCCGGCAGAAGCTGGTCTCCGCCCTTATCTATCCGGCCCTGGTGACTTTCCTGACCATAGCGGCGCTGGCGCTGCTGACCGGTTACGTCATCCCGCAGTTCGAAAGCCTGTTCGAAGGCAGCAACACCCGCCTGCCGGCCAGCACGGCCGCCGTGCTGGCCGCGGGACGGTTCTTAGGCGAGAATGGTCCTTGGTTGCTGCTGCTCACCGCGCTGGGCGGGCTGGCCCTGGTCCGGCTGCGCCGCCGGCCGGCGGCAAGGCTGGCCATGGACAGTTGGGTCCTACGCCGGACGGGACCGTTGGGCCGCCTGATCCGGGATGCGGAGGTGGCGATCTATACCCGCACGCTGGCCGCCTTGCTGACGGGCGGCGTGCCGCTGGCCGATGCGCTGGCCACCGCCACCACCTGCCTGAACAACCGCGCCCTGGCCACCGCCGCCGCCCGCATCCGCGACCGCGTGCGCGGTGGTGCGGCGCTGAGCCGGGCCATGGCGGCGGAACCGCTGTTTCCGCAGCGGCTGACCCGGCTGATGGCCCTGGCCGAGCAGACGGCGGCCCTGCCCCGCGCGCTGTCAGATCTGGCCCAGCTGCTGGAACGGGAACGGTCCACGGCGCTGGAACGGTTCCTGGCGCTGCTGGTGCCGGGGTTGACGCTGGTGCTGGGCGGGCTGATCGGGGTGATCTTCGCGGCGCTGATCTCCGGGATCATGAGCATCAATGAGATTGCAGTGTGATTACAGAATAAATTTTGGCAAGATATAATTTAATTTTAAAATAACCCCTCTTAAATATGGGGATAAAGTGCAAGCCATCATTTATTTAGATCACTCTCTTCCTGTAACCCCAACCCCACGACAACTAGGCTAATACAACAAGATATCAATAAAAATCCAATCATGACGTTGGCGGGCAGCCAATTGGTCAACGCAAAAACAGTAAGTATCAATGTAAAAAACCCAAAGAACATTGAGAATCCTATATCAGCCTTGATCGATTTTTTATATCGTTTCTTCTTTTTTGATATCACCGCAACGGCATTAAAAGGCAAGTGGCGCATCATTACGCCACTCCACACGAAGACCATAAGCACAAAAAACATAGTCATTTCAGTCATTTATTTCACCTCTCCGCAATTTGCAGGAATATTCCCGAAGCCCGCAAATTCAGAACCAGAATCTGCCATTTTATCTTGGAAGTAGGAGGTAACAGGACCTAGGTTAAAAGGTTTTGCTCCAACGGGTGCTACACCAGCGACCGCATACAGAATTGCTGGCCCCATGAATGAACGATTGCCCGTCGCAATTGAAGCATAGACATGAGCACCAACTGACAAAAATGAGCCGCCGAGTTTGGCTAGAGTGCCCCCTGCGGCCAATGCGCCTGAAACGCCCTGAGCTGTAACCCCGGCTGGCAAGCCAATACCCGTTGCCCCGAACACCAAGCCTGCCACTGAAACGCCTCCCGCAGCAACAAGTGTCTGATCGCCTACTGAATCAAAGGCATCACCCCATTTTGCAAGATCGTTTGCGGTTGCCAATAAACTTTCGTCGCAGCCCGGCTTCGCATTGTCATCAATCACGATCTCCGGCAGTTCGATATCTTCCATTCCAAAGGTACCGAAGCTCTGAAAGTTCAGTCGCATGCCAAAGGGCTGCAGACGATTTGCCGTAACCACGATTTCCGGCAGCATGTCAGCCAATCCCAAAGGATCGACACGGTTGATCGGATCATTCCCGACATAGGCATAGAGGTTCATACCGTCGGCATAGCCGATCGGGTCCGTCTGGAGAAACCGTCCCAACGTCGGGGAATAGGCGCGGGCCTTGTAATGATAGACCCCCACCTCGGACAACCAAATCTGCCCCGTGTACTGGAAGAGCCCGTCATTTGCCGCCCCCGGCGTGCCATAGGCATCGTAGGTATAGGCGGTAGCCGTACCGCTGCTGTCGGTCCAGGCGACGATCGAGCCGCGTTCATCAGCCAACAACGAGCGACGGCTGCTGCCCTCGTACCAGACCAGAGGATTGTCGGTGCCGACACCGTGAACGAAACGCTTCACCAAGGTACCGGACTGATTATACTCCCCGATGATCCTGTTTCCGTCATACAGGAACCGCCGCACCACGGTTTTCGAGACTTGCGCCAGACGTCCCACCGGATCGTAAGTCAATGTGGCACTATTGCCTGAGATCAGACGATTGCGGCTGTCATAGCCATAGCTGACGGTCCCGTCGCCGGTCACGTTGCTGGCAGGGTCGTGGCTGAAGGTGGCGGTGGAATATTGGGGTACGCCGCCGCCGTTGAAATGATTGCGGGCCTGGGCCACGCGGTTCAGCCGGTCGATCACGTAGGAACGGTCGATCTTGGCCGGTGCCGGGCGCGTGTATTTCGTTTCGTTGCTGGCCACACGTTCGGCGATCTGGCTTGCGGCATTATAGCTGAACGTGACGCTCTGGTCGAAATCGGTGCCAGCCGGATTGTGGCTGAGGCTGGAGAGACGGTTGATGGCGTCGTAGCCATAACCGGTCGTCACCCCATTGCCGAAGGTCATGCCCGTACGGCGCCCCAGATCATCGTAGCTGTAGGCAGCCAGCACACCGGCGCCCGAAGTAGCCCCGTTCTCCCGCACATAGGTCAGGTTGCCGACCGTATCGTACTCATAGGTGACATAAAAGGTATTGCCAGGCCAGGTCACCTTCGTGCGGCGGCCGGCCGCATCATATTCCGAGGAAACGACACCCAGCGACGTGGTCTCCTCCGATGTGCGCCGCCCCAGCGCGTCATAGCCGTAGGTTACGGTCACGCCGCCTTCGATAGTGGTCTTCGGATTGCCGAGATTGTCATAGGTGAAGTTGGTCGTGAAATCATCGGCCTGCGCCGTGCCCGACACCGTGGTGCGCTGCTTCACCCTACCCATCTGGTCATAAGTGATGGTGAAGGTCTTGCTGGTCCCTCCACCTTTGCGCTTCTTGAAAGTATGGACGCGGCCGGCACCGTCATAGGTGAAGGTCTCGAAATCATCCGTGGACAGGCTGCCCTGGGCGCCGCCGGCGTCCGGATAAATGATCTTCTGCACGCGATCGAAATTATCATATTCGTACTTGGTCGTGTTGCCCAGGGCATCGGTAACAGTTTCCACCAAGCCCTTGCTGTTGTAGCTACGGGCAATCCCGGTGCGTTGCGTGCCCCGCAGGCCGCTGGTACCCAAGGCCTCCGTCACCGCCGTGATGTCATTGGCATTGTTGTAGCTGGTCTGGGTAATACGATCATAACTGCCATCGCCACCCGATGCGGGCAATGTGCAGGCACTAGTCGGCGGACTGCCGAACGTTGCGGGGTTCATGCGGGCGGCCGCACAGTCAAGCCGGCTGACATTGTCGTATGAATACTGGCGCAGATTGTAGATCGTGCTGCCACCATAAAGGGTTTCACGGATGCGTCGGCCCATGCCGTCCACATCGACGACCGCTTTCTGAGCCATCGTGAAGCCATTGGGACCGGTGCTGGCCCAGTCCGCATCCGATTGGCTGGCGATCGACCCCACCTCCGTCACGGTCAACTGACCGTCCACATTGTAGGTCATCCGGGTCGCCTGCAGGCGACGGGGGCCGGCACCGTCAGGGTCCGGCATGATGACGCCGACCATCTGGCGCATGGCATCGAACCGGTAGCGCGTCTTGTCCGCGTCGCCGGACAGCGGCCCGTCGACATTCTTCACGTTGCCGGCATTGTCATACTCGATTGAGGTCGTGCTGGTCGCCGAATTGTCGGCACCGAACATGGTCACGCTGATCGGCAGCAGATTGTTGGCCGTGGTGCTGGTGCCATAGCTCGTCGTGGTCCGCGTTTCCAGGTTTGTCGCACAAGTCACACCGCCGCTGCGGCATTGCGAGGAACCGGTCAGCTTGTGGACCCCGGTCGGCGCCTGGATCACCGTGCCCAGGCTATTCTTGTAGTAGGCGAATAGCTGGGTGTAGCTCAGGCGCGTCTCCGGTTGATCTGAGCCAACAGCCGGAGATGTAACCTTGGTGACACCACCATGCACGGTGCTATATTCGAAAGAGGTGATATTGCCGGCGGGATCAGTAACCGTCTGCGGCTTATTACATGTAATGGCAGTAGCACAGGTCTCGGGGTATGAGGCCTCCGTCACGATGTTTGCCGGCGTATTGGGAACGCTGGCCACCTGTGTCATCTTCTTCACATTACCGCGCTGGTCGTATTCGAAGCCGGTATAGGCTCCCGAAGGCCGGGTCACGCGGGTCACACGGTTGTACGCATCATACTGATAGCTGGTCGTGCGGTTCATGCCATCCTGGTCGGATGTCACCGTGGACGTCGCGATCTTGACGCTCACCGTGCGCTTGGTCGTGTATTGCGAACCCGAAATCATCGGCAAGCTGCCGATGGTGACGATCCGTTCGGTTGACGGGCTTGAATAGCTGTACTTGGTCGGAACCGAGCCGTTGGTGACAAGGTCCACGCGGTTAGTGGTGCCGTCATACGCGATGGTGACGTTGTCGGCGCTAGGGCTGGAGGGCCGGCGGATGCCGGTGAGAACGCCGTTGGTAAACGTATATTTGGTTGTCCGCCCCAGCGAATCGGTGGCCTCCGTCGGGCCGTTCGCAGAGTTGGTGGGCCCGGTATAGGTAAACTTGGGGCCAACCGTATTTGTATTCGGGCAGCTATCCGCCATCGGATCGCATGCATCGTATGCCATGTTAATGGCCGATACGGATTTCAGCGCCAACCATTCATGAGCCACCCATGTGGCCGTATTGCTCTGATATTCGAACTTAATTTGATATCCTAAATTATTAGTGACGCTCTGAAGCCGGGAAATCGGAAAACAGCCGACGCCGCTGGCCGGATTTGGATGACAAACCGTCGCCGACTTATAATTCCAGGTACGCTTCTCGCCATTCGGGAAAGTCATTGACGTGATGGCGCCTGCATTGGACCAGTTCCAGTACCACCCGGCCAAAGGGCCCGTGCCGGTTGAAAACAAGGCCACGGTGCCGTCGCGCATCGTGAATGTGTAGACGCCACCGCTCAAGGTGAGGGTGGATCCCTGGCGCTGGTCGGAAGTGAAAACTCCGCCGCTGAGCGTGAAACTCTCCGACGAGTTGCCCACGGAAACCGTATAGACGGAGCCGGCGACATTGATGCCGCCGACAAGGTTGTGTCGCCAGGAATCCCGTGTGAGGAAGCGGGAGAAGCTCAACCCGCCTTCACCCTCAACGCCGATACTGAAGCTTTCGCCAGGCACCGTGATCGCACCGGCGATCAGGTCGACACCGTTCGAATCGACCGCGGTAATGACCGGCGGTGCTGGAATGGTTACAAGCGACTGCGCCTGTGCTGAATTGAACATGAGAATCGCGGCAGCCATCGAACCGGCAATGAGCAGATATTTCGAAGTAACCATAACGATCCTCACACAAATTGGCCACGAAGTCTGGGATCGCGATCTACCACCAAAGTATATGACGTACATATTAGAATATATTATATTTCAATATATTCCAAATCGCCATTTAGCTTTGTGAGTACGATGGCGTTCACCCAAATGTGGCCGTTTATTACTACAACTTCGATATACGTGACTCTTATGATTTGCAACGGGTGTTTTTTTGAATTAAGTTCCCCTATAGAGAATACGCCGCCCAAGCACACCCCTAATGGGAGCAGAGTGTCGAAATGAAAATATCGAGAAGATGCGTCGTCGCTGCCGCTGGCGCCCTCATCCCGACGATGCCTGTGCCCGCATTCGCTGGAAAGACAAAGTACGTATATGATGCCTTGGGGCGCGTAACGGGTGCGCTTTACGCTGATGGCGCGCTAGCAGTGTATGAATATGATGCAGCCGGCAATCGCATAGTCTTCAAGAATCCTTATGTCGGCCCAACCATCACATCCGATTGTTTCGACGCACAGTATTATTTGCGATCTAATCCTGACGTCGCAGCCGCTGGTGTTGACCCTTACACTCATTTTATGTCTTACGGCTGGGTAGAAAATAGAAATCCAAGTTCATTTTTCAATACAGAGGGCTATAAGAATGCTTACAATATAACAACAAATCCGCTGTACCATTATGTCAATACGGGGTGGATCCAAAACAAAGACCCATCTGGTCTTTTTGGCACTTACGAATATCTGGATGCCAATCTTGATGTTAAAACAGCTGGCATGAACCCACTATTTCACTATCTGACTTATGGTTACGCTGAAGGACGTGACCCCAAAGGAGATGGTCAGTATAGACCTTAACTCCAATGACCTGAATAGCCGGCCTCTGTTTCCTGCATAATGCCCGTGGAAACGCGGCCTTTTTTTGATACGGTTATGTCCTGGAAAACTTATCTCTCCGATAGAAGTCATATAGCTAATGCTGTGCCTCCCCAACTCTATGCGCCATCAAGCCGGCTTCACCCTGGTGGAAGCCCTTGTCGTGCTGGTTATCATCGGGTTGCTGGCATTGCTGGTCGCACCCAACCTGATCGGACGCCTGGGGCAGGCCAAGGGTGACGCGGCCCAGGCGCAGATCGGCACGCTGGTCTCCGCCATTGACCTTTTCTACATCGACATGGGCCGTTATCCGACCAAGGAGGAGGGGCTGGACGCGCTGCTGGCCGCCCCGGGCGACGACCCGCGCTGGCGCGGGCCCTATCTGCGCAAGCGTCAGGCCTTGATCGACCCCTGGGGCGAACGCTTCAACTATCGCATCCCCGGCCAGCACGGGGCCTATGATCTCTATTCCAACGGCAGCGACAAGGCACCCGGCGGCGAGGGCGATGCCCGCGATCTGGTGAGCTGGTGATGGGCCATCGGCCGGCCGGCCAGGCCGGCTTCACGCTGGTGGAGACGCTGGTGGTGCTGGCCATTGTCGGATTGTTGGGCGGGGTCATGGCGCTGGGGCTCGGCGGACGGCTGCCCGGCACCGGCATGGATGCGGCCGTCGATGCCGCCGTGGCGGAGTTGCGCCAGCGTCAGACGGAAGCGCTGTTGACCGGTGCACCCGTGCGGTTCGACCCGCGCAAGCTGGATCAGGCGGCAGCCACGCCGGAGCGGCGGCGACGGCTGCGGCGGTTGGCCGGGGTGGAGATGCGGGTGGAGGCGGCAGGGCCGGAGCCGGTCCTGCTGTTCCTACCCGGCGGCTGGTCGCCGGGCGGACGCCTGCAGCTGCGCCTGGGGGACGACACGGCGGTGATCCGCGTCGACTGGCCGCTGGGCACCGTGCGGCCGGAGCTGCCCTGATGGGGAACCGGCGCGGCTTCACCTTGCTGGAAAGCCTGCTGGCCCTGGCCATTTTCGGCCTGGGTGCTGCCCTGCTGGCCGACGGGGCTTTGGCCGGGGCCCGCGCCGCCCGCCAAGGCTGGAACCAGGCCGCCGCCTGGCGGCTGGCACTGTCCACGGCCGATCGGCTGGGTGTCGACCTGCTGCCGACGCGGGAGCGGCTGGATATCAGTGTGGAGGGCCAGCCCTTCCGCCTGCGCATCGAGCCGATGACCATGTCCGGCGGTGTCGAGGCCTTCCGGATCGAGGTTCGCCATCGCGACGATCCCGACCGCGTCCTGGCCAGCCTGCCCGCCCAGGCCTATCCGATGGCAATGCCATGAGGAGCGGCGAGCGCGGCCTGACCCTGGTGGAGGCGCTGGTGGCCCTGGCCCTGCTGGGCCTGCTGGCCGCCGGGGCCGCCGGGTTGCTGCCGGTCATGGGGCGGCTGTCGGCCGGGGCCGCGGCGGCACAGGCGGAAACCCAGGCGCTGGCCCGGTCGCATGATTTCCTGCGCGCCGTGATCGCCCAGGCCCGCCCCCTTACCGATCTGGGTAAGACGGCGCCGGTGGAACCGCTGCGCATGGAACCGGACCATCTGCGCCTGCTGACCCGCCTGCCCGACGGGCTGGGGCCGGGCGGGCCGGTGCTGGTCGATCTGGCGGTGGAAAGGGCGGAAACCACAGCGCGGGCAACCCTGCGCCTGACCGTCACGCCGCTGCGGCCCGGGGGGCAGGCGGCGCAGGCGGCGCTGATCGAGGGTGTTGGTCGCATCGGCTGGGATTATTACGATGCCGCCACCGGCAGCTGGATGCCCGACTGGACGGGACGGCCTGGCCTGCCTTCCCTGCTGCGGCTGCGCGTCACGGGCACCGGCATGGGGGAATGGCCCGACCTGGTGGTGCGGCCGCTGCTGGAACAGGGCCCGCTTTGCGTCTATGACACGGTCGGCGGTCAATGCCGGCAGGAGATTTGATGGCACGGGGGACGCAAGCGCGGCTGCTGGCCGCCATGCTGCTGGATAGCGTGGGTGACGCGGCCCGCGCCACCCTGCCGGCCCGGCTGGCCGGCCGGCTGGGCCTGCATCCGCGCCTGCTGCGGCTGGCACCCGGCGGCACCGCCATCCTGTCCGCCCCGCCGACGGGACCGGGTCCGCTCTGGTGCCTGCTGGACCCCACCGACGTGCTGAGCCTGACGGAGCCCTGCCCGACCGGCAATCCGCTGGACCTGTGGCGGGCATTGTCATTGCGACTGCCCGACCTGCTGCCCCTGCGGCCGGCCCTGCTGTCCTGGGACATCGTGCCCCTGGCCGAGGGTGGGCGGGTGCATGTCGTGCGCCGCGGCGTGCTGGATGCCGCCGCCGCTACCCTGACGACGGCCGGCTTCAGGCCCGACCGGCTGGGTGTGGCGGGAGAGGATGGGGTGGATTTCCTGCGGCTGGACGGCGCACGGCTGCGCCGGGCCGGTGGGCGGGCCCTGCTGCTGGCCGGCGCCCTGTGGCTGGGGGCCGCCTTGCCGCCCCTGGCCTGGGCCGGGTATCTGGCCTGGGATACCGACCGGCTGGAACAGGCGCTGGCCCGGGATGCCGCAGCCGTGCGCGAAGCCGCCGACATGCGCGACCGCATCGCCTTCCTGGCCGAACAGCAGCGCACCGGCGGCCTGCTGCTGGCCCAGCCGCCCCGCGGTCCCCTGCTGGACCTGGTGGCGGAACTGCTGCCCGACGATGCGGTGCTGGTGGAACTGTCCGTGGGGCGGGACGGCACGCGCCTGCGCGGCCGGGCCGGCGATGCGGGTGCGGTGCTGGCCCGGCTGCGGTCGCATCCGGCCTTCGCCGATGCCCGCTTCGCCACGCCCATCACCCCCACGCCGGACGGCAAGGCGGAGTTGTTCACCATCGCGGCCGGAGGGGCGCCATGACAAGGCGTCCGATGCTGCGACCCGCCTATATCATGCTGCTGGCCGGCGGGCTGCTGCTTCTGCCGCCGCTGGCTTTGCTTCAGCAGGGCCGCGACGCGCTGCTGTTCCAGGCTGAGCAGCGTGCCGCCCGAGCAAGGCAGTTGACCGCCGCCGCCGCCCTGCTGCAACAGCAGGGGGCGCTGCGCGAACAGACGCGGCGGCTGGAGCAGCTGTCGGACGAGGCCTCGCTGTTCCATCGCGGCGTCGATGCGGCCGGCATCCAGATCGCCCTGCTGGCCCAGGTGCGCAATCTGGTGCAGGGGGCGGGCCTGGCCATCCGCAGCATCGATGCCCGCGCGGGCGAGGCGGTGGGAGGGCGGCTGCGGCTGACCGTGATCCTGTCGGCGGCGGGCCCGACGGAACAGGCCGTCGCCGCCATCGCGGCGCTGGAGGCGGCGCGGCCGCGGCTGCTGGTGGGCAGGCTGCGCCTGCTGGCCGGCATGGAGGCGGGATTGGTGGGCAGCCAGGACGATCCGTTCCTGGCGCTGGAGATGGAGATCGATGCCTATGCCCAGACCCCGGCATCTTGAGGGACTGTTCCCGGCCGCATCGGCCACGGGCGGCCTGCTGGGCCTGGCCCTGGTCCTGGCCAGCCAGGCCGGCGGCGGCAATGGCGCCCCGCCGCCCCCCCTGCCCGCCCTGTCGCTGCCGGCGGCGGCGCCGGCCGGCGGGACGGGCGCGGCACCGGGCGCCGTCCTGGCCCGCCCGCCCTTCACGCCGGGCCGGCGTCCGCCCGCCCGGCAGACCGTTCAGCCCACCACGGATAATGCCCAGGCTGATCTGCGGCTGACCGGCATCATCGCCACGCCAGGCGGCGGCGTGGCCATGGCCATCGACCAGCGCACGCAGCAGCCGGTGACGCTGCGCGCCGGATCGCCGTTCCAGGACTGGACCGTCGAAACGGTGGCCCGGGACAGTGTCACCTTGCGCCGCGGCGGGGAAACCCGCCTTCTCACCCTTCCCCTTGCCAAGCAAGCCGCCACAGGACCGGTACCATGACCCCGTCTTCCACCCTGCCCCGGCGCGCCTGTGCCCTGCTGCTGACCGCCTGCCTGCTGGCGTCGTGTGCCGAACCGCCCGCGGCCACGCGGCCCGGGGCGCGGTTGCCCGTATCCCCGCCGGCGCCGACCCTGTCGGGCAATACCGTGCTGACCCCGCCACCCGTGGCCGGCGCCCCGCAGGTGGAAACGGTCGTCGGCAGCGGCCGCTTCACCCGATCCGCCGGCACTGGCGGTGCCGGGGTCGGCGATGGGCAGCCGGTGGAGATCAACCTGGTCAATACCGACATACGCAGCGCCGTGGACGCGGTGCTGGGCGGCATGCTGGGCCTGAACTACACCGTCGATCCGCGCGTCCAGGGCCAGGTGACGATCCGCACCAGCCGCCCCCTTCCGCGTGCCCAGGCGCTGGGTGCCGTCGACGCGGCCCTGCGCGGCCAGGGTTTCGCCATTGTCGAAAGCGGCGGTTTCCATCAGGTCATTCCCCTGGCCGATGCGGCGGCGCAGGCACCGGTGATGCAGGGACGGCTGGCCGAGCGGGCGGCCGGCTTCGTCACCACCATCGTCCCCGTCACCCAGGTGGGCGTGGCGGATCTGGAAAAGGTCGTGCGCCCGCTGACGCGGGCCGGCTTCATCCAGCAGGCCGATCCCGTGCGCAACATCTTCATCGTCAGCGGCACCAGCCAGGAGGTTTCGGGCTTCTCCGACCTGGTGGCCAGCTTCGATGTCGACTGGCTGGCGGGCCTGTCCTTCGCCATCCACACGCTGCGCCATGTCGAGCCGGCCCGGCTGGAGACGGAACTGCGCGATGCCCTGATGCTGGGTGACGGGCCGATGAAGGGGATGGTGGAGTTCGTGCCCCTGCCCCGGCTGAACGCCCTGCTGGTGGCCACCAAACGGCCGGGCCTGCTGCCGCCCATCGCGCAATGGGTGGAACGGCTGGACCGGCAGGGGCCGGATGGCGGCCGCGTCATGCATTATTACGAGGTGCAGAACGGCAATGCCGCCGAACTGGCCACGGCGCTGAACCGGCTGACCGGCCAGGGCGGTGGTGGCAGCAGTGGAGATACGGATGACGGCCGGCAGACCGGCCCCGCATCCCCCGGCGCGTCTCCCACCCTGCCGGCCGGCATGCAGCTCGACACGCGCGTCCCCGCCGAGGGGGGCGAGAGCGATACCGGCAGCGGTGACGAGGCGGTGGATGAGCTGAAGGGTGTCCGCGTCGTTGCCGATGCGCGGCGCAACGCCCTGCTGATCATGGGCACCGCCAGCCAGTTCGCCATCATGGAACAGGCCCTGGCGAAGCTGGACGCGCCGCGCGAACAGGTGCTGATCGAGGCTACCATCGCCGAGGTCAGCCTGACCGACGATCTGAATTTCGGGGTGCAGTGGTTCCTGGACCGGGGCAATAATCGCGTGGGCTTCGCCAATGCCTCCACCATCGGCCCCACCTTCCCCGGCTTCAACTACAGCTTCCTCACCCCCGACACCGGGGTCGTCCTGAACACCCTGTCCAGCGTCACCGATGTGCAGGTGCTGTCGGCCCCACGGCTGATGGTGCTGAACAACGAAAAGGCGCGCTTGCAGGTGGGCGACCAGGTACCCATCGTCATCCAGCAATCGACCGGCGTGCAGAATGGCAACGCCCCCCTGGTCAACAGCGTGGAGATGCGCGACACCGGCGTCATTCTGGAGGTGACGCCGCGCATCAACCGCAGCGGCGCCGTCGTGCTGGAGGTCAGCCAGGAGGTCAGCAGCGTGGCGACCACCACCACCTCGGGCATCGACAGCCCCACCATCCGCCAGCGCCGCGTCAACAGCACCGTCAGCATCCAGGATGGGGAGACGGTGGCGCTCGGCGGGCTGATCAGCGACAGCGTCACCAGCGGGGGCAGCGGCATCCCCTATCTGCGCGACGTGCCCGTGCTGGGCAAGCTGTTCGGCACCGACAAGCGCGGCAAGGGCCGCACCGAACTGCTGGTCTTCCTGCGCCCGGTCATCGTGCGCGATGCAGCGCGTGCACGCGAAGTGACGGACGCGCTGCGCGCCAGCATGGGGCGGCTGGAAATCCTGGCGGATCCCGGCGATGCGCGCCCGCCCCGGCCCTGATCCCGCCCGGCGACGCGGCTTCGCCCTGCTGGCCGCCCTGTTCGTGCTGGCCATCGGCACGGCGCTGGTGGTGCGCATGACAGGCGACGGCCTGGCCGCGCGGCGGCTGGCGGCGGCGGCCGATCCCGCCATCGACGCCGCCCGCGCCGATCTGGCGCTGGAAGCCCTGTCGCGCGCGCTGCTGCAACCGGGCGGCGGCACCGTGCCCCGCCGCGGCACAAGGCAGGTGGACGGGGTCGCCATCCAGGTGGAATGGCGCCTGGAAAGCGGCCGTATCGACCTGAATTTCCTGCCCGAGGCAAAGATGGCCGAAGCCCTGGCCGCCACCGGTCTGGCAGGAGAACAAGCCCGCCGGGCGGCCCGCACCGTCGCCGCCTGGCGTGGCGATGACGACCCCGCCCCGCGCACCGGGCAGCAAGCCTTCTGGAGCCTGGACGATATCGACCGGGTTCCGGGCCTTGAAGCCTCCACCCGCCAGGTGCTGCGCCAATGGGGCAGCATCGCCGCCCGCGGCCCCTTCGCGGGCGTTGAGACATTGCAGAGCCAGACATTGGGAAGTGCCACCACCGGTGATGGCTTGATCTCAGGCATCATGCTGCGCCTGTTGGCCGCCACGCCGGGCGGACGCTGCCGGTCGCGCGTCGTGATGGCGGCGCCGCGCGATGGGCGGCTGGTCTTCCGTCGCGTGCTGGAGGATGGGCAATGTCCTGGATGAGTGCCGGAACCGGCCTGGGCGCGGGGCTGGCCATCGCCCTTCCGGCCGGGGCGATCATGGGCAGCCTGGCTGCCGCCATCGCCTGGCGGCTGCCGCGCGACCAGGACTGGATCACCGGGCGGTCCCGCTGTCCCCATTGCGGGACGGCACTTGGCTTTCCCGATCTGGTGCCGGTCCTGTCCTGGCTGGCCCTGCGCGGCCGCTGCCGCCATTGCGGTAACGGCATCTCCGCACGTTATCCCGTGGTGGAAACCGCGACCGCCCTGGCCTTCGCCGCCCCCGTCCTGGCCAATGGCGGCCTGTGGCCCGACCTGCTGGTGCTCTGGCTGCTGGCCATCACGCTGATGGTGCTGACGCTGGTCGATCTCTCGCACCGTTACATCCCCGACGGCTGCCTGCTGATCGCCGCCCCGGCGGGACTGGGGCTGTCGCTGGCCGGCCTGTCCATCCCCTGGACGGAGGCGGTGATGGCGGGATTGCTGCTGGGAACGGGAACCTGGCTGGTCCGGTACGGCGTCGGCAGGGTGGTGGGGCAGGAGGCCCTGGGCCTGGGCGATGTGAAGCTGTTCGCCGTCGCCGGCCTGTGGGTGGGCATGGAAGGCATTGCGCCGCTGCTGCTGGGCTCCGCCCTGGCGGGCTTGGCCTTCCGGATTGTCTGGCGACGACAGGGGCATGAGGCCGAGATGCCTTTCGGACCCTGCATCGCCTGGGTGCTTTACATGCTGGCTTCCTGGTAAAACACATTAAAAATTAACATGTTATTAGCGATTTAGGTCGATGAGCGGTCACGATCACCGAGCCTGGTA
>NZ_JBLTYX010000012.1:0-189854 GCF_048066115.1 Niveispirillum sp. KHB5.9 | reverse complement strand
GGCTGATTCGCCCCCAACAGCGTCAAAATCGACCATCCTGCGTTCGCTGAATACATAGGGATGAAAAACAGAAGCACGGTCATTCAACCCTGACGCCTCATGCTTCAAGCATGGACGAGGGTGCCGGACACATGTGCATTCAATTGCCATGAGACGTGTTTCCACCCGCCAGATCAAAGCAGCCCGCATCCTGCTCAACCTCTCGCAGGAGGATTTGGCCGATCGTGCCAAGGTGAGCCGCAGCAGCGTTTACCGGTTCGAGCATGGCAACGGCATCACCCTTGAAATCCATTTCAGGATCGTGGCGGCGCTGGAGGATGCAGGGGTCGAGTTCATCACGCCGGAGAGCGGCAAGGGCGAGGGATTGCGGCTGGCGGGAAAAGCTGTCCCGGACCTTTCTGGCATGGACGCGCACCCACCGCCCCGCAGCCGTCGACCAACAATCCCCTGCGGCTCGCTTTGGCCACCCTCACCCCCGCCGGTCTACGGGTCGAATGCCGACACATCCTCATTGGCAACGAACTCAATGCCATCGAGCTGCATGCAGCCAGTTGGCTGGCGTTAGATGATATCGCGGCGCGGGAGGGGATAAGCGTCGACGCGCTTGTCCGCACGGTTCGGACGCGGGAGCCAAGGATGGCGCTGCCGACGGCCCTGGAACTGTTCTGCATCCGTTATTGGCGGGAAAGACTGGACGAATGACTTGGCATCGTTCCGATAGTGCCGTAGGTCGCGGGTGAGCGATAGCGAACCCCGACAAACAACGGTGCGGCGTGAGCATGTCGGGGTTCGGCCTTGCCTCACCCCGACCTACGCATATCGTAACCGCGTTGTATTTTACCAAACATAACGCTAGGCTGCGGCCACCTTTCCCATAATCCCAGGGTGCATCATGGCCCTTTCCCGGATTTCCGCGTTCCTGGTCGCGCTGTCACTGCTGGTGGCCCCGGCGGCCGGCGCGCGCGACGCCACAATCTATGCCGCCGCCAGCCTGAAGACGGCGATGGACGAGGTCATCTCCGTCTACAAGGCGCAGTCCGGCGCCAATGCCACCGCCGCCTATGCCGCCAGCTCGGCCCTGGCAAAGCAGATCGAGGCCGGCGCTCCGGCCGATATCTTCATCTCCGCCGACCAGGACTGGATGGATTACCTGGCCAAGGCCGGGCTGGTGCAGGCCGACAGCCGCACCACCTTCCTGGGCAACCAACTGGTGCTGGTCATGGAACGCAGCCAGGCCAAGCGCCTGACCATCGATGGCAACCTGGATATCGTTCGCCTGCTGGATGGCAAGCGGCTGGCCGTGGGTGACGTGAACGCCGTGCCCGCCGGCAAATATGCCAAGGCCGCGCTGACCAAGCTGGGCCTGTGGGACAAGGTGTCGGACAAGCTGGCCCCGGCGGAGAATGTCCGGGCCGCCCTGGTCCTGGTGGCCCGTGGCGAGGCGGCGGCCGGCATCGTCTATGCCACCGACGCGCGGGTTGAACCGGGTGTGGCCATTGTCGGCGTCTTCCCCGCCGACAGCCACGCCCCGATCGAGTATCCTATCGCCCTGCTGAAGGGGGCGGACGTTGCCACGGCCCAGCCCCTGCTGGATTTCATCCTGTCGGAGGAAGGCCAACGGCACTTCACCAACCAGGGCTTCACGGTGCTGAAGAAATAATGGGTGCATTCACGCCGGAGGAGATGACGGCCATCTGGCTGTCGGTGAAGGTGGCCTGCTGGGCCACCGCCGTCAGCCTGGTGCCGGGCATATTCGTGGCGTGGCTGCTGGCCCGCCGGTCCTTCCCCGGCCGCATCCTGCTGGATGGGCTGGTGCATCTGCCGCTGGTCCTGCCGCCGGTGGTCACAGGCTACATCCTGCTGCTGCTGTTCGGGCGCAATGGGCCAGTGGGCGGGCTGCTGACGGAAATCGGCATCACCCTGGCCTTCAACTGGACGGGCGCGGTGCTGGCCTGTTCGGTCATGGCCTTCCCCCTGCTGGTCCGCGCCATCCGCCTGTCGATGGAGGCGGTGGATACAAGGCTGGAGGATGCGGCGGCCGGATTGGGTGCCCCGCCCTGGGCCGTGTTCCTGACCGTCACCCTGCCCTTGTCGCTGCCCGGCATATTGTCGGGCGCCATCCTGTGCTTTGCCAAGGCGCTGGGGGAATTCGGGGCCACCATCACTTTTGTCGCCGCCATCCCCGGCGTCACCCAGACCCTGCCCGCCGCCATCTATGGCCTGACCCAGGTGCCGGGCGGCGATGCGGCGGCCCTGCGCCTGACCCTGGTGGCGGCCGCCATCGCCATCATCGCCCTGACGGCCAGCGAGTTGCTGGCGCGCCGCGTGCGCCGGCGGGTGGAGGGGCGCGATGCTTGAACTGTCGCTGAGCCACCGTATCGGGGATTTCACCCTGACGGCCGATCTTGCCATCGGCCCTGGCGTCACCGCCGTCACCGGCCCGTCGGGTGCGGGCAAAACGACGCTGCTGTCCTTGATTGCCGGCCTGTCGCGCCCCACGGCCGGGCGTATCGCGCTGGACGGGCAGGTGCTGGTGGATACCGCCACGCGGCAATGGCTGGCCCCGCATCGCCGCCATGTCGGCCAGGTATTCCAGGATGCCCGCCTGTTCCCGCACCTCTCCGTGCGGCACAATCTGCTTTACGGAAGGTTCTTCGGCGGGCGGGGCCGGCTGGGGCCAGCACTGGAGACGGTGATCGACCTGCTGGACATCGCGCCGTTGCTGCACCGCCGCCCCCGCGACCTGTCGGGCGGGGAACGGCAGCGGGTGGCCATCGGTCGCGCGCTCTTGTCCAACCCCTCGCTGCTGCTGCTGGATGAGCCGCTGTCGGCGCTGGACCCGGCGCGCAAGGCGGAATTGCTGCCCTATCTGCGCCGCCTGCGCGACGGCACCGGCCTGCCCATGCTGTATGTGACGCACCAGCGGGACGAGGTGGCGGAACTGGCGACGGGCTGGGTGCGGGTAGAGGGCGGACAGGTGACGGCGGGTCAGTAACCCGTTGTCACCTTCGCCGCCGGCCCATGGCCCAGCACGCCCAGCAGTGCGTCCAGCAGGCCCGACGCGCCGAAGCGGAAGGTGGCGGGTGAGACCCAGCCCGCCCCGCAGACCTGATCCGCCAGCGCCAGATACTGTGCCGCCGTCTCCACATCGCGGATGCCGCCCGATGCCTTGAAGCCCACGGGCCGCCCGGCCTCGCGGCAGGCGGTCAGCATGATGCGCGCGGCCCCCAGGGTGGCGCCGGCCGGCACCTTGCCGGTAGAGGTCTTCAGGAAATCCGCCCCCGACGCCACGGCCACGGCGGCTGCCCGTTCCACCAGCGCCGGCTTGGCCAGCGCCCCGCTTTCCAGGATGACCTTCATCGTGGTGGTCCCGCACGCCTCCCGGCAGGCCGCCAGATGATCGGCGGCACGCTGGTCCCCGCCCTGGCCATGCATGATGGCGGCATAGGGCATGACCACGTCGATCTCATCCGCGCCATCGGCCAGGGCGCGGGCGATCTGGTCCGCCACCTTTTCCGCCGGCAGCGACCCGCCGGGGAAATTCACCACCGTCGCCACCTTCACCCCGTTGCCCGTGAGAGCTTGTTTCGCTTGCGGAATGAAAGGCGTCCAGAGGCAGACGGCCGCGACATTACCGGCCGGCGTCACCGCCTTAGCGCACAGAGCGGCCGTGGTGGCGGCGTCATCGGCGTCGTTCAGGCTGGTCAGATCCAGCAGCGGCAGGGTGCGTTCGGCGATCGCTACAAGGTTCATTTCGGTATCGGAATAATCACTCACGGCTCAGAAACCCAGATTGTCGGGGCCGAAGCTGAAGGGCAGCAATTCCTCCAGCGTGAAGGTGCGGCGATATTCGCCGGCATCATAGATATGGATCGGCGTGTCGGGTCCGGCAAATTCCCGGATGCGCTGGCGGCAGCCGCCACAGGGCGTGCACATCACGCCGGAACCCGCATCACCACCCACAACCACGATCTCCGTGATGCGCCGGTCGCCCGATGCCACCATCAGGCCGATCGCCGTGGCCTCCGCGCACTGACCCTGGGGATAGGCGGCGTTCTCCACGTTGCAGCCGGCATGGATGCGCCCGCTTTCCGACCGGATTGCCGCCCCCACCTTGAAGCCCGAATAGGGCGAATGCGAATGGGCGCGGGTGGCGCGTGCTGCGGCGAACAGGTCGGGTGCGGGACTGGTCATGGGAACCTGGTGGTTGGATGATGCTGTTGACCAACATAGGCGCTGAAGCGCCGCCATTCCACAGATGAACAAACCTCATCACCCCATGCGTCCTTTTCGGCGAAGGGCGCTTGGCAAGCGGGCCCGCCGGGCCGAACATGCCGGGCAAAGACAAACAGCGGAGGACGCCACCATGATCGCCACCATCCTGGTCCCACCCATCATGGAAATCGGCGGCGGGGCCGCCGGGCGCCTGGGGGCCGTGCTGGCGCGGCTGGGCGTGCGCCGGCCGTTGCTGGTCACCGATCCCTTCATGCGCGACAGCGGCAATGCCGAAAAGCTGCTGGCACCACTGCGCACAGCCGGGTTCGATCCCGGCATCTTCGCCGATACCGTGCCCGATCCGACGACCGACGTGATCAACGCCGGTGCCGCCCTGCTGGCCCGGGGTGGCTATGACGGCATGGTGGCGCTGGGCGGCGGATCACCCATCGATACGGCCAAGGCCATGGCGGTGCTGGCCGCCAATGGCGGACGGATGCGCGATTACAAGGTGCCCAACCCGATCCCCAAGCCGGGCATGCCGGTCATCGCCATCCCTACCACGGCCGGCACGGGGTCGGAGGTGACGCGCTTCACGGTGATCACCGATACCGAGACGGACGAGAAGATGCTGATCGCCGGGCCGGGTCTGGTACCCGCCGCCGCCATCATCGATTATGAGCTGACCCTGTCCTGCCCGCCGCGCCTGACCGCCGATACCGGCATCGATGCCCTGACCCACGCCATCGAGGCCTATGTCAGCGTCAAGGCCAGCCCCTTCACCGATGCCATGGCCATCGCCGCCATGGGCCGCATCGCACCCTGGATCCGCACCGCCTGCGCCGATCCGGGCGACCACGTGGCGCGGGAGAACATGATGCTGGGGGCGACGCTGGCCGGCATGGCCTTTTCCAACGCCTCGGTGGCGCTGGTGCATGGGATGAGCCGGCCCATCGGCGCCTTCTTCCATGTGCCGCATGGCCTGTCCAACGCCATGCTGCTGCCGGCCATCACGCAATGGTCGCTGCCGGGCGCGGTGGCGCGCTATGCCGACTGCGCCCGCGCCATCGGGGCGGCGGAGATCGGCCAGGATGATGAACGTGCGGCGCAAGAACTGGTGGGGGCCCTGCGTCGCCTGAACGCGGATTTGCAGGTGCCGACGCCCAGGGAATACGGCATCGATCCGGCGCGGTGGGAGGGGCTGCTTATCACCATGGCCGAACAGGCTTTGGCCTCCGGCAGTCCCGGCAACAATCCGCGCGTGCCCAATGTGGCGGAGATGGTGGCGCTTTACCGGGAAAGCTGGGAATAGATCACCAGAAACAATCCGGCCGCCGTTCCACCGGATCACACGCCGCCATGGCCTGCGGTGACGGGGCGATCACCATGCGGTCGCCGGGCTTCGCGTCGGCCAGCACCGCCAGCATGTCGGGCAATTGCACCGCCACGCACCCGGCGGTGGGGCCATAATCCGCCCCGGTCAGGTGGAAGAACACGGCACTGCCCAGCCCCGGCACGGGCGGGTCGTCATTATGGCCCAGGATGACGATGATGTTATAGACGATGCTGTCCAGCCACAGATCCTCATGGCTGGCGGCGAAGGGCAGCTTCACCGGGCGGTTATAGTCGGGATGGGCCGGATCGTCGCACCAGCCATCATCCCGGGCGATCACCGACACGGGCAAGCCCGTGCGCGGGGCGTCGATCCTGTCGGCACGGTACAGCACGCGGCGCAGGGTGAAGGACCCCACCGGCGTGCCGCCATCCCCTTCCCGCTTGTCCAGCCGGATACCGGTCCGCCCCACGGCACAGGGCACCGACCGGCCGTTCCAGCTCAGGACATGCGACCCGTCGGCGGCCTTGGCGACATGGATATCCATGGGCGGTATCCTTACGAGGTCGGGGTGGCGGTGGTGACGAAGCTCTGCGGGGCGGGATCGACCTGTGTGGTGCCGGTCCGCGTCACCTCCATCACCGCCAGCCCGCGTTCGGCCGTACCGGTGGGCAGCAGGCGGAAAATGCCCTCGGCCCCGGCGAACCCGTTGGGGTTCATCAGCGACGGCACGGCGAAGCCGCCATTGCGGGCCAGCACCGCCGCCAGCGCCGTGGCGTCATAAGCCAGCGTGGCCAGCCGGTGCGGGCGATAGCCGAAGGCCTGCTGGAACCGCGCCTCGAACATGTCGCGCCCTTCCGGGGCGGGTGCGGCGAACCAGCCGCCGACCAAAGCCCCTTCGCGCCCCAGCCCGCCTTCATCCCACAGGCCGGTGCCCAGCATGCGCACGGGGCCGGGATCGATGTCGAAGAACGGGAACAAGGCCGCCAGCTCGCGCAGCGTCTGCCCGCCCTCGGCAATCAGCACGGCATCAAACGGCAGCGGACCGAACGTGTCGGCATTGGACAGGCGACGCAAGGCGGCCAGTGATTCGGGATCGCCCAGCGTCTGCAGACGGGACCGTTCCGCACCCAGGGCCGCCTGACGCTGGTCGAAATCCGACAGGCGCTTGACCAGTTCGGTCAGGTTGGTGGCGCCGGCCGTATAGCGTTCGACCTTGGTGACGCTGCCCCCGGCCTGTTCCGCCGCCTCACGCAACGCGGAAACGGCGGCATCGCCATAGGGGGTGGAGGGGGCGACCACGCCGAAGCGCAGCAGCCCGCGCGCCACCGACAGGCCGACGACGCGGCGCACCTGCTCATGCGGCTGGAACCCCAGGGTCCAGACATTGCCGCCGGCGACGTTCCAGTCGCTGGAGAAACTCAGCACCGACAGGCCGGCCTGGGCCGCCACCGGTTTCACGGCGGCGGCTTCCGCCCCGAACAGCGGCCCCAGCAGGATGCCGGCCCCTTCCTCCACCAGCCCCTGGGCCGCCGTGGCGGCGATGCCGGGACTGCCCTGGGTGTCGCGCGGCAGCAGGGTGAATTTCTCATCCCCCAGGTCGAACAGGGCCAGCTGTGCGGCGTCCAGCATCGACTGGCCCAGCGCGGCATTGGCGCCGGACAAGGGCAGCAGCAGGCCGACGCGCACCTTGTCATCCTTGGGCGCCACCGGTTCGGCCACCGGCGGCGGCGTGACGGGTGGGGGGGCTACCACCTGCGGCGGGGGTTGCGGGGTGGGGGCCGGGGCCGGTACGCTGCCGGAGCTGGCGCATCCGGCCAGCAGGCCCACGGATGCCGCCAGTGTCACCAGCCACGACGCCCCGCGCCGACCTTCATTCCCACGCATTCGGAACCCCTTCCCCTTGACGTCACCCATCATGGACGACCCGCACGACCCTGACGCCGACCTTGCCGGGGAGTTCCCGGAGGAAGGCGATGACGATGTGGTGGCGCAGCCTAGCGGCAGCGGCGCCATCCGTAAACCGGCGGCCGGGCTTTACATCGTCGCCACCCCCATCGGCAATGCCGGCGACATTACCCTGCGCGCGCTCGACATCCTGCGCGGGGTCGATGCCATCGCGTGCGAGGATACGCGCGTCACCGGCAAATTGCTGCGCCGTTACGGCATCCGCACCCGCATGCTGCCCTATCACGACCATAACGCGGCAAAGATGCGTCCGGTTCTGCTGGACAAGGTGGCCAATGGCCAATCCATTGCCCTGGTGTCCGATGCCGGCACGCCGCTGGTCAGCGATCCGGGCTTCAAGCTGGTGCGCGAGGCGAAGGATCGGGGTCTGGCCCTGACCCATCTGCCCGGTGCCAATGCCGCCATCACCGCCCTGGTCCTGTCCGGCCTGCCCAGCGACCGGTTCCTGTTCGGCGGGTTCCTGCCGTCCAAATCGGCGGCCCGGCGCACGGAACTGGACCTGTTCCGCACCCTGCCCGCCACCCTGATCTTCTATGAATCGGCGCAGCGCCTGGCGGAAATGCTGGGTGATGTGACCGCTTCCCTCGGTGCGCGTGAAGTGGCCGTGGCGCGGGAGCTGACCAAGCTGTTCGAGGAGGTGCGGCGCGGCCCCGCCGCCGAACTGGCCCAGCATTACACGGACAAGGGTCCGCCCAAGGGCGAGGTCGTGGTGGTGGTCGGCCCGCCGGCCGCCGATGCCGCCGCCAATGACGCGGCCGATATGGACAGTCTGCTGCGTCAGGCGCTGACCGGCGGGATGAGCGTGCGCGATGCCGCCGCCCATGTCGCCACCATCACCGGCCAGCCCAAGAAGCAGGTCTATGCACGGGCTTTGCAGCTCGGGACGGGGGGCGATGACCCGGCGTGAGCGCATCGACCGGCGGCGTGCCGAACGGCTGGGCCGCATCGCCGAATGGCTGTGCTGCCTGGTGCTGTGGCTGAAGGGCTATCGCGTCCTGGCCACCCGCCTGCGCCTGCCGGTGGGAGAGGTCGACATCATCGCCACCAAGCGCGGCGTGGTGGCGGTGGTGGAGGTGAAGGCGCGGCGCAACATGGTGCTGGCGCTGTCGTCATTGCCACGGGTCAGCTGGCGCCGGCGCTATGCCGCCATCAGCCAGTTCGTGGCCCAGCGCCCGCATCTGGCCCATCATGCCATCCGGTTCGATCTTATGGCGGTGCTGCCTAGGCGGTTGCCCCGGCATGTGAAGGATGTGTGGCGGATGGAGGGGCCGTAGGGCGGTTACGAGACCCGCCGCAGCCGCGCGGCGAAGAACCCGTCCATGCCGCCGATTTCCGCCAGATGGCCCGGCGTGCAGCGCACGTAACCATCCGCCGTGACCAGATCGGCCAGCCCCCCGACCTCGTCCGCCGTCACCGGCACCACCTGCATTTCCGGCCGGCGGTAGAGCAGGTTGGTGATCTGGTTCTCGCCCTCTTCGGGCTGGAGCGAGCAGGTGCAATAGACCAGGGTGCCACCGGGCTTCAGCATGTCGACGGCGCGGTAGAGCAGGCGGGACTGGATGCGGCCCAGCTTCTCCACATCCTCTTCCGATTTCAGCCGCGCCACGTCGGGATGGCGGCGGATGGTGCCGGTGGCAGAACAGGGCGCGTCCAGCAGCACGGCATCGACGGGCGCGTCGGGGCGCCATTCGGTGGCATCGGCCACGATCGTCGCCACCTGCGCTCCCAGGCCGAGGCGCTGCATATTCTCCGTCAGGCGGACCAGCCGCTTGTCCGACCGGTCCACGGCGGTGACGCGCGCGCCGGCAGCCGCCAGCTGTGCGGTCTTGCCGCCAGGGGCGGCGCACAGGTCGATAGCGTCCAGGCCCTTGAGATCACCGAACAGCCGGGCGGGGATGGAGGCGGCGGCATCCTGCACCCACCAGCCGCCCTCGTCGAAGCCGGACAGTTCCGTCACCTGCCCGCCGGCGGCGCGGCGCAGGCTGCCGGTGGGCAGCGCCTCGGCCTCCAGACGTTCAGCCCAGGCGGCCGCATCACCCTTGACGGTGATGTCCAATGGGGCTTCGGCCAGATGGGTGTCAACGATGGCGCGGGTCAGCGCCGTGCCGTAGGCCTTGCGCCAGGACAGCCACAGCCAGTCGGGCGTGTTCAGGCGGCCGGGGTCCTGCGCCGCCAGGATAGCATCGCGTTCCCGGTCCAGCCGGCGCAGCACGGCATTGATCAGGCCCTTGTAGGGATGCTGCTTGCGCGCCACCGCCAGTTCCACGGCCGTATCGACGGCGGCATGGGCGGGCGTGCCCAGGAACAGCAACTGGGCGGCACCCAGACGCAGGATGTCCTGCACCACGGCCTTCAGCTGCTGGCCCTGCTTGTTCAAGGTGGACTGGATGGCGGCGTCGATCTGGCCCAGCCGGCGCAGCGTGGTGGCGACCAGCAGGCGCACGAAGGCGCGGTCGCGCGACTCCAGCGCCCGCAGGGCGCGGCTGGCATCCCAGGCGTCATCGAACGGCACGCGCTTGGCCAGCACGTTGAACAGAAGGTCAAGGGCAGCGCCGCGCGTGGCGAGCGCGCTGTCGGCCGGGCTGGTGGTCGCATCATTCATGGCGTGGGGGTTTACCTTGACACGCCGCTCTTGTCGAACGCCGATGACGCAAAGGTGCCCCATGACCCGCGCGCCCGGCACTGGACTTCGATGCCGGACATCACCAAATCTACCGTCCGAGCGAAACGCTGATAAGGAAGAGATCATGGCAATCGAACGCGCCATCCTGGCGGGCGGGTGCTTCTGGGGCATGCAGGACCTGATCCGCAAGGTGCCGGGCGTCGTGGGCAGCCGCGTCGGCTATACCGGCGGCGATCTTGCCAATGCCACCTACAAGGACGTGAAGACCGGCCGCACCGGCCATGCCGAAGCCATCGAGATCAGCTTCGATCCCGAGAAGCTGACCTATCGCCGCCTGCTGGAATTCTTCTACCAGATCCACGACCCGACGACCTTGAACCGCCAGGGCAACGATATCGGCAGCCAGTACCGCTCCGCCATCTTCGTGGAAAACGCCGCCCAGGCCGAAACCGCCCGCCATGTGAAGGCGGAAGTGGATGAAAGCGGCCGTTGGCCGGGGAAAGTGGTGACCGAGATCACCGATGCCGGCCCGTTCTGGGAAGCGGAGGATTTCCATCAAGATTACCTGGAGCGCACCCCCAACGGCTATACCTGCCACTGGGTGCGGCCGGATTGGGTGCTGGACGGGCGGTGAGGAACGGTCGGCTCTCAACCGCCTTTTCCAAGGAAGGCTGCCAAGTCGCGGCGCCCCTCAACGACATTGACGATCAGCAAGCGGTCTGGCTCGTACCGGAACAGAATCACATAACCCTGGAAAGGGAAGCTGCGTAGACCGGGGGCAAGTTCATCCCTAGGCCGGCCCAGCGTTCCCCGGAGCTCCGCAAGCTTCTGACACTGTTCTCTCAAAAGCTGAACATAGCGCAGGCCCGCGCGGTCGTCGCATGAGCGCTGGCTTATGAAGCGCAGGATGGCGGTGAAGTCGCGTGCCGCAGCGTGGCTGTAAGCAAGACGGCGTAGCATGTTCACTGCGCCGTCTGCACCATCCTGTCCATTTCTGCCTTCAAGAGAAGGTCCAGCTCCCCATCCGACAGATCCCCTCCTTCCGCCAGAGAGGCTTGGACCATGGCCCGCAAGGATTGGAGCTGCTCCCGCTGGGCCAGCAGCAGGTTCAGCGCTTCCGCCACCACTCCATCCGGGCTATCGAAGCCGCCCGATGCCATTTCGTCCGCAATGAAACGGGCCCAGCGATCATTGACCGATATTTGCATGGTTTCACGCCTCCGAAGCTCATGCTTTCAGGTTTGAGCTTGTCACGTTTCGCCAAACAGATGAAGTGGGGAGCCCACTCTGAAAATGGGCAATCCAATTTGATGGGAAAATCTAGGCTCACACCCTTGGTGCATGAGACCATGATCCCAAACCGACAACAACGCAGTATGTTCTCCCAGCTATCTGTCAGGAGAGTCGGCAATGCATCGTCGTGTGAAGCAACGTAGATCTTTGCTGGACTTCGATCAACACATGCATGAGGTGCCATGCACACATTGCGGGAGAAGCTACAAAATCCCTGGAAAGGATATAAAAAATCAAAAATACATCATATGCAGCGCATGCAATAACCCAAATATACTCCAGGAAAAGGATGTTATTTTGGCTCAAAGGAAATTTTCAGGATTTTTGATTTCCATACAACGTCTCTACAACAGTTAAACGCCACTCAAACGAAAAAGGGAGGCCCGGTCGCCCAGGCCTCCCCCTTCAACTCTCACCCGAACCGATCAGCCGGCTTCGGCCTGACGCTCGGCGCGCTTGCGGTCGTTCGGGTCCAGCAGCTTCTTGCGCAGACGGATCGACTTCGGCGTAACCTCCACCAGCTCGTCGTCCTGGATGTAGGACAGGGCCTTTTCCAGGGCCATGCGGATGGGCGGCGTCAGGACGACGGCTTCATCCTTGCTGGTGGTGCGGATGTTCGTCAGCTTCTTGCCCTTCTGAACATTGACCTCCAGGTCGTTCTCGCGGGTGTGCTCGCCGACGATCATGCCCTCATAGACCTTCCAGCCGGGCTCGATCATCATCGGGCCGCGATCTTCCAGGTTCCACAGGGCGTAGGCAACGGCCTCACCCTCGGCGTTGGAGATCAGCACGCCGTTGCGGCGGCCGGGGATCGCGCCCTTGTACGGGGCGTAATCGTGGAACAGGCGGTTGATGACGCCGGTACCACGCGTGTCGGTCAGGAACTCGCCCTGATAACCGATCAGGCCACGCGACGGGACATGGAACACCAGGCGGACCTTGCCGGCACCCGACGGACGCATTTCCAGCATCTCGCCCTTGCGCTCGGCGATCTTCTGCACGACGACGCCGGAGAATTCCTCGTCCACGTCGACGACGACTTCCTCGATCGGCTCCAGACGCTGACCGGTGGTGGCGTCGGTCTTCATCACCACGCGCGGGCGGGAGATCGACAGCTCGAAGCCCTCGCGGCGCATCGTCTCGATCAGGATGCCCAGCTGAAGTTCGCCGCGGCCGGCAACCTCGAACGCGTCGGCATTCTCGGTCTCGCGGATGCGCAGGGCGACGTTGCCTTCGGCTTCGCGCATCAGGCGGTCGCGGATCATGCGGCTGGTGACCTTGTCGCCTTCGCGACCGGCCAGCGGGCTGTCATTGACCGAGAAGGTCATGGCCAGCGTCGGCGGATCGATCGGCTGGGCCGGCAGGGCGGTGTCAACGCTGGTATCGACGATGCTGTCGGCGACCGTGGTCTTGACCAGGCCGGCGATGGCGACGATGTCACCGGCCTGCGCCTCGTCAACCGGCACGCGCTCCAGGCCGCGGAAGGCCAGGACCTTCGACGCGCGACCCTGCTCGATCAGCTTGCCGTCACGCGACAGCGACTTGATCGACATGTTGGTCTTGACGCGGCCGGACTGGATGCGGCCCGTCAGGATGCGGCCCAGATAGGGGTTGGCTTCCAGGGTGGTGGCCAGCATGGTGAACGGCTCGTCCACGCTGCCGACCTTGGGGGCCGGGACGTGGTTGACGATCAGCTCGAACAGCGGGGTCAGGTCCTTGCGCTCGTCATTCAGGTCGACGACGGCCCAGCCGTTGCGGCCCGAGGCGAACAGGGTGGGGAAGTCCAGCTGCTCGTCGCTGGCGTCCAGCGAGGCGAACAGGTCGAAAATCTCGTTATGCACTTCGTCGGGACGGGCGTCCTGGCGGTCGATCTTGTTGACGACGACCATCGGGCGCATGCCCAGCTTCAGGGCCTTGCCCAACACGAACTTGGTCTGCGGCAGCGGGCCTTCGGCGCTATCCACCAGCAGGCAGACGCCGTCCACCATGTTCAGGATACGCTCCACCTCGCCGCCGAAATCGGCGTGGCCCGGCGTGTCGACGATGTTGATACGGACGTCGTTCCAGACAACGGACGTGCACTTGGCCAGGATCGTGATGCCGCGCTCACGCTCCAGGTCGTTGCTGTCCATGGCGCGCTCGGCGACCTGCTGGTTTTCACGGAAAGTGCCGGACTGCTTCAACAGCATGTCCACCAGAGTGGTCTTGCCGTGGTCGACGTGGGCGATGATGGCGATGTTGCGCAATTGCATGGTACGGTCCTGCGTGCCTGGTGCTGGTCGCGCGCCGCCCAATAGACCAGGTCCGCCGGATCGGGGTTCGCGCATGAAAAACGCCCGGCCACCCTGTCGAACCGCCTTTGGGGGCGGGAACTGGGTGGCCGGGCTGTTATCGCGGCGCAATATAATCGCATCGCGGCGCATCGGGTAGGGCGCAGAAGGTGGGGCAGCCCTGCGTCCGGGCTGCCGAAATTAATATTCCCGCAATGACTTGGGCCTCTGACACGTGTTCCCTCAGGCGCCGGGCGGCGGCATCCGGCCTCCAATCCGCCAAAGGTCGAGCCTTCGGCAGATTGGTATAACACCAAAGCGCCTGGCCTTTACCCCTGGCAACCCGCCCCCGCCCCATGCCACCATGACGGCAACCGGGGGAGGATAATGAGCCAAGGCAGATGGCGTATCTGGATGTTGTCGGCGGCGGCCAGCATGGCCGCACTGCCCGCCCATGCCCAGGAAACGAAATACGAAGTGTCGATCCAGGGGGTGGAGGATCAGCCGCATCTGTCCCGCCTGTTGCATGAGGTGTCGAGCCTGCTGGAACTGAAGAACCAGCCCCCGCCCAGCCCTATCGGCCTGGGACGGCGCGCCGATGCCGACCTGGACCGGTTCCGCGCCGCGCTGCGGTCGGAAGGCTATTACGACGCCATCGTCAATGCCGAGATCGACGTGGATGTGGTACCCGCCAAGGTATTGATCCTGGTGGAGGAAGGGGCGCGCTACAAGATCACGCGCGTGGCCCTGACGGCACCCGACGGCGCCACATTGCCCAAGGGCGCGCCGCTGGCCGAGGCGCTGGGCCTGGATATCGGGTCGCCGGCCCGGGCACCCGCCGTGGTCGATGCCGAGGGCCGCATCCTGCCGCGGCTGGCCGAACAGAGCTATGCCTATGCCAAGCTGCTGGACCGCGAGCTGGTGGTGGACCATGCGGTGCAGGGCATGGATGTCACCTATATTGTCGATGCGGGGCCGGAGGTGAAGTTCGGCGAGGTGACGTTCAACGGGCTGAGCGAGGTGAACGAGCGCGCCGCCCGCCGCCGCCTGCCCTGGCGCACGGGCGATGTCTATCACCCCGCCGCCATGGAGGAAGGGCGCGAGGCCCTGGCCAATCTGGGCGTCTTCTCCTCCGTCCGGCTGCGGCTGGCGGACGAGCCGACGGCGGAGAACCAGGCCCCGGTCATTGTCGATCTGGCCGAGCGGGAGATGAACTATGTCGGCTTCGGCACCGATTACGGGACCGAGGACGGGTTCGGCGCCAATGCCTATTGGGGCGACCGCAACCTGATGGGCAATGCGGAAAAGCTGCGCGTGGATGCCTCCATCGCCGGCATTTCCCGCCGGGGTGAGACCAGCGCCAGCGATTTCGACTATCGCCTGGCCACCACCTATCAGCAGCCCGATTTCCTGTCGCGCCGGCAGTCCCTCAACCTGTCGGCCGAGGCATTGTCGGAACGGCCCGATGCCTATCGCCGCAAGGCGGTGGTGGTGACGGCGGCGGTGGAACGGCAGCTGGCCAAGGGGTTGAAGGCCAGCCTGGGCATCACCGCCGAACAGTCGCATATCAAGGAAAACACCCAGACCACCAAGAACACCCTGGTCGGCATCCCCGCCGCCATCACCTGGGACAAGTCGAACAATCTGCTGAACCCCACCAAGGGCTTCCGCCTGTCGGGTGCCGTCACCCCCTATCTGGCGGCGCTGGGCGACAGCAGCAGCTTCGCCATCGCCCGGGTGGGCGGCAGCGGCTATTTCGACTTCAGCGACAATGGCAAGTATGTCGCCGCCCTGCGCGGTGTCTATGGCGCGGTGATCGGCGGCGGGCTGCTGGACGTGCCGGCCGACAAGCGTTTCTTCGCCGGCGGCGGCGGGTCGATCCGCGGCTATGGCTATCAGGAGGTGGGGCCGCGCGACGCGCAGGGTGAACCGCTGGGCGGCGTATCGCTGCTGGAAATGTCGGCCGAAATGCGGGTGATGGTGACGGATGAGATCGGGGTCGTGCCCTTCATTGATGCCGGCAATGTCTATACGACGGAATATCCCAAGCTGGGCCAGGGGTTGCGCTATGCCGCCGGCATCGGCGGCCGTTACCTGACGGTAATCGGCCCCATCCGTCTGGACGTGGCCGTACCGCTGAACAAGCGCGACGGGGACAAGTCGTTCCAGTTCTACATTTCCATCGGCCAGGCATTCTAAGGGGGCGGCGATGGACAAGACGACAAACATGCGCGCCATCCTGATCTGGATCGCCGCCGGGCTGGCGGGGCTGGTGGCCCTGGTGCTGCTGATCGCCGTGTCGTCCGGCATCTGGCTGGCTACGCCGTCGGGCCGCGACTTCGTGCTGGCCCAGGCCCAGAGCAACGTGCCGGGGCTGGTAGCGGAGGGGGCGAGCGGGTCGGTGTTCGACCTGCGCCTGGCCCGTCTGACCATGGCGGATGCCAATGGCGTCTGGCTGACGGTGACCGACGCGCATCTGGCCTGGAACCCCTGGCCCCTGTTCTCCCGCACCCTCAGTATCGACACGCTGACCGCCACCAGCGTCGACGTAGCGCGACAGCCCTTGCCGCAGCCGGAAGACCCCAACGATACCGGCGCCCTGCCCCAGCTGCCGGTCTCCGTCCATGTGGCGGAACTGGCGCTGGCAAAGGTCAATCTGGGCGCGGAACTGCTGGGCGGCAGCCCGGCCGTACTGACCGTGGCCGGACAGGCCAAGCTGCCGGCCGGCGAGTTGGGCGGGGCCGGGACGCTGGACATCAAGCGTATCGATGACCGGCCGGGCACCCTGACCGTCGCCGGTGCCTATGTCGCCGGTCGCCGCCTGACCCTGGCGGTGGAGGCCACGGAGCAGGGCAATGGCCTGCTGGCGGAGATGCTGGACATTCCCGGCCGCCCCCCCGTTACCCTGACCCTGAAGGGTGAAGGGCCGCTGACCGACTGGACCGGCAGCGCCACGGCCAAGGCAGGCGATGTGGTCGATGCCAAGGCGGAATTCCGCATCCGCCCTTCGGGATCGAAGCTGACCTTCGGCCTGGACCTGTCGGGCAATATGCAGGCGATGCTGCCGCCGGCGATCCGGCCGCTGGTCGGGCCGGACCTGCGCATCGGGGCCGGCGGCCTGATCGATCCGGGCGTGAAGCTGGCGCTGGACGGCGTCGGCATCAGTGCCGCCTTCGGTAAAATCTCCGGCGGCGGCGCCTTCGACATCAAGACCCGCGCCATCAATGTCGGCGCCTGGGTGGAACTGCCCGACGGCGCCATCCTGGCGCCGCTGACGGCACCGGCCAGCCTGGGTGCTGCACGCGGCAGCATCACCTTGACCGGTACACCAGAGGTGCCGCAGGTAGCCACCGACCTGACCCTGGACAATGTCGGCCTGCCCGACCTGCTGCTGAAAAGCATGGGCGTGAAGCTGGTGACCAAGGGGCTGGACCCGGTGGAGGTGATCGGTGATGTCCGGATGGAAGGCGCCAGTGGCCCGCTGGCCGCCCTGACCGGACCCAAGGCCGATCTGGCCGCCGAACTGACCCTCACCCCGGCCAAGGGCGGCATCACTATCGCCAAGGCCGGCTTCATCGGTACCGCCGTATCGGCCACGGCCAGCGGGGCGCTGACCGGCTGGGGCAAGGATGGCGAGATGGTGCTGACCCTGTCAGCCCGCGATCTGGCGCCCCTGTCGGGGCTGGCCGGGCGCAAGCTGGCCGGATCGCTGGCGGTGGAGGGCAAGCTGCGCCGCACGGGCGGGCAGACGGCGCTGGTGGTGGAGGGCGAAGGCAAGGAACTCGCAGCCGGCATTCCGGCCCTGGATCCGCTGTTGATTGGCACCACGGCGATCTTCGCCGATGTCGCGGTGAGCGAGGAGATGCTGCTGCGCCGCCTGTCGCTGACCAACCCGCGCCTGAAGGTGGGGGGTGAGGGGCGGTACGGCCCCAAGGGCATTGGCGCCGATCTGGCGGCGGAGGTGGCGGACCTGTCCTATCTGTCCCCCGCCCTGGGCATCCAGGTCGCCGGTGGGGTCACCGCCCGGCTGAAAAGCCCGTCGCCCGACACGCTGGTGCTGGAGATTGCCGGCGACGGGCTGGTGGTGGATGGGCTGCAACTGGTCGATACCAAGCTGGACGCGCAGATGGCCGGCCTGCCCCGGGCGCCCAAGGGCCGGGTGGCCCTGGAAACCAGCCTGAATGGCCAGCGCATAGCGCTCAGCAGTGGCATCGCGCATAGCGGATCGACCCTGTCGCTGAACGGGATCGATGCGGTTATCGGCCTGAACAAGATCGGCGGCGATCTGGAACTGGATACGGCCACGGGTCTGGCCAGCGGCGAGCTGGCGGGCACCATCCCCGACCTGGGCATCCTGGCCTTCATTGCCGGAGACGAGGTCTGGGGCAATGGCACGCTGTCGGTGCAGCTGTCCCACGCCAGGGGCCAGCAATCGGCGGAGGTGAAGGCGGATTTCAAGGAGCTGTGGCGGCGTTGGCATGGGCAGAAGGTGGGGGCGATCAATCTGGCCGCCCGGCTGGACGGAGCGGCCAAGACGCCCAATGTCGATGCCGGCTTCACCATCAGCGGCATCGATGCCGGCACCCTGGACCTGGACAAGATCACCGGTTCGGCCAAGGGGCCGCTGACGGCCGTGGCCCTGGGCTTCGACCTGTCGGGCAAGCGCGGGTCGTCGCCCGTGAAGCTGGCCATGCAGGGCCAGTTGGCCACGGGTGCCAAGGACGGTATCAGCCGCCTGGGCCTGGGCAGTCTGTCGGGCGCCTATGCCGACACGGAATTCCGGCTAGCCAATCCTGCCAACCTGTCCTTCGGCAATGGGGTCGTGGGTGTGCAGGGCTTGGTTCTGCTGGCCGGCGATGCAAGGCTGGAGGCGAATGCCGACATGTCGCCCAAGGGGCTGGGCGGGCAGGTGTCGCTGACCCGGCTGCCGCTCAACTGGGTGCGGCTGATCGATCCGACCCTGACGCTGTACGGTCATCTGGACGGCACGGCCAGCCTGTCGGGCACGGTCACCGACCCCAGGGGCAATCTGAACCTGAAATTGTCGGAATTCGCCCTGGCGCCACAGGTGCTGAAAGGCCCGTCGCCGCTCGGCGCCACCCTGACCGCCGATTGGCAGAAGGGGCGCGTGGCGCTGATCGCCCGTATCGACAGTGCCGGATCGGGCGTGGGCCTGTCCGGCCGCGCCGACCTGCCGCTGGAGATGCAGGGGGCGGTGACCAACATCGCCGTGCCCACAGACAAGCCGATCAGCGGCCGGCTGGAGGGCAATCTGGCGCTGCGCCGGCTGGACGATCTGCTGGCCACCACTGGCGACCGGCTGGGCGGGCAGATGGTGCTGGACCTGACGCTGGGCGGCACGCTGGCGGCGCGGGAGCTGACCGGCACCGTGAAGCTGGACAATGCCCGGTATGAGAACCAGCGCTGGGGCACCCTGATCACCGATATCCAGGCGGTGCTGAAGGGCGATCCCCAAGGTCTGGCCATCGAGAAGTTCGAGGGCAAGACGCCCGGCGGCGGTACCGTCGGCCTGTCGGGCAGCTTCGGCTTCCGTCCCGAACTGGGCGACAAGCAGATCGACCTGCACCTGACCGCCAAGCGGGCCAAGCTGGCCGGCATCGACATGGTGGAGGCCTTTGCCGGCGCCGACATCACGGTGACCGGCAAGCCCAGCGACATGACCATCGCCGGGCGTGTGGATGTGGCCGAGGCCCATATCCGTATCCCCGACAAGCTGCCACCCACGGTGGTGGAGGTGAAGGTCAAGGAGATCAACCATCCTCGCCGTGTGCCGCCACCGGGGGCGGTCAGCAGTGCCGATGCCAAGGCGGTGGGGGCCGAAGCGCCGTCCATCGTCGTCATCCGCCTGAATATCGATGTCGAGGCACCCAACCAGATCTATATCGGCGGGCGCGGGCTGGATGCAGAACTGAAAGCCTCGCTGAAGCTGCGTGGAACCACCGCCACGCCGCTGCTGTCGGGCAATGTCGCGCTGGTCAAGGGTGAGATGGGGCTGCTGGGCCAGACCTTCGCGCTGAACCGGGCCAATGTCACCTTCCTGGGCGATGGCAGCTTCGATCCGTCTTTGGATGTGGAGGCGCAGACCCAGCGCGGCGACCTGACCGCCATCGTCACCGTCACCGGCCGCCCGTCCAAGCCGACGGTCAAACTGTCCTCCCAGCCACCTTATCCGGAGGATGAGGTGCTGGCCCGGCTGCTGTTCAACCGTGGTGCGGGGCAGCTGTCGGCGCTGGAGGCGGTGCAGTTGGCGCAGTCGGCGGCGCAACTGTCGGGCCTTTTCGGCGGCGGGCCGGGCTTTGTTGACAACGTGAAACGCTCGCTGGGCGTGGACCGGCTGGAATTCCGGGGCAGCGAGGACGGGTCGGGTGCCGGCACCGTCGCCGCCGGCCGCTATATCGGCGACAATATCTATGTCGGCGTGGAACAGGAGCTGGGCACCGGCCAGAGCAAGGCCACGGTGGAATATGGCATCACCGACCATATCAAGGCGCGCGGCGAGGTCGGCACCGAGAGCAAGGTCGGCGTGCAGTTCCAGTGGGATTATTGAGGGGGGGGGATCCAGGCAAGTCTGGGTGAGAGGCTTCAGCCCTCTCTACCGTCATCCTCGCGCATGCGGGGATCCAGCATGAGGCGCGGTTAGCGCCGATAAGACTCATATCGCGGCAGACGCCGCTTATGCTGGATCCCCGCTTTCGCGAGGATAACGGTAGTGCTTGTTGGACCCCTCAACCTCAACCCTCCCGCCGGAACACCAGTGTCAGGTTGTTGGCCGGCATCAGGATCACCGTCGGTTCCCCGAACCCATGGCCGGCAGCCAGTTCCGCCACCGCCTCCAGGTCGCGCACGCCCCAGGCCGGGTTGCGTGCCTTCAGGTCGGCGTCGAAGGCGGCGTTGCTGTCGGCGGTGTGCGCCCCATCCCGCTTGTAGGGACCATAGAGGCAGAGCGGGGCATCCGGCCGCAGTAGTTTCGCCGCCCCGGCGAACAGGCCCAGCGCCGCCGACCAGGGTGCGATATGGATCATGTTGACGCACAGGATGGCATCGGGCGTCAGATCGGGCCAGCTTGCGGGATCGGAGGCGTCCAACTGAAGCGGCGGGCGGATATTGGCCACCCCTTCGGTCCAGGCGCGGATGCTGGCGCGCGCGCCTGCGTCGGGATCGCTGGGCTGGATGGTCAGGCCGGGAAGGTTTTCCGCCAGGAAAACGGCATGTTCCCCGCTGCCGCTGGCGATTTCCAGCAGCAGGCCCGTGGCGGGCAGATGCGGGCGCAATGCGTCGAGCAGCGGCTGGCGGTTGCGCGCCGTGGCGGGCGCGTGGCGTTTCTCATCAATCATCTTCAGCCCATCCGTAATAATCTTACGTCTCAGCCCAACGGCCCGTGCATGTCCGCTGATACCATGGAAGCAGTTGCGCCCGCTGCCCGGATTGTCTACCTCTCCCATCAGGTAAACCCCCATACCGCGCGCGGCAGTTCGTTGGAGTCCAGGCATGCCCTACGTCGTTACCGAGGCCTGCATCAAGTGCAAGTACACCGACTGCGTGGAAGTCTGTCCCGTCGACTGCTTCTACGAGGGTGAGAACACGCTGGTCATCCATCCCGACGAATGCATCGATTGCGGCGTGTGCGAGCCGGAATGCCCGGCCGAGGCTATCCTGCCCGACACCGATCCGCGGGCCGAGGAATGGCTGGCCATGAACCGCGAATATGCCGGCATCTGGCCCAACATCAACCGCCGCAAGGACGCGCTGCCCGACGCCGACGCCTGGAAGAACGTGCCCGACAAGTTCGCCCAGCATTTCAGCCCCAAGCCGGGGAAGTAACAAGGCGTGTGACCCGCGATGGAAGGATTGTTTCCTGCCTGTCGCGGGCGTCCAGCGGTGCGGATATTGACCGTTGGTTAAGAAGAATCCGCCCTGCCCATGCGATGGGCGCATGACCGACATAACGCGCCCTGCGCGGAACCAATGGCGAACAGTGCGTTCCGCCTCTGTCATGTTGGCGTAACATCGACTATATTCAGTTCAGCGAGGATCGGCACGGCGCCCGTGAACGTGGCTTGATGTGCCGACCGCTTTCGCCATCGCAGCGTTTCGAGTGAGCGGTCCCGCCGCCTGTGCGGTCGGGGCCCCAGTCATTTTTGTTCCCTTGGGTGCCTTAAGCCCCGCGCGGAAAAAGAGAGCAACCGAACATGTCCGAAAGCCTAGATTTCACCACCGGGGATCACGTTGTCTATCCGGCCCACGGGGTTGGTCAGATTATCGGGATCGAAACCCACAGCATCGCCGACATGAGCGTGACGCTGTACGCCATCCAGTTCGAAAAGGAACGGATGACGCTGAAGGTTCCCGTGGCGAAGGCCAAGGCCTCCGGCCTGCGCCGCCTGTCCACCAAGGACCGGATCAAGGCCGCCATGGAGACCCTGCAGGGCCCCAGCAAGATCAAGCGCATCATGTGGAGCCGCCGCGCCCAGGAATATGAAGCGAAGATCAATTCCGGCGACCCGGTCTCCATCGCCGAGGTCGTGCGCGACCTGTATCGCGGCGAGGACCAGTCCGACCAGTCCTACAGCGAGCGGCAGATCTATCATGCCGCCCTGGAGCGTCTGGCCCGTGAGCTGGCCGTCGTCGAGATGATCGATGAGCGCAAGGCCACCGAGAAGCTGGAAGCCGTGCTGAGCAAGGCGGCCTGATCTCTAATCTCTAGTGGTGCCCGGCGCGAAAGGGCTACAACCACTAGATCAAGCATACCGCTGTCAAAAATGCGGAATATTTAGTATTAAGAGGCGTTCACCCTGTGAACGCCTCTTTTTTTGCGCCGCGGTACGCCCTACACTGGCGCGACCCTGTGAAACCTGCCGGACCGCCAATGTCGGATGACCGCAAATATGCCCTGCTGGGCCGCCCGCGCCGCGTGTGGGCGGTGGGTGCGGTGCATGGCGAGGCGACGCGGCTGGCGGCCCTGCATGACGATGTCGGCAAGCGGTTCCAGCCCGGCGACCGGCTGGTTTATCTGGGCAACATGATCGGGCGCGGCACGGCCGTGCGCGAGACGGTGGAGGAGTTGCTGTCCTTCCGCCGCCAGATCCTGGCCATGCGCGGCGTGGTGGTCACCGACATCACCTATCTGCGCGGCGGGCAGGAGGAGATGTGGCACAAGCTGTTGCAGCTGCAATTCGCGCCCGACCCGGCCGCCGTGCTGAAATGGATGGTCGATCAGGGGCTGGAAGCGACCTTGGCCGCTTATGGCGGCAATGCCCAGCACGGGCTGGCATCGGCCCGCGACGGGGCCGTGACGCTGGCCCGCTGGACAGCGGAACTGCGCGCCGCCCTGCGCAACGCGCCCGGTCATGACAATCTGCTGAATGCCGTGCGCCGCTGCGCCTATACCAGTGCCGGGGACGGCAGCCCCACGGAGCTGCTGTTCGTCAATGCAGGGCTGGACCCGGCCAAGCCGCTGCATATGCAGGCCGACATCTTCTGGTGGGGCGGCAATAGCTTCGCCCGCATCGCCGAGCCCTATAACGGCTTCCGCCGCGTTGTGCGCGGCTATGACCCCGCCCACGGGCCGGGCCCGACCGTCACCGACTTCACCGCCAGCCTGGATGGCGGGGCCGGGTTCGGCGGACGGCTGATCTGCGCCTGCTTCGCGCCCGACGGGCGGCTCTTGGAACTGGTGGAAGCCTGACGCTGGACGGCAGCGTTCGCCACGGCTAAGCATGGTCGGAAATCAACCGACCGACGGGACCCTTCCCCATGCATTTCGTCCTTGAATGCCATGACAAGCCGAATTCCCTGGAACTGCGTCTGGCCAACCGGCCCACGCATCTGGACTATCTGAACAGCAAGCTGGACCACATCATCATCGCCGGCCCGTTGCTGGACGAGGCCGGCGAAAAGCCGGTGGGCAGCCTGCTGGTCCTCGATTTCCCCGACCGCGCCGCCGCCGAAGCCTTTGCCGCCGCCGATCCCTATGCCATCGCCGGCCTGTTCCAGTCGGTCAGCATCCGGCCCTATCGCAAGGTTCTGCCGTAAGCACCGTAGGTCAGGTCGAGCCGGAGGCGAGCCCTGACAGGAAAGGTTTGCGGCATCAATGTCAGGGCTCGGGCTTCGCCCTCGACCTGACCTACAAGGAACCCATACATGGCCTATTGGCTGGTGAAGTCCGAGCCGTTCAAGTACGCCTGGGACAAGTTCGTTGCCGATGGCCGCACCCATTGGGATGGCGTGCGCAACCATCAGGCGGCCCTGAACCTGAAGAGCATGAAGGTCGGCGACCGCGCCTTCTTCTATCATTCCAACGAGGGGCTGGAGATCGTCGGCATCGCCGAGATCGTCAAGGAAGCCTATCCGGACCCGTCCGATCCGGCTGGCCGCTTCGTCATGGTCGATCTGGCCCCGGTGACCCCAGTCAAGACACCGGTCACACTGAAGCAGATGAAGGCTGATCCTGCCCTGGCGGAGATGCAGCTGATCAAGCAGTCGCGCCTGTCCGTCTGCCCCGTCACCGACGCGCAATGGACGCATATCTGCGCCCTGGCCGGGGTCGCGGCATGAGTGGACATGTCCTGTGCCGTGTGGAGGATATTCCCGACGGCACGGCACGCGGCTTCGATTGGCCCAAGGGCGAGGCGAAGGTGAAGATCCTGGTGGCCCGCAAAGGCGGCCAGGTCTTCGGCTATCGCAATTCCTGCCCGCATGTCGGGGTGGCATTGGAAATGGACCCGGACGATTTCATGAGCATCGACGGCCGATACCTCCAGTGCAGCACGCACGGCGCCCAGTTCCGGGTGGAGGACGGCATGTGCATCATCGGCCCTTGCGCGGGCCGGCCGCTGCGGTCGGTGCCGGTCAGCGTCACGGACGGGGTTATCGCGATCAGCGACTGAGCCCTATCCAGCCTTCCGCATGATTTCCTCGAAGTTTCCCGCTGCCGCGTCAATACGCCGCGACAGGCTGCGCGCCGCCGCGGCGGCGTCAGCAAAGCCGATACCGTCTTCCGGTACGATCGACAGAAGCAGGTTCAGCGTCATCAGGCTGGTGCGCGTGCCCAGCTGCGCCAGGTCGTCCCCAACCCCGCCAACGCCGTCTCCTTCGGGAATCACCCCGTTCATGCCCGCACGCGCCCCCGCTCTGGATGGAACCGGGACCAACCATACCATGCTGTGCAAGCCCCCGCACGCGGTATGGCGGGGCAATGTTTGTCCAGAAAAAACCGTTGAATGCGTCGAAATGCCAACACGACGAATGTACATGTTCCAAACAGGCTGGCCGATGCTTACATAACATTGCGCAAACGGACGGGACCGACAGGCGCGGATGACACCGCCGCCGGCACGCGGTCCCGACAGAGATGAAGGCCGGCGACAGGTACGGCCCGTCAACCTTGGGAGACAAAACGCCATGAGCAGCCCTTCGTTCTTTCCCGTGACGGAAGAGGTGGCCGGCAGGGCCCTGGTCGATGCGGCCACGTACAAATCCATGTATGAGCAGTCGGTCAACGACCCCGATGGGTTCTGGGCCGAGCATGGCAAGCGCATCGACTGGTTCACCCCCTTCACCAAGGTGAAGAACACCAGCTTCGAGGGCAATGTCGACATCCGCTGGTTCGAGGATGGCACCACCAACGTCGCCTATAATTGCGTGGACCGGCACCTGGAAAAGCGCGGCGACCAGACGGCCATCATCTGGGAAGGCGACAATCCGGAGGAGAGCGCCCATATCACCTATCGTGAACTGCACGAAAAGGTGGGGCGTCTGGCCAATGTGCTGAAGGCCCAGGGCGTGCAGAAGGGTGACCGCGTCACCATCTACCTGCCGATGATCCCGGAAGCCGCCTATGCCATGCTGGCCTGTGCGCGGGTGGGGGCGGTCCATTCCATCGTGTTCGGCGGCTTCTCCCCCGACAGCCTGTATGACCGCATCGTCGATTGCGACAGCAAGCTGGTGATCACGGCGGATGAGGGCCTGCGCGGCGGCCGCAAGGTGCCGCTGAAGGCCAATGTCGACAAGGCCCTGGAGCGCGCGCCGGGCGTCACGTCGGTCATCGTGGTCAAGCGCACCGGTGGGGCTGTGGCCTGGAAAGAAGGCCGCGACCACTGGTACCATGATGAGGTGGCCAAGGTTCCAGCCGAGAACAAGCCGGAAGTGATGGGGGCGGAAGACCCGCTGTTCATCCTTTACACCTCGGGCTCCACCGGCAAGCCCAAGGGCGTTCTGCACACGACCGGCGGTTATCTGGTCTATGCGTCGATGACCCACCAGTATGTGTTCGACTATCATGATGGCGACATCTACTGGTGCACGGCCGATGTGGGCTGGGTCACGGGCCACTCCTATATCGTCTATGGCCCGCTGGCCAATGGCGCCACGACCCTGATGTTCGAGGGCATTCCCAATTATCCGTCGGTCAGCCGGTTCTGGGAAGTCATCGATAAGCACAAGGTCAACATCTTCTACACCGCCCCCACCGCCATCCGCGCCCTGATGCGTGAGGGCGAGGGTCCGGTGAAGAAGACCAGCCGTGAGAGCCTGCGTCTGCTGGGCTCGGTGGGGGAGCCGATCAATCCGGAAGCCTGGCTCTGGTACCATTCCGTGGTCGGTGACGGGCGTTGCCCCATCGTCGATACCTGGTGGCAGACGGAGACGGGCGGCATCCTGATCACCCCGCTGCCCGGCGCCATCGGCCAGAAGCCGGGTTCGGCCACCCTGCCCTTCTTCGGCGTCCAGCCGCAGGTGGTGGATAATGAAGGCGCCGTCCTGGAAGGGGCGACGGAGGGCAACCTGTGCATCATCGATAGCTGGCCCGGCCAGATGCGCACGGTGTTCGGCGACCATGAGCGCTTCATCCAGACCTATTTCTCCACCTTCAAGGGCAAGTATTTCACCGGCGACGGCTGCCGCCGGGACGAGGATGGCTATTACTGGATCACGGGCCGCGTCGATGACGTGATCAACGTGTCCGGCCATCGCCTGGGCACGGCGGAGATCGAAAGCGCCCTGGTCGCCCATCCCAAGGTGGCCGAGGCCGCCGTGGTGGGTTATCCGCACGACCTGAAGGGCCAGGGCATCTATGCCTATGTGACGCTGAACGCCGGGGAGGACCCGACGGAGGAGCTGCGCAAGGAGCTGGTGACCTGGGTGCGCAAGGAGATCGGCCCCATCGCCACGCCGGACCTGATCCAGTGGGCGCCGGGCCTGCCCAAGACCCGGTCGGGCAAGATCATGCGCCGCATCCTGCGCAAGATCGCCGCCAACGAGCATGAGGCCCTGGGCGATACCAGCACGCTGGCCGATCCCAACGTGGTCACCGATCTGGTCAGCAGCCGCATGAATCGCGGCTGAGGGTTGGACGGATAAGGACAAGGCGGACAGCGGGGGTGACCCCGCTGTTTGCTTTTGTGGGTGGCGTTGACGGATGCAGCGGGTGCGCCCATTCTGACTGGATCGAATGTGGAGACGGCGATGGATCGTTCCTGGCAGATCGAGGAGGCCCAGGCCCAACTGGCCGATCTGGTACGCCGCGCGCAGGCGGGGGAGCCGCAGGTCGTCGGTGGTCAGGATGGCCAGGAGGTCGTGATCGTGGCCCGCAGTGCCTATGAATCCGGGCGCAGGGCCCTGGCCCGCAACCCGCTGCTGGCCGGCGGTCCGCGCGCAGCGGACGATCATGACCTGGAGGATGCGATCGCCGAACTTCGGGAGGCCGGGGTAGGCCTGATGGGCCCGCTGCCACGATGATCCGCTATATCCTGGATACCAATGCGGTCAGCGACCTTTCCCGCCAGCACCCCAATGCACATCTGCTGAACTGGTTGTCCGTCAGGGACATGGCGACGCTGGCCATTCCCGCCGTGGTGGTGTTCGAAATCCAGTACGGGATTGAGAAACAACGGCTGGCAGGGAAAACGACACGGGCAGACGAGTTGGAAGCGTGGCTGGAAACCGTGCTGGGCACCGAACAGTTGACCGTTCTGCCAGCAGGGCCGGAGGTGGCACGCATGCAGGCCCGGCTGTTCGCCATACCGGCGCTGCGCGACTTCTTCACGCCGCATCCGGGAAGCACGAAGATGAAGGTGGGTGTTGATCTGGTGATCGCGGCGGTGGCCCTGGTGCATGACGCCGCCATCGTCACCTTCAATGTGCGCGACTATCAGCGCATCCACGCCCTGCACCCGCTGCCAGGCGTGATGCATGCGGGGACGGGCGAATGGGCCGTACCGCCGCAGACGAGACCATTTACCCCAGGCTGATACCCCGCGCCGCCTCGATCGTCGCCCCTTCCAGGTTCGCCCCTTCCAGCACGGTTTCCGTCAAGTCGGCGCCGGTGAAATCCACCTCAGACAGATCGGCGCCGCGCAGCACGGCGGCGGCCAGGCGGGCGCGGACCAGGGAGGTGCGCAGCTCATGCCCGCGCGCGGTCAGCAGCTTGGACAGGTTGGCCTTTTCCAGGTTGGCGTCGATCAGGTTGGCGCGGTCCATCGAAGCACCCCGCAGATCGGCGAAGCCCAGATTGGTGGAGCGCAGGTCGGCACCCGACAGCTGCGCCGCCTGCATCTGGGCACCGCGCAGGTCGGCACCGCGCAAATTGACACCCACCGCCTTCATCAGGGTCAGGACCCGGCCCGCCAGATCGGCATGCGACAGGTCCAGGCCGCTGATATCCAGCTGATGTCCACCCTGCCCGCCCGTGGCCACCCATTGCGCATGGGCGCGCAGCATGGCGTCCAGCCGTTCGGGCGGCGGCGGGCTGTTGGGCACGGATTCCGGCACCACCGCGGCCGGCACCACAGGCGGCGGCAGGTCGGAGACGACATTCACGCCGCGGCGCAGCGCCTCCTCATCCGTGCGGATGGCGGTTTGCAACGCCTGGGCGGAAACCTTCGCACCCGACAGGTCGGCGCCACGCAGGTCGGCATCCACCAGGTCTGCCCCATCCAGGTTGGTGGCCTTGAACTGGGCATTGCGCAGGTCGACGCGGGCCAGCTGCGCCCCGGCCAGGGTGGCGCCGGAGAAATCCGCCTCCCGCGCGCAGGAGCCGGTCAGGCGCGCGCGTGTCAGGTCGGCATCGATCATCACGGCGGACGAGATGTCGGCCGGGCCGATATCCAGGCCCAGCACCTTGAAATCGGCCCGCGTCGACACGGCCATGTTGCCGTCGCGCAGGTCGCACTCCACCATCTTGGCACCGCGCAGGACGGCACCGCGCAGGCTGGCCGCGCGCAGATCGGTACGCGTCAGCTGCGCATTCGACAGGTCTGCCCCCGTCAGGTCGCAGCCGAACATGTCGGCGTAATCCAGCTTGGCGCCCACGAACCGCGTGCCGCGCA
Source organism: Niveispirillum sp. KHB5.9 (assembly GCF_048066115.1). Lineage (NCBI taxonomy): Bacteria > Pseudomonadati > Pseudomonadota > Alphaproteobacteria > Rhodospirillales > Azospirillaceae > Niveispirillum > Niveispirillum sp. KHB5.9. Next base: position 160,808 of record NZ_JBLTYX010000012.1, on the reverse strand, counting down.
GGATGGCGCCCGACAGGTTGGCGTTGGTCAGGTTGCGGGCATTGAAGGACAGGCCCGAAAGGTCGAAGAAGGGCAGGCTCAGCTTCGCCCCGCCCTGCATGCCGGACAGATAGGCCAGATGCCGTTCGCACGCACGGTCCAGCTGTGCCTGGGTCAGGCGCACGCGCGGGGCGACATGGTTGGGATCTGCGGACATGGGGTGTTACCCGAACAAGGCGTCGATATCCGCCTGGGACACGGTGGCCCCGGCTGCCGGCGGGGGAGGCGGCGGGGGAGGCGGCGGGGGTGGCGGCGGGGGGGGAGGCGGGGGCGGGGGCGGAGGGGGCGGTGGCGCCATCTCCTCCTCCGACAGGCCCCAATCATCCATGTTGGTCATGTCGTCGTTGGCATCGGCCTTTGGCGGGCCATCCAAACTGTCGAACAGTGCATCGATGTTGGCCTGGCTCACCGCCTCCATGGCGGGGCCGTGCAGCAGATGCTTGTCGGGACGGTCATCGTCGGGACGCAGCGCGATCAGGCCGTCGGTGCCGACCTTCTTGCCGCCCGGCGTCTCCTCCACACCCCAGATCTCGATCATCGTGTTCACGCGCTGCTCGATATAGCGCAGCGTGTTGACGACCTTGGTGGTGCGCTGGCCCGTGATGTCCTGGAAGGAACAGGCCGTCATGATCTCGATGGTCTGGGCATCGATATCGTTGGTGATGTCGTTCTGCGGCAGGCGGGCCACCAGCGCCTGGATGCGCTCTGTGGCGTTCAGGATGTCCGACGTGGCGCGTTCGGTAGCGGAGACGATGGCGTCCAGCTCGTTCGTGGCGGCCATGATGCGGTTGGCGCCAGCATCCATGGGGCGCAGCTGCGCAATCTCCTGCCGCGTCTGCTCTATATAACTGGAGAGCTGCTTCAGCTCCTCCCGCATGATGTGGATATGCGGGCTCTGATCGCCGACGACCGCCGCAGGGCCGGCGGCACCGCCACCGCCAATACCCTGCAGGCGTTCCACCTGCTCCGTCATGCTGCCCAACAGGGCCCGCCAGTCATCCTGGGCCACGATGCGCGTCTGCCGGTCACGCTGGCGCAGGAACGCGCGCCCGCGGGCCGACGCCATCAGCGCCTCCTCCAGGGCAGCGTACTCCTTCTCGGAGAGTTCCAACGGATCCATGCCGCTGCTACCGCCAAGCCCCCACATCGGGCCACCCCTTTCAAACGACGCCAATGCGAAGATGCCGTGAACGCAACGATCGAAGCAAGCCGCGCGAGAGCGGGCCGTGGAACAATTGCGGCAGAATGACCCAAACGAAGCGATATTACAGCCGATAATCAAAAAACACCAAATTCCGCCATACTGATTTGGCACCCCGCGCTTCCCGGATGCGCAGCGGGCACCTCCAGGTGTAATTTGATCATCGCATGTCATAAGAAGGGTTCGGTCAAACGGCCCGGTAGGGATGGAACGGCAATGGATATTCTGATCGGCTTTCCCGATAGCGAGGCGCTGGCCGGCAGCCTGGCGGGTCGCATCGGCTTGGCCGCACATCAGGTGGTGCTGCACCGATTCCCCGATGGGGAAAGCCTGGTGCGGCTGGACGCGGCGCCGGAGCGCGCCATCATCGTGCGCTCGCTCGACCAGCCCAACAACAAGCTGGTGGAGTTGCAATTCCTGGCCGGTGCCCTGCGTGAACGCGGGGCGAAGGAGCTGACCCTGGTCGCCCCCTACTTGGCCTATATGCGCCAGGATATGGAGTTCAATCCGGGCGAGGTGGTCAGCCAGCGGATCATGGGAAGCTGGCTGGGCGGCCTGTTCGATCGGGTGGTCACGGTCGATCCGCACCTGCACCGCATCCATGATCTGGGGGACGTTTTCCCCGGCGGCCGGTCCGCCGCGCTGACCGCCGGGCCGTTGCTGGGCCAATGGGCCAAGGCACAGGGAGCCGTCGATCAGGGCTGGGTGATCCTGGGGCCGGACGAGGAATCGGAACATCTGGTGCGGGGTGCCGCGATGGCTGCCGGCTTGGACAGCATTGTCGGGCTGAAGGTACGGCGCGGGGATACCGACGTCACGGTGGGCCTGCCCCCCGGCACCGACCTGACGGGCCGCACCGTGCTGTTCATCGATGACATCATCAGTTCCGGTGGCACCCTGCTGGATGCCACCAAGGTCGCCTATGCCCACGGTGCCGCCCGGGTACTGGCCGCCACCGTGCATGCCGTCTTCCCCATCGAACGGCTGGCGGCGTTCAAGGTGGCGGGGATCGAAACCGTGGTATCGGCCGATGGCATCGCGCATCCGACCAATGCCGTCGGGCTGAGCGACCTGATCGCCGATCGGCTGGCGACGCTGTAACGGCCTGCCTGTTTTGCGAAACAACCTGACCGGAGGGAATGGCATGGAGTGGCGGCGGGGATGGACGGCGGTCGCATTTTCACTGGCACTGGCTGGTCCTGGTGCGCGGGCCATGGCGGAGCCCCCGCCTGCGGAGATTTTCCAGAAGGCGCTGGAGAACGCCGCATCCAGCCTGCCCGACAGCCCGGGTATCGCTGTCATCGTCCAGGCACCACGCCGTGGCATCGACTGGCAGGCGGCTGTCGGCAATGCCGATCCTGCCGGCACACCATTGACAGCCGATCACCCTTTCCGCGTGGCCAGCATCACCAAGGCCTTCATCGCCGCCGCCATCCTGCGGCTTGAAGAGGAAGGCAAACTGTCGCTGGCGCAGCCGATCAACGCCCTGCTCGCGCCGGAAACAGCGGCATTGCTGCGCAGTGGCGGTTATAATCCGAACCGCATCACGATCCGACAACTGATGGATCATACCAGCGGACTGCGGGATTTCTTCGATGACCCGTCCTATGAGAAGACCATGTTGTCCGACCCGAAGCGGCGGTGGACGCGGGCCGAGCAGATCGCCATCGCCATGAAGGCGGGGCCAGCCTATGGCACACCCGGCGAACGCTTCCACTATGCCGATACCGGCTACTCCATCCTGGGTGAAATCCTGGAACGGACAACGGGCATGCCCATGGGTACAGCTCTGCGCAGCCTGTTGCCCTATGACAAGCTGGCTCTGTCCAGCACCTGGCTGGAAAGCCTGGAGCCGGCACCAGCGGCAGCAAAGCCCCGCACTCATCAATATGCATCGGGCGTCGATATGACGGCTGCCGATCCATCCTATGATCTTTTTGGCGGCGGCGGGCTGGTATCCACCTTGGGTGATGTGGCGCGGTTCTTCCGGGGGATTTTCCGCGGACATGTGTTCCGCGACCCCGCCACGCTGGCGTCGGGCCTGACCATAGCAACGGCGGAGGCGGGCGCAGGCTATATGCTGATCGCCCGCCCCGCCCTGTTCGCTCCGGAGAAGGTGGGGCCACACGCCTGCATGGGGCTTGGCGGCTATTACGGCACGCTGGTGGTGCATTGTCCCGCCATCGACCTGACCATTGGCTTCAACGCCAACACCGCCAATCCCGACAGTTTCGACGTGGCAGGCCGTTTCATGGAGGCCGTGGGAACGGCGTTGGGCACAGCCCCGTCCGCCACCCCCATGAAATAGTCAGCCCCAGGGCAACCCGCCCTTACGCGGATTGCGCCCCCCGGCATCGGGCACGCTGCCCCCCCGGCGCGGCGGGGTGCTGGCGGGGCGGCGGGGCGGGACGGAACCGCCCATGATCATGGCGCGCAGACGACGCACCCGTTCTTCCGTGCGGGGATGGGTGGAGAACAGGCTGTCCATGCCGCGCCCGTGCAGCGGGTTGATGATGAACATATGGGCCGTGGCCGGGTTGTTCTCCGCCTGCTGATTGGGAACGCGGGCAGCCCCGCTCTGAATACCCTCCAACGCATCGGCCAGCCAGTCGGGGCGACCGCTGATCTCCGCCCCCATACGGTCGGCCTCGTATTCGCGGCTCCGGCTGATCGCCATCTGCACCAGCATGGCGGCGATGGGCGCGAGGATGGAGACCAGCAGCACACCGACGATGCCCAGCGGGTTGTTGCGGTTCTCGCCATTGGAATGCGGCCCGCCGAAGAACATGGCGAAGTTGGCCAGCATCGACAGGGCACCGGCCAGCGTGGCGGTGACGGTCATGATCAGCGTGTCGCGATTCTTGATATGCGCCAGCTCATGCGCCATCACGCCCGCCACCTCTTCCGCCGACAGGCGGGACAAAAGGCCAGTGGTGGCGGCCACGGCCGCGTTCTCCGGATTGCGTCCCGTGGCAAACGCGTTGGGCTGGTCATTATCGATGATGAAGACCTTGGGCATGGGCAGTTCGGCGCGCTGCGCCAAACGTTGCACCATGCTGTAGAACTGGGGGGCGCTATTGGCATCCACCTGGCGGGCGCCATACATGCGCAGCACCGCCTTGTCGGAATTCCAATAGGCGAAGGCGTTCATGGCCACGGCGATGCCAAACGCGATGACCATGCCCGATTGCCCGCCCAGCATGAAGCCGACGGCCAGGAACAGGCCCGTCAGCCCTGCCAGCAGCATTGCGGTGCGGAAATAGCCGTTCATGATCTTCCCTCAAGGCTCCTTCGTGCCTGTCATCAACGGGCCCGATCGGCCCCACGTTCCTGATATGGCCCCCGCCCCGCCCGCATCAAGGCTTGGCAGCGACGATCCCCCGCGCCATATCTGCCGCATATGGAATGGAGAGCGCCATGAGCGACGAGAAGAAGCCCGAAATCCCCCAGGCCGATGCCAACCCGGTTCGCAAGGCGCCAGTCGTGCAGCCACCCGGAGAGATCGGCGGCCCTGCCGGGCCGGAACCCACCCGCTTCGGGGATTGGGAATTCAAGGGTCGTTGCAGCGACTTCTGATCCCCATGGTTGCAATTGAACCTACTTGTAGGCATAAATTGCGTTAATGATCCTAAGTATATTCAACTTAGGACGATGGTCACACATTTCCGTTTCGTTCCGGGACGCTTGCACATAGAATAGCGTGCGCTTCGCCCTTCCGGATTCTGACCATCGCCATGTCCCGCCCCTCCCTGCCCCTGATGATGGCCATGGCCGCCCTGCTGGCGCTGGGTGCGGTACCGTCGCTGGCCGTCAGCCGCATGGCGGGGCCCATGTCGGCAAGGGTCACGGAAGTGGTCGATGGCGACACGCTGGGGGTGCGCGTCGCCATCTGGCTGGACCAGGAAGTGACGACGCGGGTACGCGTCGACGGGATCGACACGCCGGAAAGCCGGTCGGACTGCGCCGATGAGAAGCGCATGGCCCAAGCCGCGAAACAGAAGCTGGCGGCCCTGGTGGCACCGGCCACCGAAGGCAAGGGCGACGGGTCCATCCGCCTGCATGATGTCGAATATGATAAATATGGCGGCCGGGTGCGGGCCCGCGTGACGCTGGCCGACGGCACCGACCTGGCCCAGGCCATGATCCGCGCCGGTCACGCCCGGCCCTATCAGGGTGGCAAGCGCCAGCCCTGGTGCGCAGGCATGTAATCGGCTATAATCCACCCCATACAGTCATGCGCCGGGTCGCTGGCCGACCCCGCGTTCCGCGCATTGATGCGGCTTGACTCCTTAATGCCCCTGCCTATACTCCGCGCCTCTGATCCTAGGCTCTAGGATTGGTCGCGTGCGTTCATGCCTGCTCGCCCATCCTGCGAAGGAAGGGGGAGCGGTTGTGACGCGCGTACGCATTTGGAGGCCCGGGCATTGCCAGGGTTTCTTCGGATGAGATGTCCCGAAGCCGACCGGACGCCCCGCCACGGGCACCGGAACCAGCAGGCGGGATGTGGACGAAGATCGTCCGGCGGACCTGCCGGACATAACGAGGAGAAGACACGTGGCGCGTATCGCTGGCGTCAATATCCCCACGGCTAAGCGTGTGGTTATCGCCCTTCAGTACATTCATGGTATCGGCCCGAAGTTCGCGACCGACATCTGCTCCAAGGTTGGCATCCCGGCCGAGCGCCGCGTCAACCAGCTGACCGACGACGAAGTCCTGCGCATCCGCGAGACCATCGACGCTGATTACAAGGTGGAAGGCGACCTGCGTCGCGAGACCGCCATGAACATCAAGCGTCTGATGGACATGGTCTGCTATCGCGGCCTGCGTCATCGCAAGGGCCTGCCGGTCCGCGGCCAGCGCACGCATACCAATGCGCGCACCCGCAAGGGCCCGGCCAAGCCGATCGCCGGTAAGAAGAAGTAAGAGACGGAGTAGGACCAAATGGCCAAGCCCAATGCAGCTGCCGCGCGTCTTCGCCGTCGCGAGCGCAAGAACATCACCTCTGGCGTCGCTCACGTGAACGCCAGCTTCAACAACACCATGATCACCATCACCGACGCCCAGGGCAACACCATTGCCTGGTCCTCGTCGGGCACGATGGGCTTCAAGGGTTCGCGCAAGTCCACGCCCTACGCCGCCCAGATGGCTGCCGAGGACGCGGGTCGCAAGGCCCAGGAGCACGGCATGAAGACGCTGGAAGTGGAAGTGAAGGGTCCGGGTTCGGGCCGCGAGTCCGCTCTGCGCGCCCTGCAGGCCGTCGGCTTCCAGATCACGTCCATCCGCGACGTGACGCCGATCCCGCACAACGGCGTTCGCCCGCCGAAGAAGCGCCGCGTCTGATTTAGAATTACCCTGCGTCCCGGAACAGCATCCGTTCGGGAAAGGTCGGCGCATGCCATCGCGCCCACCCCGAATTGAACGGATTTCCCTGTTCCGGGACGTTGTCTTCCCCTGATGGCATGAGGCACAGCCGTGATCCAGAAGAACTGGCAGACTCTCGAAAAGCCGAACAAGTTGGAAATCACGCCGGGCAACGACCCGAAGCGTGAAGCCGTCATCGTCGCCGGCCCGCTGGAGCGTGGGTTTGGCCTGACGCTGGGCAATTCGCTGCGTCGCGTCCTGCTTTCCTCTTTGCAGGGTGCCGCTGTCACGTCGATCCATATCGACGGCGTGCTGCATGAATTCTCCTCCATCCCCGGCGTGCGCGAGGATGTGACGGACATCGTTCTGAACATCAAGGCGATGGCGCTGAAGATGGGTGCCGAAGGCCCCCGTCGCATGCGCCTGCGCGCCGAAGGCCCGTGCAACGTCGTTGCCGGCATGATCGACACCGGCGCCGACATCGAGGTGCTGGACCCCGACCATGTCATCTGCACGCTGGATGCCGGTGCCCGCCTGAACATGGAACTGACCGTTCATTCGGGCAAGGGGTACATCCCCGCCTCCCTCAACCGTCCGGAAGACGCCCCCATCGGCCTGATCCCGGTGGACAGCATCTTCTCCCCCGTCCGCAAGGTCGCCTACAAGGTGGAGAACACCCGCGTCGGCCAGACCACGGACTATGACAAGCTGCTGCTGACCGTTGAGACCAACGGTGCGGTCACGCCGGAAGACGCGGTGGCCATCGCCGCCCGCATCCTGCAGGACCAGCTGCAGATGTTCATCAATTTCGAGGAGCCCCAGGCTGCGGTGGCCGAGTCGAAGGCGGACGAGATCCCCTTCAACAAGAACCTGCTGCGCAAGGTGGACGAGCTGGAACTGTCGGTCCGTTCGGCCAACTGCCTGAAGAACGACAACATCGTCTATATCGGCGACCTGGTACAGAAGACCGAGGCGGAGATGCTCCGTACCCCGAACTTCGGCCGCAAGTCGCTGAACGAGATCAAGGAAGTGCTGGCCCAGATGGGTCTGCATCTCGGCATGGAAATCCCGAACTGGCCGCCCGAGAATATCGAGGACCTGGCCAAGCGTCTGGAAGAGCCGTACTGAGCTTGACGTTACGGGCGGAGCCGACTAGGTTCCGCCCGCTTTTGCGTACCGGGCATTCCGCCCAAACCCCGCCGTACTGGCCCGAAAGGGTTCCGGCGCTTGCGGGGATCGCCATCGGTTCCGCCCAGCGGGGCCAGGATATGAAGGAGAGCAACCATGCGTCACGGTGTTTCCGGGCGTAAGTTCAGCCGTACCACTTCCCACCGTCTCGCCATGTTCTCCAACATGGCCAACGCCCTGATCAAGCACGAGCAGATCAAGACGACCCTGCCGAAGGCCAAGGACCTGCGTCCGATCGTCGAGAAGCTGATCACGCTCGGCAAGAAGGGCGGCCTCGCCAACAAGCGTCTGGCCTATGCCGAGCTGCGCGACAATGCCGTTGTGGACAAGCTGTTCACCGTCATCGCCGAGCGCTACAAGGACCGCGCCGGTGGTTACACCCGCGTCCTGAAGGCCGGCTTCCGCTATGGCGACAACGCCCCGATGGCCATCATCGAGTTCGTTGACCGCGACGTGTCCGCCAAGGGCCTGGACAGCGGCCCGGTGGTCGTTGCCGACGAGGAAGAGGCCGCCGCCTGATTTCAGGTGAACGGTTGAGTTCGAGAGACCCTGCCGGGAGCGATCCTGGCGGGGTTTTTCATTTGGGCCGGGGATGGTACATTTGATCTGTCTTTTCTGACGCTAAAGGAGATTTCCGATGTCAATCGAGATGGAAATCAAGAAGGGGAAGGTAACGTTGCCGCCCCAGGTCCTTGAGCACCTGGGGCTGTCCTCCGGGGACACGTTGGTGCTGGACCTGTTGCCGGCCGGCCGCGCAGAGGTGCGAGCGAAATCGGGGCACCCGATCTCACGAATTTTCGGCATGCTGAAACGCCCCGGACAGCCGGTTCTGACCATTGAAGAGATCAATGAGGCCGCAGCGGCCGGTTGGGCTGGAGAGCGATGAGGGTCACTTTGGATACCAACGTCCTCGTCCGTGCGTTGGTCGAAGATGACCCGGCGCAAGCCGAAGCGGCACAGGCTCTCTTGACTCACGCCAACCTGATTGCTGTGCCGGTGACTGTACTTTGCGAAGTCTCCTGGGTTCTGCGAAGCAACTATCGCCTTTCGGCATCTGCCATCGCTGAAGCCATTGAAAGCATTCTGTCCGTTGATACGGTCGTTACCGATGCCGGGGCTGCGCAGGCGGGCTTGGCTTTCCTGAAAGCTGGTGGGGATTTTGGTGACGGAGTCATCGCCCACCAGGGCAAGGGCATGGGAGGCAGCATCTTCGTGTCATTCGACGCGAAAGCACGAACCCTGTGGCGCGCCACCGGCGGTGAGGTTCTGGCACCCGTGACCGATATCTAGCGTGACATCCCATCCCCCCGCGCTTACCGGTCATGCCATATCCCCCCTTGGCATCCGCGCCCATCCGCGCTAAATAGGCCGCCACCGGGGAACCGAGGCGCTTGGCGTCTATCGGCACCCCGGTTTTTTTCGTGCGGGATGGGTATCGCGGCAACCGTGGTCCTCCCGCTCTAGCCATGCCACTCGACCTCACCACGCCGGGTCGGTTGATCTGTTTGACACGACGCTGGACGACGGAGCCCTTCTTATGCCCCGCACTACCCCGCTTTCTGATATTCGGAATATCGGCATCATCGCCCACGTCGATGCCGGCAAGACGACCACGACCGAGCGCATCCTGTATTACACGGGTCGCAAGCACACGATCATCGACGTTCATGACACCAAGGATCTGAAGACGTCGACGACGACCGACTACATGGAGCAGGAACAGAAGCGCGGCATCACGATTCAGTCGGCGGCCGTGTCCTGCTTCTGGAAGGACAAGAAGATCAACGTCATCGACACCCCGGGCCACGTGGACTTCACCATCGAGGTGAACCGCTCGCTCCGCGTGCTCGATGGCGCGGTCGTGGTGTTCGACGGTGTGGCCGGCGTTGAGCCGCAGACCGAGACCAACTGGCGCCTGGCGGACAACTACAAAGTTCCGCGCATGTGCTACATCAACAAGATGGACCGCTCCGGTGCTAATTTCCGCCGCACCGTGAAGATGGTCGTGGACCGCCTGGGTTCGCGCCCGGTCTGCCTGCAGATGCCGATCGGCTCGGAAGACGACTTCCATGGCATGATCGACCTCGTCGAGATGAAGGCTTATGTCTGGTTCTCCGAGGAAAAGGACGCCAAGTGGGAGATCTGGGACGTCACGGATGATCTGGCTGACAAGCTGAAGATCACCAACGCCTATGACCGCGAGCTGCTGTCGCAGTACAAGCAGTACCGTCAGGATTTGGTCGAAGCTGCCGTCGAGCAGGACGACGCGCTGATGGAAGCCTACCTGGAAGGCAACGAGCCGTCGGCCGACAAGCTGCGCGAGTGCATCCGCAAGGCCACGCTGAACGGCGCCTTCGTGCCGGTTCTGTGCGGCTCCTCGTACAAGAACAAGGGTGTGCAGCAGCTGCTGGACGCCGTGGTCTGGTACCTGCCGGCCCCGACCGACGTGGAAGCCATCAAGACGGTGGATCCCGACGGTAACCCGAACGGCGAGCGTTTGTGCTCCGACGACGAGCCGTTCTCGGGCCTGGCCTTCAAGGTGCTGAACGACAAGTACGGTTCGCTGACCTTCGTGCGCGTCTATTCGGGCGTCGTGACCAAGGGCACGACCCTGATGAACGCCACCCGCGGCAAGCGTGAGCGCGTCGGCCGTATCGTGGAAATGTTCGCCAAGGACACCAACGATCTGGAAGAGTGCCGCGCCGGCGACATCGTCGCCTTCGTGTCGCTGGCCGAGACCGACACGGGTGATACCCTGTGCGATCCGACCGAGCCCGTGGTGCTGGAGCGCATGCGCTTCCCCGAGCCCGTGATCTCCGTATCGATCGAGCCGAAGAACCGCACGGACCAGGACAAGTTCGGCGCCGCCATCGGCAAGATGGTCCGCGCGGATCCGTCCCTGCGTCTGGAGACCGATCGCGAGACCGGCCAGACCCTGCTGCGCGGCATGGGCGAGCTGCACCTGGAAGTCACCCTGGACCGTGTGCGCACCGAATATGGTGTGGAAGGCGTCATGGGCCGTCCGCAGGTGGCCTATCGCGAGACGATCACCCGCAACGTCACGCACATCTATACCCACAAGAAGCAGACCGGCGGTTCGGGCCAGTTCGCAGAAGTGAAGATCATCTTCGAACCGCGCGAGCGTGGCGAAGGCTATCAGTTCGAGGACAAGGTGATCGGCGGTACGGTGCCGCGCGAATACATCCCGTCGGTGGACAAGGGCCTGCAGATGCAGAAGGAAGACGGCGTCATCGCCGGCTATCCGACTGTGGACTTCAAGGCCACCCTGGTCGACGGCAAGTACCACGACGTCGACTCCAACGCCCTGACCTTCGAAATCGCCGCCAAGGCCTGCTTCCGTGAGGCCATGAAGATGGCCGGCCCGGTGCTGCTGGAGCCGATCATGAAGGTCGAGGTGGTGGTGCCGGAAGATTACCTGGGTGACGTGATCGGCGACGTGAACCGTCGTCGCGGCACGATCCTGGGCCAGATCGAGCGTGGCAACAACATCGCCGTCGAAGCCCATGTGCCGCTGTCCGACATGTTCGGTTACATCGGCCAGCTGCGTGGCATGACGTCGGGCCGTGGTTCCTACACCATGGAGTTCTCGCACTACGACCCGGTGCCGAAGAACGTTGCCGACGAGATCGTCGCCAAGCAGGGCAAGAACAGCAACTGATCTGCCGATCGGTTCTGAGTTGGAAGACGGCCGTCCCGAAAGGGGCGGCCGTTTTTCTTTGCCACCCTGTGACGGCCGTCCGCGCACTCCCGCTTCACCCCTGGTTAGGATCGGGTCGCCATGACCGCTCCCTCCCCCGTCCCCACCCCGCCGACCGCTGCCGCCCTGGCGGCACCGCTTTTCGTCCTGCTGTGGAGCACGGGCTTCATCGGCGGCAAGCTGGGCCTGCCCCATGCCGAGCCGCTGACCTTCCTGCTCTGGCGCATGGCGCTGGTGGCCGTGGTGCTGGCCGTGGCGTCGGTCTGGGTAAAGGCGCCCTGGCCCCAGGACTGGCACGCCGTCGGCCGCATCGCCCTGGCCGGACTGATGGTCCATGGGCTCTATCTGGGCGGGGTCTTCACCGGCCTGGCCCAGGGCGTGCCGGCCGGTGCCGTCGCCGTCATCGTGGGATTGCAGCCATTGCTGACCGCCCTCGTTGCCGGACCTTTGTTCGGGGAGCGGCTGAACGCAAGGCAATGGCTGGGTTTGGGGCTCGGTCTGGCCGGCGTCGTGGCCGTGGTCTGGGAGAAGCTGACCCTGGGCATCGGCACGCCGCTGGGGCTGGGCCTGTGCGTGATGGCACTGTTCGGCATCACCGCCGGCACGCTCTATCAGAAGCGCTACTGCACCGACATGGACCTGCGCACCGGTACCGCCATCCAATATGGCGCCACGGGCGCCGTCCTCGCCATCCTGGCGCCGCTGCTGGAAACGATGCAGGTCCGCTGGACGGGCGAATTCGTCTTCGCCCTGCTCTGGCTCAGCCTGGTCATCTCGATCGGCGCCATCTTCGTGCTGTTCGCGCTGATCCGGCGCGGGGCGGCATCCAAGGTGGCCAGCCTGTTCTACCTGGTGCCGCCGGTCACCGCCCTGATGGCCTGGGCCCTGTTCGGGGAAAGGCTGGGCCCGCTGGCACTGGCCGGCATGGGGGTGACGGCGATCGGTGTGGCGTTGGTTTTGCGCAAAGGGTGAAGATCAGCGGATCAGCCTGGGCATATCGCGGGCCTGATGCAGGATACGGATGACCAGCCGGTCGGCCGGATCATAGACGATCACGAACGGCGCCTCGTTCAGGAACAGCCAAGGGATTGATGGCAGGTCGCGACGCGCATGACCGATGGCACGTCCTTCGGCAATGCCGCGACATCGCGCAGTCAGGCGATAAGCCGTCTCTTCCGCCACCATGCTTCCCCAGCGCTCCTGACTTTCATCAAAGATCTGGAAAAAGTCGCGTATCGCCTGCTGTCGGCATTTCGTGAAGCCCAATACAACTGACGTTCCCGGAACATTTCAGCGAACTTCTCCGCTGATACCGGTCCTTCCCGATCCAGTTCCTCCTGGGCCGCCTCCAGCGACGCGACGAGCCGTTCCGCCTTGCGGCGATCCTCCTCGCTCGCATAGCGGATGGGGTGGGTGTCACCCTTGCCGTGACCATCCATGGCGGACCTCCGTTCCTACATCCTGAAGACTACCATGCCGCCGGCACCCCACCAACCGGCTTGCGTCCCCGCCGCCGGCTGGCTAAGGTCCCGGCACTTTCCAACATATCTTGCAAGGTAAGAGGCACCATGTCTGACGCCGCACCCTCCAATGATGTCGGCGGTATCGCGGCCGACCGTCTGCGTTCCTTCATCGAGCGTATCGAGCGCCTGGAGGAAGAGAAGAAGGGTATCCAGGACGATATCAAGGACATCTATGCCGAGGCCAAGGGCACCGGTTTCGACACCAAGGTGATGCGCCAGATCATCCGCATCCGCAAGATGGCCAAGGAAGACCGCCAGGAGATGGACGCGCTGCTGGACCTGTACAAGGCCGCCCTGGGCATCGAGTAAGCGGCATCCGCCAGAAGCATTGCGAACCGGCCGGGGATTTCCCCGGCCGTTCCATTTGTGCCGGATTCGGATCGGCGGCGACTGCCGCCGCGCGGCCCATGCCGCATAGCCAAGCCACCGGATGGTGGCGCCGACAATTGAGGCCGGGGATCGGCAACGATCGCCGGGACTTGGGAACACTGGGCACAAGCGCCCTTGACTGGGCAGCCGCCTTCAACAAGGGTGTGTGACGCATTCCGCGCCAGGCCGGCAGCGGAATCCCGCCTTGCCGCCGGAGTGCCATGCTCTCCCTGGACGTCCGTCCCATCTTCTATGTGATCGGTGCGCTGCTCTCCGTCATCGCCGTCGCGATGGTGGCACCGATGATCGCCGATCTGGCGGCCGGGCATGATGATTGGCGGGTCTTCGCCGTGTCGTCGGCCCTGACCCTGTTTTTCGGCGTGCTTCTGCTGCTGACCAACCGGGCGGAGCGCATCGCCCTGTCGCTGCGCCAGACCTTCGTGCTGACCACTTTCGCCTGGATCGCGGTCTGCGCCTTCGCGGCCCTGCCCTTCACCTTCTCCGAAAGCCGCCTGTCCTATACCGATGCCTATTTCGAGGCCATGTCCGGCCTGACGACGACGGGGGCCAGCACCTATGCCACGGTGCAGACATTGCCGCCGGGCATGCTGCTCTGGCGGTCGCTGCTGGTCTGGCTGGGCGGCATCGGCATTGTCGGCATGGGCATCGTGGTGCTGCCCTTCCTGCGCGTCGGCGGCATGCAGCTGTTCCGCAGCGAATCATCCGACAAGTCGGACAAGGTGGTGCCGCGTGCCGCCGACATGGCGCTGGGCTTCGGCTGGGCCTATCTGGCGCTGACCATCACCTGCATCATCATGCTGCGTATGGCCGGCATGCCGATGTTCGATGCCATCAACCATGCGATGACCGCACTCGGCACCGGCGGCTTTTCCACCAAGGATGCCTCGGTCGGCCATTTTGCCAACCCGGCGGCGGAATGGATCATCGCGCTGTTCATGTTCCTGGGCAGCCTGCCCTTCGTGCGATTCATCGCCCTGATCAAGGGTGACGCCCGGAGCCTGTGGCGCGACAGCCAGATCCGCACCTATACGATCTTCACGGTGACCGTTGCGGTGCTGCTGGCTTTGTACCTCAAGGCATCGGGGCAGATGGCGTTGCATGAGGCGCTGCGCCATTCCTTCTTCAACTGCATCTCCATCATCACCACCACCGGCTTCGCCTCGGTCGACTATCTGTCCTGGGGGCCGGGCCCGATAGCCCTGTTCTTCATCCTGACCCTGGTGGGCGGCTGCACGGGCTCCACGTCGGGCGGCATCAAGATGTTCCGGTTCGAAATCCTGTGGCTTGCCCTGCGCATGCAGGCCAACCGCCTGTTCAGCCCCAACCGTGTCATCCCGCTGACCTATAACGGCAAGCCCGTCGATAACGACGTCATCATCTCGGTGATGAGCTTCACCTTCCTCTATATCGCGCTGATCCTGATCTTCGCGGTGCTGCTGGCCCTGACCGGCCTGGATTACACCTCCGCCATCTCCGCGGCCGCCGCCTCGCTGGGCAATATCGGTCCCGCCCTGGCACCGGCCATCGGGCCTGTCGGGAACTATGCCATCCTGCACGATTTCGCCGTCTGGGTGATGTCGGCCGGCATGCTGCTGGGCCGGCTGGAGCTGTTCACCGTGCTGGTGCTGTTCAGCCCGTCCTTCTGGAGAAGATAGTTTCTGTTCCCTCAGGCGACGGGTACCGCCATCGGCGGCTTCCGGTGAACCGGGAACCGCTATAACCACCTCTCGACTCCATCCCCACAAAGTTTTAAACATCTGTTTGAAAGGCCGGCGCACGATTCGGCCGCGACAGATATCGGGAGGATGCGGGCATGAGCCGGATGGACCGTGGCGAGATCGATTTCATCCTGGACGGGCTGCTGGAACTGGACAGCCTGCTTTCCCGCCCGCGCTTCGCCCATCTGGACCGCGATGCCCTGACCCAGGTGCTGGACACGGCCGCCGGCCTGGCGGACGAGAAGTTCGGGCCGCATTACCACGAGGCCGACAAGCACGAGCCGGAGCGGATCAACGGCAAGGTGGTGATGCTGCCCGCCGTGAAGGAGGCGGTGGATGCCTTCGCCGAGGCGGGTTTCCTGGCCGCCCATCATGATGAGGAGCTGGGCGGGCTGCAGCTGCCCTGGTGCGTGGTGCAGGCGGCGTTCAGCTTCTTCCAGACGGCCAATATCAGTACCGCCGCCTATCCGTTCCTGACCATCGGGGCCGGCAACCTGATCCGCAGCTTCGGCAATGACGAACAGCGGGCGCGCTTCCTGGCCCCCATGCTGACCGGCCGGTTCCTGGGCACCATGGCCCTGTCGGAACCGCAGGCGGGCAGCTCGCTGGCCGACATCCGCACGACGGCCACACCGAACGCGGACGGTTCCTACGCCATCACCGGTACCAAGCAATGGATCAGCGGCGGCGAGCATGAGCTGTCGGACAATATCGTCCATATGGTGCTGGCCAAGATCAAGGGCGCGCCCGCCGGCGTGAAGGGCATCAGCCTGTTCATCGTGCCGCGCTACCGCGTGAACGACGATGGCAGCCTGGGCCCCGACAATGATGTGCGGCTGGTCAGCCTGCTGCACAAGATGGGCTATCGCGGCACGACCAGCACCATCCTGTCCTTCGGCGAGGAGGAGCGCTGCCAGGGCTTCCTGGTCGGCCAGGCCCATCACGGCCTGTCCTACATGTTCCAGATGATGAACGAGGCGCGGATCGGCGTGGGGCTGGGGGCCGCAGCCCTGGGTTATGCCGGCTACCGTTATTCCGCCGACTATGCCCGCACAAGGCCGCAGGGCCGCCCGCTGGAGGCACGCGATCCCGCCAGCCCCATGGTGCCCATCATCGAACATGCCGATGTGCGCCGCATGCTGCTGCAGCAGAAGGCGGCGTCGGAAGGCGCCATCGCGCTCTGCCTGTTCTGCGCCCGGCTGGTGGATGAGGAGAAGACGGCCGCCGAAGAGGCCGACCGCCGCCGCGCCACCCTGCTGCTGGAACTGCTGACCCCCATCGCCAAATCCTGGCCGTCGGAGCACTGCCTGGAGGCCAATAAATGGGCCGTCCAGATCCTGGGCGGCTATGGCTATACCCGCGATTATCCGGTGGAGCAGTATTATCGCGACAACCGCCTGAACCCGATCCATGAAGGCACCTACGGCATCCAGGCCAACGACCTGCTGAGCCGCAAGGTGTTCATGGAGGGTGGGGCGGCGCTGGAGGTGCTGGGCGCGGAGATCAAGGCAACCATCGCCCAGGCCACAACACGGCCCGCCCTGGCCTCCCATGCCGCCTCTCTGGGCGACGCGCTGACGCGGGTGGCCAGGGTCACCACCCATCTGGGCCAGGTGCGTGCCGGCGGCCAGGTGGCCCTGTCGCTGGCCAATGCCACGACATATCTGGAGATGTTCGGGCACACCGTCCTGGCCTGGATCTGGCTGCGCCAGGCGCTGGTGGCCGATGCCTGGTTGGCGGCGGGCCGCGGCGACGCGAACCATCTGAACGGCAAGCTGGCCGCATGCCGCTGGTTCTTCGCCCATGAACTGCCAAAGACGACAACCCAGGCCGGCATCCTGACCAGCCTGGACCGCACGGTCCTGGATGTGGAGACGGGCTGGCTGTGAGGGCCGGCCCGTCTCCACGCGATCAACGCGCCTTGCTGCGCATCAGCGCTTCAAGTTCCTTGGTCGTTTCGCAAGCCATCTGGTTGCCCGCCTTGCAGGCGTCCGTCATCTTCTTCCACCCGGTCTGGGGATCGGCCTTGGTCCCCTGGCCGGTGAAAACCATGATCCCCACCATCATGCAGCCATTGCTGTCACCGGAGTCGCAAAGCCGGTTATAGTTCTCGAAGGATTTCACGAAGTCCGGAGGGCCACCCTCGCCATTCCTCTGCATGCCGGCCACCACCGCGCAACCTTTGACCTCGCCCAGGTCGCATGTGCGGCCCAGCAACTCCCGGGCCTTGGCCAGGTCGGCGGTTCCCCCCCGGCCTTCCTGATGCATCACGGCCAGATTGAAGCAGGCACGGGGCTCCTTGGCGTCACAGGCTCTGGCATAGATGACGCGAGCCTGTGCCTCATCCTGGGCCCCACCGGCCCCCACTTCCGTCATGTTGGCCAGGCCGAAGCATCCTTCGGCATCCCCGGTGGCGCAGGTTTCCTCAAAATCCTTGCGCATCTTGACCATATCCTCCGCCGTCGCCTGCGCCAGGGCCACCCCACCACCACACAAGGCCGAAGTCAGCGCCAACAGCAGGCCAAGCCCGGCCTTCGACAGGTTCGCCATCCTGATCTATCCCCCAAAAGTGCCTGGGGTTGAGGGTAGATATAGTCATATCCATTTTCAATTGATGAAACCCGGCGGAGTGTGGACGGCACAGTCAGCCGCGCCTATGGTTGCCCACCCGTGTCCGCCAATGCCCGGAGCCAGACGGTGCAAACCGCCCCCTTCCTGACCGACATCTGGTATTTCGCCCTGCCATCGGCCGCATTGAAGCCGGGAAGGATGCAGGCGAAAACCGTGCTGGGCCAACCGGTGCTGTTCGCCCGTTGCAATGACGGTACCGCCTTCGCCCTGCGCGACATCTGTCCCCACCGCGGCATCCCCCTGTCCTGCGGCCGCTTCGACGGGCGGGAGGTGGAATGCCGGTACCATGGCTGGCGATTCGATGGCACGGGCGGGTGTACCGCCATCCCCTCCCTGGTCCCCGACCAGGAATTCGATATTTCCCGCATCAAGGTGCGGCGCTATCCGGTGGCGGAAGCGCAGGGCAATCTATGGATCTGGATGGGCGAGGGCGCCGCGGAGGGGGAACCGCCGCAGATGCCGGACATGGAGGGACGGGTACCCAACCTGACGGAGGTGATGATCTTCCCCTGCCCCGTCGATCATGCCGTCATCGGCCTGATGGACCCGGCACACGGGCCCTTCGTGCATCAGAGCTGGTTCTGGCGCTCGTCCCGCTCCATCCATGAGAAGGCCAAGGCGTTCGGCCCAGCCCCCTATGGATTCGCTATGAAGCGGCACCGGCCCTCCTCCAACTCCGCCGCCTACAAGCTGCTGGGCGGGGCGCCGGAAACCGAGATCACCTTCCGGCTGCCCGGCGTGCGGACCGAACATATCGCCGCCGGCCGCCACCGCATCGTCAACCTGACGACAGTCACGCCGTTGGACGCCAACACCACCGAGGTGACCAACAGCTTCTATTGGACGCTGGGCTGGGCCGACCTGGCCAAGCCCATCCTGCGCCGCTTCGTCCGCCGCTTCCTGGGCCAGGATCGCGACGTGGTGGTGATGCAGCAGAAGGGGCTGGCCCATGACCCGACCCTGATGCTGATCAAGGACGCGGACACCCAGGCCCGCTGGTACCACCAGCTGAAGAACGAGCATGTCCGCGCGCGGGCGGAGGGGCGGGAATTCGTGAACCCGGTCAAGGACACGGTTCTGCGCTGGCGGAGTTGAGCCGGATAAATGAAAAAGGGCGGTCACCCTTCGGCGACCGCCCCTTCGCGTAATTCCGGCATCAACCGATCAACCGGCGATGATCGCCTCGATCTGTCGCGTGACCTCGTCGATCTCCGCCATGCCGTCCACCTGCTTCAGCACACCGTGATCACGGTAGTAGGGCAGGATGGGGGCCGTGTCGCGCTCATAGGCCGCCAGACGCTTGCCGAAGGTTTCGGCATTGTCGTCGGCACGACGGGTGAACTCGGTACCACCACAATTGTCGCAAACCCCGGCCTCGGCCGTGGGCTTGAACGTATCATGATAGCCGGTGCCGCACTTGGCACAGGTGAAGCGACCCGTGACGCGGGTGACCAGGGCGGGCCCGTCCACCTTCATCTCGATCACATGGTCCAGCTTCAGCCCCTTGTCGGACAGCATGCTGTCCAGGGCGGCGGCCTGCGGCACCGTGCGCGGAAAACCGTCCAGGATGAAGCCCTTGGCGCAATCCGGCTGGTCGATCCGTTCGGAGATCATGGCGATCATGACCTCATCGGGAACCAGCTGACCGGCCTTCATGATGGCATCGGCGCGCTGGCCCAGTTCCGATCCGCTGCGCACCGCGGCGCGCAGCATATCGCCGGTCGAGAGCTGCACGGTGCCATACTTCTTCTCCAGGCGCTGGGACTGTGTCCCCTTACCAGCGCCCGGCGGACCCAACAGAATGAGGTTCATCCACGTCTCCCACGCAGCTTGGCCTTCTTGATCAGCCCTTCATACTGATGCGCCAGCAGGTGGGAATGGATCTGCGCCACGGTATCCATGGTCACCGTGACCATGATCAGCAGGCTGGTACCACCGAAATAGAAGGCGGCCCCATATTCCGCCATCATGATTTCCGGAAGCAGACAGACCACCGTGATGTAGGCGGCCCCCACCACCGTCAAACGGGTCAGCACGAAGTCCAGATAATCGGCCGTGTTCTTGCCGGGCCGGATGCCCGGAATGAACCCGCCATACTTCTTCAGGTTCTCGGCCGTCTCGGTCGGATTGAAGACGATGGCGGTATAGAAGAAACAGAAGAAAACGATCAGCGCCGTGTACAGCAGCATATAGAGCGGCGTGCCATGCGCGATGTAGCGCGTCACCGTGGCCAGCCATTCCGGCCCGCCCGCCGACGAGAAGCCCACCGCCGTCAGCGGCAGCAGCAGCAGCGAGGAGGCGAAGATCGGCGGAATGACGCCGGCCGTGTTCAGCTTCAGCGGCAGGTGCGAGGCCTCGCCGCCATACATCTTGTTGCCCATCTGGCGCTTCGGGTACTGCACGATCAACCGGCGCTGGGCGCGCTCGAAGAACACGATGCCGGTGATCACGATGACCGACAGCACCAGCAGGCCCAGGATGAACCAGGTGCTCATCGCACCGGTACGGCCCAGTTCCAGGATCTTCACGAAGGCGCCCGGCAATGCAGCCACGATACCGGCGAAGATGATCAGCGAGATGCCGTTGCCCACACCGCGCGAGGTGATCTGCTCACCCAGCCACATCAGGAACATGGTGCCGCCGACCATGGTGATGACGGTCGACAGGCGGAAGAACCAGCCCGGATCGATCACCACACCGCCGCCAGCCTGATTCATGCCCTCCAGCCCCAGGGAGAGGCCGTAGGACTGGACGATGGCCAGCGCCACGGTCAGGTAGCGCGTATACTGGTTCAGGCGCTTGCGCCCCGACTCGCCTTCCTTCTTCAACGTCTCCAGCGCCGGTGACACGGCGGTCATCAGCTGGATGATGATGGAGGCGGAGATGTAGGGCATGATGTTGAGCGCGAAGATCGACATGCGCTCAACGGCACCACCGGCGAACATGTTGAACATGCCCAGGATGCCGCCCGACTGGTTGGCGAAGAAGCTGGCGAAGGCGCCGCTATCGATACCCGGCAGCGGGATATAGGTGCCGAGGCGGTAAACGATCAGCGCCCCAAGGGTAAACCAAATCCGCTTCTTCAGTTCCGTCGCCTTGGAAAAGGCGCCGAAATTGATTGAAGAAGCAAGCTGTTCAGCGGCGGATGCCATAAAAGGCCTCTTGGCAAGTCACAATGCTGGCCGAAACAGCCGGCCAGTCGTTCTCACGCGTATCAACAAGACATATGGGCATGCGGTCAACATGAAAAACACCGCGCCATGATGCCATGTGCATCTGGCAGATGTCCGTTACACCGCACCGCCGCCCTATCGGGCCTTCAACCGCCATTACCGTCTTTCCGCCTCTGGGATACCGGCGGGGCACGGCAGGGTCAATGCCACCAATGTAGGGGCTGCGGCATCTTGTGCCGATAACGCCGAGGCGCTGTTCAAACCGTCGGCGTCTCGCTCATCAGCCCGACCATGTTGCCCTCGCTGTCGCGGCAGATGGCCAAGTGGATATCCTTGCCGGCGACGCGGGCGATCAAATGCGCCGGCTGCACCAGGGGAGCGCCGGCAGCCACCAGATCGGCCTGCGCGGCACCCGCATCGGGCACATTGTAATAGAGGATCGGGCCCGCCACCGGCTCCGCCCCTTCCCGCGGCCCCAGCATCAGCCGGGTCTGGCCACATTGGAAGAAACTGAGCGAGGGCGGGGCGTCGAACAGATGCGTCAGACCCAGCACGTCGCGATAGAAGGCGCGGGCCCGGTCGATATCCAGCACGGGCACGGCGACCTGAACGATGTGGGACGGGTTCAAGCCCATGGATCCTCCCTGTTCGATAGCGCTTTTCGGCAACGGTCAACTGGGCAGAAAAGCTAACAGCATCCATGAACCCGGACGAGGGTCATCTGCTTGACCAGGGCACCGCAACCTTCCGGCAGAGCATGAAAAAGGGCGCCCGGCCATTCCTGGCCAGGCGCCCTCCGCCTCTATGGTTCGATAATCGTTCGCCCGTCAGAAACACAACGCCGGAACGCCCAGCCAGGATGGCATCTCGAAATGCCGCAGCGGCAAACCGCTGCTGCGGACGGTGAGGCGAAAACGGAACCGCGGGGCATCGGCCCCCTGGTTCCCTGCGCATCCTCATCGCCGGTGCCATGGACATAGAAAAACATAAGCAACTCACTGACGTCAAGTCACTTGCATCCAACCGGATTATGCCGATCGCGAAAGGTCACAAATCCGGGAAGCCCAAAAAGCAACAGGGCCCCGGATCGCTCCGGGGCCCTGTCACGAACTTGTACCAACGGCGTTGGTGGAACCGATCAGGCCTCGACGGCCGGCAGGTTCACCTTGCCACCGGCTGCCTCGACGGCGGCGACGGCACCGGCGGAAGCGCCGGCAACATCGAACGTCACGGCGGCCTTGATGGCGCCCTTGTTCAGCAGACGCACGCCATCGCGGCTGGCGCGAACCAGACCGGCCTTGACCAGGACCTCGGCGGTCACGGTCTCGGTGGCGTTGATGCGGCCGTCATCGATGGCCTTCTGCACACCGCCCACGTTCACCACGGCATAATCCTTGGCGAACGGAACGTTGGAGAAGCCACGCTTCGGCAGACGGCGATGCAGAGGCATCTGGCCGCCTTCGAAGCCCTTGATCGAGACGCCCGTACGGGACTTCTGACCCTTGACACCACGGCCACCGGTCTTGCCCTTACCGGACCCGATGCCGCGGCCGATGCGCATGCGAAGCTTGCGTGCGCCCGGGTTTTCGCTGATTTCGTTGAGCTTCATGATTCTGATCCTTCAGGCCGTATCGCTGAAGCCTCTTACGAGGCTTCCTCGACGCGCACGAGGTGCCGAACCTTGTTGATCATCCCGCGGACGGAGGGGGTATCCTCCAGCTCGCGGGTGCGGTTCAGCTTGTTGAGGCCCAGACCGATCAGGGTCGCACGCTGGTCGCCCTGGCGACCGATCGGGCTACCCGTCTGGGTCACGATGACGGTGTTCTTGTCAGCCATTTACGCGGCCTCCTTCTCGCCTTCGCGCTTGCCCAGGATATCGGACACGCGACGACCACGACGGGCAGCCACCGAACGCGGGCTGACGCACTGCGCCAGGGCATCGAAGGTTGCCTTGATCATGTTGTGCGGGTTGGAAGTGCCGACCGACTTGGTCACCACGTCCGCCACGCCCAGGGCTTCGAAGATGGCGCGCATCGGGCCACCCGCGATGATGCCGGTACCCGGAGGGGCAGCGCGCAGCACGACCTTGCCGGCACCGAAGTGACCGAACACGTCATGATGCAGCGTGCGACCCTCGCGCAGCGGCACGCGGATCATCGAGCGCTTGGCCTGCTCGGTGGCCTTGCGGATGGCCTCCGGCACTTCGCGGGCCTTGCCCGAACCAACGCCGACGCGACCCTTCGCGTCACCGACGACGACAATGGCGGCGAAGCCGAAGCGACGACCACCCTTGACCACCTTGGCGACGCGGTTGATCCCGACGAGCTTTTCGACGAGATCATCGCCTTCGCGTTCCTCACGACGATCACGGTTGTCGCGATCGCGGCGCTCGCCACGATCGCGGCCACGCCGCTCATTCTCGCCGCCGGCCGCGCTGTTCTCATTACGAGCCATGCTAACCCCCTTAGAACTGCAGGCCGGCTTCGCGGGCGGCGTCGGCCAAGGCCTTCACACGCCCGTGATACAGGTACTGACCACGATCGAAGTAAACGGTGGTGACACCTTCGGCGACAGCGCGTTCGGCAATCAGCTTGCCGACGGCCTTCGCCGCGTCCGTGTCCGCCCCGGTCTTCAGGGCTTCCCGCAGATCCTTTTCCAGGGTCGACGCGGAGACCAGCGTGCGGCCGGCCTCGTCGTCGATGATCTGGGCATAGATATGCTGGCTCGACCGGAAGACCGAGAGACGAGCGCGCCCACCACCGACCTTGCGGAGCCGGGCGCGCACCCGCGCCTTGCGGCGCTGGTTGAGATCTTGTTGCTTGCTCATCGTCGTCCGCCTTACTTCTTCTTGCCTTCTTTGCGGATGATCGTCTCGTTATCGTACTTCACACCCTTGCCCTTGTAGGGCTCGGGCGGACGATAGGAGCGGATCTCCGCAGCGATCTGACCAACTTGCTGCTTGTCAGCACCGCTGATCGAGATGGACGTCGGCTTCTCGCACTTCATCGTGATACCCGCGGGAATGGGGTAGCGGATGTCATGGGAGAAACCCAGGTTCAGCACCAGCTCGGAACCAGCGACGGCGGCCTTGTAGCCGACGCCGGTGATTTCCAGGTTGCGGGTGAAACCCTTGTCCACACCGGTCACCAGATTGGCAACGTTGGTACGGGCGGTGGCCCAGTTCTGGCGAGCGCGGACCGTTTCGGTACGCGGCAGGACGGTAACCTTACCGTCCTCCAGCTTGGCCTCGATTTCGTCGATCAAGTTCAAGCTGAGCTGACCCAGCTTGCCCTTGGCGGTGACAGTCTGACCGGTGACCTGGACGGTAACGCCAGCCGGAACCGGCACCGGATGCTTTCCGATACGGGACATTTGGCGTGCTCCTTAGAACACCTTGCAGAGGACTTCGCCGCCGACATTGGCAGCGCGGGCCTCTACATCAGACATGACGCCGCGGGGCGTCGACAGGATCGAAATACCCAGGCCATTATAGACCCGCGGCAGATCGGCGATCTTCGAATAGATGCGGCGGCCCGGCTTGGAAACGCGGTGCACTTCCTTGATGACCGGCTCGCCTTCGAAGTACTTCAGTTCGATGCGCAGGGACTGCACACCGGGACGATCCTGCTCCACGGAATAACCGCGGATGTAACCTTCACGCTTCAGAACCTCCAGCACATTGGTGCGGAGCTTAGAGGCGGGGCTCAGGACGACCGACATACGGGCTTTCTGACCGTTACGGATACGGGTCAGCATATCGCCCAGGGGATCGCTCAGGCTCATTACCCGACCCTCCTTACCAGCTGGACTTGGTCATGCCCGGGATCTGGCCATTGCTGGCGAGATCACGCAGGGCAACGCGGCACAGACGGAACTTGCGATAGAAGGCGCGCGGACGCCCCGTCAGCTCGCAACGGTTCCGAATGCGGGTGCGGCTGCCATTGCGGGGCAGCTGCGCCAGCTTCAGGACGGCCGTGAAGCGTTCCTCGTCGGACAGTTCACGGTTCTTGGCGGTCGCCTTCAGGGCGGCCCGCTTTTCCCGATGCTTCGCCGCCAGCTCGGTGCGGCGCTTGTTCTTCTCGATCGAGCTCTTCTTAGCCATTGGTCCCCGCCTCCCCGGCGAAAGGCATGTCAAAACCCTTCAGGAGAGCCTTGGCTTCCTTGTCGGTCTTGGCCGTGGTGACGAAGATGATGTCCATGCCGCGGATATCATCGACCTTGTCATAGTCGATTTCCGGGAAAATCAGCTGTTCCTTCAGGCCCAGGGCGTAGTTGCCACGGCCGTCGAAGGCGGTACCGCTGATGCCGCGGAAGTCACGGACGCGCGGCAGCGCGATCGTGACCAGGCGATCCAGGAATTCATACATACGATCGGCGCGCAGGGTGACCTTGCAACCGATCGGCATGCCTTCGCGCAGTTTGAACTGGGCGATGGACTTGCGGGCCTTGGTGATCACGGGCTTCTGGCCGGTGATGGCGGCCAGTTCAGCGGCAGCCTGGTTCACCTTCTTGCCGTCGCTGGCGGCTTCGCCAACGCCCATGTTGATCACGATCTTTTCCAGACGCGGAATCTGCATGTCGTTGGCGTAGTTGAACTCCGCCTTCAGCTTTGCACGCAGGGTCGCGTCGTAGCGTTCTTTCATACGAGCAGCCATGGCGCGCCTCACTCGATCACTTCGCCGGAAGCCTTGGCGAAACGGACCTTGCGGCCGTCCTCCAGGATCCGGAAGCCGACGCGGGTCGGCTTGTTGGTCTTCGGGTCGACGATGGCGACGTTGGACAGGTCCATTGCCGCTTCGATCTCGACGATGCCGCCCTGCTGCATCGGGGTCTGACGCTGGTGCTTCTTCACCAGGTTGACACCGCGCACCTTGACGCGACCTTCGGTCGGAAGCACGGCGATGACCTCACCGGTCTTGCCCTTGTCCTTGCCGGCGATGACGGCGACATTGTCGCCCTTGCGGATCTTCGCAGCCATCAGAGCACCTCCGGCGCCAGCGAAATGATCTTCATGAACTTCTTGCCACGCAGCTCACGGGTCACGGGCCCGAAAATGCGGGTACCGATCGGCTCGCCCTGCTTGTTGATCAGCACGGCGGCGTTGCGGTCGAAGCGGATGACGGAACCGTCCTCGCGGCGCAGTTCCTTGGCGGTGCGAACGATGACAGCGCGCTGCACGTCACCCTTCTTCACGCGGCCGCGCGGAATGGCCTCCTTCACCGACACGACGATGATATCGCCGATGGCGGCAAAGCGACGACCAGCGCCGCCCAGCACCTTGATGCACTGCACCCGGCGCGCGCCGCTATTGTCCGCGACTTCCAGGTTGGTTTGCATCTGAATCATGGAATGTCTTCCTTATCTTCAGGCGTTCGGATTGCCGTCTGCGGCCGGGGCCACAACGACGGTCCACCGCTTGGACTTGGAGATCGGACGGCATTCTTCGATCTGGACGGCATCGCCGATCTTGAACGCGTTCGCCTCGTCGTGGGCGGCGTACTTCTTGGACTGCTTGATGAACTTCTTATACACAGGATGCATCACGCGGCGCTCGACCAGGACGGTGACAGTCTTGTCACCCTTGTCGGACACCACGGTACCCTGCAGGACGCGACGGGGCATGTGACCCCCTCCTCAGGACGCGGACGCAGCAGTTGCCTGCTGGCCCAGGATGGTCTTGATGCGGGCGATGTCGCGACGCACCACACGAACCCGCGCCGTATTCTCCAGCTGGCCGGAAGCCTTCTGGAAACGCAGGTTGAACTGCTCCTTCTTGAGCTGGAGGAGCTGATCGTTCAGCTCGTCCTGGCTCTTGCCGCGAAGGTCAGTAGCCTTCGTCATGCCTCACCCCCTTCACCCAGACGGGTGACCATACGCACCTTGATCGGCAGCTTCGCAGCGGCCAGCTCGAAAGCGCGCTTGGCCAGGTCGGCCGGCACGCCATCGACTTCGAACATGATACGACCCGGCGCAACGCGGGCCGCCCAGAATTCCGGAGAGCCCTTACCGGAACCCATGCGGACTTCCGCCGGCTTCGAGGACACGGGCAGATCCGGGAAAATCCGGATCCAGACGCGGCCCTGACGCTTCAGGTGGCGGGTGATGGCACGACGCGCAGATTCGATCTGACGGGCCGTAATACGCATCGGCTCAATGGCTTTCAAGCCGAAAGCGCCGAAATTAAGAGAGGTACCGCCCTTCGACGCGCCGTGAATACGGCCCTTGTGCGCCTTGCGGTACTTGGTACGCTTCGGACTCAGCATGGCATGTAGCCTTCTCTAGATCCTTGCCAGTATCCGGATGATCAGCGGGCGGCCGTCTGTTCCGCGGCGCGCTTGTCCTGCGCCATCGGATCATGGGCCAGCACTTCACCCTTGAACACCCAGACCTTGACACCGCAGGTGCCGTAGGTGGTCTTGGCGGTGCCCACACCGTAATCGATGTCGGCGCGCAGCGTGTGCAGCGGCACGCGACCCTCGCGGTACCATTCGATACGCGCGATTTCCGCCCCGCCCAGACGGCCGGAGCAGTTGATACGGATGCCCTGGGCGCCCAGACGCATCGCAGACTGCACGGCGCGCTTCATGGCGCGACGGAAGGCCACGCGGCGCTCCAGCTGGCTGGCGATGTTCTCGGCGATCAGACGGGCGTCGAGTTCCGGCTTGCGGATCTCGACGATGTTCAGGTTCACCTCGGAACCGGCCATCTTGCTGAGCTCGGAGCGCAGCTTCTCGATGTCCGCACCCTTCTTGCCGATCACCACACCCGGACGGGCCGTGTGGATGGTGACACGGGCCTTCTTGGCCGGACGCTCGATGATGACGCGACTGACGCCGGCGGCCTGCAGACGGGTCTGCAGGTAGCCGCGCAGCTTCAGGTCCTGGTGGAGCAGCTTGGCGTAGTCGCGATCAGCGAACCAGCGGCTGTCCCAGGTCCGGTTGATGCCGACGCGCAGGCCGATCGGATTGACTTTCTGACCCATTATTCAGCGGCCCCCTCGGCCTGTTCCTCAGCGCGCTCACGCACGATCACGGTCAGGTTGCTGAACAGCTTCTCGACACGGGCGCCACGACCGCGGGCGCGGGCATGGAAACGCTTCATGACCAGAGCCTTGCCGACCGTCGCGTGGGACACGAACAGGCGGTCAACGTCCAGCTGATGGTTGTTCTCGGCGTTCGCGATGGCGGACTGGAGGACCTTCTTCACTTCGCCAGCGATACGACGCTTGGAAAATGTCAGAAGGGCGACAGCTTCACCAGCGGACTTTCCACGGATCAGCTGTGCAACCAGGTTCAGCTTCTGCGGGCTCGTGCGGATCATTCCGCCGAACGCCTTGGCCTCAGTCTCGCTGAGGCGCCGCTCTGCAGCAGGCTTTCCCATGATTACTTCCTCTTCGCCTTCTTGTCGGCCGCATGACCGTAGAACGTACGGGTCGGCGAGAATTCACCGAACTTGTGGCCGATCATGTTTTCGGTCACCAGCACCGGCACGAACTTCTGGCCGTTGTAGACACCGAAGGTCAGACCGACGAAATGCGGCAGAATGGTGGAACGGCGGGTCCAGATCTTGATGATCTCATTACGGCCCGACGCACGCGCCTTGTCTGCCTTCTTCAACAGGTAGCCGTCAACGAACGGCCCCTTCCAGACGGAACGAGTCACGGCAGCACTCCCTTACTTAGCGCGGCGGCGGATAATGAGCTTATCCGTGCCCTTGTTCTGACGGGTCTTCTTACCCTTGGTCGGCTTGCCCCACGGCGTGACCGGATGACGGCCACCGGAGGTGCGACCTTCACCACCACCGTGCGGGTGGTCGATCGGGTTCATGGCGACGCCGCGAACGGAAGGACGCTTGCCGAGCCAGCGGTTACGACCGGCCTTGGCGATGACCACGTTGGACTGGTCCGGATTGGACACAGCGCCGATGGTGGCCATGCACTCGCCACGGACCATGCGCAGCTCGCCCGAGGGGAGCTTCAGCTGGGCATAGCCCTGGTCGCGACCGACCAGCTGCAGGTACGTGCCGGCGGAGCGCGCCAGCTGACCACCCTTGCCGGCCTTCAGTTCCACATTGTGGACGATGGTACCGACGGGGATGTTCTTCAGCGGCATCGCATTGCCGGGCTTCACGTCGACCTTCTCACCGGAGACGACGACGTCGCCGGCCTTCAGGCGCTGCGGGGCCAGGATATAGGCCAGCGTACCGTCCGTGTACTTCACCAGAGCGATGAAGCCGGTACGGTTCGGGTCATATTCCAGGCGCTCCACCGTGGCCGGCATATCGAACTTCGTACGCTTGAAGTCGATGATGCGGTAGGTGCGCTTGTGCCCGCCGCCCATGCGGCGAGCCGTGATGCGACCCGTGTTGTTGCGACCGCCGGAGCCCGTCAGGCCCTCGGTCAGCATCTTAACGGGCTTGCCCTTATGCAACTCCGAGCGATCCACCAGAACGAGCTGGCGGAGGCTGGGCGTAATCGGACGGAAAGTCTTCAAAGCCATAGCTCTACCCTCACACGCCGGTGGTCACGTCGATCGAGTTGCCCTCGGCGAGGGTGACGACGGCCTTCTTGTAGTCCGACCGGCGACCGATCGTGCCACGAAAACGCTTCGTCTTACCCTTGACCACGGAGGTGTTAACCGCCGTGACCTTCACCTTGAACAGACCCTCGATGGCGGCCTTGATCTCGGGCTTCGTCGCATCCATGCGCACCTTGAAGGTGACCTGGTTGTGCTCGGAACCCATGGTGGCCTTCTCGGTGATCACGGGTGCGACGACAACGTCGTACATCCGCTCGGCCGAGATCGTCTTCTTCGCAGTGCTCATTTCAGGCGAGCCTCCAGCTGCTCGACAGCGTTGCGCGTGAGGACGAGAACGTCCCGGCGCAGGATGTCGTACACGTTGGCGCCCTGTTCCGGCAGCACGTCGATGTGCGGAATGTTGCCGGCGGCACGGGCGAAATTCACATCGACATTGGAACCGTCGATGATCAGCGCCGAGGTCAGGCCCAGGGCCTGCAGCTGGCCGAACAGCACCTTGGTCTTGTGGCTGTCGGCCTTGGCGGCCTCCAGCACGACCAGCTTGCCTTCGGCGGCCTTGACCGACAGGGCGGTCTTCAGGGCCAGCTTGCGGACCTTCTTGGTCAGGTCATGCTCGTGGGAGCGGACGACCGGCCCGAAAATCCGGGCGCCGCCGCGGAACTGCGGCGAACGCAGGCTGCCGGCGCGAGCGCGACCGGTGCCCTTCTGGCGCCACGGCTTCTTGGTCGTACCGGAGATTTCCGAGATGCCCTTGGTCTTGTGCGTGCCGGCGCGGCGCTTGGCCAGCTGCCACAGCACCATGCGGGCCAGGATGTCCTGACGGGCAGGCAGACCGAACACGGCTTCCGACAGCTCAATCTCGCCGACGGTCTCGTTGTTCAGATTCTTGATGGACGTCTTCATTTATCAGCCCTCCGCCGCAACAGCTTCAGCGGCCGGCGCACGGAAGGCGCCGGGGAACGGCACGCCCTCGGGCAGCTTCTTCTTGACGGCGTCCTTGACGAGGACATAGGCGCCCTCATGGCCCGGGACGGCGCCCTTGACCAGGATCAGACCGCGCTCGACGTCGACCGACACCACCTTCAGGTTCTGGACCGTGACGGTCTCGGAACCCATATGGCCAGGCATCTTCTTGTTCTTGAAGGTCTTGCCCGGATCCTGACGGCCACCGGTCGAACCGATGGAGCGGTGCGACACGGACACGCCGTGGGTCGCACGCAGACCGCCGAAGTTCCAGCGCTTCATGCCGCCGGCAAAACCCTTACCCAGGGTCGTGCCCTGCACGTCCACGAACTGGCCGGCAACGAAATGATCCGCGGTCAGCTCCGAACCAACCTCGATCAGGTTGGCGGGGGCGACGCGGAATTCGACGAGCTTCTTCTTCGGCTCGACCTTGGCCTTGGCGAACACCTCACGCTGGGCCTTGGCGACGTTCTTCACCTTGGCCTTGACGGCACCGAGCTGGAGGGCCGTGTAGCCGTCCTTCTCTTCCGTCTTGTGGGCGACGACCTGGACCTGGTCCAGCTTCAGCACAGTCACCGGCACGCTCTCACCCTCGTCTGTGAAGACGCGGGTCATGCCGACCTTCTGCGCGATCAATCCGGATCGCATCTGTTTTTCTCCATAAATCGGGACATCCTCAGATGGGAGAGGTCCCGTACTCGACCAAACCTGATTACAGCTTGATTTCGACGTCGACGCCGGCTGCCAGGTCGAGCTTCATCAGCGCATCAACCGTCTGCGGCGTCGGGTCGACGATGTCCAGCAGGCGCTTGTGGGTGCGAATCTCGAACTGCTCGCGCGACTTCTTGTCGATGTGCGGGCTGCGGTTGACGGTGAACTTTTCCAGCTGCGTGGGCAGCGGAATCGGACCGCGGACGCGTGCACCGGTCCGCTTAGCGGTGTTGACGATCTCGCTGGTGCTCTGGTCGAGCACGCGATGATCAAACGCCTTAAGGCGGATCCGGATATTCTGATTGTCCATGACCTAGACCCCAAAAAGAGCAGGGTTTATACCCAAAGAACGGGCCGGCCCCAAGCGGATTCGGGCCGGCCCCACCACATTGCTGTGATGCGTTTTACTTGACGATCTTCGACACGACGCCGGCGCCGACGGTGCGGCCGCCTTCGCGGATGGCGAAGCGCAGGCCTTCATCCATGGCGATCGGGGCGATCAGCTTGACGGCGAAGCGGATATTGTCGCCCGGCATCACCATCTCCGTGCCTTCCGGCAGGGTCACCGAGCCGGTCACGTCCGTCGTGCGGAAGTAGAACTGCGGACGGTAGTTGGCGAAGAACGGGGTGTGACGGCCGCCCTCTTCCTTGGTCAGGATGTAGGTCTCGGCCTCGAAGTCCGTGTGCGGGTTGATCGAGCCCGGCTTGGCCAGAACCTGGCCGCGCTCGACGTCCTCACGCTTCGTGCCGCGCAGCAGCGCGCCAATGTTGTCGCCGGCCTGGCCCTGGTCCAGCAGCTTGCGGAACATTTCAACGCCCGTGACGGTCGTCTTCACCGTGGCCTTCAGGCCGACGATCTCGACTTCCTCACCGACCTTGACGATGCCCTTCTCGACGCGGCCCGTCACCACGGTGCCACGGCCCGAGATCGAGAACACGTCTTCGATCGGCATCAGGAACGGCTTGTCCACCGGACGGTCGGGCTGCGGGATGTAGCGGTCGACCTCGGCCATCAGCTTCAGAACGGCTTCGCGGCCGATGTTCGGCTGCGTGTCGTTCAGGGCGCAAACGGCGGAGCCGGGGACGATCGGAATGTCGTCGCCGGGGAAGCCATAGCTGGTCAGCAGCTCGCGCAACTCCAGCTCCACCAGCTCCACCAGGTCCGGATCGGCCAGGTCCATCTTGTTCAGGAACACCACCAGGGCCGGCACGCCGACCTGACGGGCCAGCAGGATGTGCTCGCGCGTCTGCGGCATCGGGCCGTCGGCGGCCGAGCACACCAGGATCGCGCCGTCCATCTGCGCGGCACCCGTGATCATGTTCTTCACATAATCGGCGTGGCCGGGGCAGTCGACGTGGGCATAGTGGCGGTTGTCGGTCTCGTACTCGACGTGAGCGGTCGAGATCGTGATACCGCGGGCCTTCTCTTCCGGCGCCTTGTCGATCTGGTCGTAGGCCGTGAAGGTCGCGCCGCCCTTTTCCGCCAGCACCTTCGTGATGGCGGCCGTCAGCGACGTCTTGCCATGGTCAACGTGACCGATGGTGCCGATGTTGCAGTGCGGCTTCGTCCGCTCAAACTTAGCCTTAGCCATGATGTTCCGTCCTCATTTCAATCGGTTGACGACCAGTTCAGGCCACCTTGCTGCGAATCTCGTCAGCGATGGCGTGCGGCGCCTGTTCATAACGGTCAAATTGCATCGAGTACTGTGCCCGGCCCTGACTGATGGACCGGAGCGTATTCACGTAACCGAACATGGTCGCCAGTGGCACCCTGGCATCGATCACCTGGGCATTGCCCCGCCGATCCAAGCCGAGAATATGCCCCCGACGGCTGTTCAGGTCGCCGATGACATCGCCCAGATAGTCATCCGGGGTCACCACCTCGACCTTCATCACAGGCTCCAGCAGGACGGGGCGAGCCTTGGCCAGCCCTTCCCGCAATGCCGCCCGCGCCGCGATTTCAAACGCCTGCGCGGAACTGTCCACATCGTGGAAGGCGCCATCGACCAGCTCGACCCGGACATCGACCGGATATCCGGCGACGATGCCCGAGGTTCTGGAGGCCTCAAGCCCCTTCTGCACACCCGTGACGAATTCCTTGGACAGCGTTTCCGCCGTCACCTTGTTCACGAACACCAGCCCCCGGCCCGCTTCCGTGGGCCCCACCGCCAGCACGACGCGGGCAAAGTGACCAACGGCACCGATCCGGTGCTTATAATGGTGATCCACTTCACCCCGGCCGGTGACAGTCTCGCGGTAAGCCACCTTGGGCTTGCCCACCGACGCCTCCACCCGGAATTCCCGGCGCATGCGGTCCACGATGATCTCCAGATGGAGCTCACCCATGCCCCGCAGGATCACCTGCCCGGATTCGGGATCGCGGCCGATCCGGAAGGAAGGGTCCTCAGCCGCCAGACGGCCAAGCGCCACCGCCATCCGGTCATGGTCGGCCTGCGTATGCGGCTCGACCACCACCTCGATCACCGGTTCCGGGAATTCCATCCGCTCCAGCAGGATCGGATGGGCCGGATCACACAGCGTGTCCCCTGTCGTCGTCCCCTCCAGCGAGGCGAACGCGACGATGTCGCCCGCGAAGGCCTCCCCGATCTCCTCCCGGCTGTTCGCATGCATCAGCAGCATGCGACCGGCCTTCTCCTCCAGCTTCTTGCCGGGATTGCCCATATGGGCGTCCTGACGCAACGAGCCGGAATAGATACGGGCGAAGGTCAGGGACCCCGCGAACGGATCATTCATCACCTTGAACGCCAGCGCCGCGAAGGGCGCCTCGTCGGTAACGGAGCGGGTGACCGCTTCGCCCGACGGCGTCACACCCTGGATGTCGCCCTTATCGGCCGGGGACGGCAGATAATCGACGACGGCATCCAGCATGGGCTGCACGCCCTTGTTCTTGAAGGCCGACCCGCACAGCACCGGCACGAGCGCCAGCCCGACGGTGCCCTTGCGGATCAGGCGGCGCAGCTCCTTCTCATCCGGCTCGACACCGGACAGGAAGGCATCGGTCGCCGCCTCTTCCATCTCCACCGCCTGCTCGACCAGCTTGGCGCGCCAGCGCTTCGCCTCGTCCAGCAGATCGGCCGGTACGTCCACCACATCGAAGCGGGCGCCCAGCATGTCATCGGCCCAGATGACCGCCTTCATGGCGATCAGGTCGATGACACCCTTGAACCCCGCCTCCGCACCCAACGGCAGCTGCAGCAGTACAGGGTTCGCACCCAGCCGCTCCCGGATCATCGCCACCGTGCCCAGGAGGTCCGCGCCGACGCGGTCCATCTTGTTCACGAAGCAGATGCGCGGCACGCGGTACTTGTCCGCCTGCCGCCACACCGTCTCTGACTGCGGCTCCACGCCCGACACCGCATCGAACAGGGCCACCGCACCATCCAGGACCCGCAGGGAACGCTCGACCTCAATGGTGAAGTCGACATGCCCGGGCGTGTCGATGATGTTGATGCGGTGATCCTTCCAGAAGCAGGTCGTCGCCGCCGAGGTGATGGTGATGCCCCGCTCTTGCTCCTGCTCCATCCAGTCCATCGTGGCGGTGCCGTTGTCGACCTCGCCGATGCGATAGGACTTGCCTGTGTAAAACAGGATCCGCTCCGTCGTCGTCGTCTTGCCGGCATCGATATGCGCGGCAATGCCGATATTCCGATAGGAGTGGATGGGATGGGACCGGGCCATGGATCGGGGCTTTCGACCTTACCAGCGGTAGTGTGAGAAGGCCTTGTTGGCTTCGGCCATGCGATGCGTGTCTTCACGCTTCTTCACGGCCGTACCGCGCTGCTGCGCGGCATCCAGAAGCTCACCCGACAGACGCTCGGTCATGGTGTTTTCCGAACGGTTGCGGGCGGCACCGATGATCCAGCGGATCGCCAGGGCCTGCGCACGGTCGGAACGCACTTCCACCGGCACCTGGTAGGTCGCACCGCCGACGCGGCGGGAACGGACTTCCAGGTAGGGGCGCACGTTGTTCAGGGCGTCATGGAAGAGCTGCAGCGGGTCCTGCTTGGCCTTCACCTCGATGCGATCGAGGGCACCGTAGACGATGGACTCCGCCACCGACTTCTTGCCGTCGTACATCAGGCAGTTCATGAACTTCGTCAGCACGATATCGCCGAACTTGGCATCGGGCAGAACTTCGCGCTTGTCGGCTTTACGACGACGGGACATTGCTCGCTCTCCTTACTTCGGACGCTTGGCGCCGTACTTCGACCGGCGCTGCTTCCGATTCTTCACGCCCTGCGTATCGAGCGTGCCGCGGATGATGTGGTAACGCACACCGGGAAGATCCTTCACGCGGCCACCACGGATCATGACGACCGAGTGTTCCTGAAGGTTGTGACCCTCACCGGGGATGTAGCTGATGACCTCGTAGCCGTTCGTCAGGCGCACGCGGGCGACCTTACGAAGCGCCGAGTTCGGCTTCTTCGGGGTGGTGGTGTAGACACGGGTGCAGACGCCACGCTTCTGCGGGCATTCCTGCAGGGCCGGCACCTTGTCCCGGGCCACCAACGGAGCCCGCGGCTTGCGGATCAACTGACTGATCGTCGGCATGAACGCCCTTCGCCTTTTCTATATCCCCGCCAAGGCAGGGGATGTCATTCCAAACCTGTCGCACCACCAAGCCTTAGGACAACGGACGAAAAACGCCCGCATACGTAGCCGGAGGCTCCGTGCGGGAGAATCTCATGCGCCGTCCGAACAAGGACTCGGGTGCGGCTATCGACTTTTCCGGGGAGGTTCCTTAAGGCTGGCCAACGTCCCTGATGGGTAAGCGCTTGGTGCCAACAGTGGGGACAGCGTCTAGACGCCACGAGGGCGGGCTACAGCCTGCCCCCCCGAAATAGGTTGGCGGACTATATGGATGAGTCTTCGAGCCGTCAAGCGCGACCCTAAGCCTTCCGCCACGTTTGCCACGCATCCTGGCCCCCAGGACTCCGCAGGGCTGGGGTCAGGGGACGGGGGGGCGGCCATCGCGTTCGGGGATCAGTTCCACATCTTCATAAATCTCCGCCATGGGGATGGAGATGCCGATGCTCTCCAACTCGATCATGGCGTCCAGGCCGCGGATCGTCTCAAGCACCCAGCGGTCGCCCTCCCGCCGATAGAGCCACGCTTCCGCCGACGCCTGCTCCACCTCCAGCACCTGGACGATCCCGGCGGAGGCATAATCGTCACGCTTGCGCGCCATCTCACCGGCGGAATTGCTGGGGGAAAGCACTTCCACCGCCAGGATCGGGGTATCCGCTGATCGGCGGCTGGAGCCGCAACGGACCAGGATATCCGGGGCACGGACCGTCCATCGCTTATCAATGCGCAGGACACTTCCACTTTCCGGCATGCAGGGACGGTCGGCAGCACGCAGCCTGTTCTTGATGGCGCTGCCCAGACTGATGCCGACCTGGCCATGGCTCTTGGATGGGGCCGATTGCGCCACCGGCCACCCCCCGACCAGTTCATAGCGCAGATCGTCACCCGAATCCCAGGCCAGGAACTCGTCGATGCTCATGCGGGGCAGATCGGTCGTGCGGGCAGCCATAGCCATGGTTCGCAGAACCCCGTTCAGGAATGCAGGAAGATGTTAGCCCGAATCACCGGCATCGCCAACTGCTCCTCAGGCATCGGCCGGCGCGTCCATGATGTTGCCGTCCAGCACATTCTCATAAATGTCGGCCAGCCGGACCGTCAGCCCGAAACCCTCCAGGATGAACTGGGCATCCAGGCCGGCAACCACCCGTGCCCGCCATTGATCCGGCCCATCGACCCGGTAGATCCAGACACAGGCCCGCTCCTGGCTGACCTCGATCACCTGCTCCACTCCGCAAAGCGCATAATCCTGGCGCCTGGCCGCCATGGCGTCGGCACCATCCTCCGCCGACAGCACCTCGATCGCCACGGCGGGCGAGCCGGCATCGCCCTTGTTCACGATACCGGTACGGATCATCAGGTCGGGAAAGCGCACGGAGTCGCGGCCGGGAATGGGCAGAGGCCCCCTCGCCTCCATCACGCCCCGCATCTCCACAAGATGACGTACACCCTGGAATGCCGTGCAGAGATTGACGGCGATGATGCCGTGGGCGGAACTGTTGAAGGGGCGCACCGTGGCCTGGCCGTCCAGCAATTCATAGAACCGGTCGTCACCCGGTTCCCACGCCATGAACTGGTCGGGCTTCATATAAGGTATGGGCGGCGTCGATCCGGGCATCTGTCGCTCCATCGCGTCATATCCTGACGGTCATATGGGCAAGGTCCCGCCCCTGGCCAACCGCTATCCTCGCGCCGGACGCGTCATATCGCTGCCCCGCCATGCTCTGGCCGGGACTGGCCTGAAAACCCGTCCGGCCTTATATAGGCCGCTTGTTTTCAAGGACCCCCGTCATGACCAAGCTTGCCCATACCCCCGCCGCCGCGCCCAAGGTCGGCATCGTCTCCCTCGGTTGCCCCAAGGCGCTGGTGGACAGCGAACGCATCCTGACCAAGCTCAGGTCGGAAGGGTATGAGATCTCCGGTTCCTATGACGGGGCCGACGTGGTGCTGGTCAATACCTGCGGCTTCCTGGACAGCGCCAAAGCCGAAAGCCTGGAGGCCATCGGCGAGGCCATCAAGGAGAATGGCAAGGTCATCGTCACCGGCTGCCTGGGCAAGGAGGAGAGCCTGATCCGGCAGAACCATCCCAATGTCCTGGCCGTCACCGGACCCCACCAGTACGAGCAGGTGGTCAGCGCCGTGCACGAGGTGGTGCCGCCGCGCCATGATCCCTACCTGGATGTGGTGCCCCCCCAGGGCCTGCGCCTGACCCCGCGCCATTACGCCTATCTGAAGATTTCCGAGGGCTGCAACAACCGCTGCACCTTCTGCATCATCCCGTCCATCCGCGGCGACCTGGTCTCCCGCCCCGCCAACATGGTGCTGGCCGAGGCCGAGGCGCTGGTGAAGGCCGGGGTGAAGGAGATCCTGGTGGTCAGCCAGGATACGTCCGCCTATGGCATGGACACGCGCTACGCCGAAAGCAAGTGGAAGGGCCGTCAGGTCCGTGCCAAGTTCATCGATCTGGCACGCGAGCTGGGCGACTTGGGCGCCTGGATCCGCCTGCATTATGTCTATCCCTATCCGCATGTGGATGAGGTGATCGGGCTGATGGCGGACGGCAAGATCCTGCCCTATCTGGACATCCCCTTCCAGCATGCCGCCCCCAATGTCCTGAAGGCCATGAAGCGTCCGGCGAATACGGATAAGGTGCTGGACCGGATCAAGATGTGGCGCCAGGGCTGCCCGGACCTGACGCTCCGCTCCACCTTCATCGTCGGTTTCCCCGGCGAGACGGAGCAGGATTTCCAGTATCTGCTGGACTGGCTGACCGAAGCGCAGATCGACCGCCTGGGCTGCTTCAAGTACGAGCCCGTGGATGGCGCGCCCGCCAACGAGATCCCCGGCGCCGTCCCGCCGGAGGTGCAGGAGGAGCGCTGGAACCGCCTGATGGCCCACCAGCAGGAAATCAGCGCCGCCCGTTTCGCCACCAAGATCGGTCGCGAGATGGATGTGCTGATCGACGAGGTGGACGAGGATGGGGCCACCGGCCGTTCCTGGGCCGATGCGCCGGAGATCGACGGGGCCGTCTACCTGAATGACGAATTCAAGGTGAAGCCCGGCGACATGGTGCGGGTGAAGATCGAGGAAGCGGACGAGTACGACATGTGGGGCAGCGTCGTTCGCTGAGGCCACATTGTTCCTCAGGCGCCGGGCGCTCAATGCGCCACCGGGCTTCGTCCCCGAAGCCCGGTAGGAGGTATCGACCGCTACCGGAGAGCGCACCCGCGGCAGGCGAAAGCCTTCTGGCACGTGTGAGATCAATCTCTCCGTCACGGCCGCCGCCCCATGCAGATCACGTCCCTTTTCCCCACCCCGTTGATTCGCGCCAGCCTGGGCGCGCAATCACCGCTGATCGCCGCCCTTCGCGACGCCATCCTGTCGCGGGAGGCGGAGATGCCCGATGGCACCCGGCACAGCAATGATGGCGGCTGGCAATCGGGGCACGATCTGCCTGCCTGGACAGGTGTTGCCGGCGAAAGCCTGATCGAGGGATTGACCCGCATGCTGGATCAGGCCACGACCCTGGTCCTCGATGACCGTCTGGACAAGCGCCGCCCCGACTGGCGGGTCAATGCCTGGGCCAATGTCAATCGCCACGGCCATGGCAACCTGCCCCATTGCCATCCCAGTGCCGCCTGGTCGGGCTGCATCTATGTCGATGATGGCGGCATCGGCGGCCGGCCGGGCCTGGGCGGCTGTATCGAATTCAGCGATCCGCGTGGGCCCCTGCCGCTGATGTATGCGCCATCGGTGAAGGTGGACGCGCCCGGCTTCCTGTCGGCCGGGCTGGGGGAACGGGTC
This sequence comes from Niveispirillum sp. KHB5.9, assembly GCF_048066115.1. Classification (NCBI taxonomy): domain Bacteria; kingdom Pseudomonadati; phylum Pseudomonadota; class Alphaproteobacteria; order Rhodospirillales; family Azospirillaceae; genus Niveispirillum; species Niveispirillum sp. KHB5.9. Next base: position 121,246 of record NZ_JBLTYX010000012.1, on the reverse strand, counting down.
TGGCCGGAAACGGGGCTGATCCTGCTGTTCCCGTCCTGGCTGCTGCACCATGTGGCGCCCTATACGGGCGAGGGCACCCGCATCTCCATCGCGGTGAATTTCAGCTTGTGAGACCGGGGGCACTGCCAGCCCTGGCAAAGTGCCACACCTGTGATGCCGCCCATTGATTGTCAGGCCGGTTCTGTCCGATAGAAGCGAAAAACCATCGCAAAAGTCTTATCGGACAGGGGTTCACAATTGCACGGTCTTGATCTGTTTCTAAGCGCCTCGCCACTGATCCAGCTGCATGCGGTTCTGGCCTTGAGCGCCATTCTTCTGGGCGGCCTGCAACTGGCCATGCCCAAGGGCACGCCCGGCCACCGCACCCTGGGCTATGTCTGGGTGGGGGGCATGGCCCTGGTCGCCCTCTCCTCCTTTTGGATCCACGAGGTGCGGATGTTCGGGCTGTTCAGCCCCATCCATCTGCTCTCCGCCCTGACCCTGATCGCGCTGTGGCAATCGATCCGCCTGGCCCGCAAGGGCGACATCGCCCGGCACAGGAAGGCGATGATCCGGCTCTACATCCTGGCGCTGGTCGTCACGGGCGGCTTCACCCTGCTGCCGGGCCGGCTGATGCACAGCGTGCTGTTCGGCGGGTAATTAAACCATGTCTCGGTGATCATAAACGATCACCGACGGTATTATTACTCGTCCCCAATCCAGACCTTGGCGGCCAGCAGGCGCTGTGCACCCTCCCGCAACTCGTCATGCAGGCGCCGGACCTCCGCCACCACCGGTTCCTCCAGCTGCTCCAGCTTGCGGCCGCGTTGGGCGTGCAGCAGGGCTGCCAGCTTCTTGGCCGTGCGTGACAAGGGCGCGAAGGACCGGCCCACGCCCAGCACCTCGTCCCGGTAATCGGGCTGAAGGACGTTGGGATAGAGCCGGTCCATGCGGTCCAGTGCCAGGGAAAGCTGCGTGCGGTTCATCGGCCCGGCCCGTCAGCGGATCACGGGGCGCCAGCGCGGCGGCTTGGTCCCGCCCGTACCGCCCGTATCGTCATCGTCGGGCGGCGGCACCAGGGTACGGGTCTGGGGAGCCGGCGCGGGCGTGGCTGACGCCTTGGCCAGCAGGCCACGCAGCCAGAAGATATGGGCAACGGCCACCAGTGCGCCGATGGGCACGGGGGCGGCGACCAGCAGCATCGGGTTTTCCGCGGCAATGACATGGGCCTGCGGCAGGGCGCGCAGCAGCGACCCGACGATGGAGGCCGCACCCGCCCCGCTCAGCGCGGCGAAGACCAGACCCCACCTGCCCGCCAACCGAACTCCCGCCATCACCTGCACTCCCTGCCTCTGATCGATGCCGGCCTATTTAGGCGGCGGCAGGGGGTGTTGCCAAGGGGCAAGGCAGTCATCAGACATTGCCGGCCAGCCCCAGAGCCCGACGCATGCGGGTCAGCGCCCCGTAAGTGGACATCCAGATCAAGGCTTCGGTCGCAGCCGCGATCAGCCACATCCAGACATCATCCATCCGCGTAACAATGCCCAGGCGAGAGAAGGCATGGTCCGCGTGCTCCTGCTCCTCCTTCATGATCCCGGCAATAGCCGCCGCTTCCGGCCCATTCTCCAGCCAGCGCAATTGATCCTTGAGATGGGTATGCACGGTGCGCTCCACCGCGACGGTGCAGAGCAGGACGGCACGCCGTCCTGCCAGGCCGGTAACCCCGCCCAGCAGGCTTCCCCCCAGGCCCCAAAGCGGCAGCGCACCGCAGGGGCGGACGGCATGGGGGCGCATCAGGTCCCTGAAGGTATGCAGATGCCTTTTTTCATCCTGTAGGGCTTCGCACATGAAGGTCATGACCTCCCGATCGCGACACAGGGCAAGCTGCGCCCGGTAGATACGGATCGCACCATACTCGCCCGCATGGTTGACGCGCAGGATATCCCGCAGCACCCGGTCCCGGTCCATATCCACCCCCGATATGCGAAAAGGGCCGCCCCGTTGCCAGGGCGGCCCTCCCGTTACTCACCATTGTCGGACGCCGCCTTACTCGGCGGCTTCCGGCGGCAGGGCCGGCGCCTCGTCCTCGTCACCCAGCTGCAGGGCGCGGTCGCGCTCGGCGGCAATGGCCTTCAGACGGTTGACGACCGAACCGGTACCGGCCGGGATCAGGCGACCGACGATCACGTTCTCCTTCAGGCCTTCCAGATTGTCGACCTTGCCCTGGACGGCGGCTTCCGTCAGAACGCGGGTCGTTTCCTGGAACGACGCGGCGGAGATGAAGGAACGGGTCTGCAGGCTGGCCTTGGTGATGCCCTGGAGCACCGGCTTGCCCTGCGCGAACCGCAGATCGACTTCGCCTTCCTTGATGCGCTGCTGGACGGCCTTGTTCTCGGCATCGAACTCGAACCGGTCGACCTGATCACCGATCAGCAGGGTGGTGTCACCCGGATCGGAGACTTCGATCTTCTGCAGCATCTGGCGGACGATCACTTCAATGTGCTTGTCGTTGATCTTCACGCCCTGCAGACGATAGACGTCCTGGATCTCATTGATCAGGTAGTTGGCCAGCGCTTCCACGCCCATGACCGACAGGATGTCGTGCGGCACCGGGCTACCGTCCATGAGGCTGTCGCCCTTCTGGACATAATCGCCCTCCTGAACGGCAATGTGCTTGCCCTTCGGGATTAGGTACTCGCGCTCTTCCCCCGTCTCGTCGTTCTTCACGACGATGCGGCGCTTCGTCTTGTAGTCCTTGCCGAACTCGACCCGGCCTTCCAGTTCCGCGATGATCGCGAAATCCTTGGGGCGACGGGCTTCGAACAGCTCGGCCACGCGCGGCAGACCGCCGGTGATGTCACGCGTCTTGGAGCTTTCGCGCGGGATACGGGCCAGCACGTCGCCGGCCTGGACCTTCGCACCATTCTCCACCGACAGGATGGCATCTACGCTCATGAAGTAGCGGGCTTCCGTGCCGTTCGGCAGCTTGACGATCTCGCCATTGGCGTCGAGCAGAGCGACACGCGGACGCAGGTCCGCACCGCGCGGCTGCTGGCGCCAATCGACCACGACCCTGGACGAGATGCCGGTGGCTTCGTCCATGACTTCGCGGACCGAGATGCCCTCCACCAGGTCGACATAGGTGGCCGTACCCTCACGTTCCGTCAGGATCGGCAGGGTGTACGGGTCCCATTCGGCCAGACGGTCGCCGCGCTTGATCGGCGCGCCATCGACGGCCAGAGCCTTGTTCAGCTTGGCACCATAAGGCACGCGGTGTTTGGCGCGCTCGCGGCCCTGCTCGTCCAGCAGTGCCAGTTCGCAGTTGCGACCCATCACTACCGGCACACCCTCGCTGTTCAGCACGAGGTTGCGGTTGCGCACGATCACCTTGGCGTCCAGCGTCGCTTCGATGAAGCTTTGCTCCGCGCCACGCTGCGCCGCGCCACCGATGTGGAACGTACGCATCGTCAGCTGCGTGCCCGGCTCACCGATCGACTGGGCGGCGATGACGCCCACGGCCTCACCCATGTTCACCCGCGTGCCACGGGCCAGATCGCGGCCGTAGCAATGGGCGCACACGCCGTCTTCCGTCTCGCAGGTCAGCACGGAGCGGATATGCACCGTGTCGATACCGGCGCGGTCGACCAGCTCGATCTCCCGTTCGGTGATCAGCTCACCGGCCGGCAGGATCATCTCGCCGGTCAGCGGGTTGACCAGATCGACGGTCGAAGTACGGCCCAGGATACGCTCGGACAGGGGAACAATGACGTCGCCGCCATCGATCACCGCCTTCACGGTCAGGCCATTCTTCGTACCGCAATCGATCGTGGTGATGATGGCGTCCTGCGCCACGTCCACCAGACGACGGGTGAGGTAACCGGAGTTCGCCGTCTTCAAGGCGGTGTCGGCCAGGCCCTTACGGGCACCGTGGGTGGAGTTGAAATACTCCAGAACCGACAGGCCTTCCTTGAAGTTGGAGATGATCGGGGTCTCGATGATCTCGCCCGAGGGCTTGGCCATCAGACCGCGCATACCGGCCAGCTGCTTGATCTGGGCGGGCGAACCACGCGCACCGGAATGGGCCATCATGTAGACCGAATTCACGCCGAAGCCCGGGCGCGGCTGCTCGATGACCTTCATCATCGCGCCAGCGACCTTTTCGGTGGTTTCCGACCAGACGTCGACGACCTTGTTGTACTTCTCGCCCTGGGTGATCAGGCCGTCCAGATACTGCTGCTCGAACTCCTTCACGCGGTCCTGGGCTTCCTTGATCAGCGTCTCCTTCTCGGCCGGGATGACCATGTCATCCTTGCCGAAGGAGATGCCGGCCTTGAACGCGTTGGTGAAGCCCAGACGCATCATCCGGTCGGCGAAAATCACCGTCTCCTTCTGACCGCAATGGCGGTAGACGACGTCGATGATATTGCCGATTTCCTTCTTGGTCAGAAGGCGGTTGATCAGGTCGAACTTGATGGCCGGATGGCGGGGCAGGATCTCCGACAGCAGCATGCGACCGGGGGTGGCCGTCACGCGGGTGGTGATCGGGTTGCCTTCGCTGTCCACCGTGTGGTAGCGGGCCTGGACCTTGGAATGCAGCGTCACGGCCTTGGCCGCCAGCGCATGTTCGATCTCGCCGATGGAGCCGAAGGCCATGCCCTCGCCCACCGCACCGGGCAGTTCCATCGTGATGTAGTACAGACCCAGGATGATATCCTGCGACGGCACGATGATGGGACGACCCGAGGCGGGCGACAGGATGTTGTTCGTCGACATCATCAGGACGCGCGCTTCCAGCTGGGCCTCAAGGCTCAGCGGGACGTGCACGGCCATCTGGTCGCCGTCGAAATCGGCATTGAAGGCGGTGCAGACCAGCGGGTGCAGCTGGATGGCCTTGCCTTCGATCAGGGTCGGCTCGAACGCCTGGATGCCGAGGCGGTGCAGGGTCGGCGCGCGGTTCAGCATCACGGGATGCTCGCGGATGACCTCTTCCAGGATGTCCCAGACCTCGGGACGTTCCTTTTCCACCATGCGCTTGGCGGCCTTGATGGTGCTGGCCAGACCGTACAGTTCCAGCTTGGCGTAGATGAAGGGCTTGAACAGCTCAAGCGCCATCTTCTTCGGCAGGCCGCACTGGTGCAGCTTCAGCTCCGGACCCACCACGATGACCGAGCGGCCGGAATAATCGACGCGCTTGCCCAGCAGGTTCTGACGGAAGCGGCCCTGCTTGCCCTTCAGCATGTCGCTGATGGACTTCAGGGGGCGCTTGTTGGCACCGGTGATGACGCGGCCGCGGCGGCCATTGTCGAACAACGCGTCGACGGCCTCCTGCAGCATGCGCTTTTCGTTACGGACGATGATGTCCGGCGCCTTCAGCTCGATCAGCCGCTTCAGACGGTTGTTGCGGTTGATGACGCGGCGATACAGGTCGTTCAGATCCGACGTCGCGAAACGGCCGCCATCCAGGGGGACCAGCGGGCGCAGCTCGGGCGGAATGACCGGAACGACTTCCAGGATCATCCATTCCGGGCGCGTGGCTTCCGGATAGGTCTTGTAGATGGTCGGGCCGTCGGCGCGCTCGATGCGCTCCTTGTAGCCTTCGAACCGCTCGTAATCGGCGACCGTCTCGACCTCGACCGGATTGCCCAGGAAGGCTTCCAGCATCTTCAGGCGCTTGACGAGCTTCTTGCGCTTGGCCTCCGACGAGGTCTCGCGCAGGTCGTCACGGCAGTTCGCCTTCTCGGTGACCAGGTCCAGCGTGGACAGCATGTCCTTCAGGGCCTCGGCACCGATCTTGGCGGTGAAGGTGTCCTCGCCGTACTTGTCCTGGAAGTCGATCAGCTCGTCTTCCGACAGAAGCTGGCCCTGCTTCAGCTCGGTCAGGCCGGGCTCGATGACGACATAGTTCTCGAAATAGAGGATGCGCTCCAGGTCCTTCAGCGTGTTGTCCAGCAACAGGCCGATACGGCTGGGGAGCGACTTCAGGAACCAGATATGGGCAACGGGCGAGGCCAGTTCGATATGGCCCATGCGCTCGCGGCGGACCTTGGACAAGGTCACTTCCACGCCGCACTTTTCGCAGATGATGCCGCGATACTTCATGCGCTTGTACTTGCCGCACAAGCACTCGTAATCCTTGATCGGACCGAAGATGCGGGCGCAGAACAGGCCGTCGCGCTCCGGCTTGAAGGTCCGGTAGTTGATCGTCTCGGGCTTCTTGATCTCGCCGAACGACCAGGAGCGGATGCGCTCCGGGCTGGCGATCGAGATGCGGATCTGGTCGAAGCTCTGCGGCCCCTGCGGGGTGCCGAAGATGTTCATCAATTCGGTATTCATATGCCGTCTCCCCTGGGGGTCATGGCTTCGTCAAACGATGAGGGCACCCGGCGGGCGATGACCCGCCGGGCGCCGACCCGATCAGCCCTTAATAGTCGCGCTCGTTCAGCTCGACATTCAGACCAAGCGAACGCAGTTCCTTGACCAGAACATTGAAGCTTTCCGGAATGCCGGCTTCGAAGTTGTCGTCGCCACGGACGATGGCCTCGTAAACCTTGGTACGGCCGGACACGTCGTCCGACTTCACCGTCAGCATTTCCTGCAGCGTGTAGGCGGCGCCGTAAGCTTCCAGCGCCCACACTTCCATTTCACCGAAGCGCTGGCCACCGAACTGGGCCTTACCGCCCAGCGGCTGCTGGGTGACCAGGCTGTACGGGCCGATGGAGCGGGCGTGGATCTTGTCATCGACCAGGTGGTGCAGCTTCAGCATGTAGATGTAGCCGACCGTGACGCGGCGGTCGAACGGCTCGCCGGTGCGGCCGTCGATCAGCTGCATCTGGCCCGAGCGGTCGATACCGGCATCTTCCAGCATGCGGCAGATATCCTCTTCGCGCGCACCGTCGAAGACGGGCGTGGCAAAGGGAATGCCGCGACGCAGGTTGTTGGCCAGTTCCATCAGCTCGGCATCGCCCATGTCGGCAATGTCGCTGCCCCACACGTCCTCGCCATAGATGTGCTTCAGACGGGCCCGCAGCTCATCCAGGGTCTTGGACTTCATGGCCGCATCCGTGGCCTTGGCCCGCATCTTGTCCAGCATCTCGCCGATCTGACGGCCCAGACCCGCGGCGGCCCAACCAAGGTGGGTCTCCAGGATCTGACCGACATTCATGCGCGACGGCACACCCAGCGGGTTCAGCACGATGTCGACATTCCGGCCATCTTCCAGGTACGGCATGTCTTCGATCGGGGTGATGCGCGAGATGACGCCCTTATTGCCGTGACGACCGGCCATCTTGTCACCGGGCTGCAGCTTGCGCTTCACAGCCACGAAGACCTTGACCATCTTCATCACGCCGGGCGGCAGCTCGTCGCCGCGCTGCAGCTTCTCGACCTTGTTCTCGAACTTCTCCTGCAGGCGCTGGACGCTGTCGTCGAACACCTTGCCGGTCTGCTCGATGAACTCCATCACCCCGTCATCGGCGACGGAGATGTGGCGCCACTGGCCGCGGGTCAGGCCCGACAGCAGCTCGGCATTGATCGTCTCGCCACCGCGCAGGCCCTTGGGACCCGACACGACGGTCTGGCCGACCAGCAGTTCCTTCAGACGGGTGTAGAAGGAGCGCTCCAGGATGCCCTTCTCGTCGTCGCGGTCCTTGGCCAGCTTCTCGATCTCGGCCCGTTCGATGGCCAGGGCGCGCTCGTCCTTGTCGACGCCGCGACGGCTGAACACGCGCACTTCCACGACCGTACCGACGACGCCCGGCGGCAGGCGCAGGGACGTGTCGCGCACGTCCGACGCCTTTTCACCGAAGATGGCGCGCAGCAGCTTCTCTTCCGGCGTCATCGGGCTTTCGCCCTTCGGCGTGACCTTGCCGACCAGGATGTCGCCCGGACGGACTTCGGCGCCGATATAGACGATGCCGGCCTCGTCGAGGTTCTTCAGAGCCTCTTCACCCACGTTGGGAATATCGCGGGTGATTTCCTCCTGGCCCAGCTTGGTATCGCGGGCCATGACCTCGAACTCCTCGATATGGATCGAGGTGAAGACGTCATCGCGCACGATCCGCTCGGAAATCAGGATCGAGTCTTCGAAGTTGTAGCCATTCCAGGGCATGAACGCGACCAGCACGTTGCGGCCCAGGGCCAGCTCGCCCAGATCGGTCGAGGGACCATCGGCGATGATATCGCCCTTGATCACGCGATCGCCCACCTTCACCAGCGGCTTCTGGTTGATGCAGGTGTTCTGGTTGGAACGCTGGAACTTCAGCAGGTTGTAGATATCGACACCGGGGGCGGCCGGATCCGTATCCTCGGTCGCGCGGACCACGATACGGGTGGCGTCCACCTGGTCGACGATGCCGGCGCGACGGGCAACGATGGTCACGCCCGAATCACGGGCAACCGTCGCTTCCATGCCGGTACCGACCAGCGGGCTGTCCGCCTTGATCAGCGGCACGGCCTGACGCTGCATGTTCGAGCCCATGAGCGCGCGATTGGCGTCGTCGTTCTCCAGGAACGGGATCAACGCCGCGGCGACGGACACGACCTGCTTGGGCGACACGTCGATCAGGTCGATCATGTCCGGACGGGCCAGCAGGTATTCGCCGCCCTTGCGGCAGGACACCAGCAGCTCGGCGAACTTGCCATCGGTCTGAAGCGGCGCGTTGGCCTGGGCCACCATGTAGCGGCCTTCTTCCATGGCCGACAGGTACACCACCTCCGACGTCACCTTCTGGTCCACCACCTTGCGGTAGGGGCTTTCGATGAAGCCGTACTGGTTGACGCGGGCATAGGTCGCCAGGCTGTTGATCAGACCGATGTTCGGGCCTTCCGGCGTCTCAATCGGGCAGATACGGCCATAATGGGTCGGATGCACGTCGCGGACTTCGAAGCCGGCGCGCTCGCGGGTCAGACCGCCCGGCCCCAGGGCCGAGAGACGACGCTTGTGCGTGATCTCGGACAGCGGGTTGGTCTGGTCCATGAACTGCGACAGCTGCGAGGACCCGAAGAACTCACGCACAGCGGCGGCGGCCGGCTTGGCGTTGATCAGGTCGTGCGGCATGACCGTGTCGATCTCGACGCTGCTCATGCGCTCGCGGATCGCACGCTCCATGCGCAGCAGGCCGACGCGGTACTGGTTCTCCATCAGCTCGCCCACGGAGCGGACGCGACGATTGCCCAGATGGTCGATATCGTCGATCTCGCCGCGGCCATCCTTCAGTTCCACCAGGATCTTCAGGATCTTCAGGATGTCTTCCTTGCGGAGCACGCGCATCTGGTCGTCCGTCTCGAAATTGAGACGGGCGTTCATCTTGACGCGGCCCACGGCCGACAGGTCGTAGCGTTCCTGGTCGAAGAACAGGCCCTGGAACAGCGCTTCAGCACTTTCCAGCGTCGGCGGCTCGCCCGGACGCATCACGCGATAGATATCGACCAGCGCATCCTCGCGGGATGCGTTACGGTCGGCAGCCATGGTATTGCGGATATAGGGGCCGACATTCAGGTGGTCGATGGCCAGGACCGGCAGATCCTGCACACCCTGCTTCTCCAGCTTGTCGAGCGAAGCGGACGAAATCTCGTCACCGGCCTCGTACAGGACCTCGCCGGTCTTCTCGTCGATGATGTCGACGGCCAGGTAACGGCCGACGATTTCCTCGACGGAAGCCGACACCTCGGTCAGGCCCTGGTCGACCAGGCGCTTCAGGACGCGCGGGGTCATCTTGGTCTCGCGCTGGGCGAGGACCTCGCCCGTTCGGGCGTCGATCAGGTCGTTGACGAGCTTCTGGCCCTTCAGGCGCTCCGGCTCGAACGCGGTCTTCCAACCCGCACCGGCGCGGGTGTAGTTCACGGTCGCATAGAAGGCACCAAGGATTTCCTCCTTGGTCATGCCCTGCGCCTCATAGGGCTGCAGGTCCTTGCCCAACGCCTTGCGGGCGGCGCGGGAGACTTCCGTGTCCAGGCCGTCCAGCGCGTAGAGCAGCGTGGTGGCCGGCAGCTTGCGGCGGCGGTCGATGCGGACATAGACAATGTCCTTGGCATCGAACTCGAAATCCAGCCACGAGCCGCGATAGGGGATTACGCGGGCGGCGAACAGGTACTTGCCCGAGCTGTGGGTCTTGCCCTTGTCATGGTCGAAGAACACACCGGGGCTGCGGTGCATCTGGCTGACGATCACGCGCTCGGTGCCATTGATGATGAAGGTGCCATTGGCCGTCATCAGGGGCATGTCGCCCATGTAGACGTCCTGCTCCTTGATGTCGCGGATCGAGCGCAGGCCCGTATCCTCATCAATGTCGAACACGGTGAGGCGCAGGGTCACCTTCAGCGGGGCGGCGAAGGTCATACCGCGCTGCTGGCATTCCTCGACATCATATTTCGGCTGCTCAAGCTCGTACCGGACGAAGTCCAGCACGGCGCGCTCGGAGAAGTCCTTGATCGGGAATACCGACTTGAAGACTTCCTGGAGACCGAGGACCGCCCGCTTCTCCGGCGCCACGTCCATTTGCAGGAAGTGGTCGTAGGAACTGCGCTGAACCTCGATCAGGTTCGGCATGCGGGTCACCTCGGGGATACGCCCGAAGCTCTTGCGGATACGCTTACGTCCCGTGAACGACTTGGCCATAGAGTGCCTCTCGTGAACTCGCCCGGTGCAGTGCGCGCTCTGGTCAATGCCCAACTTGGGACCACGGGCCTGTTACCCGCCGCCCCAAAACACGAATCGACGCGGGCGCAAATCCGTCAGGATCGGCGCCGGTCCGCGTCGTTGTCACAGGCGCCTCCCGCTTCCGCTGCCGGTGGAAGCCAGGATTTGCCTTGGTTTTTCCCGTCCAAGACAGGGTTTCCCCCGCCTTTTTCGGAACCGCCATGGTCCCGTCCCGGAAAAGCCCGCCATAATAGCGGAACGTTCCGGTTCAGAAAAGACAGACGACGCCGGGCGGCGATCCCCTTTCGGGGGATCACCGTCCAGCGCCCTCTTATGCAGTGACGAAAGCCACCGCCGCTACTTACTTGACGTTGACCTTCGCGCCAGCGTCTTCCAACTGCTTCTTCAGCTTGGCGGCTTCGTCCTTCGTAGCGCCTTCCTTCACGACCTTCGGAGCGCCTTCGACCAGGTCCTTGGCTTCCTTCAGGCCCAGGCCGGTGATGGCGCGGACTTCCTTGATGACGTTGATCTTGTTGGCGCCGGCATCGGCCAGCTCAACAGTGAACTCGGTCTGCTCTTCCACCGGAGCAGCGGCAGCGGCAGCGGCCGGAGCAGCAGCAGCGGCCACCGGAGCGGCGGCGGAAACGCCCCACTTCTCTTCCAGCAGCTTGGACAGTTCGGCCGCCTCGATGACGGTCAGGGCGGACAGGTCTTCAACCAGCTTCTCGAGCTTGGACATGATGGTCTCCTAGATACACTAGATATAAGGATAGATAGAGATGCGGCTCAGGCCGCCTCGTCCTTCTTGGCGTAGGCCGCGAGAACGCGGGCCACTTGGCCACCCGGTGCTTGCAGAATACCGGCGATACGGGTCGCCGGGGTCTGGATCATACCGAGCAGCGACGCACGGAGTTCGCTCAGCGACGGCAGCTTGGACAGGGCGTCGATGCCCGCGGCGTCCAGCGACACGTTACCGATGCTGCCGCCAATGATCTTGAACTTGTCATTGGCCTTAGCGTAGTCGACCGCAACCTTGGCCGCCGAAACCGGGTCCTTGGACCAAGCCAGCGCGGTCGGGCCCTTGAACAGGCCCTCGGTCTTCTCGAACTGCGTGCCCTTGAGGGCGATGACGGCGAGCCGGTTCTTGGTCACTTTGTAGCTCGCGCCCGCGGCCCGCATCTTGCGGCGCAGGTCGGTAACTTCAGCCACCGTCATGCCGGACTGCTTAGTCACGACGACGAGGGCTGCCGACTGCAGCTCAAGATTAAGGGCCGCGATCGTTGCTTCCTTTTGTGAACGATCCACGGTTCGCCTCCAATGGGGACAGGATGACCACTACGGCCATTCCGCCCGGTTACAACACATCCAGGCCGGTTCAAAAGAACCAGCCCGGATCGGGGTTACCTGTCCCAGAAGCTTCAGCCATCATGTCCAGGGCGGCGAACGGCCGTCCCGGCAAATCAATGCTTTTGCTCCTGTCTGCGCCGGCTGGACTATTAAGCGTCAGAAGGGCGAAGCCTTCATCGGCGCGCGGCGGTCTCGGACAGGGTGGGCCTTCCCGAGGGAAGACCCAGTCCCCCACCCGGCCGAGGCCGCGTGGGAGAAACTTGTCACTGAACTTAGGCGTTCAGCGCGGCGACCAGCGTGGCCACATCCAGCTTCAGGCCCGGACCCATCGAGGAGGACAGCGAGACCTTCTCGATATAGGTGCCCTTGGCGCCCGAGGGCTTGGCACGGTTGATCGCGGAAACGAACGCCTTGACGTTCTCTTCCAAGGCTTCGGCCGTGAAGCTGGCCTTGCCGACGCCGGCATGCACGATACCGGTCTTCTCGGCGCGGAACTCGACCGAACCGCCCTTGGCGGCCTTGACGGCCTCACCGACGTTCGGGGTCACGGTACCCAGCTTCGGGTTCGGCATCAGGCCGCGGGGGCCCAGGACCTTACCCAGCTTGCCGACCACGCCCATCATGTCCGGGGTGGCGATGCAGCGGTCGAAATCCATGTTGCCGGCCAGGATGGCTTCAGCCAGATCGTCGGCGCCGACAATGTCGGCACCAGCGGCCTTGGCTTCATCGGCCTTGGCACCGGCGCGGGCGAACACGGCGACGCGGACGGTCTTGCCGGTGCCGTTCGGCAGCACGACCATGCCGCGGACCTGCTGATCGGCGTGACGCGGATCGATGCCCAGGTTCAGGGCGATCTCGACCGTCTCGTCGAACTTGGCGGTGGCGTTGGTCTTCACCGTGGTGACAGCGTCACCCAGGGCGTAGAACTTGGCGCGGTCAACGTTGCCGTTGGCCTTCTTCAGACGCTTACCGATGGCCATGATCAGCCCTCCACCACTTCGAGGCCCATGGAACGGGCGGAACCGATGATCATGCTCATCGCGGCTTCCACGTCGTTCGCGTTCAGGTCGACCATCTTCTGTTCGGCGATGGCGCGGACCTGGCTGGTGGTCACCTTGCCGACGGTGGCGGACTTGCCGACCGTGGGCGACCCCTTGGTGATGCCCGACGCCTTCTTCAGGAAGTAGGTCACCGGCGGGGTCTTGGTCACGAAGGTGAAGGTACGGTCACCATAGGCGGTGATCACGACCGGAATGGGCATGCCCTGTTCCAGCTGGGCCGTCTTCGCATTGAACTGCTTGACGAACTCCATGATGTTCAGACCGCGCTGACCCAGCGCCGGACCGATGGGCGGGCTGGGGTTGGCCTTGCCGGCCGGAACCTGCAGCTTGATGTAGCCGACGATTTTCTTCGCCATGATGATCCTCATAATCTGACGGACGGCCGGGCCGTTCCGTCATGGGATTGCGTGGTGCGGCCGCCCTTGGACTTGCGGGCTGAAGCCTCCCACGCGGGGTAACCGGCCGATGGAGACCACCGGCCGGAAATTCGTCAGATCTTTTCGACCTGGGTATATTCCAGTTCCACCGGGGTGGCGCGGCCGAAGATCGACACCGCGACCTTGAGGCGGGACTTGTCCTCGTCCACTTCTTCCACCAGACCGGTGAAGGACGTGAAGGGACCGTCCGTGACCCGGACATTCTCGCCCACCTCGAAAGTGATGGAGGGCTTGGGCCGCTCCACGCCTTCCTGCACCTGGTTCATGATGCGCAGCGCCTCGGTCTCCGAGATGGCCTGCGGCTTGCCGCCGCCGCCCAGGAAACCGGTCACCTTCGGCGCATTCTTCACCAGATGCCAGGTGTCATCCGTCAGCTCCATCTTCACCAGCACATAGCCGGGGAAGAACTTGCGCTCGGAATTGATCTTGGCGCCGCGGCGAACCTCCACGACCTCTTCGGTCGGGACCAGGATGTCGCCGAACAGCTCTTCCAGACCCTTCTGGGCGGCCTTCTCACGAACAGCCTGCGCGACCTTCTTCTCGAAGCCCGAATAGACGTGGACGACGTACCAACGCATGGCCATGGATCAGCCCCCGATACCGAGAATGAGGCGGATGCCGAATCCAAGGATCTGGTCCACCGTCAGGAAGAAGATGGAAGCCAGGATCACCATCACGAAGACCATGCCGGTGGAGACGAGAGTCTCCTTCCGCGTCGGCCACGTGACCTTGGCGACCTCACGGCGCACCTCGCGCAAGAATTCTGCGGGATTGGTTTTTGCCATGTTGGCGTTGGCCATCATTCCTGAATGCACATACCGTTTCGTCACCCTGGCACTGGCACCGGCTGGAGCCGGACTTCGGCAGGGGGCCATCCTTTTAAGGGGATGGCAGGAGTGGAGGGGCTCGAACCCCCAACCCCCGGTTTTGGAGACCGGTGCTCTACCAGTTGAGCTACACTCCTACACCTCGGAACCGATTGCGGCGTCGATGACAAAACATCACCGTCGCCCCGAGCGGTCCCGGGGAGTGCGGGTTGATAGCGCAATCGCGCCCGCAACGCAACAACCAGTTTGCACCGATCATCGATACGCGTTGCAGGGGATCATTGCACGCCCCGCATTCCCGGAAAGCCTCACCGTCGCCGGCCAAGCCCTTCCATAAAAAGGAAAAGGGCCGCTGTTTCCAGCGGCCCCTCCCCATCCATCCACCCTTTCGGGCGATACGGACTTACTTGACGATCTTCGACACGACGCCGGCGCCGACGGTGCGGCCGCCTTCGCGGATGGCGAAGCGCAGGCCTTCATCCATGGCGATCGGGGCGATCAGCTTGACGGCGAAGCGGATATTGTCGCCCGGCATCACCATCTCCGTGCCTTCCGGCAGGGTCACCGAGCCGGTCACGTCCGTCGTGCGGAAGTAGAACTGCGGACGGTAGTTGGCGAAGAACGGGGTGTGACGGCCGCCCTCTTCCTTGGTCAGGATGTAGGTCTCGGCCTCGAAGTCCGTGTGCGGGTTGATCGAGCCCGGCTTGGCCAGAACCTGGCCGCGCTCGACGTCCTCACGCTTCGTGCCGCGCAGCAGCGCGCCAATGTTGTCGCCGGCCTGGCCCTGGTCCAGCAGCTTGCGGAACATTTCAACGCCCGTGACGGTCGTCTTCACCGTGGCCTTCAGGCCGACGATCTCGACTTCCTCACCGACCTTGACGATGCCCTTCTCGACGCGGCCCGTCACCACGGTGCCACGGCCCGAGATCGAGAACACGTCTTCGATCGGCATCAGGAACGGCTTGTCCACCGGACGGTCGGGCTGCGGGATGTAGCGGTCGACCTCGGCCATCAGCTTCAGAACGGCTTCGCGGCCGATGTTCGGCTGCGTGTCGTTCAGGGCGCAAACGGCGGAGCCGGGGACGATCGGAATGTCGTCGCCGGGGAAGCCATAGCTGGTCAGCAGCTCGCGCAACTCCAGCTCCACCAGCTCCACCAGGTCCGGATCGGCCAGGTCCATCTTGTTCAGGAACACCACCAGGGCCGGCACGCCGACCTGACGGGCCAGCAGGATGTGCTCGCGCGTCTGCGGCATCGGGCCGTCGGCGGCCGAGCACACCAGGATCGCGCCGTCCATCTGCGCGGCACCCGTGATCATGTTCTTCACATAATCGGCGTGGCCGGGGCAGTCGACGTGGGCATAGTGGCGGTTGTCGGTCTCGTACTCGACGTGAGCGGTCGAGATCGTGATACCGCGGGCCTTCTCTTCCGGCGCCTTGTCGATCTGGTCGTAGGCCGTGAAGGTCGCGCCGCCCTTTTCCGCCAGCACCTTCGTGATGGCGGCCGTCAGCGACGTCTTGCCATGGTCAACGTGACCGATCGTGCCGATGTTGCAGTGCGGCTTGTTCCGCTCAAACTTTGCCTTAGCCATGGTATCCTGTGCCCTTGCCTGCTGCGATCTATAGTAGACGCCGGGTCGTGGAAGAGGTTCGGTATGGAGCGGGTGAAGGGAATCGAACCCTCGTCGTAAGCTTGGAAGGCTTCTGCTCTACCATTGAGCTACACCCGCACGGTGCGTTTCGCCCGCTTCACGACAACGTCACCACAAGCAGAACGGCGCGCCCCATATTCTGAGGCGCGCCTGAACTGGTGGAAGGGGCTGGATTCGAACCAGCGTACGCTATGCGGGCAGATTTACAGTCTGCTGCCTTTAACCACTCGGCCACCCTTCCGCGGTGCCGTTCCCGGCCAGCGGCCTGAACGGAGCCCGGGTTATAAGGATTAAATCGGACCTGTCAACGCCATTCTGACATGCGTGTTCATTCTTTCTATCCACTGGCGGAAATGCTGGGTTTGAACGAAAGTGGGCTCCATGAGAAACCGACCCCCCTCCTCCAAGTCAGATCGTCCCGGCAAGGGCGGCGCCAGCAGTGGCGGCGCTTCCCGTTCCGGCGGACGTGGTTCCAACCGTACCGGCGGCGACGATGCGCGCGCCGGCAGCCGTCCGGGCAAGCCCGGTTACGCCAAGGCCGGCCCGGCCAAGTCGGGTTATGGCAAGCCGGCGCGCAGTGGCGCGTCGGGCGAGGGCCCGCGCGGCCCGCGCACGGAAGGGGGGCGCAGCGAACGTCCGGCACGCGCCGGCGATGACCGGCGTTCCGACCGGCCCCAACGCGGCGAAGGTCGCGGGGAGTACCGGGGCGAAGGTCGGGGAGAGTTCCGCGGGGAAGGCCGTGGTGAGTTCCGGCGTGAAAGCCGCCCTGGTGGCGACCGTCCCGCCTATGGTGATCGTGGCGACCGCCGCCCGTCCAACCGCCCGCCGCGTGGCGAGGATCAGGGGGAACGCCGCCGTCCGATGAGTGCGGCGGAGGAACTCGGGCTCGAATCAGCCCCGCCGCTGCGTGCCAGCACCGGCCCGGCGCTGAACAAGCATAATTTGCTGTACGGCGTGCATGCGGTATCGGCCGCCTGGATCAACCCGCGCCGCAAGATCCGCGATCTGTTCGTCACCGAATCCGGGCTGGAAGCCCTGGAAGAGGCGTTCGACAAGGCGTCGGTGGCGGAGCTGGACCGGCCTGAGCCGCGTCTGGTGGAAAAGGACGAGATCGAGAAGCTGCTGCCGCCCGGTTCCGTGCACCAGGGCGTGGCCCTGTCCTGCGCGCCGCTGCCGGAGGTGGAGATCGAGGATATCATCGACGCCGCCGCCGATGATCCGTTGGCCCTGGTGGTCGTGCTGGATCAGGTGACCGACCCGCACAATGTCGGCGCCGTGTTGCGTTCGGCCTCCGCCTTCGGCGCCAAGGCCCTGATCGTGCAAGACCGTCACGCCCCGCCCGTCACCGGCACCCTGGCCAAGACGGCCTCTGGCGCGGTGGAGGCGGTGCCGCTGGTGCGCGTCACCAACCTGGCCCGCGCCATCGACCAGCTGAAGGCCGCCAGCTTCTGGACCGTCGCGCTGGCCGAATCGGGTGCCCGCCACCTGCATGAGGTGGACCTGTCGGGCCGCACGGCCCTGATCCTGGGGTCGGAAGGCGACGGTATCCGCCGCCTGACGGGGGAACGCGCCGACGAGATCGTCAAGCTGCCCACGGGCGGCCCGGTCGGCAGCCTGAATGTGTCCACGGCCGCCGCCGTGGCCCTTTACGAGGTCGCGCGGCGGCGCTAATGTCGCCGCCCGTTCGCCGGAGGGTTACCCTCTCCGGCGAAACGCCCTCCGGGCATGCCGGCTTAGCTCAGTGGTAGAGCAACCGCCTTGTAAGCGGTAGGTCGTCAGTTCAATCCTGACAGCCGGCACCAGCCTTTCCCGATCCGCATGACGTCATCGCCGACGTTTGAAAATTCTACGGTCCCCAAGTGGGAACGTGGCTGCATTTAAACGCAACATCTTCATTTGGAAATTTACCTCGCGGGCAATTTCGAGAAGGGGTCGAACATCAAGTTGGGCTCTGGCAACACGTCGGGTCGCATCACCACCGCTTTCCAGTTTGAAACGCCGGATGGTCAGTTGGTAATCCATAGCCCCGCCGTAAAGCGCGGCGAGTTGCTGGGCAAGAAGCTCTTCAAACACAGGGAGCTGTGCAAGCCGTTCCCGAATTGCCCTGATATCATCTTCCCAATTGTTGAGGGTGATGCCGCGTGACCCAGTCAATGATCCAGTCAAATCGTTAACCGCAATCGTATCATCGGCTCCGAACGCTTCGTCCGCGTATAAGGCAACCTGTTCTAAACCTTGATGAAGCGACTCAACGTTTGGCGAAAGCATCATCGCTAGCGCAAGAGCCTTACTACGCCTCTCTTGCCTTTCGCGCGTCTGAGCCGTCCATGTCTGATAAGCGGGAACTGCAACCGCAATGGCAATACCTGCAACCGATCCGATCGCTTGTATCCATGCCGGCCAATCACCCGCACCATCCGTCGCCATAGCCTTCACCCTCAACCTGTCCACACCATCATGAAGCGGATTTGGCGCCAATTCTGGCGGCAAGAGATGGCTCGCGCCAGAATTGTACGCTTTGATTGAAGGGTCGCGCCATTCTACTCACCTGAATGGGTCGTCCAATGCCGGCCGCCCTTCCGCCCACCCCTTGCGCCCCCGTCCCCAGCGCACTAGCGTGGCGGCACCAATAAAGCTCGCGGGAGCCATAAAGTGTCTGTCAGCCTCCATACTGTTCCCTACCAGGGCGACGCCACCCTGGGCGATCTTCTGCGTGCCGACGGGATCGACCGGTCCGTCGCCGCCATCCGTGACTTGATCGCAGGCGTGAATGCCGCGCCCGATGGCGAGTTGCCCGATGCCTGGCTGGACTTAATCTCCACCCGCCGGTCGGATGCCACATCGGAACAGCTGAACGCCCTGCGCGCCACCATCGACCGCCCGGCCGACCCCGCCAGGGGCGATCATGCCGCAAGGCTGGCCGCCTTGCGCGCCGAACTGAAGCGCCGCGGGCTGGACGGGTTCGTCATTCCGCGCGCCGATGAATATCAGGGCGAATATGTGCCCCTGCGCGGCAGCCGCCTGGCCTGGATCAGCGGTTTCACCGCGTCGGCCGGTGCCGTTGTCGTGCTGCTGGACAAGGCTGCCGTTTTCGCCGATGGCCGCTACACGATCCAGGTGCGCCAGGAGGTCTCGCCCTCGCTGTTCAGCTATCACCATCTGATCGAGGAGTTCCACGGCGACTGGGCGGCGGCGAACCTGCCCGCCGGTGCCAGGCTGGGCTTCGATCCCTGGATGCATACCGGTGGCTGGGCCGACAAGATGCGCGCCAGCCTGACGCCCGCCGGCGTGGAACTGGTGGCCACCGATGGCAGCCCCGTCGATGCGGTCTGGACCGACCAGCCGCCCGCCCCGCTGGGCGTGGTCAATATCCAGCCCCTGTCCGCCGCCGGCCGCTCGGCCAGCGACAAGCGTGGTGATATTGCCGAGGCGCTTTCCAAGCTGAAGGCCGATGCCACCGTCCTGACCCAGCCGGACAGCATCGCCTGGCTGCTGAATGTGCGTGGGGCCGACGTGCCCTGCACGCCGCTGCCTTTGTCCTTCGCCACCATCCGCGCCGACGGCAATGTCGACTGGTTCGTCGACCGCCGCAAGCTGGCGCCGGGCCTGGAGGAGCATCTGGGCAATCAGGTCGCCATCCGCGCGCCCGATGAACTGGCCGCCGCGCTGGACAAGCTGGGGGCCGAGGGCGCCAAGGTCCGCCTGGATGGCGGCACCGCCGCCCTGTGGGTGGTGGAGCGCCTGTCCAAAGCGGGGGCGAAGCTGGACCAGGGCGGCGATCCCTGCGTGCTGCCCAAGGCGGTGAAGAACCAGACGGAGATCGAGGGGGCGAAGGCCGCCCATCGCCGCGACGGGGCCGCCCTGGTGCGGTTCCTGCGCTGGTTCGATGGGGAGGCACCCAAGGGCCAGCTGGACGAGCTGACCGTGGTGGCGAAGCTGCACAAGGCCCGCCAGGGGGCGGCCGATTTCCGTGGCCCCAGCTTCGAGACGATCAGCGGGGCCGGCCCCAACGGTGCCATCGTGCATTACCGCGCGACGGAGGCCACCAATCGCCGCATCGAGAATAACAGCGTCTTCCTGCTGGATAGTGGCGGGCAGTATCTGGACGGCACCACCGACATCACCCGCACGCTCGCGGTCGGCGATGTCGGGCCGCAGGCGCGCCGGCATTTCACCCTGGTGCTGAAAGGCCATATCGCGCTGAACCGTGCCCGTTTCCCCGCCGGCACCGCCGGCAGCCAGCTGGACACGCTGGCCCGGCAGTTCCTGTGGCAGCAGGGGCTGGATTACGACCATGGCACCGGCCATGGCATCGGATCCTACCTGTCGGTGCATGAGGGACCGCAGCGCATCGGCAAGCAGCTGAACGCCGTCACCCTGCTGCCCGGCATGATCCTGTCGAACGAGCCGGGTTATTATCTGGCAGGCTCCTACGGGCTGCGCATGGAGAACCTGGAGCTGGTGGTACCGGTGGCCATTGCCGGTGCGGAACGGCCCATGCTGGGCTTCGAGACGCTGACCGTCTGCCCCATCGACCGCCGCATGATCGATCCCGCCCTGCTGACGGGTGAGGAGCGGGACTGGCTGAACGCCTATCATGCGCGGGTGAGGGCCGAATTGTCGCCGCTGGTGTCGGGTGACGACCTGGCCTGGCTGGAGCAGGCGACGGCGCCGCTGCTGTGATGTGCAACCGGCCGGGGATATGTACCCGGCCGGTATTCATCCCTTCGCGGGATAAGGCGCTTCCAACCCCGCCGTCACATAATCGATGACACGGGCGGCCACCCCATCCAGATCGTCCAGCTGGCAGAGCCCGCCCGACAGGGTTTCCAGCCGCTTCATGTCCGTATAGAGCGAATGCTGCACGCCCATGGCGAAATGCAGCCGCCAATAGACCTCGTTCTGCGGCAGGTGCGGCAGGGCGCGGGCCAGCGACAGGGCGAAGCGCTGCAGATGCCCGACCTCCTTGTCCAGCATCTCCCGCGCTTCCGCCGGGCCGTCGCCGCGCGCGAACGCCACGAACTGGTTGTAGAGCGCCAGGCGGGTGGAGGTGAAGGAATAGCGGATGGCCGGCAGCACCAGGGCCGCCACGATCTCCCGCACCGGCGGGGTGCCGCCATTGGCCTTTTCCTCCGCCTCGCGCAGCAGGCGGGCGCGGGCGCGGTTCAGTTCCATGGCGCCGCGCCGGAACACAGCGATCAGCAGCGCGTCCTTCGACCCGAAATGATAATTCACCGCCGCCAGATTGACGCCCGCCGCCTGCGTCAGCTCGCGCAGCGACACGGCGGAATAGCTTTTTTCGGCGAACAATCGCTCCGCCGCGTCCAGGATCACTTCCTTGGTATCCTGGCGCCCGCCCACCACTTCCGTGTCGGCGGCCGGATCGGCCCCTGCCTTCATCCCGTTTTGTCCCTGCTGCTGCCCTGAACCACCCCTTGCCGGGGTATTTTGCGCGACCGTATCAAACGGCCGTTCATACTTTATCGATGCGATGCATCGCCGCCAACCTTCCTGTAACACCATAAAATCACATGGGTGACGTGACGTAACCTGGAGGGATCGGCATGCATTGACTTAAACACTTGTTTGAAACTAGCATGGGTCCAACGACAATCCCAGCACCATCGGTGCCGGCAGAGAGGGAACGCCAGATGAGCCAGCAGCCTGTCCGTTACGACCGCCAGGGCGCGGTCGGTGTCGTCACCGTGGACAGCCCGCCCGTCAACGCCCTGTCCCAGGCCGTGCGCCAGGGCCTGTGGGACAAGGTGACGGAAGGTTTCAACGATGCCGCCGTGACGTCGCTGGTCATCGTGGGTGCCGGGCGCACTTTCATCGCCGGGGCCGACATCGCCGAATTCCTGACCGGCGGCATGGGTGAACCCGACCTGAACGACGTCAACGACCTGATCGAATCGGGGCCAAAGCCGGTGATCGCCGCCATCCATGGCACGGCCCTGGGCGGCGGACTGGAAGTGGCTTTGTCCTGCCATTACCGCGTGGCCGTGCCCAAGGCGCAGGTGGGTTTGCCGGAAGTGAAGCTGGGCATCCTGCCCGGCGGTGGCGGCACGCAGCGCCTGTCGCGGCTGGTGGGGGCGAAGACCGCCATCGACCTGATCACCACCGGCGTCTTCCTGCCGGCATCCAAGGGGCTGGCCCTGGGCATCCTGGACCATGTGGGCGAGGGCACGGACCCGCTTGCCGTAGCGATTTCCTTCGCCGCCACCCTGCCCGCCGGCCCGCACAAGCGCACCCGCGACCGGGAAGAGAATCTGGTCGCCGACAAGGGCAGCCCGGTCTTTGAGGAGGCGCGCGCCTCCCTGGCCAAATTCGCCCGTGGCCAGTTCGCGCCACAGCGCTGTGTGGACGCCGTGGAAGCCGCCTTCACCCTGCCCTTCGATGCGGGGCTGAAGCGCGAGCGGGAACTGTTCTTCCAATGCATGGCGCATGATCAGGCCAAGGCCCTGATCCATGTGTTCTTCGCCGAGCGTGCGATCTCCAAGATCCCCGATGTGCCGCCCAGCGTCACCCCGCGCAAGATCGCGCAGGTCGCCGTGCTGGGCAGCGGCACCATGGGTGGCGGCATCGCCATGAACTTCGTCAATGCCGGCATCCCCGTGCGCCTGCTGGACCTGGATCAGGCGGCCCTGGATCGCGGCATCGGCGTTATCGCCAAGAATTATGCGGGCACCGTCGCCAAGGGCAAGCTGGCCCAGGCGGACATGGACAAGCGCCTGTCGCTTATCACGCCCACCACCGATTATGCCGATCTGGCCGATGCCGACCTGATCGTCGAGGCGGTGTTCGAGGATGCGGATGTGAAGGCCAAGGTCTTCCGCCGGCTGGACGAGGTGGCGAAGCCGGGCGCCATCCTGGCATCCAACACCTCCACCCTGGACCTGGACGCCATCGCCGCCCATACCAAGCGCCCGGCCGATGTCATCGGCATGCATTTCTTCAGCCCGGCCAATGTGATGAAGCTGCTGGAGGTGGTGCGCGGCAAGGACACGGCGCCGGATGTCATCGCCACCGCCATGGCCGTGGGCAAGCAGATCGGCAAGGTCAGCGTCCTGGTCGGCAACTGCGACGGATTTGTCGGCAACCGCATGGTCCAGTATTACGCCACCGAGGCGCAGCGCCTGGTGATCGAGGGCGCGTCGGTGGAACAGGTGGACAAGGCGGCCCTGGAGTTCGGCCTGGCCATGGGGCCGTTCGCCATGGGCGATCTGGCCGGGCTGGACGTGATGGGCTTCATCCGCGCCCGCCGCGTGGCCGCCGGCCTGATCTATGGCACGCCCTTGTCCGACCGCATCGACCCGGCGCGCAAAGGCCAGAAGAACGGCCGCGGCTGGTACCGGTACGAGCCGGGCAACCGCACCCCCCTGCCCGATCCGGAGATCACCGCCGTCATCGACGCCTATCGTGCGGAGAAGGGCGTGATGCCGCGCGCCATCGGCAACGAGGAAATCGCCAAGCGCCTGATCTACACGCTGGTCAACGAGGGTGCGAAGATCCTGGAGGAAGGGATGGCGCTGCGGGCCGGCGATATCGACATCGTCTATATCTACGGCTACGGCTTCCCCGCCTGGCGCGGCGGTCCGATGAAGTTCGCGGAACTGGCCGGGCTGGACAATGTCCTGGCCGATATCACCCGCTATCACGCCGATGCCGTGAAGGCGGGCGATGCCGACGGCGCCTATTGGGAACCGGCGCCGTTGCTGGCGCGGCTGGTGGCCGACGGGAAGAAGGGATTTTGATGTAGGTCGGGGTGAGCGATCGCAAACCCCGGCATCATCCCGCACCGTCGCCTGTCGGGGTTCGCGATTGCTCACCCCGACCAACGAAATCGAACCCGGAAAGCCCCCGCCATGACCGCCATCTTCGAGATGTCCCCCCGCGCCCGCGACCTGTATGAGCGGGTCATCGCCTTCATGGACGCCCATGTCTATCCCAACGAGGCCGCCCTTTACGCCCAGGTGGCGGAAGGCCCGACCCGGTGGAAGCCCGTGCCCCTGCTGGAAGACCTGAAGGCGAAGGCCCGGCAGGCCGGCCTGTGGAACCTGTTCCTGCCGGATTCGGACCTGGGTGCCGGCCTGACCAACCTGGAATATGCGCCGCTGTGCGAGATCATGGGGCGCAGCCATTGGGCGCCGGAGGTGTTCAACTGCTCCGCCCCCGACACCGGCAATATGGAAGTGCTGGTCCGCTATGGCACGGACGAGCACAAGGAGCGCTGGCTGAAGCCATTGTTGAATGGCGAAATCCGCTCCGCCTTCGCCATGACGGAACCGGCCGTGGCCTCAAGCGACGCCACCAACATCGCCACCCGCATCATCCGCGACGGCGACGATTACGTGATCAATGGCCGCAAATGGTGGATCAGCGGTGCCAGTGACACGCGCTGCAAGATCATGATCGTCATGGGCAAGACCGACCCGGACGGGGAGGATCGCCACCGCCAGCAATCCATGATCCTGGTGCCCACCGACACGCCCGGCGTCACGGTGAAGCGCCCCCTGCCCGTCTTCGGCTATGACGACGCGCCGCACGGCCATTCCGAGGTGCTGTTCGAGAATGTGCGCGTGCCCGCATCCAACCTGCTGCTGGGTGAGGGTCGCGGGTTCGAGATCGCCCAGGGCCGTCTGGGCCCCGGCCGGATCCATCATTGCATGCGCCTGATCGGCGCGTCGGAACGCGCCCTGGAACTGATGTGCAAGCGCCTGTCCAGCCGTGTGGCCTTCGGCAAGCCGATCGCCGCGCAAAGCATCTGGCTGGAGCGCATTGCCGATGCCCGCATTTCCATCGATCAGGCCCGCCTGCTGACCCTGCAGGCCGCGTACATGATGGATACGGTGGGCAACAAGGTGGCCAAGGCCCAGATCGCCATGATCAAGGTGGTGGCCCCCAACGTCGCCTGCCAAATCATCGACATGGCCATCCAGGCCCATGGCGGCGGCGGCGTCTGTGACGATTTCCCCCTGGCCTGGGCCTATGCCAATGCCCGCACCCTGCGTCTGGCCGACGGCCCGGACGAGGTGCATCGCAACCAGATCGGCAAGATGGAACTGGGTAAGTACCGGGGTTAGAGCATGTTTCCGGTCACCGGAAACATGCTCTAGTTTTCGTTTCCTCAATCGCCGGCGCCGCATCCGCGGCTTGGCTTCACGCCGCACGTGCGGCGCGGCGACGGTCGCCGCCGGGGCGGTTTCCGGTCACCCGGAAACCGCTCTGACGCGCCCAAGGGCGCATCAGTTCCCCGGTACACCCTTCGTCGTCGAATATTCGAAATGCATGGGCTGGTCGGGATGGATCAGGCCATGCACGGCGTGGGCGGCCATGGCTGCCTCACTGAACCCGCACAGGATCAGCTTCAGCTTGCCCGGATAATGGGCGATGTCGCCGATGGCATAGATGCCCGGCGCCGACGTGGCCAGCGTGCGCTGATCGGCCAGGATATGGCCCTTCTCCATGTCCAGGCCCCAATCGGCGATGGGGCCGAGATTCATGGCCAGCCCGAAGAAGGGCAGCAGCACGTCGGCCTCCAGCACCTTCTCCTTGTCGTCCAGATCGGCGACGCGCACGCCGGTCAGCTTGCCGCCCGTGCCTTCCAGGCCGGACAGCTGATACGGCACCACCATTTCCACCTTGCCCTCCTTCACCAGGGCATCCAGGCGGGACACGCTTTCGGGGGCGGCACGGAATTTCGGCCGGCGATGGATCAGCATGACATGGGCCGCGACCTCGGCCAGGCTGTTGGCCCAGTCCACGGCACTGTCGCCGCCGCCGGCAATGACGATGCGCTTGCCGGCGAAATCCTGGCGGCGCTTGACCAGATAGAAGACGCCCGTGCCCTCATAGGTCTCCAGCCCTTCCAGCGGCGGCTTGTTGGGGCCGAAGGCGCCCACGCCGGCGGCGATGATCACCGCCTTGGCGTCGATGACCGTGCCCTTGTCGGTGCCCACGCGCCAGCCGCCATCGGTCCTGGTCAGCGTCGTGACCTGCTGGCCCAGATGATAGGTGGGGCTGAACGGGGCGGCCTGTTCGGCCAGCTTGTCGATCAGGTCGGCGCCGTCGATGGCGGGATGGGCCGGGATGTCATAGATCGGCTTTTCCGGATACAACGCCGCGCACTGCCCGCCCACCATGTCCAGCGCGTCCACCACATGGGTGCGCAGCTTCAGCATGCCGCATTCGAACACGGCGAACAGGCCCACGGGCCCAGCGCCGATGATGACGACATCGGTGGAATGGACGGTCTCGGTCGACATGGATCAACGCTCCCAACGGGCGGACATCGTGACGGGTGGGGTTTGGTGCCGCGTTTCGGGACGGATGGCAAGGGTGTGATTGCGTCGCCTATTGCAGTGCGGGGCCTTTTTGTCGGAGTCTGGCACCATGATCCTGGAAAGCCCACCCGCATGACGCTCACCCTTTCCCTTCCCGACGAGGCCGCGACGGCGGCACTCGCCACCCGCATCGCCCCGCATCTGCGCGCCGGCGACGTGGTGACCCTGCGCGGGGACCTGGGTGCGGGCAAGACCGCGCTGGCCCGTGCCATCATCCGCCATCTGGCCGGTGATCCGGCGGAGGAGGTGCCGAGCCCCACCTTCACCCTGGTCCAGACCTACGACCACCTGTCCCCGCCCCTCTGGCATTTCGACCTTTACCGCCTGACCGATCCGGGAGAGGTGGTGGAACTGGGGTGGGAGGAGGCACGGGAGAGCTGCGCCCTGGTGGAATGGCCGGAACGGCTGGGGTCGCTGATGCCGCGCGATCGGCTGGATGTGGAACTGACCCTGGACGGGCCGACGGCACGGCGTGCGGTGCTGACCGGGCATGGTGCCTGGGCGCTTCGGTTGGAAGGGTTTTGATTAGATGCGTGATGATGTGATCCGTACCTTCCTGGACCAGGCCGGTTGGGCCGATGCGACCCGTATCTCCATGGGGGCCGACTGGTCCACAAGGCGGTATGAGCGGCTGACCCGACCCGACGGCACCCGCGCCATCCTGATGGATGCGGCCGGCGACGGGGCGGTGCAGGTCCCACCCTTCCTGCGCATGTGCGCCCTGCTGCGCGACGTGGCCCTGTCGGCGCCGGAGATCTTCGCCGAAGACCCCGCCCAGGGCCTGCTGCTGCTGGAGGATTTCGGCGATGACAGTTTCGCCGCCTTGCTGGAACGCGGCGATGATCCCTGGCCGCTCTATGCCGTGGCCACTGACGTCCTGTCCCACCTGCATAACCGGTTCGACAATGCGTCCGCCCCGGATGTGCAGCGCTATGACCTGGGCCTGTTCACCAGACAGGTGGCCCTGTTCGGTGACGCCTATCTCGATGCCGCCGGCCAGCCTCTGAGTGCGGCCGGGCGGCAGGCGCTGGATGAGACCTGGGTCACCGTCCTGAACCAGGTGCAGGGCCTTGTCCCGGACAGTCTGCTGTTGCGCGATTACCATCCCGGCAACCTGATGGCCCTGCCCACCCGGCCCGGCGTGCGCGCCTGCGGGTTGCTGGATGTGCAGGATGGCGGCATCGGCCCCGTCAGTTACGACCTCCTGTCGCTGCTGCAGGATGCGCGGAGAGACGTGCCGGATACCATCCAGGCCGCGATGATCGACCGCTATCTGGATGCCCGTCCCGGCCTGTCGCGCGACGCGTTCCTGGCGTCATATGCCGTGATGGGCGCCATGCGCCATGCCCGTATCCTGGGCCGCGTGGCACAGCTGGCGGCGGGCGGGGGCAAGGCCAGGCAGCTGGCCTTCCTGCACCGCGTCTGGGGCCAGTTCCAGGCGTCGATCGCCCATCCGCTGCTGTCCCCGTTACAAAGTTTCATGGATCAGCATTTGCCCAGTGATGGGGCCGTGGCCCATATTCTTGGGCGTTAAGTCGAATTGGAGTGAGTAAGATGTCCTTCATGCCCAAGCGGGCGATGGTGCTGGCGGCCGGACTGGGCCTGCGCATGCGCCCGATCACGTTGGAGACGCCCAAGCCGCTGATTTCCGTGGGCGGCCGCACTCTGCTGGACCATGCGCTGGACCGTCTGGAGGCGGCGGGCGTGGAAGAGGCCGTGATCAATGCCCATTGGCTGGGCGACAAGATCGCGGCGCACCTGGATGCCAATCCGCGCCGGAAGCTGAAACTGACCCTGTCGCGCGAAGCGGCGCAGCTGGAAACCGGCGGCGGCGTCAAGCATGCCCTGTCCCTGCTGGGTGACGAGCCGTTCTTCGTAGTCAATGCCGACATCGTCTGGCTGGACGGTCCGGTGCCGGCGCTGAAGCGTCTGGCCGCCGCCTGGAACCCCGACCGGATGGACAGTTTGCTGCTGGTCACGCCCACGGCCACAGCCATCGGCTATGACGGGCGCGGCGATTACCAGATGGACCCGGATGGCCGCCTGTCCACAAGGCCCGATATGGAGGTGTCGCCCTTCGTCATGGCCGGCGTGTCGATCATGAGCGCGGCACAGTTCGCCGACACGCCCACGGGCGCCTTCTCCAACCTGCTGATCTGGCGGCGGGCGGAGGCAGCGGGCCGGCTCTATGGCGTGCGGCACGAGGGCAACTGGTACCATGTCGGTACGCCGGCCGCCGTGCCGCAGGTCGATGCGCATCTGGCGGCCCCCGCCAGCCGCGAGGTCGTGCCCTGATGGATGGGCCGACCGCCCACCCTGCCAGCGTCTTCACGCTGGCCCCCAACCTGCCCTTCGTGGATGCGCTGGCGGCGGGATTGTGGGAACAGGCAGGCGGGGATGCGCTGGCGCTAAACCGGTTCACGGTGCTGCTGCCCACGGCACGCGCAGTGCGGTCCTTGCGGGAGGCGTTCCTGCGCCTGTCGGGCGGGCGGCCCGTGCTGCTGCCGCGCATGGCGCCGCTGGGCGATGTCGACGGGGACGAGGTGTCCTTGATGATGGACGGGGTGACGGGCAAGGCCGGCGGCCTGGACCTGCCCCCCGCCATCGGCCCCTTGCGCCGGCAATTGCTGCTGGCCCGCGCCATCGCGGCGGCCGGCGACCGTTTCGCCAAGACCCGGGCGCAGGCGGCCCGGCTGGCCCGCGAACTGGCCAAGCTGCTGGATCAGACGCAGACGGAGATGGTGGGGTTCGAGCGGCTGCACAGCCTGGTGCCCGCCGATTATGCCGAGCATTGGCAGGTCACCCTGACCTTCCTGTCGATCATCGTCGAACAATGGCCGGTTATCCTGGCGGCCGAGGGGGCGGTGGACCCGGCGCAGGAGCGCAACAACCGCCTGCTGGCCTATGCCGAGGCGTTGCGGGCCGCCCCGCCCAAATACCCGATCATCGCCGCCGGCTCCACCGGTTCCATCCCCGCCACGGCGGAACTGCTGTCCACCATCGCGCGGCTGCCCACCGGCTCCGTCGTTCTGCCCGGCCTTGACCGGAACTGCGACGAGGCCACCTGGGACGCGCTGGATGATGCCCATCCGCAATTCGGCCTGAAGCAGTTGATCGACCGGATCGGCGTGTCGCGGGCGGACGTGGCGGACTGGCCGCTGGCCGCTGGTGTCGCCCCGTCCTGCCCGCCCGCCCGCACGGCGCTGATCGCCGAGGCCCTGCGGCCCGCCGGCACGACGGAGGCCTGGCGCGACCTGGGCGACCTGGACCCGTCGGCGCTCACCGGCCTGACCCGCATCGATGCCGCCACCCCGCAGGAAGAGGCGGGCGTGATCGCCCTGATCCTGCGTCAGGCCCTGGAGATGCCGGAACAGACGGCGGCCCTGGTCACGCCCGACCGCAATCTGGCCCGCCGCGTAGCCACCGAACTGCGCCGCTGGGATATCCGGGTGGATGACAGCGCCGGCCGCCCCCTGGCCCAGACGCCGGTGGGGTCGTATCTGCGCCTGATCATGGATACGGCGGTGCAGGGCGCCCCCATCCCGCTTCTGTCGCTGCTGAAGCACCCGATGGCCGGGGCCGGCTGGCCGGCGGGGCAGCTGCGGCGTCAGGCCCGTCTGCTGGAAACCGCCATCCTGCGGGGCCCCCGTCCCGCCGCCGGTCTGGAGGGTCTGCGCCAGGCCATCCGCTTCATCGCGTCCGATGCCGCCGACAAGCGCCGCCGCCTGCGCAACGACGCCATCCGCGACGACCTGCTGCTGGTCGTTGACCGGCTGGAGGCGGCGATGGGCGAACTGGCCGCCGCTGTCGCGGATGGAGAGGAACGCCCGCTGTCCGACTGGCTGCGCCTGCATGTCGGGGCCGCCGAAGCCCTGGCTGCCTTGGAAGGCGAGGCGGGTGCCGACCGTCTGTGGCGTGACAAGGATGGGGAGGCCGCGGCCAGCTTCATCGATGAGCTGCGCGAGGCCGCCGAGGGCTACCCCCCCCTGGGCGGCAAGGATTATGCCGGCCTGATGGAGGTGCTGATCGCCGGCCGTGCCGTGCGCTCGGCCTTCGGCCTGCATCCGCGCCTGCATGTGCTGGGCCTGATGGAGGCGCGGCTGCAGCAGTTCGACGTCATGGTCCTGGCCGGATTGAACGAGGGCACCTGGCCGCCGGCCCCGCCGCCCGACCCCTGGATGTCGCGCCCCATGCGCCGCGATTTCGGCCTGCCGGCGCCGGAGCGCATGGTGGGGCAGGCGGCCCATGACTTCGCCACATCCTGCGGCGCCAAGACCCTGTACCTGACCCGGTCGGAACGGGTGGAGGGCACACCCACCGTGCCGTCGCGCTGGCTGCTGCGCTTGGACACGGTGCTGGACAAGGCCGGCCTGCGCGGCCGGATCGAGGGCAATGCCGGATATTGGCGCGGCCTGTGGCAGGCGCTGGACCGGCCGGCCCGTGTCCGCCCCTGTCCGGCCCCGGCACCGAAGCCGCCGGTTTCCGCCCGCCCCCGCCGCCTGTCGGTGACCCAGATCGAAACCTGGATGCGCGATCCCTACGCCATCTATGCCGCCAAGGTGCTGGACCTGTCGGCCCTGGACCCGATCGATGCCGATCCGGGGGCGGCGGAACGCGGCGACATCATCCACAAGGCGCTGGATGCCTTCGTCAGGCAATATCCTGATACCCTGCCGCCCGACCCGTTGGCCGAACTGCTGTCCATCGGCCGCGGCGCCTTTGGCGACCTGCTGGACCAGCCGGGCGTGGCCGCCTTCTGGTGGCCTCGCTTTGAAAAGGTGGCCGCCTGGTTCGTGGCGCAGGAGGCGGAGCGCCGCCGCACCATCCGCCCCCTGGTCACCGAGGTGTCGGGGCGCATCACCCTGGCCGGTCCCGCCGGCGACTTCATCCTGACCGCCAAGGCCGACCGCATCGACCGCACGCCCACGGGCGGGCTGGTGCTGATCGATTACAAGACCGGCACGCCACCCGGCGACAAGGAAGTGAAGCTGGGCAAGGCGCCGCAATTGCCGCTGGAAGCGCTGATCGCCGCCCAGGGCGGGTTCGAGCATGTGAAGGGTGCCCGCGTCGACGGGCTGGAATACTGGCGCCTGTCGGGCGGCGATCCCGCCGGCACCATCCGGGTGCTGAAGGAGGACCCGGCGGCACTGGCGCTGGAAGCGCGTGAAGGGCTGCTGGACCTGATCCACCAGTTCGACGATCCCGACATGCCCTATCACAGCCAGCCGCGCCCCGCCTGGGCACCCAAATATACCGACTATGCCCACCTGGCCCGCATCAAGGAATGGTCGGCCGGCGGCGGTGGCGAGGCGGAGGGGTAGTCTCAACCCGAGGATACGGCCATGAACAACGAAATCCGCCAGCTGGCCGAACAGCTCCTGTCCCAGGGTGATGGCGCCCTGACGGAACGGGAACGTCGCGTGCTGTCGCGCATTGCCCATCGCCGCGCCATCACCCGCAACGGCCATTCCGACTATGAGGCGTCGATGACGCTGGGCGACCGGCTGGCCGACAAGGTGGCGGCGGTGGGCGGGTCCTGGAGCTTCGTGATCGGTTTCGCACTGGTCATGGCCGTTTGGATGGTGCTGAACGCGGCTTTCTGGGGCTTCGCCTGGGACCCGTATCCGTTCATCCTGCTGAACCTGATGCTGTCCACCCTGGCGGCGGTGCAGGCCCCCATCATCATGATGTCGCAGAACCGCCAGGCCGCGAAGGACCGCGCCCAGGCTGAGATGGATTACGAGATCAACCTGAAGGCCGAACTGGAGATCATGGCGCTGCATGAGAAGCTGGATCGGCTGCGTACCGATGAGCTGGAAGCCATGCTGCGGCAGCAGCGCGATGAGTTGGCACTGCTGCGCGAGGCAATTGCCAACCTCTCTCCCCGGTAACCCACCATCCACGCATGTCGGCAATATTCCTTCGTGCATTGACCCCGACGCTTGCCGAAAAGCATAAGCGGGGTCTGGATATTGCCGGGATGGGTGCCATGGGTGTGGGTTCGCAGGATCTGGGTTCGGCGCGGCGGCTGATCGTGAAGATCGGGTCGGCGCTGATGGTCGATGCCGCCACCCACCGCATCCGCACCGATTGGCTGGATTCTGTGGCCGACGATGTCGCGGCATTGCGGGCCCGCGGCGTGGAGGTGGTGATCGTCACGTCGGGCGCCGTCGCCTGCGGGCGCGAGCATCTGGGCCTGGTCGGCCGTCCGCTGCGGCTGGAGGAGAAGCAGGCCGCCGCCGCCACCGGCCAGATCCGCCTGGCGCACGCGTACCAGGAGACGCTGGCCCGCCACGGCATCACGGTCGCCCAGGTGCTGCTGACGCTCGATGATACCGAGGATCGCCGCCGCCACCTGAACGGCCGCGCCACCATCGAAACCCTGCTGAAGCTGGGGGCCGTCCCCGTCATCAACGAGAATGACACGGTGGCCACGGCGGAAATCCGCTTCGGCGACAATGACCGGCTGGCCGCCCGCGTGGCGCAGATGATCAGCGCCGACACGCTGGTGCTGCTGTCGGATATCGACGGGCTCTATACCGCCGACCCGCGCAAGGACCCGGAAGCCAGGCACATCCCCATCGTGCAGGAGATCACGCCGGAGATCGTGGGCATGGCCGGCGAACCGCCGCCGGGATACAGCAGCGGCGGCATGGTCACCAAGATCGTGGCCGGGCGCATCGCGCTGGCCGCCGGCTGCCGCATGGCCATCGCCATGGGCAAGCGCGACAATCCGCTGGGCGCACTGGCCCAGCCGGTGGAGCAGGGCGGGGCGCTGGCCACCTGGTTCGTGCCCAGTGCTGAACCGCGCACCGCCCGCAAGCGCTGGATCGCCGGTGCGCTGAAGCCGCTGGGCACCCTGGCCCTGGATGCCGGCGCCGTGGCTGCCTTGCTGAAGGGCGGGTCGCTGCTACCGGCCGGCGTGCGCGGGGTGGAAGGCGAGTTCGAACGTGGCGATCTGGTGCTGATCCAGGGGCCGGACGGGCGCACGGTCGGGCGCGGCCTGTCGGCCTATGGTGCCCCCGACGCCCGCGCCATCGCCGGCCGGCGCAGCGCGGAGATCGAAGCCGTGCTGGGCTATCGCGGCCGGGACGAGATGGTGCATCGCGACGACCTCGTCCTGGGGTGATTGCTGACTTTTCGGGCTGCTTATGCTAGGCTTCCCGTAATCATTGCCACAGCTCCGTCGCATTCGGAGATGGGCCTGAAACGGCTCCGGCCTGTACCGGAAAAACCGTTTCACCCTGTTGCGTGGGAGCGTTCCGAATTCGG
Source organism: Niveispirillum sp. KHB5.9 (assembly GCF_048066115.1). Lineage (NCBI taxonomy): Bacteria > Pseudomonadati > Pseudomonadota > Alphaproteobacteria > Rhodospirillales > Azospirillaceae > Niveispirillum > Niveispirillum sp. KHB5.9. The sequence goes on along the minus strand of NZ_JBLTYX010000012.1, from coordinate 87,693 downwards.
AGTTCGTGTGCGACAGCTCCGGTTCGGACCGCAAAAAACGTCGCATGGCGTTTCACAGGCCCTGCGCATTCGGAGTTGGATATGCGACAACTCCGGGTGCAACGGTGAAAAACGTTGCATAGCGTTGCACAGGGCCTGCCCATTCGGAGCGGACGCATCATCGCCTCCGATCGGGACCGCGCCCGAAACCGGAGCCCTGCATGACCGATACCGCCCCCACGGCCGCCTTGCTGATCATCGGCAACGAGATCCTGTCCGGCCGCACGCAGGATGCCAACCTGGCCTTCATCGCCAGGCATCTGGGCGTGCTGGGCATCCGTTTCCGCGAGACGCGCGTGGTCCCGGACGAGGAGGCGGAGATCGTGGCGGCGATCAACGCGCTGCGCGCCCGCTACACCTATGTCTTCACCACCGGCGGCATCGGTCCGACCCATGACGACATCACGGCCGAATGCATCGCCAAGGCCTTCGGCGTTCCCCTGATCCGCCATCCCGAAGCCGTGCGCCGGCTGGAAATCCATTATGCCGGCACCGGCATGCTGAACGAGGCGCGGCTGCGCATGGCCAACACGCCGGAAGGGGCCACCCTGATCGACAATCCGGTCTCCACGGCACCGGGATTCCAGATCGGCAATGTCTTCGTCATGGCCGGCGTGCCGATGATCATGCAGGCCATGCTGACCGGCATCGGCGACCGGCTGGTGGGCGGGCCGGTGGTGCGGACCAAGTCGGTGGCATCGGCCATTCCGGAAGGCAGTTTCGCCGACGCGTTGTGCGCCATCGCCGCCGATTATCCCGCCGTCGATATCGGGTCCTACCCGGCCTTCCGCCAGGGCAGGATTTCCACCTCCCTGGTGCTGCGCGCCACCGATCCAGACCTGCTGGAACGGGCGACGGTCGCGGTGGCGGAGATGCTGCGGGCGCTGGGCGGGGAGCCCGTCGTGCTGGACGGATATGGGGAGTAGCCGCTTCGATGCCACCCTGCCCGACCCGCCGCCAGTTCCTGCCGCTGCTTGCCGGGTTGCCGGCAATGGTCATGGCTGGGCGCGCACAGGCGGGGGCGCTGGTCTGCGGCGTCCTGCTGTCGGAGCCCTGGGTGATGCAGACGGGCAAGGAAGCGGGGCTTGGGCATGATCTGGTGGCGCTGCTGGCACGCGAAGCCGGGATCGCCGTCACGGTCCTGCCGGCACCGCAACCAAGATTGATGCAGGCCCTGCAATCAAGGCAGATCGACCTGATGCTTTTCCTTCAGCATCGGCAGCTTGATGAAATGGCCATAGGCCTGGTCGAGGTGGGCCAGGTGGATATCGGCATCATGAAGGCCCGGAATTTCACCCCCAAGGGGGCGGCCGATTTCGTGGGAAGGCGCGTCGCCCATATGCGCTTCGGTGCGGCACCGACAAGCCTGCCGGAGGGCACGATCCTGGTGGAGGTGAAGGATATCCACCAGGGATTGGCCATGCTGGCCGCGGGGCGGGTGGATGGGTGCCTTGGCGGCAATTTCGGCCTGGAATGGCAGATCCGGCGCTATGGATTCGACCGCGGCCTGTTCGGCGGCTTCCATCTGCTGCGCGCGGAACCGCTGCTCTTCTATGCCGGCGCCAGGGTGGCGGCGGACCCGGATCTGGCCGGGCGGCTGAAGGCGGCGGCACCCGCCGTCGCCGCCGCATTTCCCGGCCTTTGTGCCCGTTACCTGGCACAGGCGGGGCCGGGTGTTCCCCAGGCCCCACGCCTGGAAAGCCAATCCAATTGAGAATGGGGCGGGCGGTGGCGCCCGCCCCATCCCGGGCTATCATCAATCCGCATAGACCCCGGCGGCGGTGATCACCGGCTTCCAGCGGTCGATCTCGGCCGCCACGAAATCGCCCAGCACCTTGGGCGTGGCGCGTTCCTCCGCCACCGGTTCGGTGCCCAGCTCGTTGAAGCGCTGCTTCACCACATCATCCTTCAGCGCCACCTTCAGCGCGTCGGACAGCTTCTTCGTCACCGCGTCCGGCGTGCCCTTGGGGGCATAGATGCCGTGCCAGACGGCAACCTGCACGCCGGGCAGGCCCGCTTCCTTGGTGGTGGGCAGGTCGGGCAGGGACGGCACGCGGGTGGCGGTGGTCACGGCATAGGCCTTGATCGCCCCGCCCTTGATCTGGCCGGTGGTGTTGGTGGTCTGGTCGCACATCAGGTCGACCTGACCGCCGACCAGATCATTCATGGCCGGGCCCGTGCCCTTGTACGGAACAGTGGTCAGCGCCGTGCCCAGCGCCTGCATGAACAGCATGCCGCACAGGTGCGAGGCGGCGCCCACGCCGGCATTGGCCAGGGTCACCTTGTCCGGATTGGCCTTCACATAGGCTACCAGTTCCTTCAGGTCCTTGGCTGGGAAATCCTTCTTGGCGACGATGGTCATCGGCACGTCGGTGACCAAGCCCACGGGCGCGAAATCGGCTTTCGCGTCATAGGGCAGCTTGCGATAGAGCGTGGCGGAGGTCGCCTGGCCGATATGGTGCAGCAGGATCGTGTAGCCGTCGGGATCGGCCTTGGCCACGCGCGCCGCACCGATGGTGCCGCCGGCCCCGCCGACATTCTCCACAATCACCTGCTGGCCCAGCGTCTTGCTCATCGACTGGGCGACGAGGCGGGCCACGGTGTCGGTCGGGCCGCCGGCGGCGAACGGCACCACCATGGTGACGGGCCGGGTCGGATAGGTCTGGGCCTGGGCGGTACCGGCCCCGACCAGCAGGGCGGCGGCAACGGCGATGGATGCGAAGCGCATGGTTCCTCTCCTGATTATCGTTGGTGATTTTGGGACGGGCAGCAGGCGGAGGGATCAATCCTCCTCATGGAACACTTCCTCGCGCCGCTTGCGCACGGACGGCAGCAGCACGATGGCGACCAGGACCAGGGCGATGGCGATCAGGGTGGCCGACAGCGGCCGCGAGACGAAGATCATCGGATCGCCGCGCGCGATCAGGAAGGACCGGCGCAGGTTCTCCTCCATCAGCGGGCCCAGCACGAAGGCCAGCAGCAGCGGTGCCGGTTCGAACCCGTGTTTCAGCAGGAAATAGCCGATGCCCCCGAACAGGGCGACCAGCATCACCTCCACCCCCGATGAATTGATGGAATAGACCCCGATGCAGCAGAACATCAGGATCGCCGGAAACAGGATGCGGTAGGGCACCTTCAGCAGGCGCACCCAGACACCGACCAACGGCAGATTGATGATGACCAGCATGGCGTTGCCGATCCACATGCTGGCGATCATGCCCCAGAACAGGGTCGGGTTCTCGTTCATCACCTGCGGGCCGGGCACGATGCCCTGGATGGTCATGGCGCCGACCATCATCGCCATCACCGCATTGGGCGGGATGCCCAGGGTCAAGAGCGGGATGAAGCTGGTCTGGGCACCGGCATTGTTCGCACTTTCCGGCCCGGCCACGCCCTCGATCGCCCCCTTGCCGAAGCGGGACGGCGTCTTGGAAATCTTCTTTTCCAGGGTATAGGACGCATAGGGCGCCAGCACCGCGCCATTGCCGGGCAGGATGCCCAGGATGGAACCGATGCCGGTGCCGCGCAGCACGGCGGGGAAGCTCTGCTTGATATCGGCCCAGGTCGGCATCAGGCCGGTGATCTTGGCCCCCAGCACGGTACGGTCCTGGGTCTTCTCCAGATTGCGCAGGATTTCCGCCACGCCGAACAGACCCACGGCCAGCGTGGTGAAATTGATGCCCTCCGCGATCTCCGAGATACCGAAGGTCAGGCGCTGTTCACCCGATTCCAGGTCGGACCCGACGCAGCCCAGCAACAGACCGACGATGATCATGGCCACCGCCTTGACCACCGATCCGCTGGCCAGCACGGTGGCACCCACCAATCCCACCAGCATCAGGGCGAAATATTCCGGCGGCCCGAAATTCTGGGCGAAGGCGGCCAGGACCGGACCGAACAGGGCCACCACGAAGGTGGCGACGGAGCCGGCGAAGAACGACCCCAGGGCGGCGATGGCCAGCGCCGGACCGGCGCGGCCCTTGCGCGCCATCTGGTGCCCGTCCAGCGTGGTGACGACCGACGAGGTCTCGCCCGGCATGTTGACCAGGATGGCCGTGGTGCTGCCGCCATACTGGGCACCATAATAGATGCCGGCCAGCATGATCAGGGCACCCAGCGGGTCCAGATAGAAGGTGATGGGCAGCAGGATGGCGATGGTGGCGATGGGGCCTAGGCCGGGCAGCACGCCGATCAGCGTGCCGACCAGGGCGCCGATGAAGCACAGGCCCAGATTGATGGGCGTGGCCGCGGCGCCGAACCCCATGGCCAGGTTGGAAAACACATTGTCCATGGATCACAGCCTCGGCCAGAGGGGGAAGGGCAGGCCCAGGGCCAGCACGAAAAGGCCGACCGCGAACAGGATCAGCGCGGCGCTCACCACCAGCAGTTCACGCCATTTCGTGTCCGGCGACCCCAGCGCCGCGATGCCGAACAGCAGGGCCGAGGCGATGACCAGGCCCAGCGGCCGGATGGCCAGACCGAAGGCTAGGATGGCCCCCAGGATGGGCAGGGCCTGGCGCCAATGCAGCCTTTCCCGGTCCGGCCCGTCCAGTGCCAGCGACCGGCCAGCGATGACCAGACCCATCAGGCCGGTCAGGGCCGACAGCACGGTGGGGAAATAGCCCGGCCCCATGCGGGACGCCGTGCCGAATTTCAATTCGCCGATCTGGCTGAAGGCCAGGATGGACAAGAGGATGAGGGCGATGCCGCCCACGAGATCCTGGGGGCTACGCACGCGCATGGCGGGCCTCCCCAGCGTTGCGGTTGAAACTGGCCGCGGGTCGCCGCATCCGTCCATCCCTCCCCTGTCTGGCCCCCGTGCTTGTCCGGTGTCGCCGGCTGCCGGGTGGTGGCTTTGCGCCATGGTTAACAGTACCAAGGCGCCGATAGGGTCGCAACATCCGCCTTTGGGATCAAGACTTTGGTCGGGTGGTGTCCGGCGTCACCTCCAGCCACAGGTCCTTGTCGTCCAGCGGCGTGGCGGCCGGCAGGTCGGGATTGGTCAGATTGAAGACACGGGCACCCTGGAACCGCGACAGGGGAAAGATCGACGCGGTCGACGGATGCTTTTCCATGAAGCGGCGCAGGCGGCCGTCCTTGGCCATGCTGGTCAGGCCCGTCTCCATGCGCCTGGCCAGTTCCGGCTGCCCGGGGGCCACGAACAGGTACATGGGCAGCGGATAGACCAGCAGCAGCTTGTCATAGACGATGACGCCCTTGTCACCCATGGTCGCCACCTCCCCGTCGATCTCGTTGATGGCGCGGGGAAGATAGTCGCAGCGCCCGTCATGCAGGCCGGGATAGGCCATGTCGATCCAGTCGAATTCCATCACCCGCAGCCCGGCGGCGCGCAGCACCGGCGTGTCGGGCCAATAGGCACCCTGGCAGGCCCTCAGATGGGCCAGCTGTTCCAGCTTGGTGATCTTGTCGAATTCGGCCTTGCGGTCGGCGCGGATGACCAGGGCGCGCTGCCCCGTCAGCCCCATGTCCAGCGGCACGCGGATGGGGGTGACGATGCCCTCGCGCAGCCTGCTGGTCGTGGTCCAGAGCAGGTCCAACTCGTTATGCGCCAGTTGCGCCAGCAGACGGGCCTGGGGCACATCCTCCGGCACCTTGTTCAGGCGGGCGGGGCCGAACGCCGCCTTGGTGTCGGCCAGCACCTGTTCGATCAGGTCCAGATAGAAGGAACGGACATTATGGCCGGCGGGCGAGGCATTGTGTTCCACCCGGTAGGTGCGCACACCATCCTCCGCCGCCAGCGCACCCGGCGGGACCAGTCCCAGCAATGACAGCAGCAGCACCACCAGCCACCGCATGCCCATCCTCCCATCCGCCCGTTGACCGGGCCTCTTGCATGCCAAGGTATGCAACCCAGCACACAATGTTTCCACGACTATGACAAGCGGAAAACCGTGGGGATTTCAACCACCCAATATTCCGAACCTTGGGACAATATGATCGACGAAGGCGCGGATTCGCGGCGAAAGATGACGGCCCGCCGGCCAAAGCAGGTGGAAAAGCCCCACTGGCCGCACGAATTCCGCCAGCACTTCCACCAGCCGCCTATCCTTAAGATACTGCCCGGCCGCAAATGGCGGCACGCAGGCGATGCCCAGCCCTTCGGCCGCCAGGAAGGCACGGGCCTGGGCGGTGCCGGCAATGGCACTGACCGGCAGGTCGAGGGGCAAATCCATGCCGTCGCGCCACAATGGCCAGGGTTCCGGCTTGCCCGTGCCGGGATGGCGGTGATGCAGGCAGGCGTGGAAGGTCAGGTCTTCCGGCACTTGCGGCGTGCCATGGCTGGCCAGATAGGCGGGGGCTGCCAGGATGCGGTGACGGAAGGTGCCCAGACTGCGGCTCATCAGCCGCGAATCGGCCGGGATGCCGGTGCGGATGACGGCATCGAACCCTTCCTCGATGATATCGACCAGCCGGTCGCTGGCATCGATCTCTAGTTGGATGTCCGGCCAGGTGCGCATGAAATCAGCCAGGATCGGCAGCAGCGCCGCCTCCGCCACCGCCGGGATGCCGATACGCAGGGGGCCGCGCGGGGCGGCACCGGCCAGCGATGCCTCCACCGCCGCCATTTCCGCCTGGATACGCTGGCAATGGTCCAGGAACAGGCGGCCTTCAGGCGTCAGGGTGATGCTGCGGGTGGAGCGGTGGAACAGGCGGACGCCCAGCCGTTCCTCCAGTCGCGCCACCGCCTTGCCCACGGCCGAGGCCGATACGCCCGACAGGCGCCCGGCATCGACGAAGCTGCGTGCCTCAGCCGCCTGCATGAACAGATGGATACCGCCAAACCAGTCCATGGCACTCCTCGATTGCGGACATTATTGTCCGGAATATGCGGAACCATAGCCGGTTTCCCCCCACCCTGTCCGCCCCTATCCTGCCGGCCTTTCGGGCAAGGGTGATGACATGGACAAGGTGGGGCGGATCGTCGAATTCGTGCTGGAACTGGACCGGCTGAAGGCGGTGACGCGCAAGGTCAGGCCGCTGGGCCAGGAAAGGTACGAGAATTCGGCCGAGCATAGCTGGCACCTGGCCATGCTGGCCTTGTCCATGGCCCCCTATGCGCCGCCGGGCACCGACATGGACCGGGTTATCCACATGCTGCTGGTCCATGATATCGGGGAGATCGACACCGGCGACACGTTGTTCTTCGTGGAAGCCGGCAGGGTGGAGCGCAAGGCGGCGGAGGAGCAGGCGGCTTCCCGCATCCTGTCGCTGCTGCCCGATGGACAGGGCGCGCCCCTGCTGGACCTGTGGCGGGAGTTCGAGGCGGGCGAAAGCCGGGAGGCACGTTTCGCCCAAGCCATGGACCGGGCGGCCCCCGTGCTGCTGAACCTGGCCAATGACGGCCAGAGCTGGCGGGAGAATGGCGTGCGCCATGAACAGGTGGCGGGTCGTGTCGGCCCGCCGGTGGCGGCGGGGTGCCCTGCCCTGTGGGATCACATCGCAGGGCGCCTGGACGCCGCCCGCGACGCCGGATGGTACGGGATGGGATGAACGCCTACAGCGCCTCGCCCCGTACCAGCCGCGGCAGTTCGCCGACAATGCCCATGGCATGCTGCATGAAGAATTTCTTGGCGGGCTTCAGCGGCGGCAGATTGTTGATCGCCGCCATGCCCAGCCGGCGGGCATGGGCCAGCGGCTTGATATCGTTGCTGAACAGTCGGACCAGGGCATCGGTGGTGGCCAGCAGGGTCACCGTGTCGGCCCGGCGCCAGCGCTGATAGCGCTCCAGGACATCGGCGGCACCGGGGTCCAGACCCACGCGCAGCGCATCCACCACCACTTCCGCCAGAGCCGCGAGATCGCGGATGCCGACATTCAGCCCCTGGCCGGCGATCGGATGCATGCCATGGGCGCTCTCGCTGACCAGGGCCAGACGGGTGTCGATATAGCGGTCGGCATGGGCCAGGCCCAGCGGATAAGCCCAGCGCCCGGCCACGGGCGTCACGTCGCCCAGCCAGTCGCCGACGCGCAGCTGCAATTCCTCCCGGAACCTTTCCTCCGGCAGGCCCATATAGAAATCGACCCGGTCCGACGGCTCGGTCCAGACGATGCTGGTATGGTGACCACCGGCCAGCGGCAGCATGGCGAAGGGGCCGGTGGGCAGGAACTGTTCCACCGCCACGCCGCCATGCGGGCCGTCATGGCGGATGGTGCAGACGATGGCGTGCTGCTTGTAGGACCAGGCGATCTGCCTGATGCCCGCATGCTCGCGGCAGAAGCTTTTCTTGCCGTCGGCCCCCACCACCAGCCGGCCGGCGACGGTCCGCCCGTCGGCCAGGGTGACGCGCACGCCGGACGCGTCGCGCACCATACCGGTGACCGTGGCCGGGGCCAGGTGGGTGACCGAGGGCAGTTGCTTCAGCCGGCGATAGAGCGCGAAGCGCATCACCCGGTTCTCGATGATCCAGCCGAAGGGCCGGTCACCGACCTCCTGGTGGTCATAGTGCAGGAACAAGGGCGATGACTGGTCGGTGACGCGGATATCCAGCATCGGCCCGACATTGCCGTCCAGATGGTCCCAGACGCCGGCCCCCATCAGCACCGTGCCGGCGCCATAGGCGATGGCGGTGGTGCGCCCGTCGAATTCCGGCTGCAACGTGTCTTCCGCCGGCTCCCGGTCGATGACCAGGGTGGAAACACCGGCCGTCCCCAACGCACAGGCCAGCGTCAGGCCGGACAGGCCCCCGCCCACGATGATGATATCGGCCTGATGGTCGGTATTCTGCACGGTCATGATGCGTTTTCCTGGAACTTGGCCGCTCTTTTGGGCGTTGGAGAGCTTGGCGCAACCCCTGTCGCCTGTCCAGACGGCGTCGCGTCGCAGGGGTTGCACAATTTTTAATCAGCATCTGCCCATGTGCGCGCCTATTCTTAACCAATCATCGGCCCGGTTCGGGTTTTTCGCAGCGTACACCTTAGGAAATGGCGCGCGGCACGGTTCTTGTAAGTTAGGATGGCGATGCGCCGGGGCTTCCCGCTCCGGCGCCGGCATCCGTAGTCGTTTCTGTTTCCATGCAGAGGAAGGGAGAGCGCAATGAAGCTCGTCGTGGCCATCATCAAGCCGTTCAAGCTGGACGAGGTGCGCGAGGCCCTGACGGGACTTGGCATCCAGGGCCTGACCGTCTCGGAGGTGAAGGGGTTCGGCCGGCAGAAGGGCCAGACCGAGATTTATCGCGGCGCTGAATATTCCGTCAGCTTCCTGCCCAAGGTGAAGGTGGAAGTGGCCGTCACGGACGAGCTGGTGGACGGTGTCGTCGACGCCATCCAGAAGGCCGCCAATACCGGCCGCATCGGCGACGGCAAGATCTTCGTGCTGGACGTCGTGCAGACCGTGCGCATCCGTACCGGCGAACAGAACGGCGACGCATTGTAAGTTTGTTCCCTCAGGCGCCGGGCGCCCGCATCCGCGGGCTTGGCTTACGCGGCCACGTGGTCGCGGGCCGGCGGTCGCCGGCCTGGGGAATGTTCCTCAGGCTTCGGCTGTAACCCAGGCATTGTCAGGTGTTCAGGCCCGTTCGCGGAAGGTTCCGCGAACGGGTTTTCTTGATTCGTTCATGGAAAATTTCTGATTCGCATCAAGGGCTTACGTAAGTTTTCAACGTTTTTCTCAGCCTTTATCCACAAGCCCTTGTAACAAGGCGATTCTTCGCCGCTGGCCGCCCCGAATGGGTTGCTTGTGCCGGGCGGGAGCGGCGGCTACAATTCGGCGGCACCCATGCTTCGCCAGCCGCCAAGGGCCATGATGTTCGACGCCGCCGCCAATTCCGTCCAGGCGCCCTGCCGCAGTGACCGGCTTTCCGACCTGTCCGAATATCCGTTCCCGCGGCTGCATGCGCTTCTGGCCGATGTCACGCCGCAGGCCAATGTCGCGCCCAGCATCCTGACCATTGGCGAGCCGCAGAACGAACCGCCGCCGATCCTGACCAATACACTGGCGGCAGCACAGCCCCTCGCCTGGGCCAAATACCCGCCCACGGCCGGCACGCCCGCCTTCCGGGCATCGGTGGCCGGCTGGCTGGGCCGCCGCTTCGACCTGCCCCACGGGTTCATCGACGCCGACAAGACCATCCTGCCCGTCTGCGGCACGCGCGAGGCGCTGTATCAGCTGGCCCAGCTTGTCGTGCCCGCGAAAAAGGCCGGCGGACGCCCCGTGGTGCTGATCCCCAATCCTTTCTACGCCGTCTATCAGGGCGCCGCCGTGATGGCGGGGGCGGAACCCGTGTTCCTGGACGGCACGAAGGAGACGGGGTACCTGCCCGACCTGGATGCGGTGCCGGAAGAAGTGTGGGAACGCACCGCCCTGTTCTATCTCTGCACCCCCGCCAATCCGCAGGGGGCCGTGGCCAGCCTGGATTATCTGAAGCGCGCCCTGGTGCTGGCCCGCCGCCACGGATTCACCATCGCGTTCGATGAATGCTATGGCGAGCTGTGGCACGACACGCCGCCGGCCGGTGGCCTGGACGCGGCGCTGGCGCTGGGGGGCGACAAGCCGCTATCCAACCTGCTGAGCTTCCATTCGCTTTCGAAACGATCCAGTGCTGCCGGACTTCGTTCCGGCTTCGTTGTGGGTGATCCTGACCTGATCGTGGGCTTCACGCGGCTGCGCGCCTATTCGCTGGCCGGCATGCCGCTGCCCGTGCTGGATGCGGCGACGGCTTTGTGGGCCGATGATGCGCATGTCGCGATCAACCGCGCCTATTACCGCGCCAATGTCGATGCCGCACAGGCGGTGCTGGATGGCAGGCTGGGCTTCTACCGGCCCGATGCCGGCTTCTTCCTGTGGCTGGACGTCACCGGCGTGGCCGCCAACGGGGCGGAGGCGACGAAGCGCCTGTGGCGCGAGGGCGCCATCAAGGTGCTGCCCGGCGCCTATCTGACACAGCCGCATGCCGATGGCCATAATCCCGGCGACCATTATATCCGCATCGCACTGGTGCAGGATGCCGACAATGTGGCCCGGTCGATGGAACGGCTGGCCCGCATCCTGACGTGACCCTTTCTTTTCCCGCTGACCGGACGAGCCCTTCCATGCCGAGCCGCCCCGCCCAACAGACCCCATCCCCCGGCCGCCCCGCGCCGCGCGGGCCCGTGCCTGCATCCGGCATGGCGGGGGGCATGGGCGGCACCGGCCCACGCAAATCGCGCCTGCTGCCCGACGGCATGATGGCCTTCGCCATGCGCCGGCTGGTGGAGGGCGCGGGGCTGGTCGTGGTGATGCTCGGCCTGGCCCTGCTGCTGTCCTTCCTGTCCTATGACAGCCGCGATCCGTCCTGGAGCACGGCAGTGCCGGGCGACAATATCCCGGTGGGCAACCTGCTGGGCCGCACCGGTGCCTATACGTCGGACCTGCTGCTGCAATCGCTGGGCTATGCCGCCTATCTGCTGCCTTTGTTCCTGCTGGGCTGGGGGTACAGGGTGTTCCGGCACCGCCCGGTGCGCAACATCGCGCTGCGCGTGCCGCTGGCGCTGGCCGCCGTGCTGGTCATGGCCATGGCCATGGTCTGCCTGGCCGCTGGCAATGCCGCCTGGGGCGGACCCGCCGGCGCCATGCTGGTCAAGCCGCTGCTGAAGCTGGTGGTGGCGCTGGCCGGCGGCGTATCCGGGCTGGTCATGGGGCTGGTGCTGCTGGTGCCGGCCCTGTTCCTGTGCCTGTGGGCGCTGGATGTGCGGCTGTGGGAAGTGACGGAGTTCGCCCGCACCCTGGGCAAGCGCGCCAACAGCCTGCGCACTGCCGCCGCCAGGGTGGATGAGGAGGACGAGGTGCCGCCGGCCCCCGCGCCTGTGCATGCCACCCGGTGGAGCGCACCGGCCGAGACCGCCACTGCCGACAAGCCGTCCCTGGGGGCCAAGGCGGGTGCCCTGTTCACCCGCCTGCGCGCCAAGCGCAAGGAGGCCGCCCCCGTCGCGGCACCAGCGCCCAACGCTCCGCGCATGGCCCCGACCCTGGGCGGCACCATGCCGCCCGCCGCCGATGACGACCTGCCCACGGATGAGGCGGCGGCACCGGTGCCGGTGGAGGAACGCCGCCGCCATGCCCCGCCCGTGGTGGGACCCGCGCCGAAGCCCCTGCCCGAGGTGGCGCGCAAGGTGGAGAAGTCGCGCCAGGCCAATCTGCTGCTGGAGCCGGAGGCGCGCGGCGATTACGAGTTGCCGCCCGTCGACATCCTGCAATTGCCGCCGCACGGCATGGGCCCGGCCATGGACGAGGCGTCGCTTCAGCGCAATGCCGAGATGCTGGAAAGCGTGCTGGAGGATTTCGGCGTCCGTGGCCAGATCGTCAAGGTCAGCCCCGGCCCCGTGGTCACGCTCTATGAGCTGGAACCGGCACCCGGCGTGAAGTCGGCCCGCGTCATCGGTCTGGCCGACGATATCGCCCGGTCGATGTCCGCCGTGTCGGTGCGCGTGGCGGTCGTGCCCGGCCGCAATGTCATCGGCATCGAAATGCCCAACCAGAAGCGCGAGACGGTGTATCTGCGCGAACTGCTGATGTCGGACGCCTATGAGAAGAGTCAGCAGAAGCTGGCCCTGGTGCTGGGCAAGGATATCGGCGGCGCCCCGATCATCGCCGATCTGGCCCGCATGCCCCACCTGCTGGTCGCCGGCACCACCGGTTCGGGCAAGTCGGTGGCCATCAACACCATGATCCTGTCCATCCTGTACCGGATGCCGCCGGACAAGTGCCGCTTCATCATGGTCGATCCCAAGATGCTGGAACTGTCCATCTATGAGGGCATTCCGCACCTGCTGGCCCCTGTGGTGACCGACCCCAAGAAGGCCGTCGTGGCGCTGAAATGGGCGGTGCGGGAGATGGAGGACCGGTATCGCAACATGTCCAAGCTGGGCGTGCGCAATATCGATGGCTACAACGCGCGCCTGAAGGAGGCGCGGCAGAATGCCGAAGTGCTGATGCGCCGTGTGCAGACCGGTTTCGACCCCGACACGGGCAAGCCGATCTATGAGGAACAGCCCATCGACCTGACGGAACTGCCCTATATCGTCGTCATCGTCGACGAGATGGCGGACCTGATGCTGGTGGCCGGCAAGGATATCGAAGCCGCCATCCAGCGCCTGGCGCAGATGGCGCGTGCCGCCGGCATCCACCTGATCATGGCCACGCAGCGCCCGTCGGTGGACGTGATCACCGGCACGATCAAGGCCAATTTCCCCACCCGCATCAGCTTCCAGGTGACCAGCAAGATCGACAGCCGCACCATCCTGGGTGAACAGGGGGCCGAACAGCTGCTGGGCCAGGGCGACATGCTGTACATGGCCGGCGGCGGCCGCATCACCCGCGTCCACGGCCCCTTCGTGCGCGACGAGGAGGTGGAGCAGGCGGTGAAGTTCCTGAAGGCCCAGGGCGAGCCGTCCTATATCGACGCGGTGACGGAGGAGGATGAGGAGTTCGACCCGTCATCGTCCGAAGGCGGCGGTGGCGGCGGCGACAAGGGCGGCGAAGCATCGGGCGACGACCTGTACGACCAGGCCGTGGCCGTGGTGACGCGGGAAGGCAAGGCCTCGACCAGCTTCATCCAGCGCCATCTGCGCATCGGCTACAACTCCGCCGCCCGCCTGATCGAGCGGATGGAGAAGGAAGGCGTGATCAGCAAGGCCAACCATGCCGGCAAACGCGAGGTGCTGGCCCGCAGCGCGGATGATCGCGAGAGTTATAATTGAGGGGACGAGGGCGTATCCCCCTCTCGCCGCTGTGAAGCCGTTCATAACCGGATATCGCGCACGCACCGCATAATGTGGTGCGACCGGGCAATGGCCGGCCCCGTCGCGTGCCCGGGTGCCGCCCGGCACCAAGACCGGAGACCTGATCGTGGATTTGTTTGGCAGCGCCGGTAACGACACCCTCTCCCCGCTCAGTGAATATCAGCGTATCTTTGGCCTGGACGGGGCGGATTTTCTAATGCTGGGCAGCGGCTTCGAGGGTGTGCTGCTGTCGGGTGGCAAGGGGGCGGACCGGTATGTCATCACCGCCGCCCTGAGCGGTCTGAATTTCGTCCTCGATGCCGGGGCCAGCGCCAATGACAGTTTCAGCGACAGCGGCTTCCTGCGGGGCGTGAACTATATCGCTGAACTGGATGGCCGCCACCTGATCATGATGGACAGCCGGACCGGGGGCGGCATGCTGTTCATCGACTGGCAATCGGCCGAAAACCGGATCGAGAACTGGAGCATGTCCTTTCTGACCGACGTGGTCTGGAACGACGCCGCGTTCGGGTCGCTGATCCGGAAACAAGCCGCCTACCAGGGCGTGGTCTCGCTCGATACGTTGGGAACGGCCCTGGCGGCCGAAACGCGGCGGGACATCGATCTCAGCATCCTGGCCGCCAATACGGCAGGGGATGCAAGCGCTATCCGCGACCCCGCGCAACAGATGCTGGCCCAGGGCCGGATCGTGACGCCCCAGATCGCGGATGGTTCGTTCGGTCTGCAATGGGTGCTGATCACCGACCAGTCCGATGATGTTATCATCGGCACGACCGGCAATGATTTCATCAATTCAGGCAATGGTAACGACGCCATTGACGGCGGTACCGGCAACGACATCCTGGATGGCGGTGCCGGGTCGAATTTCCTGAGCGGTGGCGCGGGAACCGATAATTTCTTCATCGATGGCCGCAATGCCGATGGCGGAGCGGGCCGGACGGTGTGGAGCACCATCACCGATTTCAATACCGCCTCCGACGAGACGGTGGCGATCTGGGGCTGGGTGGCGGGCACCAGCCGGATCGTGAGCACCGTCATTGACGGCGCCGTCGGGTACAAGGGGGCGACCTGGCATATCGACCTGACCGGTGACGGCACCGTCGATGCCAGCGTCACGCTGGCCAATGTCTCACCCAACAGCATTATGAGCGTGACCGGCGTGTCTGCGGGCAATGGCTATCTGATGCTGGGGTGACAGGGGTCTTGGCTTACTCCCACGGCTCCGTCTCCAGTCCCACCCGCACCACGGCGTCACCCTGCTCGGCCCGCCACTGGCTCCAATGCTGGAAATGGGCCGACGCGTGGTGGGCGCGCATCGCCGCCTCATCCACGAATTCCTCCCAGACATGGAAGATGGCGGGGCCGCCTTCCTTCTCCTCCGACCGGCTCCGCGCCGCGCGGAACTGGATGCAGCCCGGTTCCTCCCGGCTGTGGCGCAGGTTATGGCCGAAATATTCGATGAACCCGTCCAGGTGGGTCAGGGCCACCTCGACCCGGATCAGACGTCCTTCACGCGCCATGGCATTTTCCTTGTGATGATCTCAGGGGCCTTTCGGGGGCTCGACAATACCGGCGGCGCGCATGTCCTTGAGGGCGATGCCACCTTGGCCGTCGAAGCGCACATCCACATTCACGATCCACTTTCCCTGCGCCAGCATGGTCTCCAGCTCCTTGGCCCTTTCCTTCGACTGGTAGAGCCGGACCTCGCGTCCGGGATCGGAAAGCGGCATGGGGCAGGATTTCAGCACCTCGGCCTGGCAGGAGGGCAAGGGGGTGAAGCCGGGACGATCGGGCTGTTCCGGCCGTGGGACCAGACAGATACAATCGGCCGGTCCATAGCGGCGGGGCGGCAAGCCATGGATGTCCAGCCGGGCCGACAGGTAATGGCCGCGCAGCAGGTCGCGCGGGTCGTAACCCAGCAGGCGGATGCGCATGCCGGGATCACCGGCGCTTGAAACAGGCAGCCACAGGGCCCAACCGGCCAGGACCAGGGTGGGAAGCAGCAGCAGGGCAGCAAGCAGCGCGGATTTCCTCATGCCCCCCTCCCCTTGCCCCAGGACATGACCCGGCTGGCCCCGAACGCCAGGGCGATCAGCACCAGGCCCGCCAGCACCAGCCCCAGGCCGGTGGCCATCAGCCCGCCCGCCGCATCCAGATAGGCCACGAAGACCCGCACGGCGATCAGCGCCACGGCCAGACGGAACCAATTGGTCTGATGCGCCATCAGCGCCAGCCGTGCCAGCCCGATCCAGTAGAGGCAGAAGGCCACGCCGGTGATGATGGCCCCGGTGACACCGGAGAGCAGCAGCGGCAGGATGGAAAGCGGCGGCGCCAAAGCCAGGGCCAGGCCCAGCCCGATCCGCAAGCTGCCACGCCGGTCGGACGGCACCAGCAGGTGCGCCGCCACCAGGGCCAGCAGGCCGATACCCGCACCGATGAGCGCGTCGATCTGCGTTTCCGCCGATGCCGCGTGGCCGTGCAAGGGCTGCACGATCAGCAGCATGATGGTCAGGCCGGCGATCACAGCCCCGACCGACACCTGCCCGCAATACCGGGCCCAGGCCGGCGGCAGCGGCGGGCAGGCGGCACGCAACGCGTAAAACGCCGCCGCGGACAACGCCACGCAGCTTGTCATCAAGTGATGGCGATTCAGCCAATGGTGATGCTCGTCCAGTGTCGCCAGGAGCCAGCCGAACAGGCCCAGGGTCCAGACCCAGCGGTTCAGGCCGCCGCGCGCCAGGGCCCAGGTGAAGGGGGTGGCCAGCAGCAGCCAGCCGCCCAGTAGGCCAGCCGTCGTGCCCTGCAACTGGAAGCTCTGCCCGATATGGGCGATCAGGCCCAGGGTGGACAGCGATAGCAGCAGCACCCCACCTTCCACGCGCGCCTCCAGATCGGGGCTATGCTGTCGTGCCCAATACCAGATGGTGCCGCCCAGACCCAGATTGACGGCCACATGCAGGCCCAGGCGCAGGCTGATCGGGATCTCGTCCCAGTTGGCGGCGATGATGGCGATGATGCCGACGCCGATGGTGAAGGCCCCCAGCACGGCCAGCGCCAAAGCCAGCTTCGGCCGGCCGCGCCCCGCCTCGAACGCGGCGATGCGTTCGGCCTGGTCGGCATCGATGAACCCCTCGCGCCGCCAGTCGGCCAGCTTGCCCTGCAACCCGAAAACCGGACCCATGCCGCCTTCCTGTCTTGGTTTCCCGCCAGGGTGGGCCAAAGCCACCCCGGATACAAGTTCGATGCGCCCTCAGGCGCCGGGCGCCGCCATCCGGCGGCTTGGCTTACGCGCCCACGTGGGCGCGGGCCGGCAGTCGCCGGCCACCGATGGGACACGCTGTCTCCCATCGGATCAATCAGGCAAACGCGGCAGCAGCAAGGCCGCCACCCCCAGCGTCTGCACGATCGCCACGGCCAGGGTCAGCGCCGGCAATCCCAGGGTGATGAACGGGGCCAGCAGCGCGGTTCCGGCGGATGAAATGCCGGTGATGAACAGGATGACCAGGGCCGAGGCGCGGTCGTCATCCCCGCGCCCCGCCATGATGGCGCGCAGGAAACCCGGCGGGCCGCGCAGGCCCAGCCCGATATTCATCGGTGCGAACAGCACCGACAGCACCCAGACCGGCCCACCGCCGGTCCAGCCATAAGCAAGCAGCAGCAGGCCCGACAGGAAAGCCAGGACGGTGCCGATCCAGATCATCCGTTCCACACCGAACCGCCTGGCCAGCCCGCCGGCCAGATTGGCGGCAATGGCGAACAGGGTGACGCCGATGGCCTGCATCACCACGAAATCACCCATGGTTCCGCCCATGCCGACGGTGATGGTGACGGGTGCCCCGAACACGAAGATCAGCAGCCCGCCCAGCACACCGCCATGCGACAGGCCATAGCGCAGGAAGACGGGATCGCGCAGCAGCCGCAGATACGATCCTTCCCGCCGCTTTTCCACCCGCCCGCCGGGCAGGATACGCAGACCCGCACCCAGACAGGTCAGTACGATCAGCGACGCCAGCGCCACCACCAGGAACGGCGCCTGCCACCCGGCCCAGGCGATCAGCGCGGCCCCGGCCAAGGGGGCCGCACCCGGTGCGATGGCTTCGATCGAGCCCAACAGGGCAAGCGCGCGCATGGCCCCGACCTCGTCAAACAGGCGGCGGATGATGCCCGGCGCGAAGACGGCGGGGGCCGATCCCACCAGCCCCTGACCGAAACGCAGCGCGATCAACTGGTCCAGGTCCTGGACCAGCACCGACAGACCCATCAGCACACCGAAGCCGGCAATGGCCAGCATCAGCAGCAGGCGGCGGTCGAACCGCGCGGCCAGTGTGCCGAACAGCAGCATGCCGCCCATGGCGCCGGCCACATAGGCGGCGATCACCAGCTGTGCCCGCGGCACGTCACCGCCGGGCAAGGTCGCCAGCACAGGCAGGGCCGGCAGGATCAGGTCGATCCCGGCCATGCCCAGCAGCGTGCCCATCACCAGCAGGGCGCAGATCAAGGTCCGCGTCATGCCCAATCCCCCTTCACGATATTTCGCGCCAATAAATCCGAGATTGCATCTATTCCGATAGCACCTTCTCCGGAGCCCAGGCATGCGCCGGGATCAACCGAGTGCCACGATAGAGTTTGATTGCAAATTGTGCGATTCCGGGTCAGAAAACAGGCATCGTTTGCACAGGTTTTGCCCATGCCGCGCCACCTGCTTGTCCGCCATGAACCGCGCCATCCCCATCTGACCGCCCATGTGAAGGCGGGTCTGGGGGCGGCGGTCTCCATCGCGGCGGCGGGCTGGCTGGCGGGGATCACGCATCTGCCGCTGCTGCTGGCGCCGTTCGGGGCCAGCGCCGTGCTGCTGTTCGCGCAAGCCGCCAGCCCCCTGGCCCAACCGGTCAATGTCATCGGCGGCTATTTGCTGGCGGGGCTGGTGACCTTGCTGGCCCATATGGCCCTGCCCGGCGATTGGTGGGTGGTGGGGCTGACCGTGGGTGCGTCGATCACCGCCATGTCACTGGCCCGGCTGACCCATCCGCCGGCAGGCGCCATGCCCGTGGTCGTCGCGGGATCATCGGCGATGCCCGCCCTGGAACTGCTGTCCATCGCCGTGGTCGGGGCCGTGGTGATGACGATTTATGCGGCCGTTCATCACCGGCTGCCGCCGCGCTTCGATTATCCCAAGCGGCCGGCCCCCGCCGTCAGGTGACGCCCAGCGCCGCCAGATCGGCATCCAGCAGGGTCAACTGGGTTTCCGCCGGCCAAGTCTCCGGATCGAAGAAGGCCTGACTGGCCACGCCATAGATGGTGATCAGCAGGCGCCGCGCACCTTCCTTTGCCGCCGCATCGTCCAGCCCGCGGTCGCGCAGCAGGGCGGTGAAACGGTTGGTGACCTGACGCGATCGCTGCTGCTGTTCTTCCGACAGGCGCTGTTCCGCGATGGCCATGGTCCAGAAGGCGAACCAGACCAGCCAGTCGCGCCGTTGTTCGTCATTCAGCGGCAGCAGGGCAGCCAGATAGGCGCGCAGCCCCCCCGCCGCCAGCGCCGCCTCCATCCGCCGGTGCGCGCGCAGCACCGTGGCGCGGTAGGTGTAGAACAGCAGTTCCACCTTGGACGCGAAATAATGGCTGACGATTGCCGTGCTGTAGCCGGCGGCCTGCGCCACCTCGCGCACCGTCACCGCCTCGATCCCCGCCTTGGCGATCAGATCCGCCGTCACTTCCGCCACGGCGCGTCGGCGCGCCTCGTGATCCACCACGGCCGGCATTGATTTTCCCATAACAACTGTTATAAATAACACCCGTTATATAACGGGCGTTAGGTCATGATGCCGTGTGGGAGGCAAAGATGGAAGGGCTGGTCGAGACGGATGTCGTGGTCCTGGGCAGCGGGGCGGCAGGCCTGGTCGCGGCCCTGGCGGCGGCCGACGCCGGGGCGCGGGTGGCGGTGCTGGAAAAGGCAGATGCGGTGGGCGGCACGACGGCCCTGTCGGGCGGGGTGTTCTGGCTGCCGGCCAACCGGTTCGGGGCCGAGGCCGGGATCACGGACGGGCGCGAACAGGCTCTGGCCTATCTGGATGCGCTATCGCTGGGTCTGATCGATCCGGCGATGGCGACGACTTATGTGGACAGTGTGGCGCCGCTGCTGGACTGGCTGACCGGGTCGGCGGGGATGCAGGTGCGGCTGGTGCCGGGCTTTCCCGATTATCACCCCGAGCATCCGGGCGGCATGAAGGATGGTGGACGGTCGCTGGAACCCGGCCCCTTCCCCATGCCGTCACTGGGGCCCTGGGCGGAAAGGGTGCTGCGCGGGCGGGCCAATCCCTGGACCATGATCGGCGAACGCCCCCGCGGCGACGGCAGCGGCGGGGTGGATGGCGACACGATCGCCGCGCGGCGCCGGGACGGCATCGAATGCTGCGGGCGGGCCCTGGTCGGCTGGCTGCTGAAAGCCTGCCTGGACAGGGGGATCGAGCCGATGCTGGATCAGCCGGTGACCGACCTGCTGCACGATGAGAACGGCCGGGTCACGGGCGTGCGGGCCGGCGACCTTGTGGTGAAGGCGCGGCGCGGGGTGATCATCGCCACGGGCGGGTTCGAATGGGATCGTGAACTGGCGCGCGATTTCCTGCGCGGCCCCGTCGGCCATATGCCCACGGCCAGAAGTTGCACCGGCGATGGCTTGCGCATGGCGATGCGGGCGGGGGCAGCGCTGACCAACATGGCGGAGGCGTGGTGGGTGCCGACCATCGCCTGGGGCGGGCCCGAGGCGGCAGGCGACGACCCCACCCGCCATTTCCTGCTGCTGCGCGAACGTACCCTGCCCGGCTCGATCATGGTCAACAGGATGGGCCGGCGCTTCGCCAATGAGGCGACGAATTACAACGCCTTCGGCGCCGTGTTGCATGAATTCGATCCGGTGGGCTTCACTTACGCCAACCAACCCTGCTGGCTGGTCTTCGGCCAGAATTTCCTGGACCGCTACGGCTTCTTCGGGCTGGCGCCGGGGGATGCGGTGCCGGACTGGATCGCGCGGGGCGACAGCGTGGAGGCGCTGGCGGATGTGCTGGGCCTGCCGCCGGCGGCACTGGCCGACACGGTCGCGCGTTGGAACCGCATGATGGAAGCGGGCCGCGACGATGATTTCGGGCGCGGGACCAGCGCCTATGACAGCTGGAACGGCGACGTGCAGCAACCGGCGGGCTCGGCCCGCACCCTAGGCCCGCTGGATCGCGGCCCCTTCTACGCCGTGCCCGTGCATGCCAGCACCTTGGGCACCAAGGGCGGGCCCAAGACCGATGGGGACGGGGCCGTGCTGGACCTGTCGGGCCGGGTCATTCCCGGCCTCTATGCCGCCGGCAATGCCATGGGCGGGGTGACAGGCAAGGTCTATGGCGGGGCGGGGGGCACGCTGGGCCCGGCCATGATCTTCGGCTGGCGCGCCGGCCGCGCCGCCGCCCTATCCAACGATAAGAACTGAGGCACGCCATGGGTACCGGATATGATCATCTGTTCCGCCCGCTTACCGTGGGCGACATGAAGCTGCGCAACCGCGTGATGCTGCCGCCCCATGCCAGTGCCGTGGGCAATCTCTGGGGGACGGAGGCGGAGGCGGAGCGCAACATCGCCTATTGGGCCTCGCGCGCCAATGCCGGGGCCGGCTGGATCGACGGCATCACCGGCTTCATCGAAAACCCGCTGCCGCCGGGGTTCGAACCGACGGGGGTGGGCGCCATGAAGCATGGCGTCTTCCGCCTGCCGCATTATCTGGAGCGGGCCGGGGCTTATGCGGCGGCGGTGCATGCCGAAGGGGCGGCGGCCACCACCCAGATGGTGATCCAGGGCGGCATGCCGCACGCGCCCGGCACCGGCCTGTCCGGTCCCCTGATCAATCAGGTGCCGCATGCCCTGGATCGGGACGAAATCCGCTGGTTCGTCAAAGAATACCGATTCTCCGCGTCGCAGGCGCAGAAAGCCGGGCTGGACGGGGTGGAACTGCACGCCAACCATGATGATCTGATGGAATGGTTCCTCTCGCCGCTGACCAACCGACGCGAGGATGCGTATGGTGGGTCGTTCGACCGGCGCATGCGTTTCATCACGGAAATCCTGACCGAAATCCGCGACGTCACGGGACCCGGCTTCACAATCGGCATCCGTATGAATATGAGCGAGGGGGAACCGGGCGGGTACGATCTGGAGGGCGGGGCGGCCATCGCCGGCTGGCTGGCCGATCGGAAGCTGGTCGATTACGTGCATCTTGTGATGGGCAGCCCCTGGGGCGATCCATCCTATATCCAGCCACACCATTATCCCGATGGCGGCTGGGCGGCACAGACGGCGGCCTATCGCCGGGCCCTGTCCATCCCCATCGTCTATACCGGCCGCATCACCGCGCCGGACGTGGCGGAGCGGGCACTGGCGGCCGGCCATGCCGACGTGCTGGGCATGGCGCGGGCGCATTTCGCCGACGGCGAATTGCTGGCCAAGGCCAAAGCCGGCCGCACGGCGGATATCCGCCCCTGCATCGGCTGCAACGAATGCATCAGCCGGCGCTATGTGGAGAACCTGCCGTTTGCCTGCGCCGTCAATCCCGACGCGGGACGGGAGGTGGAGGGCAGGTTGCCGCGCGTGGCGGAGCCCAGGCGCCTGCTGGTGGTGGGCGGCGGGCCGGCCGGCCTGGAACTGGCCATGCGCGCGGCTGAACGCGGGCACAGGGTCAGCCTGTGGGAGGCGGCAGACCGGCTGGGCGGGCAGGTCAGGCTGGCGGCGAAACTGCCGACGCAGGAGGGGTTCCTGGACTGGATCGAGTATCTGGAGCGGCGGCTGGCGCAACTGGATGTGGATGTCAGGCTGAACCACCACGCCGATACCGACAATGTGCTGGCCGCCGGCATGGACATGGTGGCAGTGGCCACGGGGGCCGGTGCCCGCTGGCCGGATATCGAGGGGTTGGACCAGCCCTTCGTGCATGATGTCCGCGCCGTACTGGCGGGTGGGGTGGAACTGGGGCGGCGGGTGCATGTCATCGTGCAGGATGACCATTCCACGCCCCTGGCCCTGGCCGACCTGTTGGCCGGGCGCGGGCATGATGTGACGCTGCTGTACCAGACGCCGGGGCCGGCGCCGCTGGTCGGACGCTATACGCTGGGCGCGTTCCTGGCCCGGCTGTCGCGCGGCGGGGTGCGGTTCCGCCATCAGGCCCAGGCGCTGGCGATCGAGCCGGGGTGCATACGCCTGCGCAATGTCTTCTCCTTCCAGGAGGAGGCAGCGGAAGACGTGGACAGCGTGGTTCTGGCCTGCGGGTCGGTGGCCGAGGCGGGGCTTTATGCCGACCTGAAGGGACGGCAGAGGGGGCTGCACCTGCTGGGCGACGCGTTCGCGCCCCGGCGGATCGTCTTCGCCACCCAGCAGGCCTATGCGCTGGCGGCGCGGCTTTAACCGCCCGCCGCCAAGGTCAGCGCCCGGATGATGGATTTCCAATCGTCCACCACGCGGGGCAGGCGCGACTTGACCATCAGCAGGATGGACAGGTCGCGCCCCCGGTCGATGCGCGGCCAGGTGCCGAAGGCGCCGGGGCTGGAGATGATCGGGCAGGACCCGTCACCCTCGATCGCCTCACACCACAGGCCGATGCCATAGCCCTTCATGGCATCGGCCGCATCCGGCTGTTCGCGCCGTTCGGCCGTGCCGATGCGGTCATGTTCCATGGCGGGGAAAAGGTCGGGCGGCAGCAGGCGGCGCTCATCCTGCGTCAGCCCCTGGCGGGTGATCAGCAGCAGGATGCGTTCATAATCATCGGGGCTGGCGATCAGGCCGCCGGCCACGCCCCACTGGTCGCCCCAGCGACAGACGGGCGACAGGCCCAGCGGATCGGCGATCAACCGACGGAACAGGCTGTTCCAGTCGGCCCCACCCGCCTGTTCGGCCAGATAGGCGGCCACCTGCATCGACACGCCGGCATAGGCGAAGACCTGCCCCGGCTGCCCGATCAGGTCCATCTCCGCCAGCCCCTTCGCGGCGGCCGTGGGCGTGGGATAGCGCCGATCCTGGCGGATGGGGCCGATGGCGGACAGGGCGGAGGTGTGGCTCATCAGCTGCGCCAGGGTGATGGCGGATGCCGGACCGGACGCTACCAGCCCGGCTTGGCCCAGGGTCAGGTCCAGGCGCAGCTTGCCCTGCCCCACAAGGGCCATGATCACCAGCCCCGCCACCCATTTGCTGGCCGAGGCCACTTGGATCGCCGTGCCCGGCCCGATAGTGCCGAAATAGCCCCGGTAAAGCACCTTGCCGCGGTGATGGGCCACAGCCGCCACCCCGTCCAGCCGGTGGCGGCGGATGGCGCCCTGGATCAGGCTTGTCACCTGCGGCAGGTCGGGCGATGTGGGATCGATCGGGGCAGCGCCCGCCCGTGCCAAGGGCAGGAACGGGCTTGCAGCCAGCAGGGACAGGATCAGGCGGCGGCTGTGCATGAGGACACCTCGGCTGAGCGACTATCCTGATACGCGCCGCCGCCGGAACCCCTGCCTCAGCCACCCACCGTCGTGGTCAGCGTCTGGTCGCCGCGGCGCACGGCGATCGTCCAGCGACGAACCTGGGCGACCAGGGCCGAATCCAGATCACCCACGCGGCGGATATCGGCATTGTTGACCGACAGCACCACGTCGCCGGGCCGCAGGCCCAGGCTGGCCGCGGGCGTGCCGCGCCCGACCTCCAGCACCACCACGCCACTGTCGGCCCCGTCGAAGCGCAGTTCCTCCACCAGAGCCGGGTTCAGGTTGGCAACCTTGGCGCCGGACAGCGGGTTGCGGCCGGCCAGCGTGGTCTCCTGACGCGCCGGTTCCTCCGGCGGACCGATCAGGCGCAGGGGAAGGCTGGTTTCCCGCCCATTGCGCAGCACGGTGATGGTGGTATTGCCGCCCACGCCCAGCGTGGCCACGCGGTAGCGCATGCTGTCCGGGTCGTCCACGGCCTTGCCATTGACGGCGGTGACCACGTCACCGACCTTCAGCCCCGCCTGATCGGCAGGGCCACCCTTGCGCACCTGGTTGATCAGCACGCCGGCCGGGCGCGGCAGCCCCATGGAGGCGGCGATGTCGCTGGTCACCGGCTGGCCGCCGGCACCGATCCAGGGACGGACCAGCTTGCCGCCATTGCGCACAGCCTCCACGACGGTGCGCACCATGTTGGCGGGGATGGCGAAACCGATGCCGATGGACCCGCCCGACCGGCTGTAGATGGCGGTATTGATGCCGACCAGCCGCCCATCCATGCCGATCAGGGCGCCGCCGGAATTACCGGGATTGATGGCGGCATCGGTCTGGATGAAGAAGTTGTAGTCGGAGATGCCCACGGCGGTGCGGGCCACGGCCGACACGATGCCGCTGGTCACCGTCTGGCCCACGCCGAACGGGTTGCCGATGGCCAGGACCAGGTCCCCCACCTCCAGATCGTCGCTGTCATGCATCTCCAATACGGGCAGCTTTTCCTTGCCCGGATCGATGCGCAGGACGGCCAGATCCACCTGTTCGTCCGTGGTCACCAGCCTGGCGGCGAATTCGCGGCGGTCGGCCAGGACCACGGTGATCTCGTCACTATCCTTGATGACATGGGCATTGGTGACGATCAGCCCGTCCGCCCCCAGGATCACGCCCGAGCCCAGGCTGCTTTCCACCCGTTCGCGCGGGATGCCGGACAAGGCCTCCCCGAAGAAGCGCTGGAACAGGGGGTCCTGCAACAGGGGGGAGATGCGCTGCTGCACCCGGCGCTTGGTGTAGATGTTCACGACCGCCGGGCCGGACTGCTTCACCAGGGGGGAGAAGGACATCATCATGTCGGCGCGGCTGGCCGGCACGGTCTGGGCCAGAGCCGGAACGGGGGCCAGCAGCAGGGCGGCCAGCGACAGGGCCGCCAGAGGGGGGGCGAGAAACTTCATCATCACATCCCGGAGAATGGGTCGCGCATCAGCTCAGCAACGGGCCTGGCAGCTCTGCAGTTCCGCCTTGCAGGTGGCACCCATGCCGTAATCGGTGCGCCCGACCTGGGAAGTGTTGCCGGGGCTGGCCGATTGCTGGTCCATGCAGATGTTGTTGTCGCGGTTGCACTGCGCCAGGCAGGCGCGGCGCGGGTCCAGCCCCTCGCGGGATTCGCGCTGGGCGGGGGCGGCCATGCAGCCGGCTAGGCTGGCCAGGGCCAGCAGGGCGGTGGCGACGCGGACGGCGTTGTTCATGATGGGGCTTCCAAGAGGGGACCTGGGCGGCATCCTAGGCCGATCGGCCCAGCGCGCAACAGGGATGGTTGTCGCGGGCAAAGATGGCGGCTGTGGGGCGGGCCCATCGGCCTCATCACAATATCGTGCACAAGTTTATGCAATTTCCCTTAAACGGAATATGAATTTCTGTCAGAAACGAAAACGGCGGCCCGGATTGGCCGGACCGCCGTCAACGGAGGTAAAGAGGCATGACTAAGCTGCCCTTTATCCTGTTGCTCCGGGTTCCGATCTGGGGGCGGCATGTGTTGCACGTCACCATCCTGATCAACCGGGCATAAGGAGGGTGGGCCGGTGTTAGCACCACCGTCCCACCTTCTCCCGACTATAAGACAAATCTTCCCGTCTGACCAGAAAGACCTTCAACCAGCACACCAATATCACCGACGGGGCGCAAGAGGGCTCAGGCCGCCATGCCCGCCGCATGGCCGCTGGACCAGGCCCATTGGAAGTTATACCCGCCCAGCCAGCCGGTGACGTCCACCGCCTCCCCCACCACATAGAGGCCGGGGATTTTCTTCGCTTCCATGGTCTTGGATGACAGCTCGGCCGTATCCACCCCGCCCAGCGTCACCTCCGCCGTGCGATAGCCTTCGGTGCCATCCGGATGCACCGTCCAGGCATGCAGGGCAGCTGCCACGGCCATCAGGTCGGCATCCTTCAGGTCGGCCATCGGCCGGCTGATCAGTGGCGCCGGGCCGATCAGGGCCGTCTCGAACAGCCGCTCGGCAAAGCGACGCGGCAGCAGTTCGCCCAGTACCGTCTTCAGTTCCGCCTTGTGCCGGGTGCGCTTCAGGCCCTTCAGATGCTCGGCCAGGGGCAGGTCGGGCGACAGATCGATGGCGACCCCCTGCTCCGGCCGCCAATAGGAGGATATCTGCAGGATCGACGGGCCGGACAGGCCGCGATGGGTGATCAGCAGCGCTTCGCGGAACCGTCCCTTGCCGCAGGAAACCGTGGCCTCCAGCGGCACGCCGGACAGGTCCTTCAGCTTTTCCAGTTCCGCCGGAGCGAAGGTCAGCGGCACCAGGGCCGGGCGCGGTTCCACCAGCGACAGGCCCCATTTGCGGGCCAGGATGAAGGCGAAATCGGTCGCCCCCATCTTGGGGATCGACGGACCGCCCGTGGCCAGGATGAAGCTGTCGGATGTGAAACTGCCTTGACTGGTAGTGAGAGAGAACCCGCCTTCCCCCTTCGCCACATCGTCGATGTGGCAGGATGTCCGTATCTCCACCCCGGCATCGGCGCATTCATCCAGCAGCATGCCCAGAATGCGGCCAGCGCCATCGTCGCAGAACAGCTGGCCCAGCTTCTTCTCATGCCAGCCGATGCCGTGGCGTTCGACCAATCCGATGAAATCATGCTGCGTATGCCGCTTCAGCGCGGAGATGCAGAAATGCGGGTTGGCGGAGAGATACCGGTCGGGCCTGGCATCCAGGTTGGTGAAGTTGCAGCGCCCGCCGCCGGAGATCAGGATCTTCTTCCCCACCTTCTCCGCATGGTCGATGACCAGCACGCGCCGCCCGCGGCGCCCGGCGAAGATGGCGGCGTAAAGTCCGGCAGCCCCACCACCGGCGATGATGATGTCGTAATGGGTATTCATCACGGCTCGGTACCAGGGAACGGAACCGGGATCAATCGTCCCCTTCCAGATCGTCCAGATCGGGCAGGCCCTTGGCGTTGGCCAGCTTGCACTTGGCAAAATCCACGCCACGCAGGTCGGCATTGGTCAGGTTGGCGTCCGACAGGTCCGCGCCCTTGATGGAAACGTTGCGGATCTGGGCCTGGCGCAGATCGGCACCCGACAGGTTGGCACCCGACAGATCGGCGCCGACCAGGATGGCCTTGCCCAGCCGGGCACGTTCCATGTTGGTCTGCCAGTCATGGCCCTGGATATTGATGGGCGAGGCCAGCACGCCGGTCATGTCCGCGCCCACCATCATGGTACGGATCATGCGGGCGCCCCGCATGTTGGAATTGCGCAGATTGGCCCCGCGCAGGTCGGCCGACGACAGGTCCGCCATCAGCAGGGCCGAACGCGACAGGTTGGCGTTGCGCAACACGGCGCCGCGGAAGATGCCGGCCGACAGGGTCATGCGCGACAGATCCAGGCCCGTCAGGTCCTTGCCCGACAGGTCCAGCTGCTTGCCCGCCGCACCGTTGGTTTCGATCCATTTGGCGTGTGCCGTCAGCATGTCGGCCAGGCTTTCCTCCATCCCGGCCAGCTGCTCGATGGTCTTCACATCTTCCAGATTGGCCAGCGTCAGATCGACCCCGTCCAGGATGGCACCGATCAGGTTGGCACCCTTCAGGTTGGCGTGGCGCAGGATGGCGCCGGTCATGATGGCGCCCTCCAGGTTCGCGCCCTCCAGGTTCGCCTCCGTCAGGTCGCAGCTGGTCAGGTCGCAGCCGGTCAGGTTGCTGTCGGCCAGGTTGGCCTTGACCAGGATCGACCCACGCAGATCGGCGTCGCGCAGGTCGGTCTGCATCACGAAACTATCGGACAGCCGCGCCTTGGACAGGGTGGCGCGCATGATGACGGCCTTGGACAGGTCCGCCTCCGCCGTGGCCTGCACCGACACCAGTTCGCCATTGCGGGCCAGCGCCAGGGTGCCGTTGCGGAAATCGCAGGAGGTCAGGTTGCAGCTGATCATGACGGCACCGCGCAGGATGGCGCCACGCATGTCGGCCGCCGTCAGGTCGGCATGCATCAGATCGGCCTCCGCCAGATCGGCGGCATAGAAATTGGTCATGCGCAGGTCGGCTCCGCGCAGCAGCGTGTTGTGCAGCTTGGCCCCGGTGAAATCGGCCGATGCCAGCACCGCCCCCGACAGGTCCAGGTTGGACAGTTCGCACAGCTTGAAATGCGCCCGCACGCCGGTGACGCGCTGTTCCACGAAGGCCTGATGCTGCTTCAGCATCACGTCCAGGTCGTTCTGCACGATCTTGTTGCGATAGACGCCCAGACGTTCATCCAGGAGCGAGGGCGATTTCTGGATCGCCACCTTGCTGAGGTCGGTCCTGGAGGAATTGTCGGTACGGGTGAACTTCGACATGGATGGGGCAAAGCCTGGAAACCGGGCCGGAAACGCCCGGCCGCCCTTGTGAACGCATTAAGACATGAGCCTTGCCTGACGCAAAGGGGTATTGCTGATGGTTAGGGCCGCGTCACGAGAAGATCACGCAGGTCAATCCATCGAAACCTTGCCGCGCATCTTCTTGACGTCCGAGCGCGTGGCCTTGCCGTCCAGCCGCCGGGTCTTCGATGCCAGGGTGGGCCGCGTCGGCCTGCGCGGCGCCTGGCGTTCCGCCGCCTTGGCCAATATCTCCACCAGCCGGGTCCGCGCATCCTCGCGATTACGCTCCTGGCTGCGGTGGGATTGGGCCACCAGGACCAGCACGCCGTCGGCCGTCAGCTTGCGTCCCGCTACCCCGCGCACCCGCTGTTTCAGCCAATCGGGCAGGGAGGGCGAATTGGCCACGTCGAAACGCAGCTGCACCGCCGTTTCCACCTTGTTGACATTCTGCCCGCCCGGACCGCCGGCGCGCAGGAAACTCTCCTGCAGCTCCTCCTCGTCAATGGCGATATAGGGGGTGATGGGGATCATGGTTCCGGTTCCGTGCATCTTCCCGCCAACAACAGGAAAGATGGGCTGTCGTCAAGGCCCCGGCGGCGGGGGCGGCTTGCGCGCCGGCACGGGTGAGGATTGCGCCGGGGTCGGCGCGCCCTTCTTGCGACCATGGGTGATGCGCGGTTCCGGCGGATCGATGCGCGGCGGGGCCGGGCCGTCCACTGTCGCGGCGGGCGGCATGGACGGTGGCGGGTCCTGCAGGGCGCGCTGTGCGCGGTTGGCATCCAGGCGCAGGCTGTTCGCCTCGCGCTGGCGCATCGGATCGGGGTTGGGGCGGAGCGACAGGTCGGACTGGCCGCGCAGACTGTCCACCCGCATCCGGTCCTGCTCGGCCTGTGCCGGGCTGGGGGGCGTGCCGATCTGGGGCGGTGGCGACAGCAGCGGGTTCTCCTGCGCCCCGGCGGCAACCGGGGACAGGGCGGAAAGGGCGGAAAGCGCCAGCGGGAGAAGCATTCTGCGCATGGTCAGCATATAGGCCGGACTGTCCCGCCCGCACAGGGGTGGAGACAGATATGCGGAAGAGGGGGAAATCGACCCTTGCGCACCCGCGCATTCGCATGGATAAGATTATTTCACGACGCACCCGCACGTGCCCCTGGCCCTTGGCCATGCAACGACGTCAGGCGTCCTTTTTGGCAGCACCGGTCGACAGTGGGCCGGTACCCCGAGAGGGATAGTCACATGAACGCCGTTACGCCTTTCAAGGCCATGGTCCGGTAAGGACCCATCTGGCCCGCCTCGTCCGTTGACGCTTTGGGTCCCCCAGGCCCGGCAATCACGACGCGGAACCAGAACTCCAGATCACCGCAATGCCGGCCGGCAGGTCCGTACCGCCGCCGCCATCTTTCCATATTCACGCCCCATATTCCGCCATGGATCGCGCACATTGCCCGCGCATCCTGTTGGCTTGGGGTGTCTGTCCCTGGGGGACGTCGTACATGGCCAAGATCCGTTTCCGCACCCCAAGCCGTTTCCGCACCGCCGTTGCACCGCTGCGCCGCAGCCATACCCGCACCAATGCCTTCCGCCTGCCCAGCGTCAACGAGATGGTGGCACGACTGGAACCGGCGGAACCGATGCACTGCATCCGCCCGGCCACGCTGCGCGCCACGGCCGGCCGCTTCATCGACCTGTTCGGCCAGGCCACGGGCGGCAAGGGCGATGTGCTGTATGCCGTGAAGTGCAATCC
Organism: Niveispirillum sp. KHB5.9; assembly: GCF_048066115.1. NCBI lineage: Bacteria > Pseudomonadati > Pseudomonadota > Alphaproteobacteria > Rhodospirillales > Azospirillaceae > Niveispirillum > Niveispirillum sp. KHB5.9. Next base: position 56,837 of record NZ_JBLTYX010000012.1, on the reverse strand, counting down.
GGACCCGGCCTTCCTGCGCGGCCTGTATCATGGCGGCGTGCGCCATTTCGACTGCGCCTCGCCGGCGGAAATCCGCGTCGTGCGCCAGATGTTCTCCGATGCCGAAATCCATTACATGCACCCGGTGAAGAACCGCGCGGCCATCGCCAAGGCCTATGGCGAATATGGTGTGCGCGACTTCTCCCTGGACAGCATGGAAGAGCTGGAAAAGATCGTCGCCGTCACCGGCGGGGCCGATCTGGGCCTGTTCATCCGGCTGGCCATGCCCAAGGGCAAGGCCGCGTACGACCTGTCGGGCAAGTTCGGTGCCGGTTTCGACGATGCCGTCACCCTGCTGCGCCGCGCCCGCAATGTGGGCACCCGCGTCGGTCTGTGCTTCCATGTCGGCAGCCAGATGATGGAACCCGCCGCCTATGGCCGTGCCTTGGAACTGGCCGGCCGGGTGATCGCGGCGGCGGATGTTTCCATCGACGTGCTGGATGTCGGCGGCGGTTTCCCCGTGGCCTATCCGGACATGGACCCGCCCGACCTGACGCTGTACATGGACGAAATCGCCCGCGGCCTGAAGGCCCTGAACCTGCCCGCCACGACGCGCGTCTGGTGCGAGCCGGGCCGCGCCCTGGTGGCCGGCGGCGGGTCGGTGGTGGTGCAGGTGGAACGCCGTCGCGGGTCGGACGAGCTGTTCATCAATGACGGCGTCTATGGGAGCCTGTCGGATGCCGGCGTGCCGGGCTTCCTGTTCCCCTGCCGTCTGGTCCGCCGGTCCAGCGCGCCCCTGGCCGCGTTCAGCTTCTGGGGTCCCACCTGCGACAGTGCCGACCGCATGAAGGGCCCCTTCCTGCTGCCCGCCGATGTGCGCGAGGGTGACTGGATCGAGATCGGGCAGCTGGGGGCCTATGGCGCCACCCTGCGCACGGAATTCAACGGCTTCGATCAGGCGCATCTGGTGGAGGTCTGCGACGGCCCATTACTGGAGACGGCAGGACATGGCGTCAAGGCGCCCCTGTCCGTGGCGGTGGCCTGAACCAATCCGGTGTGGGCCGAAATATATCGCCGCCCACACCGGAAATAATGAATTCCGTGTCCGCAACGATCAGGGGCACTGCGCCGCGATCCCTAAATTCATGTGCCGCACCATGGAGATGATGCGGCAGCACGAGCAGGTGATGCGCTCGCAATTAACCAAACTGTTTCGGCGCAAGACACGAGTATTTCATAAGGATGCCATGGCGACGCATGGCACCAACGTGATACCTCTTGCTCACACCATCTTCACTAAACGCGATGCCTGATATAGCATTACGGTAGTGCCAAACCGGGCGCGGTCCCATGCGAATGGGCGGGACCGTGCCTTCAAGTTGTCCTGCATCTCGTCTGAAGCACGTCAACCCCACAAGCCATGAGGCCCCCATAGGCGGGTAATAGCCCCGGAGTTTCCACGAAAATGACCCAGTATCAGAAGCATTGTGCCCTTCCCGGGCGTCTTGTGATGGTAGGATTCGGCAGCATCGGACAAGGTGTCCTGCCGCTTATTCTGAGGCATATCGACATCAAGCCCCAGAACATCACCATCGTCACGGCGGACGAGCGCGGCCACGGTGAGGCTGACTATTTCGGCATCAAGTTCGTCAAGGAGCCGCTGACCCGGCAGAATTACCGGGCCATGCTGGAACCCCTGCTCTCCAAGGGCGATTTCCTATTGAACCTGTCGGTGGATGTCTCTTCCACCGCCCTGGTCGAGCTGTGCGCCGAACGCGGCGCGCTCTATCTCGACACCTGCATCGAGCCCTGGCCCGGTGGCTACACCGATCCCAACCTGTCGCCCAGCATGCGGTCCAACTACGCGCTGCGCGAACAGGCATTGGCCCTGCGGACCAAGCTGGGGACCAAGGGTCCCACGGCCGTGCTGACCCATGGCGCCAATCCCGGCCTGGTGTCGCATTTCGTCAAGCAGGCCCTGCTGAACATCGCGGAGGATACCGGCCGCGACGTGACCGACGTGCCGGCCGACCGCGCCGCCTGGGCCAAGCTGGCGCAGGAACTGGAGGTCAAGGTCATCCATGTCGCCGAGCGCGACACCCAGGTCTCCTCCATCCCCAAGAAGCGCGGGGAGTTCGTCAATACCTGGTCGATCGACGGCTTCATCTCCGAAGGCTGCCAGCCGGCGGAAATGGGCTGGGGCACGCATGAGGCGACGTTCCCGCCCGATGGCATCCGCCATACCTTCGGCGGTCAGGCCGGCATCATCCTGAACCGGCCCGGCGTGACCCAGCGCGTGCGTACCTGGACCCCGATGGAAGGCCCCTTCCACGGCTTCCTGATCACGCATAGCGAGGCTTTGTCGATCCCCGACTATCTGACGGTGCGCGACGATGCCGGCCAGGCGGTGTACCGCCCGACCTGCCACTACGCCTATCACCCGTGCGACGACGCCGTCAAATCGATCCACGAATTCGCCGGCAAGAACTTCGTGCAGCAGGAGACGCAGCGCCTGCTGATGAAGGAGATCATCGACGGCGTGGACGAGCTGGGCGTGCTGCTGGCCGGCCATGAGAAGGGCGCCTACTGGTACGGCTCGCAGCTGACCTGCTCGGAGGCCCGCCAGTTGGTGGAATTCAACAGCGCCACCAGCCTGCAGGTCACGGTCGCGGCATTGTCCGGCATGATCTGGGCCATCGAGAACCCCGACCGCGGCATCGTCGAAGCCGACGACATGGATTTTCAGCGCTGCCTGGATATCTGCATGCCGTATCTGGGGCCGGTGGTGGGGGCCTATACGGACTGGAACCCGCTGGAAGGGCGGAACAAGCTGTTCCCGGAGGACGTGGATACGACTGATCCGTGGCAGTTCAAGAATATTCGGGTGGTGTGAAGGCATGGGGTGTGAGGGGCGGGAGCCGAAAGGCTCCTGCTTCCATTTGCACTCAATTATGCTACATGATAGCTAAGTTAGACTATAATTTTCTTCGATGGGGAAGAGGACAGTAGACATGCCGATTAGGAATCGACGTGCAACAAAGCCCGTTAACCCTCTCACCAAATTGGACACATCAATAAAAGAAGCAATTAAGGCGCATGGACCAACAGCGATTTGTTTTTTCAATAATAAGGGCGGTGTCGGAAAGACGACATTGGTCGCAAATTTAGCCGCGGAATTGGCTCTAAATTTTGGCATGAAAGTTTTGGTCATTGATGCTGACCCACAATGTAATTTAACCCAATACGTTCTCGAAGAAGAAGAATCATTTGATATATATAGTGAGGTTAACGGTGATTTTGGCAGTATTTATAGTATTATACGACCGTTGGCTTTAGGAAAAGGATATGAAAGTGTACTACCCGTTCGCGGTTCGAAAAATTTTGGATTTGACGTCATAATCGGCGATCCTCGTCTTGCACTTCAAGAGGATTTACTTGCAAATGACTGGCGTGACGCCAAAGGCGGAGGGATGAGAGGAATCCGTACAACCTACGTCTTTGCTGATGTGGTTAACAAGGCGAAGGACATGGGATACGATTTCGTCTTCTTCGATATGGGACCGTCTTTAGGCGCGATTAATAGATCCATATTACTAGCCGTAGATTGTTTTGTTGTGCCTATGTCTATAGACATTTTTTCCCGTTGGGCTGTACGAAACATTGGCACTACTGTAGCCCATTGGCAGAAAGAGTTACGCACTGGGATTACGTTAGCAGAAGATCCATCTGAGCTTCCAGATTCCGGAAAATTGTCTTCGCTAAGATTCCTCGGCTACGTTACTCAACAGCACAAAGAAAGAGCCAAATTAGAGGAAGATATCACTTTTATCGAAACTGAAGAAAACGGCAAAACAGAGATTGAGGTTGAGTTTTCGAGCGTAAAAAAGAAAAGGATTGTACAGGCATATGAAGACATCAATGCTCAATTTCCCGCCGAAATTGCAGACAGCCTAAAGTCGTTCTATAAAAAGACTAAGATTAACCCTCATCTTGGAAATATCAGGCATCTTGGTTCCCTTGCCCCAATGTCACAAAGCCAACATACGCCAATGATCTCCATTCGAGGAAAAGGAAGCTACACACAGTTGCGAAAACAAGCACGCGATATATATAGAGAAATTGCCAGGAGATTTGGCCAGAACCTTATTGCAGATTAATCAAATGTCTATCCATAATTTCAATCAAGATTTGGTCGATGATCTTGCCAGAGGAAGAGTTGCACTCTTCCTTGGCGCAGGAGTTTCTGCCAGTGCCGTCACCACTACCGGAAATCGGATTTCTGGATGGACAGATTTTCTGGAGAAAGTTTGTACAAAGGCTCCTAAATCAATCCAGAAGACTGCGAAGAAACTAATAAAGTCAAATGATTTACTATTGGCGTGCGAATTACTCAAATCCTCTATGTCTGAAGAATGGGAATCCATTCTCATGGCGGAGTTTTCTCAAAATGCTGACCCCTCCCCATTGCATAAGTCTATCTTAGATCTTAATCAGAGAATAATAATAACAACAAACTTTGATAAACTCCTAGAGCGAGCATATGAAACTTTTAAAAATGATACTAGATTTTCTCTTATAACCCTACAATCAGTGGAAGAAGATGCTTTCCGAGCACTAAAAGATCATGATAGAAACTATATTATAAAACTACACGGAAGCATTGACCGATCCGAATCGATAATTTTTACAAAATCCGAATACATTGGGAAGGCAATATGGAATTTTCACTATAATTCTTTTTTAGAATCCATTCTATTAAATTTTACGGTTTTATTCATCGGATTTTCAATGAATGATCCGGCCGTCTCCTCCATACTTGAAATGTATGCAACGAAATACCCCAAATCTCGCCCACATTATTTGTTTACCCCAGAAAAATCAGACAAAAGTGTCGATTCCATAATGAAAAAACTCAGAAAGACTTCGATGATTTACTATGATGGCTCGGGAGGTCATGAAAAATTGCCAGCCGTCATCCAAGAACTCGCCAGAAAAATGACAGAGAGGAGAAAGGAAATATTAGCGGAAATGATTGCTCGATAACACGACGAGCCAAATCATATTAAGGATAATGTTTTGTATTTTACAACTAAATCTTGCAAAACTGATGGAAATGTAAGCGTCTCTGCTATCAGCGAATAGCCCCAAAATCCAAACAATCCCAACCCCTTCTTACCCACCAACCCCATTGCGCCCATCCCAGCCTCCTGTCACCCTCCTGCCCCAAACAAGCATCCATGCGGAGAAAAGCAAATGCGGGTCGCGGGTCGGACGATGATGAAGCGGGGACGTTTGGGGTTACTGGCGGCACTGGTGCTGCCGATGCTGGTGCCGGGGGCCCATGCGCAGACGGCGGCCACCGCTGCACCCGACATCCCCGCCTATATCAAGTCCGACGTGAAGGCGCTGGAGCCCAAGATCGTGGCCTGGCGGCGCGATATCCACCAGCATCCGGAGCTGGGCAACCGCGAGACCCGCACCGCCAAGCTGGTCGCCGACCATCTGAAGAAGCTGGGCATGGAGGTACAGACCGGAGTGGCCCATACCGGGGTCGTCGCCGTGCTGAAGGGGGCAAAGCCCGGTCCGGTCGTGGCGCTGCGCGCCGATATGGACGCGCTGCCGGTGACGGAACAGGTGGACCTGCCCTTCGCGTCGAAGGTGAAGTCCACCTATAATGGCCAGGATGTGGGCGTCATGCATGCCTGCGGCCATGACGGGCATGTCGCCATCCTGATGGGGGTGGCGGAGCTGCTGGCCAAGCGCAAGGGGGAGCTGCGGGGGACCGTCAAGTTCATCTTCCAGCCGGCCGAGGAAGGCCCGCCGGAAGGTGAGGAGGGCGGGGCCGAGCTGATGATCAAGGAAGGGGTGCTGACCAAGGACCCCAAGCCGGACGCCATTTTCGGCCTGCACCTGTTCTCCGCCGGGCGTGCCGGCACGCTGAGCTATCGTTCCGGGCCCGCCATGGCGGCGGCCGACAGTTTCCATATCAAGGTGAAGGGGCGGCAGACGCACGGCGCCTATCCCTGGGCCGGCACCGACCCGATCGTCACCGCGTCGCAGATCGTCACCGGCCTGCAGACCATCGTCAGCCGCAATGTCGAGTTGATCAAGGAGCCGGCGGTGGTGTCGGTCGGCGCCATCCATAGTGGCGTGCGCAACAACATCATCCCCGACAGCGCGGAGATGATCGGCACCATCCGCACCTTCGACCCCGCCATGCGCGAGCAGATCCACCGCCGCATCAAGGAGATCGCGGAGAATATCGCCGAAAGCCAGGGGGCGACGGCGGAGGTGAAGATCGAGCTGGGCTATCCGGTCACCGACAACAATCCCGACCTGACCGCCTGGGCCGCCCCGGTGCTGGAGAAGGTGGCCGGTGCTGCGAATGTCACGATCGGGCCCAAGGCCGGCGGGGCGGAGGATTTCAGCTATTTCCAGCAGAAGATCCCCGGCTTCTATTTCTGGGTCGGATCCACGGGGCCGGAGGTACCGCTGGACAAGGCGCCCAGCAACCATTCGCCGCTGTTCAAGGTGGATGAGGCATCGCTGCTGACCGGGGCGGAGGCGCTGGCCGCCGTCACCGTCGCCTATCTCAACAGCCATTGAGCGGAAGGGCGGCGATGCGCGGCAACCTGTGCGCGGGGGCGGCCCTGGCCGCCCTGCTGTTGACCGGCGGGGCGGGGGTGGCGGCCGAAGGGCCGACGATCCCGGCCTTCGTCAAGGGGGACGCCAAGGCGCTGGAAGACAGGATCATCGCCTGGCGGCGTGATATCCACCAGCATCCGGAGCTGGGCAACCGCGAGACGCGGACGGCCACGCTGGTCGCCGACCATCTGAAAAAGCTGGGGCTGGAGGTGCAGACCGGTGTCGCCCATACCGGCGTCGTCGCCGTGCTGCGCGGTGCCAAGCCCGGCCCGGTCGTTGCCCTGCGCGCCGATATGGATGCGCTGCCGGTGACGGAGAAGGTGGACCTGCCCTTCGCATCCAAGGTGCGCACCACCTATAATGGCCAGGAAGTGGGCGTCATGCATGCCTGCGGCCATGATACCCATGTCGCCATCTTGATGGGCGTGGCCGAACTGCTGGCCAAGCGCAAGGCGGAGATGGCCGGCACGGTGAAGTTCATCTTCCAGCCGGCCGAGGAAGGGGCGCCGGACGGGGAGGAAGGTGGGGCCGAGCTGATGGTCAGGCAGGGCGTGCTGTCCAGCGACCCCAAGCCGCAGGTGATCTTTGGCCTGCATGTCGGGTCGGATGCGCATGCGGGCGAGGTGTCGTACCGCCCCGGCCCGGCCATGGCCTCGTCCGACGAATTCAAGATCGTGGTGAAGGGGCGGCAGACGCACGGCGCCTATCCCTGGGCCGGGACCGACCCGATCGTGGCGGCGTCGGCCATCGTCAACGGCTTGCAGACCATCGTCAGCCGCAATGTCGAACTGATCAAGGAACCGGCCGTGGTGTCGGTCGGGGCCATGAATGGCGGGGTGCGCGACAATATCATTCCCGACAAGGTAGAGATGATCGGCACCATCCGCACCTTCGATGCCGGCATGCGTGCGCAGATCCACACCCGTGTGAAGGAGATCGCCACCGGCATCGCCGCTGCCCATGGGGCCACGGCCGAGGTGTCGGTCAATCTGGGCTATCCGGTCAGCGTCAATGACCCCACCCTGTCGGCCTGGGCTGTGCCCGTGCTGGAACAGGTGGCCGGCAAGGACAAGGTCAGCCTGGCGCCCAAGGCCGTGGCGGCGGAGGATTTCAGCTACTACCAGCAGCAGATCCCCGGCTTCTTCTTCTATATCGGCGTCACCGATCCGGCCACGCCGGTGGACAAGGCGGCATCCAACCATTCACCGCATTTCAAGGTGGATGAAAGCGGACTGCTGGTGGGTGCCGAATCCATGGCCGCGCTGACGCTGGCCTATCTCAATTCGCATTGACGGGGGCCGTGATGGCGGGCGTGACGAGGAAGTTGCTGCTGGGCGGTCTGGCGGTTTTGACCCTGCTGGCACCGGGGGCCGGCGCGGCGGACGTGCCGGCCTATGTGAAGGCGGACGTGAAGGCGCTGGAGCCCAAGATACTGGCTTGGCGGCGCGATATCCATCAGCACCCGGAGCTTGGCAACCGCGAGACGCGGACGGCCAAACTGGTGGCCGACCATCTGAAGAAGCTGGGGATGGAGGTGCAGACCGGGGTGGCCCATACCGGGGTCGTCGCCGTGCTGAAGGGGGCCAAGCCCGGCCCGGTCGTGGCGCTGCGCGCCGACATGGATGCCCTGCCGGTGACGGAGCAGGTGGACCTGCCCTTCGCGTCCAAGGTGAAGACTACCTATAATGGCCAGGAGGTGGGCGTCATGCATGCCTGCGGCCATGACGGGCATGTCGCCATCCTGATGGGCGTGGCGGAGCTGCTGGCCAAGCGCAGGGCGGAGCTGCCGGGCACGGTGAAGTTCATCTTCCAGCCGGCCGAGGAAGGCGCACCGGATGGCGAGGAGGGCGGGGCCGAACTGATGATCAAGCAGGGCGTGCTAGAGAGCGAGCCCAAGCCGCAGGCGATCTTCGGCCTGCATCTGGGCTCGGCCTATCATGCCGGCACCATCGCCTATCGCCCCGGTCCGGCCATGGCGGCGGCGGACACGTTCAAGATCATCGTGAAGGGGCGGCAGGCCCATGGCGGGCGGCCCTGGACGGGTGTCGATCCGCTGGTGACCTCCGCCCAGATCCTGGTGGGGCTGCAAACCATCGTCAGCCGCAATATGGAAGTGATCAAGGAACCGGCCGTGGTGACGGTGGGTGCGCTGAATGGCGGTGTGCGGTCCAACATCATCCCCGACAAGGCGGAGATGGTCGGCACCATCCGCACCTTCGACGAGGAGATGCGCAAAGAGGTCCATGCCCGCATCCGGCAGGTGGCCACCAACATCGCCGAAAGTGCCGGAGCCACGGCGGAGGTCAGCATCGAGACGGGATACCCCGTCACCGACAATGACCGCGACCTGACCGGCTGGGCCGCCCCCGTGCTGCAGCAGGTGGCGGGGCCGGGCAAGCTGGTGGTCGGCAGCAAGACGACGGGGGCGGAGGATTTCAGCTTCTTCCAGAAGAAGATCCCCGGCTTCTTCTTCTGGGTCGGGGCGACATCGCCGGATGTGGGGCTGGACAAGGTGCCGTCCAACCATTCGCCTCTGTTCAAGGTGGATGAGAGCAGCCTGACCATCGGGGCGGAGGCGCTGGCCAGCCTGACGGTGAGTTGGCTGGAAAGCCACTGACCATCAGGTCCGGTAGAAACTGAACCCCGCCAGCAACGCCACGGGCGTGCGGCTGGCGGCCCAGTCGGGCAGGGCCGCCCCTTCGTCCAGGAAACGATCGGCACCGGCCACGATCCGGTCCGGCCCCGCCACGGCGCGGCGCGCCACACGCAAGGCGGCGGCGAACCCCGCGTCGCCGGCTTCCACCGCCAGCATCGGGCCGTGGCGCGGGTCGGCCGGGTCCCAGGCGGCGAACAGGGCGGGATCGCGCGCTACCGACAGCAGCGACCGGCCCGGCGACCGGTGGCGGGCATTCACCGCCATGGCGGCCAGCGCCTCCATCGCGCGCACACCGCGATCATGGCCATGCGCCCAGATGGCGCGGGCCAGCGCGTCCAGTCCGGCATCGGGCGGCAAGGTCGCGGGGCGGTCGGGTTCGGGGACCAGTATTGGGCGGGTCATCAGTCATTCTCCATTCATGTCAGGGGATCGAAATCGGTCTGGGCCATCACCGGGCCGGCGCGGGTGGTGTGGTCGGGGCGCTGGCGCGCGCAGGCCGCAATGGCGCCGGCCAGGGCATCCAGCCCATCATCATGGCCCCGCCCGCGCGGCCGCCATTCCCGCATCTCCCGGCCCAGAGGACCGGCCACGACGCTGTCATGGGCGTAAAGCAGGCTGGCATGCAGGGGGGCGTCGATAGCACCCAGGATGCGGTCCACCTTGGGCCGGGTTGATCGTTCTTCGATCACCGAGACGCCGGATAGGCCCCGTTCCTTCAGGACCTTGCGCAGGGTTTCGGGCAGGAAGGCGCCGACGCCGTTGACCTCCAGATGGAGGATACCCACGCCCGTCTCTGCCACCATAATGGCCAGTTCCCGGCACTGCGCCTCTCCCGCCGCCAGTTCCGACCCTTTCGGCACGGTCAGGTACAGGGCGCGGTGGATGAAGAAGCGGCCTTCCCCATCCTCCCCCAGCAGCACCGCCACCGACCCGTCCCCGGCCCGGCGCCGCTTCTTGTCGCGCAGGCCAAGCGCCGGGTCCCACCAGACGCGCAAGGTCCGCAGCCGGTGGGGACCCAGGCGGAAGTCGGGCTTTGCCAGTTTCGGCCGTTCCAGCGCCCAGTCATAGGCAACCAGCTTGTCGGCATCCAGGCGCCCATCCTCCAGCGACACCGGCGTCAGCAGCATCTGGCTGATGAACTTGTTGACCGGGCTGCGCCGGCGGATGCGCTCGATCGCCTCCAGGGAAAACCGCTCGGGCCAGGCGCTGCTGCCATCGGGCTGATAGACCGGCTTTTCCAGCCGTTCGAACCCGTCCAGGAGGGGCGCCTCCTCCCCCTCCTCCACACAGGCGCGCAGGCTGTAAATCGACTGGAAACTGTGCGGCGTGCCGATATAGAGCTGTGTGCCGCCGGGGGAGAGGACATAGGCGATTTCCGCCAGACGCTCGCGCAGTTCCGACCGTTTCTCCGCCGTGTCGCAGGTATTGGGCACCTCGACATCGTCGCAGACGACGATATCGGCATGGCTGCCGGTGACGTTGGCGGTGATGCCCTTGGCCTGCATCGACGGATCGCGCCCCACCTTGTCGCGGGCAATGGCGAATTCCTCCGCCCCCCACAGTTCCGGCTTGGCGGGCTTCATGCCCAGGCAGAGCGGATGACGCTCCACGATGCGCTTGACCGTGCGCACCATCTTCTTGGCCAGATGGTTGTCGGCCGCCAGCACCATGACCCGCCGGTTGGCATCCAGATACAGCAGCCAGGCGCAGAACAGCCCGACCAGGGTGGATTTGCCGCTGTCGCGGAAGGCCAGCAGCAGCAGTTCCTTCGACCCCGCCCGCCAGCGCGCCTCCAGCCAGTCGGCCATATCCCTATGCAGGGCCGGCGTCGCCATCCCCTGTTCGGTGTTCCAGCGTTCCAGGAAGGCGATGAAGCCTTCCTTGTCATCGTCAACCACCATCAGGTGCGCCCGATAATGTGCCAGGCAGCGCCGTTGGACAGCAGGATCAACCCGTCGAACTGCGCGGCCAGCGCCTTGGGCCCACCATCGGGGCCGCCGCTGCCGTCACCGCTGGTCACATTGACGGCATTGGTGGACGGATCGGTCTTCTTCACCGACAGGCGCGTGCCGCTATTGGCAGCTGACGGGGCCGGCAGGCGCAGTTCCACCGGGCCGGCGAAGGATGAGACCAGATAATGCTCCGCCCCCAGGTCGGGCTGGAACAGGCCCGCCGCCTCGTGGAAATGGATGGTGGCCGGCGGGCGGCTGGATGCGGTCACCCACCAGCCCGACCCGTTGGAGAACACCGTCACCTGTTCATGCTGCTTGGCCAGCTGCCAGACACGGCCATCGGGGCCGGTGCCCGTGGCCGCCGTCACGGTGACCATGCCGTCGGAAGGATCGGATTTCTTGATGGTGACGCGCCGTCCCACGGCCTGGGTGGCGGACGGGCTGGGCAATCGCACCTCCACGGCCCCGTCCCCGCCGCTGACCAGATAGAGGTCCTTCATCAGGTCGGGTTCAAACAGCCCGCCCGCGTCCCGGAATTCGGCATTGCGCGGCTGGCCGGTGCGCGCCGTCACCCACCAGCCGGCGCCGTTGGACACGACACTCAGATGGTCGTAGCGCGAGGACAGGATCACCGGCCGGCCGTCCGGCCCCGGCCCGCCCAGTTCGGTGACGGTGACCGGGTGGGCGGAGCTGTCGGTCTTCTTCACCGTCAGCATGCGGCCATTGGCCGTGTCGGCCTTGGGCAGGCGGAATTCCACCGCCCCACCGAAGGCCGAGACCAGATGCGTGGTCGATGTCAGGTCGGCATCGACCATCCCGCCGTCGACTGGTTCGACATAGTTGGTATCGACGCTGAAACCTTCGACCCGCAGGTCGGTGACATGGGTTTCCTTCAGCAGGTTGCGCAGCGGATATCCCGCGTTGATGGTGGTATAGGCGCGGGCGGCAGAGGTGTCCCAGATCGGCTGGCCGCCCGTGGCGCTGAACAGGTTGACGATGCTGGTATTCTGGCTGCCATTGTCGATGCGGATGCCGGGCAGCGCACCCAGGCTCTCAGCATAGAAATTGACGATCAGGTTCTGGTCAGTCGCCGCCCCCAGCCGCAGACAGGCCTGGCCGCCCGGATGCAGGTTGGCCTCGCAATCGGTGAAGCTGTTGTTGAAGCGCCCGGCGGAGATGAAGAAGCCGCAGCCGCTGAGCGGGGCCGACAGGCTGTAGACGCGGACATCCTGGAACTTGTTGGCATTGGGCGTGTCGCCATCGCCCTCCACCGTCAGCAGCACGCCATGCGCCGCGGGACGGGCCACCAGCACGCGGGCGATGTGGTTCCAGTAGCAGGGGCGGTTGGTGTCGTCATAGCCATCCAGGACGATGCCGTTGACCGCATCCCAGATGGACAGGTTCTCCACGACATTCTTCACCGACGGCCCGTCGCGGCCATAGAGCTTCACGCCGGAGGCACCGCCGACGATGCGCAGGTCGCGCAGCGTGGCGTAGCCATCCACCAGTTCCACGGCGTTGAAAGCGCTGGGGTAGGTGGGCAGGTTCACGGGGTCGTAGGCGTCGGCGCGGGCCTGGATGACCGAACCCTCCCCCTCCCCATACAGGGTCTGGCCATAGCCCAGCGTGATGGGGGCCGAGGTGCGGTAGGTCCCGGCGGGCAGGAACACGGAGCGATGGGCGGCCAAGGCGGCCAGGATGGCGGCGGTATCGTCCGTCACCCCGTCCCCCACGGCACCGAAATCGCGCACTGTCACCAGATCGCGCAGCTTGTCCGCCACGGCACGGGTGACGGCACCGGCCCCGTGCGCGGCGACGGTGCCGGATGCGGGCAGGCTTTCCAGGGCCAGGGCCATGGGATTGCCCGCCGCATCGAAGCCCAGCGCCGCCCCTGCCCGCACCGCCCGGTCGGGCAGCAGACCCGACGCCGGCAGGTCGGTGGCCGAGGCCCGCAACATGCGGGCCTGGTCGGCGGCCAGCTGCTGCACCATGGCTGTCAGGCGGTTCAGCTGTTCATTCAGGCTCTTCGCCGCCAGCGGCCCGCTTTCCAGGAAATCCGCCTGCCTGTCCAGCGCCACGCGGCGTTCGATGGTGACGATGGTGCGGGCGGGCGGGGCGGTATCGAGTTGCACCGCCCCGCCCGCCGGATCGCCCAGCCCCTCCAGCGCATAACCGCTGGTCCAGGGGGCGGCATCCAGATGCAGCGACAGGTCGGACGGGCTGTAGATGGGAAAGGCGAAGGCGAAACGGCTGGCCACCCCATCGGCAACGAATTGCGCGCGGGGACTGGCCGCCGGGATGGGGGCGGTGGGCATGGGGGCCTCGTGGTGAATTGGTGAGGAGCCGTAGGTCAGGTCGAGGCGTCAGCCGAGCCCTGACAAGCGACGGTGCCGATGAATGTCAGGGCTCGCTTCGCTCGACCTGACCTACGGGAGGGGGCTGCTTTCACAAACCCCGCGCCAGCCGCTCCAGGCGCTGGCGTTCCTGCTGGCGGGTCAGGTCCAGCAGGTTGCGGCGTTTCAGGGCGGCTTCCTCGTCGGACAGGCCGGCCAGCTTCAAGGCGTCCAGCCGGGCCGCGTCCTGGCGGTCCTGTTCCGCCGCACGTTCCCGGCCCAACAGCACCGCCTCTCCGGAACCGTCGGCGGAACCGATGCCCTGGGCGCCCAGTTGGGCGCGGATCGACCCCGTCTCATTGCGCAGGGCGCGGCGGCGGTTGCGGTCGGTGATCTCGCCTTCGGCCTGGATGCGGTCGGCGGTGCGGGCGTTGCGCTGGCGCAGGTCGTCCAGGTCGGCCGTCTGACGCGCGGCAAGGTCGGCGCTGTCGGCCGCCTGTTCGGCGTCAAGAACCTCGCGCTCGCGTTTCTTGCGGCGGGAGCTGGTGATGCCCAGCAGATCCTCGGCCCGGCGACGATCTCTGTTGATGCCGGCCAAGCCGCCGATCAGGCTGGCGCCGGGGGCCGAGGCGCTGAGCAGGGTCAGCGCCGGGGTGGTGATGCCGCCCATTATTCGTTCACCTTCATCTCATGGGTTACGGACAGCAGCGTGAAGGGCAGCGGCCGTTCCTCCGCGATGCGCCAGGGCGGACCGGCGCGGCTGGCGGCCCAGCCCAGGCTGGTCAGCCGCCGGTCGCCGGTGAAGGCGGGGGCGGGATCGTCGGCCAGCGCGGGGCCGGCGGCGCGCCGAAGCGGCACGTCCACCGGCCCCTGCCCCAGGTCGGCGCGCAACGCGGGCGTATCCTTCAGCCGGAAGGTCACCGCCAGCAGGCGCGCACGCCGTCCCTGTCCCTCAGCCGCCAGCAGGTTGGGCGGCATGGGTTCGATGGCATGGGTGTAGGAAAGGCCGGCCTGCACCGTCGTCGCCGGTCGGGCTAGACGGATGCGGCCGGCGGCCACGGGGGCCGTCTGGGTGATGGCGCCATCGGCCAGCACCGCCACCTGCCGCCCATCCAGATGATCCAGGCCGGCCCAGCGGCTGGTGCCGCCCTCGACAGAGCCCGACAGGCCGGCATCGACATGCAGGGCGTCGTCCCAGACCTCCACGCCCGTGCGACCGTCGCGGTCCACCAGCCAGTAGAGATGCCGGCCGACATGGACCACGGACAGGATGCGTCCCGCCGTTTCCAGCCTGGTCCAGGCGCGGATCTGTTCGTTGCGATAGAGCGTCAGCACGGCCAGTGTGCCGTCCGACTGCACGGCCAGCAGCAGGCGGCGGCTTCGGTCATACTCCAGTTCCACAGTGCCCGGCAGGATGGGGCGCGTGGTCAGGGTCAAGTCGGCGGCTGAATAGGATTGTTCCAGATCGGTCCACAGGAAATCGCGGATCGACCCGTCGCCGGCGGCGAACAGGGTGCCGCCATCGATCTCCTGCGGCGGAATATTGCGGTCCGGAACGCTGCCGATGCGGGTCTGGCGGTCCAGGCGGATGGCGGTGGGGGTCAAAGGCTGGCCCGTCACCGCCCATTCCCCGCCGGTGGTGAAGACCTGCAAATGACGGCCGGAATAGACGGCACGGATCGGGTTCACCTCATCCGACAGGATGGCGAATTCGATGGCGCTGTCATCCTCCCCCTCGCCCAGGTCGAAATTGAACAGGTCACCCGATTTCGACAGCCAGAGCCGGTTGGGCAGATCGCGCGACCCGCCCACCACCAGCCGGTCCTGATGAAAGGCCACGGAGGTGGGCCAGCCGCGCTGCGGGCTGAAGGCCGCCTCGTCCCAATCCGGGGTCGGGTTGGTGTGGGGCAGGCTGTCGGCCAGATCGATCTCGGCCTCTGTCGTGGAGCGCACCGCCGCGATGCGGCCCGGCTTGCGATGGATGCGCAAGGGGGCGCCCTCATGGTCGGGCGTGAAGACCGGGGCCGATGCGCGCAGCCGTACCCGGCCGGTGACGCCCGAGGGGGTCAGCGTGATGGCAGGGTCGGCGAAGCGGTAGAAGGGGATGCGCGGCCGCCCCTCCTCCTCCGCGAACACCCAGGGCTCCAGCGTCCATTGGCCGGGTCCGCGCCGGCTGACGCGGCGTGGTTCGACATCGGGATGGCAGACCAGCAGCACGTCGCCGCTCTGCGCCCAGTTCAGGTTGGAAAGCTGGTCCAGGGTCCAGGGCGTGGGCAGCGTTGCCTGCAGTTGGTCATTGCCGAAGACCGACAGCAGCCGGTCGGTCAGCACCAGCAGATGCGTCTGTTCGGTGTTGAAGATGAAGGGGATCAGGCGGCCCGGCCCCGGCACATGCGCGATGAAGCCCGTGCCCGGCCGGCGGGTGATGCCGCCCGTGGGTTCGATCAGCACATTGGTCAGGGTAAGCGCCCCATTCTCGAACGCGGCCAGATCGCCGCGGCCCAGCAGGTCGGGGCTGACGCAGCCGCCGGTGAAACTGGTCTTCACACTTTTCAGGCGGGTCATGACAGGCGGGCCTCGATCAGGGTGAAATCCTCCAGGCCGGGCTGGCTGTCCTGCGACACGTCGGTCAGACGCGCTCGGCGGAACTCGGCCTCCGCCTGCTTCAGCAGGGTTTCGGCGCGGCCCGTGTTCTCCGTCAGCGGCACGCAGAACTCGGCCGCCAGCCGGGCGATCAGGGCCGCGTCGAAGAAGGCGGGAAACGCCCCTTCAGCCACACGGGCCACATAGGTCAGGGTGACATCGGGCGCGTCGGCCAGCAGGCCGGTGCCCTGGATACGGTAGGACAAGCCCCGCCCCCGCCCACCGGTGCCCAGCGACAGTGCCCGCAGGAAATCATCCGGCAGGGCGAAAGCATGGGCGAAGTCGGCGGGCGGGGGTGCTGCCAGCCGCACCAGGGCGGTCTGCTTCGTGGCGAAGCTCCAACCATATGCTGCCAGCAACGCATCACGGGTGGGGGCATAGAGCGCGGCAGCCAGTTCCGCTTCGGCCGTGCCGTCCTGGAAGGAAGTGATCGGGTTGGCCCCGATCTTCAAAAGCGCACGGGCGCACAGCCCGACAGCGGAATAGGCCATGAATCTGCTCCCTTCTCAGAGACGCTAGATGTGGTAAAATTAAAGAACTCAGTAGCTAGGTTTTGGAGATTTTCTATGCCTGGTAGCCGTGAAACCTCTCCTTCGCTGACCCAACTCGCAGCGAAGACTCTGTCTCAATCAACTGCCTCCGCAGACGCCAAGCGATTGGCGGGGTCTGCACTAACTCAGGCGCACAGCCCAAAAGAGCAATCATCAACTGCTCTTGCTAGTTTGGCGGGCAAAGTGCTGGCAGACTCGCGAACAACCGTTACCTCAAAGCAATTGGCGGGAACTGTCTTGAGTCAGTCGAAGCGCAAGTAAGAGGAAGCCACGCAGGACACACCGGAATGCTGCGCCTGTGTGGCTCACCTAACTCAATCCGTATCCGCCGCCCCCACCTGGGTCAGGTCGGCGGTATCGACCGACCCGCCCGCATTGGCGTTGACCAGCAGGATGCCCGCGACGGCCGTGCCGCCGACGCCGGTATTGGCCAGGATCATGTCGCCCAGGCGCAGCATGTGGCTGGCCGCGTTGAAATAACCGGTCGCCCGCACGGCGGTGTGCGCGTCCGGCGTGGTGTAGTGCCAGAGCGTGAAGCCGTTGGCATAGGCAAGGACCGACAGGTCCCGGGACAGATAGGACATGGGCCTCACTCCTTGCAGCGCAGGGTGATGACGCCGGCGGCGTCGATCAGAGCGGCACCCTGGGACATCATGTTGTTGACGAAATGCGCGGCGCGATCGCCGTGCCAGGTGATGTCGCTGGCCACGTCGGACCCGCTGGCATGGCCGACGGCATTCTTGTGGTACCAATGGCAGAGGCGGACATTGCCGGCCCCCAGCGTCAGGCCGGAATGCGGCATCCACAGCGTGCCCAGCCAGCGCTTGGCCTGGGTGCCGCGCCAGGGCAGCTCACCGTCACCGACATATTCGGCGCTGGCGAATTCCTCGATGCCCAGCAGCTGGCTCCATTGCTTCCAGCCGACCACGGCATAGCGCTGGCCGTCATCGGGCACGTCCGCCCCGCCCAGCAGTTCGAACGCCGCCAGCACCTTGTCGCGGGTCAGGCCGTCCGTGTCGGCACCGGCATAGGTAGTGGCCGTGTCCAGACGGGTGATGATCAGCTCATCCGTCTTGCGGCCCAGCGCGTAGGCGCCGGCATTGGCGATCACCGCGCGCTCGTCGATATTGGTCTTCAGCTCGTCCAGCTTGTCGACCCAGTCGCCGGCATAGTAATCGGCCAGCGCGCATTCGACCGTGCCATGGTCCAGGTTCATCACCGGGACATTGCCATGGCGCGACTTGGTGCTGGCGATGCCCTTGCCGACCTTCTGGAAGACCGTGCTGGCACCCTTCACATTGTTCTTCGACCGCACCGTGGCGCGCAGCTTGGAACCCAGCCGCTGATACGCCTCATGCACCTCGCGTTCGTACTGCTTCACGAACGATTTCTCGATGTCGGTGGACATCCTGGGACCTCATTCCTGTCGTGGGCGCAGCCGTCGCGGTTGCCGGACCCGGGGGTCCGGCCGCATGTCGGGCGGCAATGGGGGATGCCTGAAAAAGCACGGGCCCCGGCCGCCGGCCGTTGGGTATCAACGGTTACCGGCGCCAGGACCCGTGGTCAGGCGATGGGAGGGGACGATGGTGCCAGGCCCGCCGCCGACCTTTCGGTCTGGACGCGGCTATGGCCTTGGCAAGGACAGATATAGGATTATTTTCTGATATCCGTCAAACAAAAAATGACTGAATACAATTATATGAAAGTATTCACATATAATTCTATGCCGGGAACCGCAATTCCACCTTCAACCCCGGCGCCTCCCCATCCTCGCGCGCGTCCGACAGGGCCAGGTCGGCGCCGTGCAGCCGCGCAACCGCCGCGACCAGCGACAGGCCCAGCCCATGGCCCGGCGTGCCGCGATGCGCCTCCAGCCGGACGAACCGTTCCAGCACCTTGTCGCGTTGATCGACGGGGATGCCCGGCCCCTGGTCGGCCACCGACAGGGCGGGACGGCCACCATCGATCCCCGCCGACACGATGACATGGCCGTGATCGGGGCTGTATTTCACCGCATTCTCGATCAGGTTGCTGACCAGCTGGGCCAGAAGCTGGCGGCTGCCGCTGACGCTGACCGGCTCCGGCGCCGACACATCCATGGACAGGCCGCGTTCCTCCGCCAGCGGCGCGTAAAGCTCCGCCACCTCCGCCGCCAATGCTGCCAGATCCACCGGTTCGAAATCGGTACGCGCCCGGCCGGTTTCCGCCGCCGCGATGGTCAGAATGGCGTTGAAAACGCCCAGCAGCCGGTCGATATCGGCGATGGCCTGTTCCAGGGTGGCGAACTGCGCATCCGACAGGCTCTCATCCCGCTGCGCCAGCTCCAGCCTTGCACGCAGGCGCGACAAGGGTGTGCGCAGGTCGTGGGCGACATTGTCGGTGACCTGCCGCATGCCCAGCATCAGCCGGCCGATCTCGTCCAGCATGCGGTTCAGCTTCATCACCAGCCGGTCGATCTCGTCGCCCGACCCGGTCACCTGCATCCGATCAGCGAAGGCGCCGGCGGTGATGCGGTCGATGGTGCGGTTGATGCTCTCGATCCGTTCCGCCACCCGCCGGCTCATATAGACAGCACCCAGCATGCCCACGGCCAGCGCCAGCGACACGGCCCAAATCAGGCCGGTCAGCAATTGCCCGCGCAGCAGGTAGCGGTCGGTCATGTCGTGCCCGACCAGCAGCCAGCCGATGCCCTCGATCGGCAGGATGATGGCCACGGCTTGGCGCTTGCGACCCGGTTCCTTGCGGCTCTTGATGTCGAATTCCACCCATCCCGGCCCCGGATCGCCCGACGGCCAGTTGGCCAGGTTGCCGGCGATGATGTCATGGGCGGGCGTGGTCAGGGCATAGATCATGTCGGTGCGCCCGTCGCCCGCCCGTTCCGACACGATGCGCAGCAGGCCCATGCGGCCCCGGTCGTTCAGCGCGTCGGTCAGCTCGCTCACCTCCCGCAGCACGGTTTCCTCCGTGTGGCGGTTGATGAAGCCGGCAGTGAACCAATAGACCACCCCCAGCACCACCATGACCGAGAGCGTGAACAGCGCCAGATGGAAGGCGGCCAGCCGGAAGCTGGTGGTGCGCAGGAAGTTAAGCCGGCTCACGGATCACGTACCCCGCCCCGCGGACGGTATGGATCAGGGCCGCCGGATGATCCTTGTCGATCTTCTGGCGCAGCCGGGCGATATGCACGTCGATGACATTGGTCTGCGGATCGAAATGATAGTCCCAGACATTTTCCAGCAGCATGGTACGCGTCACCACATTGCCGGCATTGCGGATCAGGTACTCCAGCAACTGGAACTCGCGCGGCAGCAGGTCGACCGGCTTGCCGGCGCGCTTCACCGTGCGGGCCAGCAAATCCATCTCAAGATCGGCGATCTGAAGCTTGGTGACGGGGGCGGACCCGCCGCCCTTCGACCGGCGCTGCATCACCTCCAGCCGTGCCAGCAGTTCGGCAAAGGCGAACGGCTTGGTCAGGTAATCATCGGCCCCGGCGCGCAGCCCCTTGACCCGATCATCGACGCTGCCCAGCGCCGACAGGACCAGGGCCGGCGTGTCATTGCCCGTGGTGCGCAGCACCTCCAGCAGCGATAGCCCGTCGCGGCCGGGCAGCATGCGGTCCACGACCAGCGTGTCATAGGGTTCGGACGCCGCCAGGAACAGCCCGTCGCGGCCATTGTCGGCATGATCGACCACATGGCCGGCCTCTTTCAGGCCCTTGACCAGATAATCGGCGGTGGCACGGTCGTCTTCGATGACAAGGATCTTCATGATGGGCGCATCCTAAACCCGGACGGGTTCGCTTGGAAATACCGGCTCAACGAATTGGGGCAGCGGTGCGAACCGCTGCAGGCCGGCGACCGCCGGCCCGGGACCGCGTGGTCGTGTAAGCCAAGCCGACGGATGTCGGCGCCCGGCGCCTGAGGGGACAAAAAAGATATGGCCGGGCGGTGGGGGCCGCCCGGCCACAGGGGACGAGAGAGACTTACGATGTACGAACTGTCGCAGGTGAGGCGGCGGCGGGGACCGGAGAGTGGGGAAGCGGTCCCCGCCGACCTCACTAATGGACCGAGGGGGCGGGGGGGTGTGGGGCTCAGGTGCCCCGTCGATTCATGTCTGCACCCTAATCCAGGCCCGCTGACAGGTACCTTACGGGAAGATGAACAAAGTTTCATGTGACGGCGCTTGAAAGCGGACCGATCCGAACCCACCCTCGATCCCGGATCGGATGACAGAATTTTCATCCGCCTGTCAGCCGCCTGTCGGCAGACCCCTGGCAGGCTGCAACCATCAACAGCGCCGCCGGATATGAACGAGCGGTGCTGAGGTAGAGAAAAAGAATGGAGACCATGATGTCGCTTCCCACCACCCGGGCCTTCCGCCGCAACCTGGCCATGGCCCTGCTTGCCGGTACCGCCCTGCTGGGTCCTGCGACCATCGAGACCGCCCGCGCCGCGCCCGCAGAGGTGCTGGCCGCCGGCGGCGTGGCTGATCTGGTGGAGCGGGTGTCGCCCGCCGTGGTGACCATCACCGCCGCCCAGACCGCACCCGCCCGCACCAATGCCCGCAATCTGCCGCCGGAGTTCGAGGAATTCCTGCGCCGCTTCGGCATGCCGGGCCTGCCGGGCCAGGGCGGCCGCGGTGAGGGCCGTGGGGCGCCTGTGGCCCGCGCGCTGGGTTCCGGCTTCGTGTTCGACAGCACCGGTTATGTGGTGACCAACCGCCATGTCATCGCCGATGCCGATCAGGTGACGGTGGCCTTCAGCGACGGGACGGAGCGCGAGGCCGAGGTGATCGGCGAGGATGAGCGCACCGATCTGGCTGTGCTGAAGGTCAAAACCGACAAGCCCCTGCCCGCCTTGAAATTCGCCGACAGCGACAAGGTGCGCGTGGGCGATGTGGCGGTGGCCGTGGGCAACCCGTTCGGCCTGGGTGGCACGGTGACCGCCGGCATCGTGTCGGCCCGGTCACGCGATATCGGCTCTGGCCCCTATGACGACTATATCCAGCTGGATGCCTCGATCAATTCCGGCAATTCCGGCGGCCCGACCTTCAACATGGCCGGCGACGTGATCGGCATCAACACCGCCATCTTCACCCCCAATGGCGGGTCGGTGGGCATCGGCTTCGCCATCCCGTCCAACCTGGCCAAGCCGGTGGTCGAGGCACTGAAGCGCGACGGCAAGGTGGAGCGCGGCTGGCTGGGCGTGAATTTGCAGGGTGTCACCAAGGAACTGGCCGATGGGCTGGGGCTGGCCAAGGAGGGCGGTGCCCTGATCGCCGCCGTGGAACCCAAGAGCCCGGCGGAAAAGGCCGGCTTGAAGCCGGGTGACGTCGTGCTGTCGGCCGGCGGCAAGCCGGTCAAGGATACCCGCGATCTGGCCCGCCATGTCGGTCAGGTGAAGCCGGGTGCCAAACTGGATCTGGCCGTCTGGCGCGACGGCAAGGAAAAGACAATCCCCGTGACGGTCGAACAGGCCCCCGGCCAGCCGCAGCAGCGCCTGGCCAAGGCCGAAGCCCAGAAGCAGGATGGCGAGGAAGTCGCCGGCCTGAAACTGTCCGGCCTGACCGACCAGTGGCGCCAGCGCCTGCGCCTGCCCACCGATGCCAGCGGCGTGGTCGTGCTGGATGTGGGCGATGGGGTGGAAGGTCTGCGCCCCGGCGACCTGATCACCTCCGTCAACAATGCCCCGGTGGCCCAGCCGGCCGACGTGGCGACGCAGGTGAAAGCGGCCACCAAGGCGGGCCGCAAGAACGCGCTGGTCCAGGTCCGCCGCGGCGAGACGACGGCCTTCCTGACCATCCCGGTGGATGCCGGCTGACGGCATCGGACGGGTTGAGCGCGAAAAGGGGGGAAGCGGTCGCCCGCTTCCCCCCTTTTTTTGACTTTCGTCCTCGCCCGCACGGCGAGACCTCAGGGAAACTCTCGGGCACCCTCGTGACAGCTCCCTTCTACCGTCATCCTCGCGAAAGCGGGGATCCAGCATGAGCGGCGTCTGCCGTGATATGACTCATACCGTCGGCATAAATGATTGCCCTTTGGTCAATCATTTATGCCCCTCAGTCGCCGGCGCCACATCCGTGGGCTTGGCTACGCGGCACGTGCCGCGCGGCGGCAGTCGCCGCCGTACCAATTCCCGATGAGTCCAAATCATCGGGAATTGGTATCATACCGGCGCTGACCGCGCCTCACGCTGGATTCCCGCGTGCGCGGGAATGACGGTTGAAATCACCGAACCCAAGTAACCCAAACTCAGCCGAACCTTCACAGCCCCTCCAGCTCCGTGATGAAGCTGTCCAGCAGGCCCAGGCCCTTGTTCCAGAAGGACGGGTCCTTCAGGTCCAGGCCGAACGGGGCCAGCAGGTCGCCATGGTGCAGGGTGCCGGCGGCCGACAGCATTTCCATGTATTTGTCGGCGAACTCCGCGCCCTGGCCCTTGGCCGCCGCCTCCTGGTACGCCGCATACAGGCTGTTCACCAGGCAATCCCCGAAGGCATAGGCGTAGACATAGAAGGGCGAATGCACGAAATGCCCGATATAGGTCCAGTAGGGGCGATAGCTGTCCTCCCACCGGAAGGCCGGGCCCAGGCTTTCCGTCTGCACCTCCATCCAGATATCGGCGATGCGCTCGGCCGACAGCTCGCCCTCACGCCGCTCCGTGTGCAGCTTGCGCTCGAACTGGTAGAAGGCGATCTGGCGGATGACGGTGTTGATCATGTCCTCCACCTTGCCGGCCAGCAGCGCCTTGCGCTTCTTCGGGTCGGTGGTGGCGTCCAGCAGGCTGCGGAAGGTTAGCATCTCCCCGAACACCGAGGCGGTTTCAGCCAGCGTCAGCGGGGTCGAGGCCTGCAAATGCCCCTGGGCGCGGCACAGATACTGATGCACGCCATGGCCCAGCTCATGCGCGAGCGTCATCACGTCGCGCGTGCGGCCCATATAGTTGACCAGCAGGTAAGGATGGGCCGACGGCACCACCGGATGGGCGAAGGCGCCGGGGTTCTTGCCGGGCCGCGGCGGTACGTCGATCCACGGCTTGTCGAAGAATTCCTGGCCGATCTCCGCCATGCGCGGGCTGAACCGGGCATAGGCGTCGGCCACGATGCGCTTGGCGTCGGTCCAGGGGATCTTGCGGTCGTCATCGCCGGGCAGCGGCGCGTTGCGGTCCCAGTAATCCAGCTTGTCCTGCCCGAACCATTTGGCCTTCAGGCTGTAATAGCGGTGGGCCAGGCGCGGATAGGCTGACCGGACCGACGACAGCAGCGCATCCACCACTTCATCCTCCACCTGGTTGGCCAGGTTGCGGGACGACCAGGGGTTGGCATAGTTGCGCCAGCGATCCTCGATCTCCTTGTCCTTGATCAGGGTGTTGGTGATATGGGCGAAGGTGCGCTGGTTCTTGCCCAGCACCTCGCCCAACACCTGGGCGGCTTCCTTGCGCAAGGATTGGTCGGTGGAGGACAGCAGGTTCAGCGCCTGGGCCGACGTCAACTCCTCCCCCCGCACAGTGAAGCGCAGTTCCGCCAGATGTTCATCGAACAGGCGGGTCCAGGCGGCGCGGCCGGCCACATGCTTTTCATGAAGCAGCTTCTCCACCTCGTCCGACAGCTGGTGCGGACGGAAGATGCGGGTATCGCGCAGGAAGGGGCCATAGGCGGCCAGATCCGGGTGGGCCAACTTGGCCTCCAGGGCCGCATCCTCCAGCCGGTTGATCTCCAGCGTGAAGAACAGCAGATGCACGGAGATGACCGTCACCCGCTCGCTCATGCCCTGATAGAAGCGGCCGATATTGGGATCGGCCATGTTGGAGGCATAGAGCAGGCCGGCGAAGGACATGATCTTCGACAGCACCTCGTCCAGCATCTCATATTCGGCGATGGCGGCAGCCAGCTCTGCACCGGTCAATCCCGCCAGTTGGCCCTGATAGCGGCCGGCAAAGGCGGCGGCGTCCTTTTCCGCCTTGTCCAGATCGCCCGACAGCACAGGGCTGTCGGGGCCGGCATAAAGGTCGGACAGGTCCCAGGCGGGCAACTCGCCCAGGTCGGCATGGTTCAGGCTGTCGGGCACTTCTAACCCCTCCGGCATTGCAATCTCGGCCGATTGCATATGGCACGCCGGAAGCGGCAGTTCAATCGGACGGGGAAATCACTCCGCCCGGATACCGCGCGAAAGCTCAGGCCGCGGAGAATACCGTGGCCGGTTTGCCGCAATCGTTGCTGGCGATACGGCCGGCAGTCACGCGGACGATGCGCAGCACATCTTCCGGGGCCACACCGTCACGATCCATCAGCAACAGGGCGATGGGGTCGGAGAGCAATTCACCGAGGCTGGCTTCGCCCAGCAGCTCCTCATCAAGGTCGAGGATGAGAGTATTGTTTTCCATTGGCATTTCCTCCTGTCCGGGCCTTGCGGCGGGCATCTGCGGGTCCACGAGGCAACGATCTGATCATGCGCCGGTTCCATGACATTTCAAAGGCACGCATGACCGATTTCCCCGACCCTATCCATTATTGTTGGCCACCGCCGTGACGGCCGTCACCCGGACTATGAAAAGCGCGGAAATCCGCCTGTCTTACGGTCTAATCCTTCTGGCGGAAGGATAAGAAAAAGACCGCCCCGGTTGCCCGGCGGCGGCGCTTTTCACAATGAGAATAATACCTTTATACCAAGCTGTAATGAGTGCAGCTCATTACAGCTTGGTTGGCGCGTTGAGCGCCCGCGGGCACATGCCCGCGTAGCCAAGCCGCCGGATGGCGGCGCCCGGCGCCTGAGGGCGCCTTACTGGTTCATGCTGTCGAAGAAGTCGTTGTTGGTCTTCGACTGCTTCAGCTTGTCGACCAGGAATTCGACCGCGTCCTGCGGGCCCATCGGGTTCAGGATGCGGCGCAGAATCCACATCTTGGCCATCGCACCCTTGTCGACCAGCAGGTCTTCCTTGCGGGTACCGGACTTCTGGATGTCCAGCGCCGGGAAGATGCGCTTGTCGGACAGCTTGCGGTCCAGGACGATTTCGCTGTTACCCGTGCCCTTGAACTCTTCGAAGATCACCTCGTCCATGCGGCTGCCCGTATCGATCAGGGCCGTGGCGATGATGGTCAGCGAGCCGCCTTCCTCGATATTGCGGGCGGCACCGAAGAAGCGC
Organism: Niveispirillum sp. KHB5.9; assembly: GCF_048066115.1. Taxonomy (NCBI): domain Bacteria; kingdom Pseudomonadati; phylum Pseudomonadota; class Alphaproteobacteria; order Rhodospirillales; family Azospirillaceae; genus Niveispirillum; species Niveispirillum sp. KHB5.9. Next base: position 30,941 of record NZ_JBLTYX010000012.1, on the reverse strand, counting down.
TTGGGGCGCTGCAGGGCGTTGGCGTCCACACCACCGGTCAGCACCTTGCCCGACGAGGGAACCACGGTGTTGTAGGCGCGGCCCAGGCGGGTGATGCTGTCCAGCAGGATGACCACGTCGCGCTTGTGCTCGACCAGGCGCTTGGCCTTCTCCAGCACCATCTCCGTCACCTGCACATGGCGGGTCGCCGGCTCGTCGAAGGTGGACGACACCACCTCGCCGCGCACGGAACGGGCCATGTCAGTCACTTCTTCCGGACGCTCGTCGATCAACAGGACGATCAGATAGACTTCCGGATGATTGGTGGCGATGGAATGGGCGATGTTCTGCAGCATCACCGTCTTACCGGTGCGCGGCGGCGCCACGATCAGGGCGCGCTGGCCCTTGCCCAGCGGGGCAACAAGGTCGATGACGCGGGTGGTCATGTCCTTGCGGCCCTTGCCGGTATTGTCGACCTCGACCTCCAGCTTCAGCCGCTCGTCCGGGTACAGCGGGGTCAGATTGTCGAAGTTAATACGGTGACGCACCTTGTCCGGGTGGTCGAAATTGATGGTGTTGACCTTCAGCAGGGCGAAATACCGCTCGCCATCCTTGGGCGCGCGGATCTGGCCTTCCACCGTGTCGCCGGTGCGCAGGCCGAAGCGCTTCACCTGGCTGGGCGAGATATAGATGTCGTCCGGGCCGGGCAGATAGTTGGCTTCCGGGCTGCGCAGGAAGCCGAACCCGTCGGGCAGCACTTCCAGCACGCCCTCGCCATAGATCGGCACGTCATTGTCGGCCAGCTGCTTGAGGATCGCGAACATCATGTCCTGCTTGCGCAGGGTGCCGGCATTCTCGATCTGCAGCTCTTCGGCAAAGGCGAGCAGCTCGGCGGGGGTCTTGGCCTTGAGTTCCTGGAGATTCATCGGGTTCTGGCTTCGGTCGGCCGGGAGGCCGGTTGCGGGACGGGGGCAGAGCCCCCTGGGATGAAGTGGGGGCAGAGCCCCCTGGGATGAAGTGGGGGCGGAGCCCCTGGGGCGAAAGGGGGGCGGAGCCCCCTGGGATGAAAGGGGGGCGGAGCCCCCTGGGATGAAGCGGGGATGGGTCCCCCTCATGGATGCGCCCCGATTGGGGCGGGATCACGGCCAACTGTTCGGATCGGATGGAATCAGAACGGGGACCGGCAGCACGGGACTTCGCGACGGACTGACCTGGACATTAGAAGATGGGGAAGAAGCGGTGGCAGGACAGATCGGGGAGATCGGTCCCGGCGATGGCCACATGGGAAGCTAAGGTCCGACAAACCCGCTTCCGGTGATTCGCCCCAGCCCACCAAGCAGCAGGCCGGACAAAGCGGAATGCACCAGGGCATCCCGGCGAATGGCATCACCTTTCACCTCCGCGCATGGTTAGCCCAGGCACCATCCCAAGTCAAAGCAAAAGAGAGATACTCCCGATCGGGCCAACGAAATCTGCCAAACGGCATAGGCCCTAGGCCTTCCTTCCGGTGAGTGCTTAAACAGGGGCTATGCGCAATCGCCCGTTGCTGTAATATACTGGCTAGAACCCGATCACATTGGGCAAAAATCATGCGCCTGTTGATTGCCGATGACCATGACCTGCTGCGTGACGCCCTGCGCTCGCATTTCGAGCGGGAAGCCCCCGGCACTTTCGTGCAAGGCGTGGGCACGGTGAGCGAGGCGTTGAAGGTGCTGGACGATGGCCAGCCCTTCGAGATTCTGCTGCTCGACCTGCGGATGCCCGGCATGAACGGCCTGAACGGCCTTGTCCGTCTGCGCGAACGCTATCCCTCGCTGAAGATCGCCCTGATGTCGGGCGAGGCGAAGAACGAGGATATCCGCCTGGCCATGGCCCATGGCGCCGTGGGCTTCCTGCCCAAGACGCTTCCCGGCTCCATCCTGCTGCAAGCCGTGCAGCGCATGGCGGCCGGCGAAGTGTTCATGCCGGAGAACCTGCCCGAAAGCGCCATGGCGACGGACGGCAACGCGCTGAACAGCACCTTCACCCGGCGCGAGCGCGAGGTGCTGGACTTCCTGCTGAAGGGCCAGTCCAACAAGGAAATCGCCCGCGCGCTCGACCTGGAGGAGGTGACGGTGAAGCTGCATATCCGCGGCCTCTGCCGCAAGCTGGGCGCCAAGAACCGTACCCAGGCCGCCATGCGCGCCGTGGAGCTGGGCCTTGCCCGCTGATCCGGCCCCGGTGCCGCCCGCGTTGGACGCCAACGGGCTTCCGCGCGGGTTGCGCCATGACTTGGTCAATGCCCTGAACGCGCTGCTGGGCTTCGCCTCCTTCCTGGAGGAGGACCTGCCCGACGGGCCTCAGCGCGACTTCGCCCGCCGCATCCAGGATGCCGGCCGTCAGGCCATGGTGCTGGCCGAGCGCATTCCGTCCTCCACCCGTACCGCCGCCGTGCATGTGCTGATGGTATCGTCGGCCGCCGACGCCGATCCGGTGATCCTGGAACTGGACGGCTATGGCTGCGAGGTGACGCTGGTTTCCACCCCGGCCCGCGCCGTGCAGGTGCTGCGCAAGGCGCCCGACGCCTGGGACGTGATCCTGGCCGATTTCCCCGGTCCCGTCGAGCATGCCGGCCTGGCCGAGGCGGCGGGTGATATCCGGATCATCCCCCGCCTGGGAGACAGTACCGTGGCCGGTCTGGCCGTGGCCCTGCGTGCGGCCGGCGTCAAACCCTGATCTTTATGACAGGGTGCCCCGAACCGGGATTATGACCTTTTGGTGTGATTTACACCCTGTCCTGGTACCGGCTTTCATGCGACTCTTTGCTTGAAGCATGGCCCCGCGCGGCCGTTGCCAGTCTCTTGGGCCAGTCTCTGGCGGGTGTCCGCAAATGTCCTTGAAATCCTGGTTCATCGCCCTGACCGCCCTGTTGCTGGCCGGCCCCGCTTCCGCGGTCACCTGCACCTTGCCGCGCATCGATGGCGGGATCCAGAGCGGTCAGGCCGACCGTATCGACAGCGACCGCACCGCCCTTCTCAGCTATGAGGCCTGCCTGACCGAGCAGGAGGAGTTGGAGTCCGCCTTCAACAGCCCCGCCGCCGGCCGCACGGCCCTGCAGCGGGAGGCCGCGGCCAATCTGCGCCGCACGCTGGACGCCTGGCAGCGCACCCGCCGCGCCGCCGACGCCACGCCCGTGGACAAGAAGCGCTCCTGACCCCCTCCCCTTGCCAATCTTCCTGCCACCGGCCCCCGCCCATGCGGGCGCCGTTTCATGTTGTCGCGCAGCATGGGCGCATCTGCCATTCGGATAATGATGGCAGGCACGTTAATCAAATTGATCCAAGTCAGGGAAGGCCTCGACCAAGGCTTCTATAAGTCAATCCTGTAAACGACGCGTGAAACGGCGTCCAGGAGCCGGCGGAAATATTCGCCCGGCACATGATATAGGAGCCTTGTTCCCATGAAGAAGTTCGCTGTGCCGGCGCTTGCCGCCGCGTTGACGATTGGTGCCGCCGCCGCTGTGCCGGCCCTTGCGGAAAAGGCCGCCGGTGACCTGCTGGTCCGTGGCCGCATCATCCATGTGAAGCCCGACGAGAGCAGCGACCTGAAGCTGGGCACCACCGGGATCGCCGGCCATGCCGCCGTCAGCAACTCCACCGTGCCGGAACTGGATTTCAGCTATTTCTTCACCGACAACATCGCCGCCGAACTGATCCTGGGCACCACGCACCATGATGTGGCCGCCAAGGGCTCGCCGCTGGGCGCCTCGGTCGATCTGGGCGATGTCTGGCTGCTGCCGCCGACGGTGACTGTGCAGTACCATTTCAACCCCAAGGGCAAGGTCAGCCCCTATATCGGCGCTGGTGTGAACTACACCATTTTCTACGGCGACGATCCCGGTGCGGCACTCGGCATCGACTATGACAATTCCTTCGGCCTCGCGGCCCAGGCCGGTGTCGATTTCGCGCTGACCGACAAATGGTCGCTGAACCTGGACGTCAAGAAGCTGTGGCTGAACACCGACGTCAAGGTCAATGCCGGCCTGGTCAGCCCGGTCAATGCCAAGGTCGACCTTGATCCGTGGATCTTCGGCGTCGGCGTCGGCTATCGGTTTTGATTGACGTGCCCTCAGGCATCAACGGCATGGATATGTAACTCCATGCCGTTGGCCTCTTGATCGAACGGTTCAACCCCACCGTTCCCTGAAACCGGGGGCGGCCATGTCGGGAATTGGCTTGGCCTCGGGCATCGTCCGGGGGTAAACAGGCCCCTTTCCAACGTGGCCGCCCCCGGACCATTTCCGGGCCGGCCAGAGCTTGCAGATCGGAGCATGCCATGCGTGCCGAAATCCAGGCGGTGTCCGAGGCTGTGGAACAGTCCTTGGGCCTGCTGAGGAGGCATCTTTGACTGGGAGAAATCCCTGTTCCGCCTCGACGAACTGACCGCACTGACCGAAGACCCGAACCTGTGGAATGACAGCGACCGGGCCCAGAAGCTTCTGCGCGAGAAGAACCAGCTGGAATCGTCCCTGAACGGGACCAGGCAGCTGGAACGCGATCTGAAGGACAATCTGGAACTTCTGGAAATGGCGGAGATGGAAGGCGATCAGGACATGATCGCCGAGGCCGAGAAGGCCGTCTTCGCCTTGAAGGACCGCGCCGCCACCATGGAGCTGGAAAGCCTGCTTTCCGGCGAGGCCGACGCCAACGACGCCTTCCTGGAAGTCAATGCCGGCGCCGGCGGCACGGAGGCCCAGGACTGGGCCCTGATCCTCCTGCGCATGTATACGCGCTGGGCCGAACAGCACGACTACAAGGTCGAACTGCTGGACGAGACCAACGGCGAAGAGGCCGGCATCAAGTCCGCAACCATCCAGATCAAGGGCCACAATGCCTATGGCTGGCTGAAGTCGGAGACGGGCGTGCACCGCCTGGTGCGCATCAGCCCGTTCGACAGCCAGGCGCGGCGCCACACCTCCTTCTCCTCGGTCTCCGTGACCCCGGTGATCGACGACAAGATCAATGTCGAGATCAATGAGAAGGACGTGAAGGTCGATACGTTCCGCGCCAGCGGCGCCGGCGGCCAGCACGTGAACAAGACCGATTCCGCCGTGCGCTTCACCCACATCCCCACCGGGATCGTGGTCTCGTGCCAGCAGGAACGCAGCCAGCACAAGAACCGGGCCAAGGCCTGGGACATGTTGCGCGCCCGCATCTATGAGATGGAGCTGCGCAAGCGCGAGGAAGCGGCCAACGCCCTGGAAGCCACCAAGACCGATATCGGCTGGGGCCACCAGATCCGTTCCTACGTCCTGCAGCCCTACCAGATGGTGAAGGACCTGCGCACCAATGTCGAAACGTCGGACAGCGGCGGCGTGCTGGATGGCGACCTAGATAAGTTCCTCCAGGCGGCCCTGGCCCAGCGCCTGAACGGCCATGGCGACGCGGCCACCAGCTGACCCCGCGACGTTTCGTCAAATATGGCGTCCAATAGCCGGGGCCCGGCAACATTCTGTTGCCGGGCCCCTTTTTTTCATCCAGAAAGGATCAACCGGGCCGGTGGCGTATGTAACGCGTCGACCCTTTCCCATTTTTCCAAATGGCGGATGCCCCGGCGTCGGTGGGACGCGATCAGGCATCATATGGGGTTGCCTGATGGTCGCGTCGGATACGACGGCGTTGGATATGTCTGCCGGAGGACTCGCGGGGGCCGATCCCCTCTTCTCCTCCTATTTCAACAGTACCTCGCTGGGTCTGGTGCTGCTGGACGGTGACGGCACGGTGCGCGCCGCCAACCGCGCCGCCCTGCGCGTGGGTGACTTCGCCCCTGCCCAGGTTCTGGGCCTGACGCTTTGGGATACGCCCTGGTGGCGGGGTGCGCCGGGCCTGCGTGAGCGGCTGATCTCCGCCGTACAAGCGGCGGGCCAGGGCGCCACCATCCGCTTCGATGCCGCCACCGGCCCGGAGACGGGCGCCCCCCTGGTCTTCGACCTGTCCGTCACCCCCATCGATCCCGGGCCCGATGGAGCGGCCCGCCTGATGGTGGAGGCGCGCGACGTGACGGAGGCGCGCGACATCGAACAGGCGCTGCGCGCCAATGAACAGCGCCTGCGCGACATGGTGGAAGGCTCCGTCCAGGGCATCGTCGTCCATTCCGGCAAGCGCATCCTGTTCTGCAACCCGGCCTATGCCCAGATGCTGGATTACGCCTCGGTGCTGGACGTGATGTCGATCAGTCTGGACGACATCATTCCCGAGCCGGGCCGCGACCAGGCCAACCGGGCCTGGTCCATCCTGCTGGCAGGCGGCAAGCTACCCATCATCCGCTCCGCGCCCAATGTGAAGCGCGACGGATCGCTGATCCATGTCGATGTGCTGGCCCGCCGCATCGTCTGGGACGGGCATTATGCCATCCAGGCCACCGTGGTGGACGTGACGGCCCAGGCCAAGGCTGCGGCGGCGGAAGCCGCCCGTCTGGCCGCGGAGGAGGCCTCGCAGACCAAGTCCGCCTTCATCGCGACCATGAGCCATGAGCTGCGCACGCCCCTGAACGCCATCCTGGGCTTTGCCGGCATGATCGCCAGCGGGGAACGCGACGGCACCCCGCCCGACCCGCGCCATGTCGAATATGCTGGCGACATCACGGTCGCGGCCAAGCACCTGCTCTCGGTCATCAACGACATGCTGCATCTGTCGAAGATCGAGGCGGGGCGCCTGACGCTGGAACCCTGCTGGATCCCGCTGGAGGGCGAATTGCGGCAGATCCAGCGCATCGCCCAGGGCCTTGCCCAGAACAAGCACCTGTCCATCGGTGTCGAACTGCCGACAGGCGAACCGCTGCTGCTGCTGGCCGACGAGCGGGCCCTGCGCCAGCTGCTGCTGAACATTGTCGGCAATGCCGTGAAGTTCACCCCCGATGGCGGCGACATCCGGCTGGCGGCGGAATTCGATCGCGCCGACGGGCGGCTCGTCCTGTCCGTCACCGACACGGGCGTCGGCATCCCCGAAGGCGATCTGGAACGCATCTGGCGGCCGTTCGAACAGGTGGGACGGGTGCAGGACCACCAGAACGGCACCGGCCTGGGCCTGTCCATCGCCCGCGCCCTGGCGGAACTGCACGGCGCCGTGGTCTCGGTCGACAGCGTGCTGGGCCGCGGAACCGTGTTCCGCTTCCGCTTCCCGGCCGATCATGTCGCCCGCGGCACCGCCCCCCGTCCCGCCGCCTCCAACGACCAGCCGGGCGAATCCGCCGCCATGCGCGCCGGACGGTAGGCCCCCCCCCCGCAACCTCGCGGGGTAAAAATGCCGGCTGGTAACGGAAATATAACCGTTTGGGGTTACCCCTGTTGCAACCGGTCTCCTCGCCGGTGAAAAATAGTCATTTCGACATACGCTTGCATGTTGGAGGGGCTCAAATACAGGAACTTACACCCTTTCGGAATACAACCAACGCCAGAATTCGCGTCGGCGATTATCAGGTTTGGTCATATGACCCAACCAAATAACCCCTGTCCGGCTGCAACCGACTTTGACAAGCGGGCGCCTTTTCAGTCACCATCCATTTCAATCGAACGGATGGAGACTACATACGGCATCCGCGCCGTCCCAAAGACAGTTCCATATCAGAATACAGGGACACCTCGATCTTGCTGTCGGGGCTGCTATTTCCGCGCCTTCTGCCACCGGCTCATTCAGCCGAACTGCAATGTCGCAGAAACCGGAAAAATGCCGGCCCATTTATTTCGTGTGCCGGCTTCCGTTTCATTTTGCAAAGGCTCAACCTCTTGAAAACGAGTTTACGCATCGAAAAACGGGAATTCAACGATAATCCACCGTCAATTGGCGTCCTCCGGCAGTGGCCGCCCCATGGAATATCGGAACCCGGAGTTGCATACAGCAGGATGCGATCTCGTATCCTCTGCTGGCCCGGCCCGCACCCACATCATGATTGGGTCACTGAACCAATTTCCCCCGCATATTCTGGCCGATCCTTCCATGGTGGGGGCGGGGCATGAACAGCGCCATTGCACAGCGCTTGCGGGAATTGCGCAAGCGACTCGGTTTTGACCGACGGTCGGACATGGCACAACATCTGGGCCTGCCCAACTCCACCTACAGCGCCTATGAGGGGGATGCCGGTCCGCCCAAGGTGGAATGGCTGGTGGAGCTGGCGCATCGCGGCGTGAACCTGAACTGGCTGCTGACCGGCGAGGGGGAGATGATGCTGCCCCCGCACATGGTCGCCATCGCCGCCACGCCCGCCACCGGCAGGCGCGCGGAGGCTGCCGACCTGCGCGGGTCCGAACTGAACACCTATCTCCTGGCCGCCATGATCCACCATGTGGAGCGCGATGCCCAGGAACGCGGCCAGCCCCTGACGCCCATGGAAAAGGGCGAACGCGCGGCCCGCCTCTACGCGGCCTCGGCCCGCGTGGCGGAAAGCGAGTTGGCCAGCCAGCCGCCGACATGGGCGGCGGACGGGTCGGAGCGGTAGGGCTGAGAATACCAAACAAAAACCCCGCCGGAGCGATCCGGCGGGGTTTTCTACTCACACGCTCCAGGCCGATAGATCAGCCCAGCGCCTTCACCATGGTCGAACCCAGGCTGGCCGGGCTTTCGGACACATGAATACCGGCGGCGCGCATCGCCTCCACCTTGAACTCGGCGGTGTCGTTACCGCCGGAGATCACGGCACCGGCATGGCCCATGCGGCGCCCCGGAGGGGCCGTGCGACCGGCGATGAAGCCGACGACAGGCTTCTTCAGGCCCGACGCCTTAATGTATTCGGCGCCGTTCACCTCAGCGTCACCACCGATCTCGCCGATCATGATGATGCCTTCGGTTTCCGGATCCTTGGCGAACATCTCCAGCGCGTCCACGAAGTTCGTGCCGTTGACCGGATCGCCGCCGATGCCGATGCAGGTGGTCTGACCCAGGCCGGCGGCCGTGGTCTGAGCAACCGCTTCGTAGGTCAGCGTGCCGGAGCGGCTGACGATGCCGATCTTGCCGCGCTTGTGGATGTGGCCGGGCATGATGCCGATCTTGCACTCATCCGGGGTGATGACGCCGGGGCAGTTCGGGCCGATCAGGCGGGTGCCGCTGTTGGCGAGCGCGCGCTTGACGCGGACCATGTCCAGCACCGGGATGCCTTCGGTGATGCAGACCACCAGCGGCAGTTCGGCATCGATGGCTTCCAGGATGGCGTCGGCCGCGAAGGGCGGCGGCACATAGATGACCGAGGCATTGGCGCCGGTCTTCAGCACCGCGTCGGCCACGGTGTCGAACACCGGCAGGTCGAGATGCTTGGAACCGCCCTTACCGGGCGTGACGCCGCCGACCATCTTGGTGCCATAGGCGATGGCCTGTTCGGAATGGAAGGTCCCCTGCGCGCCGGTGAAGCCCTGGCAGATGACCTTGGTGTCCTTGTTGACGAGAACGGCCATGTTACGCGGCCTCCTTCACGGCCTTGACGATCTTTTCCGCGGCGTCGGCCAGGTTGTCGGCCGACAGGATCGGCAGGCCGCTGTCGGCCAGGATCTTCTTGCCCAGATCGACGTTGGTGCCTTCCAGGCGGACAACCAGCGGAACGTGCAGGGACACTTCACGCGCGGCGGCGACAACGCCCTCCGCGATGACGTCGCAGCGCATGATGCCGCCGAAGATGTTGACCAGGATGCCTTCGACATTCGGATCGGACAGGATCAGCTTGAAGGCGATCGTGACGCGTTCCTTGGTGGCACCGCCGCCGACATCCAGGAAGTTGGCCGGCTCGCCGCCATACAGCTTGATGATGTCCATGGTGGCCATGGCCAAGCCGGCGCCGTTGACCATGCAGCCGATGTTGCCATCCAGCTTCACATAGTTCAGGCCATGCTTGGTAGCTTCCGTCTCCGAGGCTTCTTCCTCCGTCGGGTCGCGCAGCTCTTCCACGTCCGGGTGACGGTAGAGCGCGTTGTCGTCGAAGTTGACCTTGGCATCCAAGGCAATGACGTCACCGGCACCGGTCACGACCAGCGGGTTGATCTCGACCATGCTCATGTCCAGGTCCACGAAGGCCTTGTACATGGCGGCCATGAACTTGGCGGCCGCACCGACCTGCTTGCCTTCCAGGCCCAGGGCGAAGGCGACCTTGCGGGCGTGATAGCCCTGCAGGCCTTCGACCGGGTCGATGGCAACCTTGGTGATCTTTTCCGGATGGCTGTGCGCCACTTCCTCGATCTCCATGCCGCCCTCGGTGGAGGCGACGATGGTGACGCGCGAGGAACCGCGGTCCAGCAGCATCGACAGATACAGCTCGCGCTTGATGTCCGCACCTTCCTCGATATAGAGGCGGCCGACTTCCTTGCCCGCTTCACCGGTCTGCTTGGTGACCAGCACCTGGTTCAGCATGGCGGCGGCGTTGGACTTCACATCGTCCACGCTCTTGACGACGCGCACACCGCCCTTGCCGTTGGGGTCGTTCTTGAAACGACCGGCACCACGGCCGCCGGCATGGATCTGCGACTTGACCACCCAGACGGGACCACCCAGTTCGGTGGCAACCTTGGCGGCTTCGTCCGGCGTGTAAGCGACGCCGCCGCGCGGCACCGCGACGCCGTATTTCTTCAGCAGGCTCTTGGCCTGGTACTCATGGATATTCATCGGTCAGCCGTCTTGCTCTGGATGGGAGACGGGCCGGTCCGGCAGGGGGTCCGCCGGGCCGCACACGGGGGTCCTCCCCACGCGGGCGGCACTTTAGCACTATGGGAACCGGGATCAACCATCCAAAGGTCCCCGCTCATGTCCGCACGCCCGTGGAATTTTGCATGAGCGTACGGACGTGCCGGCGACAGAAAATGGCGTAAACCCTTGCATCGCAATACGACCATGCCGCATGTGCGGAATGGTTGAGCGTAGCGCGCAAGGGTGCCATGTAACGGTGACAGGACCACTACGCAATCTGGCGGGTAATTGGCCTTGCGCGTTCCGGCCCCCCATCGGCCGGAACGTGGCACATGGCAGGGGGCGCCGCCGGAGCGGCTTCCGGTTACCCGAAAACCGCTCCCGTCCGGATCAGCCGCCGCGGCTCTTGAAAGCCTTCAACTGCTTGTTGAAGTTCGCCGCCAGCTTTTCCATACGTTCCGTGGACTTGTTATAGCTTTCCACGTCCATCTTGCCGCGCTTGCCCTCCATGGTCAGGCAGGCCTGATATTCCTCGGTCGAGGCGATATAGGCCTTCACGGCCTTCACGGCGTCGGCCATTTCCGCTTCCGATGCTGCCGAGCCATCGGGCAGGGCCGGCGGGTCCCCCTGCTCGCAGCCGGCATAGGCCGCACCGGTCAGAAAAAACAGGGAGAGGACGGTACTCAGGATTGCTTTCTTCATGATATGGGCACCCCTTGAACAATAAAATTTTAGGCAATAAAGCATCCGTACGTGCCGCCACGACGGTTGCTTTATTTCCCCGGTTTTATTGGGTGCCAAGTTATCCCCAACTGACTGACTATTAGGCTTTGAAGCCATTATCTCCCTAAACTTGGGGATAAGGATAAAATCATCTTAGGGGGTACGTCAATTCCGCCTGGGGCGGGACGGAATGGTAAATTCATGCACGAATGCAGGTACCGTGACGGCAGTGGCCCCGCGCCAAGGGTCACGGATCCGCCCCGGCGGCCAGCCGGCGGCCCTGGCCGCGGCCAGCATGCGCCGGGCAATCAGGTCCGGGGAGGGCAGCAACCAAACCGTGCCGCCGAATCCGGTGATCGCGTCGGGGGACAGGATCATCCGGCCTTCGAGCCGGCGACCGGCCTGCAACAGGTCGAACAGGGTCAGGCGCCCCGCCGACACCATGTCGGCCAATGGCGGATGGAGCCCGGCCATGCGGGCATAATCCATGCCCAGCCCCCAGAGCCCCACGGTCCCGCCGGCTTCGACCTCCGCCACGATGGTCCGGGCGATGGCGTGGCGCCGCGCGGCCAGGATATCCAGGCTGAAAGCGACGCTGCGGGCGGCATCGGTGCTGTCGACACGGCGGACCAGGGTACGCAGCACCCCGCGCCGGGCATCCGCCCGCACCAATGCCAACCCGCAGGACCGCAGCAGCGCCGTCAGATTATCGAGCGTGAAATAATGCAGATGCTGGGGCACGACCAGAGGATGGACGCAGGCCAGCCGAGCATCGACCGCACCAAAGTCCGGCACCTCTATATAGGCGTGGCCACCGGGGGCCAGCATGGTGCGAAGGGAGCGCAGGAAGCCTCTGGGCTCCCGCACATGTTCCAGCACATGGGTGCAGAACAGCATTCCGGCCCCCAGTTCCCCCTCCGGTCCCGACGGCAAGCGATTCAGGTCCACAGGCCGGAACGGTATCCCCTCGGGCAGCAGGCGCTGGAAATCCAGCCCCATCAGGCGTTCGACAGGCACGCCATGGCCATCGCGCAGCAGCCGCAGGATCTCCCCCCGCCCGCAGCCGACATCCAGGATCGGGCCGGTCGCCGCGAACACCTCTTCCTGGCAGAAGGCCAGCGTATCCTCACCACCGCAGATCGGCTGATCACTGCCGATGACCCGGTCGGAACTGTAGAGATTGGCCAGGAAGGCGTCGTCATACTGCACCCCCAGCCGCACATGGCCGCAGGTTCGGCAGGCGATCAGGGGGATGGAGCGGTCCTGACGGACCAGGCTGTCTTCGGGATCAGCCAGCCAGCCGCCGCTCTGCATGGTGCCGACAGGATCGGCCTCCAGATCCGCACAGATGGGGCAATCTGCCGGTGCATCCTGCCATTCAATCACGCCATATACCCCCGTCACGCATCGGAAGGCAGCATAGCATGGGCCAAAATATGGAAAAACCTGTGCCGGTTTCCCAGCACAGGTTTCTCGTCAAACAGCCTGCCCGACGGAGATGACGGGCGGCCGAAGATGTCGCAGCGACCGATCAGCCGTTGCGGGCCTTGAAGGTCTTCAGCTGCTTGTTGAAATCGGCGGCCAGCGCTTCCATGCGGGCGGCCGACTTGTTGTAGGCGTCCAGATCCATCTTGCCACCCTTGCCGGCGGCTTCCAGGCACGCCTGGTATTCTTCGGTGGCCACGATATAAGCCTTCACCGCCTTCATCGTCTCACCCATCTGCTCCTGGGTGGCCGTGGCGCCATCCACCAGCGACGGCGGAGCACCCTGCTCGCAGCCGGCGGCGAAGGCGGAGGTGGCGGACAGGGACAGCAGGGCGGTGGCGAACAGCAGGGCGGTCTTCATGGTGTGTCCAATTCCTTATGATGGCGAGGTTCGGTTCAACGACGGTGGCGGGACGTGCCAGTGGAATACCGCCAGCGTCAACAACATTCGCACCCGGGCGGGGGTGCCATGCCATCGGTGGCGACACTTTACTGACCTTGTGACGCGACCCCCTCTTCAGGACTTGGCCACGCCAGACAATTAACTAGACACTTCATGGAAACATCGCGGCATCGGCGCTCAAGGGCACTTTTTACTCGCGACGTCCGTTTGATGGGGCGGACTATACGGGCGACCCGTAACTGAATGGTTAAAAAACTGGTGGAAACCTATCCTTTCGGCACGCGTGAATGCAGATCAGTTTTGCGCGTGAAGCAAAGATACAGCGTCAAGTCATGCGTAATCTTGATGGATATTTGTATTGTATTTTATGCAATTGCCGATGAACAGTTCACCCGCGACATGTTCTGGCCGATTTCGGTTCTTATCAGGCAACAAAAAACCCCGTGTGAGCTCCACACGGGGTTTTCATTACGGGTGGAGGCCGGAGCCCCCATCCGTTAACGAGCGGTCAAGGATCAGCCTTCGGCCGAGACCTTGGCGGTGACTTCCACCAGGACCTTAACAGCGTCGACCGACTTGTCGAAATTGGCCTTCTCGTCGGCCGACAGCTCGATCTCGATGATCTTTTCCACGCCCTTGGAACCGATGACGGTGGGCACGCCGATATAGAGGCCGTCCACGCCATACTGACCGGTCAGCTTGGCGGCGACCGGCAGGACACGCTTCTTGTCGCGCAGGTAGCTTTCGGCCATGGCGATGGCGGAAGCGGCCGGGGCGTAGAAGGCGGAACCGGTCTTCAGCAGGCCGACGATCTCCGCACCGCCGTCACGGGTGCGCTGCACGATCTTGTCCAGCTTCTCCTGCGTGGTCCAGCCCATCTTCACCAGGTCGGGCAGCGGGATGCCGGCGACGGTGGAATAGCGGACCGACGGGACCATGGTGTCGCCATGGCCGCCCAGCACGAAGGCCGTCACGTCCTCGACCGACACACCAAACTCTTCGGCCAGGAACCAGCGGAAGCGGGCGCTGTCCAGCACGCCGGCCATGCCGACCACCTTCTCCGGCGGCAGGCCGCTCTCCTGCTGGAACAGGCCGACCATGGCGTCCAGCGGGTTGGTGATGACGATGACGAAGGCGTTCGGGGCGTGGGCCTTCACGCCGGCGGCGACAACCTTGATGACCTTGGCATTGATGCCGACCAGATCGTCACGGCTCATGCCCGGCTTGCGCGGCACGCCGGCGGTGATGATCACCACGTCGGCGCCGGCGATGTCGGCATAGTCGGAGGTGCCCGCGTAACCGGCGTCGAAACCGGCGACCGGCGACAGCTCGGCGATATCCAGCGCCTTGCCCTTGGCAACGCCCGCGAAGTCGGGAATGTCGAGCAGGATGATGTCGCCCAGCTCCTTCTGGCCGGCCAACAGGGCCAGCGTGCCACCGATCTGGCCAGCGCCGACAAGCGCGATCTTCTTGCGTGCCATGGGAATTTCCCTTCGATTTGGTTCGGGTCAGGAAACAAGATTACGTTTGGAACATCCGGCAGCACCTTTCATTAGCTGCAATGCGGGATGACCCTGGGCGGCGTGATTAGCCTGAAACAGCCGTTCGGGCAAGCCGACAAGGGTCGTGGGCGCGGGGTGGCTGGTCAGCGCCTGACGCAAGGCGTGTATGCAGCAGCGTTCGGAAGCGGAATTTCCGGCGGCGGATACCTGCGCTGAAGGCAGAAATACGCGTCAGCCCTGCTTCTTCGGCTGCCACATGGCGTTGACGATCACCCAGCGATCGCCGAACCGGCCCATATGGAAATAATCCACGAACCAGGGCGTCTCCACCCGCGCCACGGCGACATTGCCGGTGACGTCCAGCACCCGCACCGACCGGTCCCATTTCTCCTTCGGCGTCTTCAGCACGCCCTGGCGCGTCAGTTCCACCAGTTCATCCTTGCTCATCCGGCGCAGGCCCAGCACCTCGTCCTTGTCGGGCGTGGCACGGACGGCGCGCTTGGCCAGATCGGGATGCAGCGCACGCGCCACGCGGGCGGCATCGCCCTCCAGCTGGCCATCGACATAATCATAGGCCGTGGCCTCGATCGCCTTGATGGTGGCCGGATCGGTTTCGGCCTGCGCCGGCAGGGCCAGGGCGAGCAGGAGAAGGGCGGTCGCGGGCAGGCGCATGGTGACGGGCTTTCATCGGATGACGGGAAGCCGTGGACTGTATCGGATGGAAACAGGGGTGCAATGGCGGGTTGGGACTGGCCCCAGGGCCGGGGCGGCACTTGGCCCCAAGCACACATGCCATCAGGGCCGGCCACGCCAGCGCAACTCGCCTCCGGTGCGGCGGCGGGTGACCCAGAGCAGCAGAAGCGTGGCCGGGACCACGACCATGAGGGTGATGGCGACATGCCAGAGCGTTTCCCCCACCGGAAGCAGGAAGGGAAGGCCCCAGATCAGCAACAATATAAGGGCACTGTAGGCAAAGTTGACCGCCCAGCCTTCCCAACTGGCGGGAACCGCGCCATAGCCGTGGGTCTTGGGCCGGAACCAGTAACGGTTGGCCATGGTCAGCTCCGGCCGCCCCAGCGCCACCGCACCTCGCCCTCCGTCCTCGACCGGGCGATGAGGAAGAAGATGCCGCCGCTGATCGCGGCCCAGGCCAGCGGGATGATGGCCCGCCACGGGCCGGGCGGCACGTCGGCATAATGCTGGATGGCCCTGATGCCACCCACCAGGATCAGGATGAAGGAAGCCGTGACCAGCCAGCCTTCCCAGCCGGCGGGGGAATAGCCGATGCCATGTTGCTTGGGCACGAACCAGGCGCGCTTGGCCATCTTCCCCTCCATCCACCAGAGATGGTCAATCCTATCCGGTGTGGGGAAAGCGGGCAATCACAACCGGCCGGAATCGCTGCCCACCAGCAGCTTCACATCGATGCCCAGCAGGGTGACAGTCTCCGTCCGCGCCCCCAGCGCCCGATAGAACAGGCCGGCGCGGACATTGACCGGCCGGGCGTGCCAGCAGACCCAGGACAGGCCCTCGTCCAGCGCCATCCGTCCCACCGCCGCCATCAGGGCGCGGCCGATGCCCAGCCGGCGCGATCCCGGCTCGACATAGATATTTTCCATCATCAGGCCGCCGGTGGCCGACTGGCTGTCATAACCGCCGGTCAGCAGCACCATGCCGGCCAGCCGCCCGTCCCGCTCCGCCACTAGGCAGCGGAACATCGGGTTCGGCCCGAAGCACTGGTTGCGGAACAGGATCGGGGTCAGGGCAGGCCGGTCCATGCCTTCCTCCGCCGACAGGGCGGCGACGAAGGCACAGACAAGAACGGCGTCCGCAGGGGTGGCCCCACGGACGCCGATCTCTTTAGGCGGGATCAAGGCCACAGGGTCGCTCAGGCCGCGACGGTCTTGTCCATCTCGCGCAGGATGCTGTCGGCCATGACGGAGGTCGACACCTTGGCCATGCCCGGCTGCATGATGTCGCCGGTGCGCAGACCGGTGGACAGCACGTTCTCCACGGCCTTCTCCAGGATGTCGGCCTCTTCCTGCAGGTCGAAAGACCAGCGGAGCGCCATGGCGAAGGACAGGAACATGGCGATCGGGTTGGCCAGATCGCGGCCGGCAATGTCCGGGGCCGAACCATGCACCGGCTCGTACAGGGCCTTGCGCTTGCCATTGGCGTCGGCCGCACCCAGCGAGGCGCTGGGCAGCATGCCGATGGAACCGGTCAGCATCGACGCCTCGTCCGACAGGATGTCACCGAACAGGTTGTCGGTGACGATCACGTCGAACTGCTTGGGATTGCGCACCAGCTGCATGGCGGCAGCGTCGGCCAGCATGTGGGACAGTTCCACATCCGGATATTCGGCCTTGTGCAGGGCGATGACCTCCTGCTTCCACAGCAATCCTGCTTCCATCACGTTACTCTTTTCCGACGAGCACAGCTTGTTGCCGCGCTTGCGGGCCAGCTCGAACGCCACGCGGGCCACGCGATGGATCTCGTGCGTGTCATAGACCTGGGTGTTGATGCCACGGCGCTCGCCGTTCGGCAGGTCGATGATGCCGCGCGGCTCACCGAAATACACACCACCGGTCAGTTCGCGGACGATCATGATGTCCAGGCCGCGCACGATCTCCGGCTTCAGCGAGGAGGCATCGACCAGCGCGTCGAACACCTTGGCCGGGCGCAGGTTGGCGAACAGCTGCATCTCCTTGCGCAGGCGCAGGAGACCGGCTTCCGGACGCTTGTCAAAGCCCAGATTGTCCCATTTCGGACCGCCCACGGCGGCCAGCAGCACGGCGTCCACGGCGAGCGCGCGGGCCATGGTCTCGTCCGTCAGCGGCGTGCCATGCGCGTCATAGGAGGAACCGCCGACCAGACCTTCCTCCAGCTGGAACTCAAGGCCGCGCTTGCGGGTATACCAGTCGATGACGCGACGGACCTGACGCATGACCTCGGGACCGATCCCGTCGCCCGGCAGCAAAAGGAGCGAACGCTTCGTCGACATTGGAATACCTCTGTATGTTTGCTTTGGCATTGGCAGCGAGTCTGCGCCGCGGCTGGATTCATAGACCTTCCCGGTCACGCCGCCAAGGGGCGGCGCGCTGCAAACGGGGCGCAGGTCAGCTCAAGGCGATCAGGAGGCCCACATCCAGGGCTGACCGCTCTTGGCCTTGGCTTCGAAAGCGTCGATCGACGCTTCCTCGCGCAGGGTCAGACCGATATCGTCCCAGCCGTTCAGCAGGCACTGGCGGCGGAACGGTTCCACGTCGAAGCCGATCGTCTCCCCATCCGGCAGGGTGATCTGCTGGGCTTCCAGATCGACGGTGAAGGTGGCGTTGGCGCCATTGTCGGCGGCGGCCATCAGCTTGTCCACCATTTCGGTCGGCATGCGGATCGGCAGGATGCCGTTCTTGAAGCAATTATTGAAGAAGATGTCGGCGAAGCTGGGGGCGATGATGCAGCGGATACCGAAATCGGCCAGCGCCCAGGGTGCATGCTCGCGGCTTGAACCGCAGCCGAAATTGTCGCCGGCGATCAGAATCTTGGACTGGCGGTAGGCCGGCTTGTTCAGCACGAAGTCCGCAACCTCCTGGCCATCCTTCAGACGCATGGAGGCGAACAGGCCAGTACCCAAGCCGGTGCGCTTGATCGTCTTCAGATAGTCGGCGGGAATGATCATGTCCGTATCGACATTCATGAGACGCAGCGGGGCGGCGACACCGGTGAGCTGGACGAACTTTTCCATGAGGGCTTTACCCGACGACATAGGGGATGAAACGGCCCCTGTTTTGCCATGCGGCCTGTGTGCGGCGCAATACATGATCGCTGGAAGGCTGCCCTGCGACAGATGCTTGCGTGGGATGTGACCAAACGTCCCTTTGAACGGGCCCTGCCCTTGGTCGGGATGGTGTGAACGGGTGGGCGGCACTATCTTGAAGGGAAGAAGAGCAGAACTGTTCAGCGGAGGGTCGGCGCCATGCGTGTGTTCCGTATCATCCTTCCCGTCGCGTCCATCGAGGAAGCGGCCGGTTTCTACGCGGCACTTCTGGCCCAGCCGGGACAGCGCGTCTCCCCCGGCCGGCATTATTTCGATCTGGGCCAGTTGATCCTGGCCTGCTACGACCCGGCGGCCGACGGGGATGGAGGGCCGGTACGCCCCCTGCCCGAACCCGTCTATTTCGCCGTCCACGGCCTGGATGATTTCCATGCCCGGGCGCAAGGTGCCGGGGCGGTGATGGAAGGCGGGGTCGAGACCCGGGCCTGGGGCGAACACAGCTTCTATTGCCGCGACCCGTTCGGCAACCCGCTCTGCTTCGTGGAGGCCGGCACCGAATTCACAGGGTGATGTTCAGCATGCCATGGTAGGAAAAAGGCATCGTTCGCCCCTGTCAGCGAGGATGCCATGCGCGGCCTGTCGGATGCGATATTCCGGGCCATCGACCCGATGGAGATCCTGGATCTGACCCGTGCCCGCCGGTTCCGCCATGTGCCGGGTGCCGTCCCTGGCATTGCCGACATCTTCGACTGGTCGCTGCTGGAGGTGCTGGTCGCGCGCGATCTGGAGACGGACAACCGCTTCAACTGGAATGGCCGCCCCCTGCCCCGCGAACAGATGATCTTCATCGACGAGAAGGGGCGGTTCGACGCCGACGCCTTCCAGGCACTGGTCCAGGACGGCGTCTCCATCATCTTCAACAAGCTGGAACAGCGCTCCACCGACGCCTGGCGCGAAGCGGCGAAGCTGGAGCAGGCCTTGCAGGCCGTGGTGGAGGTCGGGATCATCGCATCCTTTGGTGAAGGCCGCGCCCTGGACGTGCATTACGATCCGATGGACCTGATCGTGGTGCAACTGGCCGGCAGCAAACGCTGGCATTTCCACGGACAGCCGGTTCCCGGCCCCACCATCATGCGCAAGGAACTGGATCCCGGCCCGGTGACGGCGGAACTGACATTGCAAGCCGGCGACGTGCTGTTCGTGCCGGCCGGCCTGCATCACCAATGCCTGCCGCTGGACAATTCGTTGCATGCCGGCTTCATGCTGCGCCGGCCCGACGGCCGCACCTTCATGCGCCGCATCCTGGACCAGATACGCGACAATCACGCCATGGGCACGCAAATCCCCGCCTTCGAGGATGCGGAGATGCTGAAACGCTGGGAGACGGGGTTGAAGGAGGAGATGATCGCCCTGATCCGGGCAGGCAACATGTCCGACTTCCTGGTCGACTGGTACAAGGATTGGCGTAAGCCGGACCGGCGGGGATTGTTCGAAACGGAATGCTGATCACGCCGCCTTGTTGGCATGTTCCTTGACCCCGCCGGCCATCAGGAAGGCAAGGCAGGCATTGCGCTGGGTGCGATAGACGCCGGGCGTCACGCCCACGGCGCGCCCGAAGATCCCCGTCAGATGCGCCTGGGAGGAGAAACCGGCTGCCGCCGCGATCTCCGCCAGCGGCATCTCCGTCTCCAGCAGCAGGCGCTTGGCACCGTTGACGCGGCGCGCCAGCACATAGCGGTGCGGCGCCTCGCCCAGGGCCGCCTTGAAGCGGCGAGCGAAATGGCTGGGACTCAGCCCCGCCACGGCGGCCAGGGTCGCCAATGACAGATCATCGTCCAGGTTCTGTTCCACGAAGACCAGGACGCGGCGCAGTTGCAGCAATGACAGCGCGTTGGTGCCATCGCCCGCGCCATCATGGTGACGCGCCAGGATAGCCTCCACACTCTCGGTCTCCGCCGCGACACAGGCGGCGATCTGCGGCAGGTGAAGGTCGGACAGCGCAACGGACATGGCGACTCCCCCGTCAGGTCGACATCCGCTCCGGAAGCGGAAAAGCCGGCCAACAACATGGATCGCCACGGAGCCGACGCCGGGATCATCGCACCGCTGCATGGGAACAGGGACGAGAGGCCGGGACGGACGTGGCGGAATGGGTTGGTAAGACCGGCAGGTGAGAAGGGTAGCCCCCGGAACCGGCCCTGACCACATGATTAAGCGGCCGACCCTTCCCAACACTGTGCGCGCCGTCACTCGCTCATAAAAATGACAGGCCCGCCGCCACTGACATCGATATCCAGGAGAGGCCGGACCATGGGTACATACGAAAGCGGTTCCATGCATTTCCCCGCCATCAGCCCTGGACATGCGCCGCCATAGACCGCACATAGACGCGGGGTGTTGTATCGGTGCAGTTGGAGCTTGAAATCATGCGTATCGCGCGTCACATCGCGCCGGCCGCCATCGCGGCCTTCGCCACCCTTTCCCTGGTGGCCGGCGGTGCCGTCCCGGCCGTGGCCGAGATGGTGCTCAACCGCGGCAACCAGGCGGAGCCGACGTCGCTGGACCCGCAGAAGGGCACGGATGTGCAGTCGGCCCGCATCGGCTACGACCTGTTCGAAGGCCTGCTGACCTTCGGTCCCGATGGCAAGACCATCCCTGGCGTCGCGGAAAAGTGGGAAATCAGCGCCGACGGCCTGACCTATATCTTCCATCTGCGCGCCGATGCCAAATGGTCGGACGGAACGCCGGTGACGGCGGCCGACTTCGTCTTCTCCTGGCGCCGGGTGGTCGATCCCAAGACCGCCTCGGACTATGCCTATTTCCTGTGGCCGGTGAAGAATGGCGAGGCGATCAGCAATGGCAAGGCGGCCCTCGACACGCTGGGCGCCGTCGCCGTCGATGCCCGCACCCTGAAGGTGACGCTGGAACAGCCCACGGGCTATTTCCTGTCCTCGCTGGTCCACCGCATGACCTATCCGGTGTCCAAGGCCAATGTGGAGAAGTTCGGCGCGGAATTCGCCAAGCCGGGCAACATGGTCTCCAACGGCGCCTACAAGCTGACGGAATACCTGCCCCAGTCCTATGTGAAGGCGGTGAAGAACCCGTTCTTCCGCGAATCCGGGTCAGTGAAGGTGGATACCGTCGTCTTCCACCATACCGACAGCCCGGAGACGGAATTGCGCCGCTTCCGCGCCGGTGAGCTGGATATCGTGCAGATGGCCCCGGTCACCCAGGTCGACTGGCTGCGCCAGAACATGCCGGAGACGATGAAGTTCTATCCGGTGCTGGGCACCCAGTATCTGGCCGTCAACATGACCAAGGAGCCGCTGGCGTCGAATCCCAAGTTGCGCCAGGCGCTGTCGCTGGCCGTCGACCGCCAGATCATCGTCGACAAGATCACCAAGTCGGGCGACACCCCGGCCTATACGCTGACCGCACCCGGTGTGCCGGGCTATACCCTGCCCGACGCCAACATGGCCAAGGCCAGCCAAGCCGAACGCGACGCCATGGCCAAGAAGCTGGTGGCCGAAGCCGGCTACGGCCCGGGCGGCAAGCTGCTGACCGTGGAAATCCTGCACAATACCAACGAGAGCACGCGCAAGATCGCCGTGGGCGTGGCCTCCATGTGGCAGTCCAAGCTGGGCGCCAAGGTCAGCCTGAACAACCAGGAATGGAAGGTCGTCCTGCAGAATGCCGGCGAGAAGAGCTACACCGGCACGGTGGCGCTGGGCTGGATCGCCGACTTCCCCGACCCCTACACCTTCCTGAAGCTGTTCCTGGGCGACGTGGGCAAGATGAACCGCGCCGGCTATAACAACCCGGCCTTCGACGCCAAGCTGAAGGAAGCCAACGTGATCACCGATCCGGCCAAGCGCCTGGCCATGATCGCCGAGGGCGAGGCCCTGATGCTGGCCGATGCGCCCATGATCCCGCTGTACCACCAGGCCTATCGCAACCTTGTGCATCCGCGCGTCAAGGGCTGGTTCGAAAGCGCCATGGGCGTGCAGCCCACCCGTTACCTCGAAGTCGCCGGTCACTGAAAGGCGGCCGGATACAACCGGGTCATCAAAAGCAAACCCGGAAAAAGCCAGGCGGTTCGCATCCATACATGAAGGAACAGGAGAAGATCGGGCATGTCGTCAATCTGGAGAACCATGCGCGGCATCATCGCCGCCACGGCTTTGCTTGCTACGGGCCTGGGCACCGTCGCCCTGCCGGCCCAGGCGCAGAAGGTCCTGCATCGCGGCAACGGGGCGGAGCCGGAAACCCTTGATCCTGCCAAATCCAGCGGCGTGCCCGAAAGCTGGCTTCAGTACGACCTGTTCGACGGGCTGATCATGCCCGACGGCAAGGGCGGCTTTTTCCCCGCCGCGGCCGAGAAATGGGATATCAGCCCCGATGGCCGCGTCTATACGTTCCATCTGCGCCGCAATGCCAAATGGTCGGACGGCACGCCCGTCACGGCGCAGGACTGGGTGTTTTCCTGGCGCCGTCTGGTCGATCCCAGGACCATGGCCGACTACGCCTATTTCCTGTGGCAGGTGAAGAACGCCCAGGACATCACCCTGGGCCGCAAGGCGCCCGACACGATGGGCGTGCGCGCGGTGGATGATTACACGTTCGAGGTCACGCTGGCCTCCCCCACCCCGCATTTCGTCACCATGCTGCACCACCATTCCACCTATGCCCTGTCCAAGGCGAATGTGGAAAAGTTCGGCGCCGACTTCGTGAAGCCGGGCAATCTGGTGACCAACGGCGCCTACATGCTGGCCGAAGCGGTGCCGCAGAGCCACATCAAGATGGTGAAGAACCCCCACCATTACGACGCGGCCAATACCAGGATCGACACGGTCTTCTATTACCCGACCGAGAACCAGGAAGCCGAGTTGAAGCGGTTCCGCGCCGGGGAACTGCATTTCACCTATGAGGTGCCCGTCAGCCAGATGCAGTGGCTGCGCGAGAACATGCCGGCGGAGCTGCACACGGCCCCCTATTTCGGCACCTACTACTATGCGCCCAACCTGACGCGTGAACCGTGGAAGTCCAGCAAGGACCTGCGCCTGGCCCTGAACCTGGCGGTTGACCGCGACATCCTGGTGGACAAGATCAACCAGCGCGGCGAAATCCCCGCCTACAGCTTCGTGCCGCCCAATACCACCAACTACACCCAGCAGATCCCCGACTATGCCAGGTGGACGCAAGCCCAGCGCGACGCCAAGGCCAAGGAACTGTTCGCCAAGGCCGGTTACGGGCCTGGGGGCAAGCCCCTGGAACTGGAGATCCTGTACAACACGCAGGAGAACCACCGGAAGGTGGCCATCGCCGTGGCATCGATGTGGCAGCAGAAGCTGGGCATCAAGGTGACCCTGAACAATCAGGAATGGAAGGTGTTCCTGTCCACCCGCGACGAGAAGAAGTTCAAGGACATCACCCGTCACGGCTGGATCGGCGACTATAACGACGCCAACAATTTCCTGGAGCTGCTGCGCGGCGATATCGGCAAGCAGAACCCGTCCGCCTTCGCCGACCCGCAGTTCGACCTGCTGATGGCGGAAGCCAACACCACGTCCGACACCGCCAAGCGCGCCACCCTGCTGCAGCAGGCCGAGCGGCTGATGATCGAGGAGATGGCGGTGATGCCGCTGCATTTCTACAGCTCCCGCCACATGGTCAGCCCCAAGCTGATCGGCTGGGTCGACAATCTCCAGGACCACCATCCCTCGCGCTTCCTGGATGTGAAGCCATAGAGTGTGATCGGTTTAAATGAAATCATTTAAACCGTGAATCACACGATAAAACAAAAACTTAGAGTCTATCTGGCGCTCATAGAAGCGCCAGATAGACTCTAAGGCCCAAGCAAAGGCGAAACCCCGGCGGACCCACCCACCGGGGTTTTTCTTTGCCCGCGTTCCGGCCCGGTCTATCCTGCGGCCCTTCGGGTCTTGGATGGATGGGGGACATCCGTGCGTTTTCTGGCGACATGCTTTCTGCTGCTCTTCGCCCTGCTGACGGTGACCCCGTCGCGGGCGGAAATGGTGCTGCACCGGGGCAACGGGTCGGAACCAGAGACGCTGGACCCGCACAAATCGACCGGCGAGGGCGAAAGCTGGATCGAGATGGACCTGTTCGAAGGGCTGGTGACCGCCGACGCCCTGGGCCGCGTCATCCCCGGTGCCGCCCAGCGCTGGACCATCAGCGAGGATCGGCTGACCTACACCTTCCACCTGCGCCCGGACGGGAAATGGTCGGACGGAAGCAAGGTCACGGCCGGCGATTTCGTCTTCTCCTGGCGCAGGCTGGTCGCCCCGGCCACCCGTTCCCGCTATGCCTTCTTCCTGTGGCCCGTCAAGAATGCCGAAGCGGTGTCCAAGGGCCAGATGCCGCCCACCGCCATGGGGGTGGAAGCCGTCGACGATCTGACACTGCGTGTCACGCTGGAGGCGCCGACCTCCTATTTCGTCTCCTCTCTCCAGCACCATTCCACCTTCGCCGTGTCCCAGGCCAATGTGAAGAAGCACGGGGACGAGTTCGTCCGGCCGGGCAAGCTGGTCTCCAACGGCGCCTATATGCTGGCCGAGGCCGTGCCGCAGGGCCATGTGAAGCTGGTGCGCAACCGGTATTTCCATGCGGCGGACGAGGTGGCGCTGGACGCCGTCTATTTCTATCCCACGGAAAATCGCGAAGCAGAGTTGAAGCGCTTCCGCGCCGGAGAGCTGGACGTCACCTACGACCTGCCCGACGGGCAGATCGCCTGGGTGCGCCAGAACATGCCGGCCGACCTGCGGCTGGCGCCGTTCTTTTCCAGCTACTGGTTCTGCATCAACCTGCGCAACGAGCCGTGGAAATCCAATCCCGACCTGCGGGCCGCCCTGTCGCTTTCCATCGACCGGCAGCTGATCGTGGACAAGATCACCCAGGCAGGCGAAATCCCCGCCTATTCCATCACCCCGCCGGGCACAGAGAATTACGTCTCCCCCCTGCCGGAATGGGCCCGCTGGACGCAAGCCGAGCGTGATGCCAAGGCCAGGGAACTGCTGGCCAAGGCCGGCTATGGGCCCGGCGGCAAGCCGCTGGAGGTGGAGATCCTGTTCAACACCTCGGAAAACCACCGCAAGATCGCCATCGCCATCGACAGCATGTGGCGCCAGAAGCTCGGTGTGCGCGCCAGGCTGGCCAACCAGGAATGGAAGGTGCTGTTGCAGGCCCGCGCGGAGGGCAAATACCAGGATATCGTCCGCGGCGGCTGGATCGGCGACTACAACGACGCCTATTCCTTCCTGTCGCTGTTCCTGTCCGACGTGCAGGGCCAGAACCACAGCGGCTATCGCAACCCCGACTATGACCGTCTGGTCCGCGCCGCCGCATCGGAGGTGGACCCGACGGCACGGCGGCAGTTGATGCAGCGGGCCGAAGCCATGCTGCTGGCCGACCACCCGATCATCCCCATCTACACCCATGTGACCACGCACATGGTGTCAGCCCGGGTCAGCGGCTGGCAGGACAATATCCGCAACCTGCATCTATCACGCTACCTGTCGGTGACGCGGTAGGCTCACCCCTCCGGCCCACAGATGTCGGCAGGCATGGCGAGCTCACCATTCATGTATAAGATATTTGACATTTCGCTCTACGGATGCACGTGATGTTAAATAAATATAACATCATGTTCGAGGTGATTGACATGTCGTTTCGGGAAAAGCTGACTTGGCTGCAGCTGCTGGCCCTTCTTGGCTTCGGGGGTGCCTATTTCATACCGGTCTTCGGCTCCTACCTGGGCTGGGGCCTGCTCCCGGGCGGACAATTCATGTGGATGGTCTATTGCCTTATGACCCTGATCGTCGGCCAGATCGTCGTGGCGGTCGGCCTGGCGATACTGACCGCCATCCGCAATCCGCGAGAGGCACGCAGCCCCAGGGACGAGCGCGACCGGCAGGTCGGACTGCTGGGAACGCGCACCGGCTTCTATGTGCTGGTGGTGGGCGCCATCGGTGCCATGCTGACCAGCCATCTTGGCATCGACAAGCGGCTGCTGGTGAATTTCATGTTCTTCGCCCTGCTGCTGGCCGAGCTTTCGCGCCTGGGCACGCAGGTCTTCATGTACCGCCGGGGCTGGTGAGCCATGGTGCCCTTCACCAACCATGTCCGCCGGCTGCGGTTCGAGGCGGGGGAGATGACCCAGATCGAACTGGCCGAACGGATCGGGGTCACTCGCCAGACCATCGCCGCCATCGAACAGGGCAAATATTCGCCCAGCCTGGAAGCCGCCTTCCGCATCGCCCAGGTCTTCAAGGTACCGCTGGAAAGCGTGTTCCAGTGGCAGGGCGACAGTGCCAATGCCGAATGACAAAGGGGGCGCCGGTTGCCCGACGCCCCCTTCTACAATTCTGCCTCGAAGCCTCAACCCTCCAGGCTGCTGACCGGATTGCCGATCATGGCCAGGAACTCGCGCCGCGTCTTCTCATCCTCGCGGAAGGCACCCAGCATGCGGCTGGTGACCATGGTGACGCCGGGCTTGTGGATGCCGCGGGTGGTCATGCACTGGTGCGTCGCCTCGATCACCACCGCCACGCCCAGGGGCTCCAGCACCTCCTCGATGGTGTTGGCGATCTGGGCGGTCATCTTCTCCTGGATCTGCAGGCGCTTGGCATAGACTTCGACCACGCGCGCCAGCTTGGAGATGCCGACGACACGGCTGCGCGGCAGATAGGCGATATGGGCCTTGCCGATGATCGGCACCATATGGTGCTCGCAATAGCTCTCCAGGCGGATATTGCGCAGGACGACCATTTCGTCATAGCCGTCCGTCTCCTCGAAAGTACGGGCCAGCAGATCGACCGGGTCCACGCCATAGCCGGCGAAGAATTCCTCGTACGAGCGCGCCACGCGGTCGGGCGTACCCACCAGCCCCTCGCGGTCCGGATCGTCGCCGGCCCAGCGGATCAGGGTACGCACGGCAGCCTCCGCCTCCTCCTTGGAAGGACGGACCAGATTGGGATTGGTGGCGGCGGGGCCGGCACGGCGGCCATGCACGGGACCCTGCACGACCTTGTCGGCACTGTTCTTGGGCACGCTCACGGGGATGCACTCCTCATTTCGTTGGTTCGGCTTGTTCGCACCCCCGGCGGGGCGCGGGCCGGTTCCCCCGATCCAGCCCACCGGATCACCCTTTTGGAGAATGGTGTCCGGCAGAACAGCAGATGGCTTGTTCGCCGAATGTTTCAAGCGCGGAATTCGGATATCGCCCCAGCGGTATGGGCTGATGCGGGCTGTGCATCATACTCAATCCCCTCAGGCGCCGGGCGCTGCCTCCGGCAGCTTGGCTTACGCGCCACGTGGCGCGGGCCGGCAGTCGCCGGCCTGAGTTCCACCGGTATGGTCATGAAGCCCCATCAATTCAGCCGCCGCGCCTGGTGAGGGCTGTCCAGGGAGAAGGCGGGGATGGCGATGTCGAACGCCTCGCCATCAGTATTCTCCATGCCATAGCTGCCGACCATGATCCCGGACGGGGTGGAAAGCGGTGTGCCGCTGGTATAGGTGAATTCCTCACCCGGGCGCAGCAGCGGCTGTTCGCCCACCACGCCCGGCCCCTTCACCTCCATCAGCCGCCCCAGCGCGTCGGTGATCTTCCAGTGCCGGGTGCGCAGGCGCACCGTCTCCGGCCCCAGATTCTCGATCCGCACCTGATAGGCCCAGACATAGTGGCTTTCGGTCGGCTGCGACTGGTCGGGCAGGTATCGCGGTTCCACCGTCACCCGGATTTCACGCGTCGTGTCGCTGTACATGGCGCCCCTTCCCATTTCCCATCCGATGATCTGATCCCGGATTTCATCATGGCGGCCAAGCCCTTGGGCCCGCAAAGCGCCATTATAGGCCGCTTGCGCCCCCGCACAATCCCGGGCGGTTCCCTCACCCGATGGTCAGGTGGCGCTTCGTCATGAAAACGCCGCTTGCGTCGGGGGCTCGATAGCCTCATATAGCGAACACGTTCAACTGTTCATGAGCCGCGCGATGTTGCGCTTCACGCCCCTGCGACGACGAAAGACCTCCGTCCCCTTCGGACGGCTGGTGCTTGTGCACGGGACCTGACGCATCGCTCGCGTGGGGGTCCCGGCCAGACGCTTCTTCAGTGTCTCCCCCACATTTCATTTTGCCGGGAAACCCCAATCGTATGAACATCACGCTTGAGCAGCCGGTTCACGCCGCCGCCATCGAAAAGCTTCTCGACAATTCCTTCGGCCCCAAGCGCCACACCAAGACCGTCTATCGCCTGCGCAAGAATGTCGCCCCCGTGGCCGACCTGTGCTTTGTCGCGACCGACACCGATGAAGATGGCAACGAGGTGCTGGTCGGCACCATCCGTTACTGGCCGGTGATGCTGGGCGGCAATGTCCAGGCCATCATGCTGGGCCCCATCGCCATCGCCGAAAATCTGCGCAGCGGCGGCATCGGGGGCAAGCTGATCCGCCACAGCCTGGAGGCCGCCAAGGCCCTGGGCCATCGCGTCGTCATCCTGGTGGGCGACGCCCCTTATTATGTGCGCTTCGGTTTCAACCGGGAGGTCGTGGCCGGCCTGTCCCTGCCGGGCCCGGTCGATCCGGCCCGGTTCCAGGGCCTGGAACTGGTGGATGGCGCGCTGTCCGGCGTGACCGGCATGGTGGGTCGCGCTGCGCCGCCCAAGACCCGCACCGCCACCCCCGGCCTGCGTCCCGTCGCTAAGGTCACCACCCTACCGCTTTTCGCTGCCGTCATGGACGCTTCGGCCGTGGAAGCGGGGACGGAGCTGCCGGTGTCCCGACGTCGCCCGCGGCGCGCGGCGCGCTGATCCGGGCGTGCCGGGAAGGCCGGGCGCGGGGGACGATTAGCCCCTTGATCCGGCACCCGGAACCCCATATAAGGACGGTCCCGGCGCGGGTGTAGCTCAATGGTAGAGCAGAAGCTTCCCAAGCTTACGACGAGGGTTCGATTCCCTTCACCCGCTCCAACGACTTTCCAGTAAAATCAAGCACTTAAGGCTCGGCACGAGATGCCGGAAGGTGCCTTGTTGTGCCCGAATCTGCCCGATGCTAGCTTACATACGGACTTACATGGCCGGCTCGTAAGCAGAATCGCGGATACGGTACGAATCACCCCCGCCCCTGCTTACAAAGCCCTCAGCCCTGTAAGCCGATAGAGAGCGCGTTGGGGGTGACCCATGTCCAGGGTACGGCTGACCAAGACCCTTGTTGATGAAATGCCGCCGCCTGAGAAGGGGCAGAGCTTTATCTGGGACACAGATGTCCCAGGACTGGCCGTGCGCCTGACACCCACCGGGGCCAAGGCGTGGGTAGTGCAGATGCGGGTGCGCGGCGGCAAGGAACGCCGCATGACCATCGGCTATTGCAACAAGGTGCCGCTGGATATGGCCCGGAAGGAGGCGCGGAAGGTCATCGCCACCGCCGACCTTGGCCGCGATCCCGCCCAGGAGCGCAAGGAAGCGCGCGAGGTGAAGCCGGACACCAATCCGCTGTTCGGGGAGTTTGCCGAACGGTGGCTGACCGAGGTGGCGGGACGACGGAACCGACCCGGCACCTTGAAGAACCGCCGCCTGCTGTTGAAGAACCACATCCTGCCGATCCTGGCACAAAAGCGGCTGACCGATATCCAGCGCCGGGATATAGAAGACCTGCACCATCGCGTGTCGCAGAAATTCCCCGTGGCTGCTAACCGCGCCGTCTCCCTATGTTCCGCCATCTTCTCCGCCGCCGAGCGCTGGGGGATGCTGACGGAGAACCCCGCCACCAAGATCGAGCGGAACAGTGAGGAGGGGCGGGAACGCTACCTGACCCCGGAGGAGATCGGGCGACTGCAACAGGCACTCGACCAGAGTCAGGCTCAGGATTCCGCCGACGTTGTTCGCCTGTTGCTGCTGACAGGCGCGCGGGTGGGGGAGGTGTTGGCGATGCAATGGGAGCATCTGAACCTTGATGCCGGTGTCTGGGTGAAGCCTGCCGCCACGACCAAACAGAACAAGCTGCACCGAGTTCCGCTGTCAGCGGAGGCGGTGGCTGTGCTGGACAAGCGACGGCAGCAGCAGGCAGACGCCCGCCGACGCGCCACAGCGCCCGCAGGATGGGTTTTCCCCGGCGATGGGGCCAACGGCCACATGACGACGATCCGCACCTTCTGGGCCGCTGTATGCCGCCGCGCCGGCATAGACGGCGTCAGGGTCCACGATGTCCGCCACACCTTCGCCAGCCTGTTGGTGTCCTCTGGCGAAAGCCTGCCGGTCGTGGGGGCGCTGTTGGGCCACACCCAGGCCAAGACCACCAGCCGATACGCGCATTTGCTGGATAGCGCCTTGCGGGGAGCTGCGGACCGGGTGGCCATTTTGACCAAGCCGAAGAATGAGCAGGTTTGAGAGGGTAATGCAGCATGTCATTAGGCGTCGAGTGCGC
>NZ_JBLTYX010000011.1:0-206789 GCF_048066115.1 Niveispirillum sp. KHB5.9 | reverse complement strand
TCTTCATCCGACGGATCGCAAGGCATTGATACAGTTCAGATCAATTTCGGATCAGACTCTAATAAACCAAGGAGAGTGAAATGCTCGAGATGACGATGGAAGATCTTTCCCAGGCTTCCGGTGGTGATGATAGCGGAACGTGCAATCCCGACCCGACCGATCCGGGCGGCATGGTCGGATGCCTGTTTTACAGCTGGTTGTCGGGGGGTGGCCGCCCCATCGGTGATATCACCTATGACCAGATGGGCAACGTCATCTGCTAATCATGTGGTCGATGGCGGAGCATTCCGCCATCGACCACCTCCACCGGAGGCATCATGGATATTTCCACCTTCTCTACTCCGATTGTTTTGACGCTATCTTTAATTTACTTCTTTACGGCTATTTGGATAAAATCAAACATAACACAGAAAAACACCAGCAAAAACTACCATTTTGCGGAAACCATATTCAATATTAATGTCAAAAATTACACATCAAAGGCCATTATCCTTGGATTATTTGTGGGGATATTTCTATGTATTGTTTCAATTATTATAGTATTAACCTTTTCAAAGGTCACATCAACTACAAAACAGTACAAGCCCGATACGGGGGTGGACGCGTTCATATATGTGTTTTTTTCCCCCATATTTGAGACCCTCGTTATTGCCGCAATTTCAATTCCGTTCAGGGTAACTGGACAGAGGTTGGCCTATATCGTCACCATAGCAGCCTTGGCAGCCTACTTGCATGCACCATACATCATATGGAAAACACCGCAAATCGTGCTTGGATTCGCAGTGATGGCCATGCTGTTTGATATATGGTATGCGCAGAGAAATTGGACAACCGCCTTCTGGGGGGTGCTATCAATACATATTGTATATAATTTAGGTCTTTTGGTATTTAAAAATACTATTTGAGTTTTATTTCAACAGCCAAAAATTGGAAAAATACGATATAAATTAAACTACACACCAACATATTTGACCCGCTGGAAATGAAACACCACCAAATACTTCAATCCGAAGCCTCCGAATGCGGTCTCGCCTGCCTCGCCATGGTGTCCAGCAATCATGGCCATGAGACGAACCTGCCCGCGCTGCGCCGTCGCTTCTCCATCTCCCTGAAGGGGACGACGATGAAGAATATCCTGCTGATGGCCCAGAAGCTGGGTTTCAGCGGGCGGGGACTGCGGCTGGAGCCGGCGCAGTTGAAGGACCTGAAGCTGCCCGCCATTCTGCACTGGGACATGAACCATTTCGTGGTTCTGGCCGGGGTGAGGGGGGACAAGGTCACCATCCTGGACCCGGCGCGCGGCGAACGACGGATGACCCTTGCAGAGGTCAGTCAGCATTTCACCGGGGTAGCCCTGGAGCTGACCCCCACCCCGTCCTTCGAGAAGCGCAAGGAACGCTCCCGCCTGCCCATGGCGGCGCTGTGGGGCCGGATCGCGGGGATGAAGACAGCGCTGGGCCAAGCGCTGGTTCTGTCCGTCGTGCTGCAACTTTTTGTGATCGCCAGCCCCTTCTATATGCAGATCGCTGTGGATGAGGCGGTGTTGAAGGGCGATGGCGATCTGCTCTGGGCGCTGGCCATCGGCTTTGGCCTGTTCACGGCGGTGAAACTGGTGGCCGAATGGCTACGCGGGCGGGTGCTGCTGGTCCTGGGCGGGTTGATCGGCCACCAGATGGGGGCCAGCCTGTTCCACCATCTGTTGCGTCTGCCGCTGGATTGGTTCGAGAAGCGACATATCGGGGACATGGCCAGCCGGTTTGGCTCCACCCGCCCCATCCGCGACCTGTTCACCAATGGCCTGATCGCCGCCCTGGTCGATGGGGTAATGGCCATAATCACACTGGTGATGATCTTCCTTTATTCGGTGAAGCTGGCCGTCATCGTGCTAGTGGCACTGGCGCTTTATATCGGCGTCCGCCTGATCTCCTTCCACCTGCTGCGCCAGCGGGAGGAGGACGCGATTGCCGCCTCGGCCAAGGAGCAATCCAGCTTTATCGAAAGCACCCGCGCCATCCAGACCATCAAAATCTTCGGGCACGAGATGGAGCGCGAAGGCGTGTGGCAGAACCGCTTTGCCGACACCATCACGCGCGGCGTGCGCCTGGGGCAGTTGAACCTGAACTTCACCACCGCCAACGGCCTGATCTATGGGCTGGAGAATATCGTCACCGTCTATGTCGGCGCCATGTTGGCCATGGAGAACCAGATCACCATTGGCATGCTTTACGCCTTCATGAGTTACAAGGGCCAGTTCCTGGACAAAGCGACCAAGCTGCTGGAAACCGTCATCCAGTATCGGATGCTGGACCTGCACCTGGACCGCATCGCCGATATCGCGCTCTCCGACAAAGAGAAGGGCCTGGAAAGCGACGCCACCGACCCGCTGATCCCGCATGAACTGAAGGGCGGCGTCACGCTGAAGGGCGTTTCGTATCGCTATGCGGAGACGGAGCCGGACACCATCACCGGCATCGATCTGGATGTCGCAACGGGCGAATTCGTGGCCATCACCGGCCCGTCGGGCGGCGGCAAGACCACCTTGTTGAAGGTGATGCTGGGCCTGTTCCGGCCGACGGCCGGGGAGGTGCTGTTCGATGGCGTACCGGCCGACCATATCGGCCCCGTGGCCCTGCGCGCGCAGATCGGCGTGGTGATGCAGGATGATCAGCTCCTGACCGGATCGCTGGCGGAGAACATCACCTTCTTCGAGGCCACCCCCGACCTGATGCGCATGCGCCAATGTGCGGCCATGGCGGGCATCGACGCCGAGATCATAGCCATGCCCATGAATTACAACACCCTGGTGGGCGAGATGGGAACGGGCCTGTCGGGCGGGCAGAAGCAGCGCCTGCTGCTGGCCCGCGCCCTATACCGCCGCCCGCGCATCCTGATCATGGACGAGGGTACCAGCCACCTGGACGTGGCCAAGGAGCGGGAGGTGAATCAGCATATCGCCGCCCTGGGCATCACCCGCATCACCATCGCCCACCGCCCTGAAACCATCGCAGCGGCGGGGCGTGTGCTGGTGCTGGATGGCGGCAGGTTGTCCGAGGCGCCGCCGGCCGCGAAGGTCGCAGCAGAGTGAATACCGAATTTTCCTGAAAGCCCCTGTCGGCACCGGCATACTCTCCCCGTCCTATGAAGACGAAGGGAGGCCCGATCATGTTGTACGCCATTCTTTGCTATAACGAGGAAGATTATGTCGGCGCCTGGACGCCGGAGGAAGACGCCATCGTCATGGACCGGCTGGGCAAGGTACAGCAGGGCTGGGCGGAGAGGGGCAAGCTGGGCCCCGTCGCCCGCCTGATGCCGACCACCGCCGCCGCCACCCTGCGCAAGGGCAAGGAGGAGCCGCTGATCCTGGACGGCCCCTTCGCCGAGACCAAGGAACAGCTGCTGGGCTTCTACATCGTCGATTGCGAGGGGCTGGAGGAGGCGCTGGACAAGGCGCGCGAACTGGCCGCCGCCAATCCCGGCAAGGGCTGCTATGAAATCCGGCCCGTGGCCCTGTTCATGCCGGGCGGACCGCTGTCGTCGGCATCGCCATGACCGACAATGCCTGGATCAGCGCCGCCCTGGCCGCGGCAAGGCCGCAAGCCGTGGGGGCGCTGCTGCGCTATTTCCGCGACCTGGACCTGGCGGAGGAGGCGTTCCAGGAGGCGGCCTTGCGCGCGCTCTCCTCCTGGCCGAAGAACGGGCCGCCGCGCGATGCCGCCGCCTGGCTGATCATGGTCGGCCGCAATGCCGGCATCGACCAGACCCGTGTGCGCGCCCGCCATGTCGCCCTGCCCGACGATGACGCGCCCCTGTCCGACCTGTCGGACCGGGAGGCGGAGATGGCGGGAAGGCTGGACGAGGCCGATTACCGCGACGACGTGCTGCGCCTGCTGTTCATCTGCTGCCACCCCGACCTGCCGGCCACGCAGCAGATCGCCCTGGCGCTGCGCATCGTCTCCGGCCTGTCGGTGAAACAGATCGCCCGCGCCTTCCTGGTCGGCGACAGCGCCATGGAACAGCGCATCACCCGCGCCAAGGCCCGCATCGCCGCCAACCCCGTGCCGTTCGACGCGCCGGGTGCCGCCGACCGGCCCGAACGGCTAGCCGCCGTGGCCGCCATGGTCTATCTGGTGTTCAACGAAGGCTATTCCGCCGGTGCCGACGAACGGGCCGCCCGCGCGCCCTTGTGTGAGGAGGCTATCCGCCTGGGAAGGCTGCTGCTGCGCCTGTTCAGCGCGGAGCCGGAGATGATGGGCCTGCTGGCCCTGATGCTGTTGCAGCATGCCCGCCGCCCCGCCCGCTATGCCCCCGACGGATCGGTGATCCTGCTGGAGGATCAGGACCGCCTCCTCTGGCACCGGCCCGCCATCAATGAAGGGCTGGCCCTGCTGGACAAGGCCGTGCGCCACCGCCGTTCCGGCCCCTATCAGATCCAGGCCGCCATCGCCGCCTTGCATGCCCGCGCGCCCACGGCCGCCGACACCGACTGGGCCCAGATCGACCTGCTCTATGGCGGGCTGGAAACCCTGTCCCCGTCCCCCGTCATCACGCTGAACCGCGCCGTTGCCGTGTCCAAGGTGCGGGGGGCGGAAGCGGCCCTGGCCATGGTCGAACCGCTGGGCGACCGCCTGTCCGGCTATTTCCATTTCCACGGCCTGCGCGGCGGCCTGCTGATGCAGCTGGGCCGCAAGGCCGAAGCCCGCGACGCCTTCGGCCGCGCCATCGCGCTCGCCCACAGCCCGGCGGAAGCGGCTCATATCCGCCAGCATCTGGACAATCTGCAGGCAGGTCCGTGAAATATTTTGGAGGGACTGTCGGGGCCGGCGCGGCCCATCCGTCCTTGGAATATCATCCCCTTTCCATCCAACGGAGGAAACCATGACCGAGAAGCCCGAATACGCCCACAACACCACCGGCGTCATCCCGCATCTGGTGGTGAACGGCGCCCGTGAGGCCATCGATTTCTATATCCGCGCCTTCGGTGCCACCAAGGTCATGGAAATGCCGGCCGAGGATGGCAAGCGCCTGCTGCACGGCCAGATCCTGATCAATGGCGGCCCGCTGATGTTGTGCGACGATTTCCCCGAATATCGCGGCGGTGCGGCCACGGAATACCCCAAGAACACGCCCATCACCCTGCACATGGCCGTGCCCGATGTCGATGCCAGCTTCGCCCAGGCCATCGCCGCCGGCGCCACGGAAGCCATGAAGCCCGCCGACATGTTCTGGGGCGACCGCTACGGCCAGGTCCGCGACCCCTACGGCCATCTCTGGTCGCTGTCCACGCCCAGCAAGCCCGGGGCGGTGGTGACCAACGGCTGCTGAGGGGGGGGGCACGAGGCCTCTGCAAAACTCTTGGGCCGTAAGGATTTCACACTCTCTACCGTCACCCCGGCGAAGGCCGGGGCCCAGGTCGTAGAACGAGGTGCTTGTCACTTGGGCCCCGACCTTCGCCGGGGTGACGGTTGGAGAGGCGGAAACGAAGGTGCCCAGAACTTTGGCGGAAGTCTCGCCTTCGCGGGAAAGGTAAACCCGCCGGTTCCAACAGCGCCCCCTCCCGCTCCCCCGCAATCGGTCCCCTCCCCCCTCGATTGATGGTTGCGATACGCCACCCCTCCGGGGAAACTGGCCCCGTCCCGTTCCGGAGCCCAGGACATCCCCGTTGGAGCATCATTTCGACCTGACCGGCATCGCCATCGTCACCTCCGTGGCCCTGCTCTGCGGGCTGGCCTTGTCGCGCCTGAAACAGCCGGCGATCGTCGGCTATATCGTGGCGGGCATCGTGCTGGGGCCGGGCGGGTTCGGGCTGGTGGAATCCTCGGAAAGCATCACCACCCTGGCGGAACTGGGCGTGCTGATGCTGCTGTTCCTGGTCGGCATGGAACTGTCGGTGAAGGCGTTCCAGGCGGTGTGGAAGGTGGCCCTGGCCGCCGTCGCCTGTCAGATCGGCCTGTCGCTGCTGGTCACCGGTCTGGCCGGGCTGCTGCTGGGCTGGCCCTGGCCGCGCTCCGTCGTCATGGGCTTCATCATGGCGCTGTCGGGTACGGCGGTGGCCATCAAGATGCTGGAGGATGTGGGGGAGCTGAAGACCCAGACGGGCCGCGTCACCGTCGGCGTGCTGATCGCCCAGGACCTGGCCTTCGTGCCCCTGCTGCTGATCACCAACGGCATGGGCAGCGGCGGGGGCCTGTCGGCCGCCGTGCTGTTCAAGCTGGCGGCGGCGATGGCGGCGCTGGGCGGGCTGGTCTGGTTCCTGTCACGTCATGAACGGCTGACCGTCCCCTATGGCGAATGGTTCAAGCGCAATCATGAGGTCATTCCGCTCGCCGCCTTGGCCTTCTGCTTCACCATGGCGGCGGCGTCGGGCGTGATGGGCCTGTCGGCGGCGTTCGGCGCCTTTGTCGCCGGCTTCATGCTGGGCAATTCCGACGGCCGCGCCCTGTCGCTGCGCGCCACCCACCCGATCCAGTCGGTGCTGATCGTGGTGTTCTTCCTGTCGATCGGCCTGCTGATCGACCTGTCCTTCGCCTGGACCCATCTGGGGGAGGTTCTGCTGCTGCTGTTCGTGGTGACGGCGGTGAAATCGGCCATCAATGTCACCACCCTGCATCTGCTGGGCGAACCGTGGGAACGGGCATTTCCCGCCGGGGTGATCATGGGCAGCCTGGGCGAATTCAGCTTCGTGCTGGCGGCTGCCGGCCTGTCCATCGGCGCCATCGACAAGGATGCCCAGCAGCTGGCCGTGACGGTGATCGCGCTGTCCTGGCTGTTCAGCCCCATCTGGCTGGTCAGCGCCCGGCGCTTCCATGTCCTGGCCGAAGGCGGCATCGGCAGCATGCGCGGCGCCTTGGCCCAGATCTATCGCGGGGAGATCGCCCTGCTCAACCGGGTCGGCGGCGCCCTGCTGCACGCGGCGGCCGTGCTGGTGGACGAGGTACGTCGCTTATGGAAACGATAACAACGCCGTAGGTCAGGTCGAGGCGAATGCCGAGCCCTGACGGAAAAGGCCTTCCAGCACTATTGTCAGGGCTCGCCTCCGGCTCGACCTGACCTACGTGGTGGCGCCGCCTCCCGCCACTTCCCTGGCTCCAGCCCCTCCAGCGTCCAATCCCCCACCGCCCAGCGCACCAGGCGCAGGGTCGGGAACCCCACGGCGGCCGTCATCCGCCGGACCTGTCGGTTGCGCCCTTCGCGCAGCACGATCTCGATCCAGCTTGTCGGGATCGACTGACGGAAGCGCACGGGCGGCGTGCGCGGCCACAGCCAGCCCGGCTCCTCGATCCGCCGCACCCCGGCCGGCAGGGTCGGGCCGTCCTTCAGCGTCACGCCCGCCCGCAGCGCGTCCAGCGCGGCGGCGGTCGGCTCCCCCTCCACCTGCACGCAATAGGTCTTGGGCCATTTATGGCGCGGCTGGCTGATCCGGGCGATCAGGCCGCCATCATCGGTCAGCACCACCAGCCCCTCGCTGTCGCGGTCCAGGCGGCCGGCCGGATAGACACCGGGCACATCCACGCATTCGGCCAGCGTGCGCGCCCCCGACCCCTCATCGGTGAACTGGCACAGCATGTCATAGGGCTTGTTCAGCAGGATGATGCGCGGCATGGACGGTTCCGGGGTGCGACAGGCTGCGGCAACCAAAGCCTTGCCAGGACGTTGGTTGAGGATATAGGCGATGTCCACCCCCGCGCGCCATGGCCTATACGTCCCAACCCGGAGGAACCCTTCCCCATGCCCCGTCAAGCCGCAACCGCCCAAGCCATCACCCCCCGGATCGGACTGGACCGCCGCACCCTGCTGTTCACCGGCGGTGCCGCCCTGGCGGTCGGGCTCTGCTCCTGCCCCGTCTTCGCCCAGGCGCCGGCTGCCGGGCCGCACATGCTGCCCTCCCTGCCCTATGCCGCATCGGCTCTGGAACCGCATATCAGCGGCCAGATCATGGAACTGCACCACACCAAGCACCACCAGGCCTATGTGACCAAGCTGAACCAGGCCCTGGCCGATCACGGGCAGCTGCAATCCCTGTCCCTGCCCGAACTGCTGGTGGAATTCCCCAAGCTGCCGGAAACCGTGCGCAAGGCGGTGCGCGACAATGGCGGCGGCCATGCCAACCATTCGATGTTCTGGTCGATCATGGGCCCCAATGGCGGCGGCGCCCCCAAGGGGGCCGTGGCCCGCGCCATCGACGAGGCCTATGGCAGCTTCGACAGTTTCAAGAAAAGCTTCAATGAGACGGGCGCCAAGCAGTTCGGGTCGGGCTGGGTCTTCGTCACCGTCAATGTGAAGGGCCGCCTGTCCATCGCGCCGCGCCCCAACCAGGACACGCCGATCATGGATGGCGAACATGTGCTGATGGGCAATGACGTGTGGGAGCATGCCTACTACTTGCAATACCAGAACCGCCGGGACGAATATCTGCAAGCCTGGTGGAACGTGGTGGACTGGCAGGCGGTGAACGACCGCTATGCCCGCATCCGCAAGGCCGAGCGTATTATTTAAGGGACACAAGCTCCTGCCAAGCGACCGGCTGAAACCCTTGCCGCCCGACCTGCCCGCCCGCCCCGCGCCGGCGGCGCGGGTGCTGGGCGATTGCGGTCTGTGCGGCCGGCCGCTGGTGGCGGGGCCCAGCGTGGAACTGCACCATCTGGTCCCGCGCAGCCAGGGCGGCAAGGAAACCGTGGCCCTGCACCGCGTCTGCCACCGGAAGATCCATGCCGAACTGTCGGAGAAGGAGCTGGCGCGCAGCTACACGACCCTGGAGTCCCTGCGCGCCCATCCCGACATCGCCGCCTTCATCGGCTGGGTGGCCCGCAAACCCCCGGAGTTCACCGCCGTCACCTTCCGGGCCAAGGACCATGTGAAGGCGGGGAAGAAATACCGGGACTGACATCCGCCGGGTTGTCACCGAAAGCGGAAGTCATGGCCATGCCCGAATTCTGTCGCCATAGGGAAGATAGTTGACATCATCAACTGTTTATATTTTAAACCAAGAGATCGCGCAAATATCCCCGAAACCAGCACACGCGCCGGACTATATCGATCCGAGATTCGCTCTTGCGGACTTAAATGTAATATCGCATAATCATTATGCGAACATACGATGGCTGACCAACGTGCCAACAGCCACGACCAAGCAAGCATAAAAGCTTCCAAGGGAGGAACTCCATGTCTTACACGCAACGCCGGGTGCGCCCGGCGAACGGGTTTTTGCGCGCCCACGGCAATCCCCATCGGCTGTTGCTGGCGACTGGCTTGGCCCTGGTCATGGCCGCACCCGTGGCGGCGCAGAACAGCCCCCCGCCGGCCGATGGCGGCACGCTGGAAGAAATCGTGGTGACGGCGCGCCGCCGGTCGGAAGCGCTGCAGGACACGCCCGTCGCCGTGACCGCCTTCACGGCCGAAGGACTGGAGGCGCGCAGTGTCGAGACGCTGGACAACATCGCCCGCTTCACACCCAATATCCGCTTCGATGGCGCAGCGGCACTATCGGGCGGCAATTACAACGCCACAGTCTTCATCCGTGGCATCGGCCAGAACGACTTCGCCATCTTCAGCGATCCGGGCGTCGGCTTCTATGTCGACGGCGTCTATTACGCACGCTCCATCGGCGGCATCATGGATGCGGTCGATCTGGCCAGCGTGGAGGTGCTGCGCGGGCCGCAGGGAACGTTGTTCGGCAAGAACACCATCGGCGGTGCGGTGCTGATCAACACCCAGCGCCCGACGGACGACCTGTCAGGCCGGGTGGAACTGACCACCGGCCGCTTCGACCGGCTGGACGTGAAGGGTGTGGTGAACGTCCCCCTGGCCGATGGCAAGGTGCTGACGCGCCTGTCCGTTTCATCCCTGAACCGCGACGGCTATGCCAAACGCCTGTCGGACGGGCAGGATATGGGCGACCGCAACGCCGACAGCGCCCGGTTGCAGCTGTCGACAAATGTTACGGAGGATATCGATTTCCATCTGGTTGGCGATGTCACGCGGGCCCGCGAACATTCCGCCCCCAACAAGCTGCTGGCCGTGGCGCCGGCACCGGGCCTGACGGGCCAGCCCTTCCTGGTCAACTACAACAATCTCGTGGCTCCGACACGTGGCGTCACGGCACCCAACGGCCAGAAAACGCTGAATTCCTCCTTCATCACCGACAGCCCCTTCACCACATGGGGCACCGGCCCCAATGTCAACGATCTGGATCTGTGGGGCCTTGCCGGCACCCTGACCTGGAACCTGGGCAATGTGGAGGCCAAGAGCATCACGGCCTACCGCGAGCTGCAGGCAACCTTTGCCCGCGATGGTGACAACACGCCCTTCACCTATCGCGAAACGTTCAACGATGACGATCAGTGGCAGTTCAGCCAGGAATTCCAGTTGAGCGGTGACGCCATCGATGGGCGCTTCACCTGGGTTGGTGGCGTCTATTACTTCACGGAGGAAGGAACGGACAACGCCCGCGCCGATCTGGCCATGGGCCTGTGGCCGCCGCTGGGGCCGCCCATGTCGCCCGCCACCCTGATCCTGAACCGCATCGACAACACCTCCTATGCCGTGTTCGGGCAGGGCAATTTCAAACTGACCGACGATCTGTCGGTGACGGCGGGCGCTCGCTGGAACCGCGACAAGAAGTGGATTTCCGTCTTCAACCGCCGCCAGCGCGACCAGGTCGTATTCACCAACGTGCAGCGGTCGGGCGACTGGAACGCTTTCACGCCCAAGCTCGGCCTGGAATACAAGGCGGGCGACGACGCCCTGCTCTACGCGTCCGCCGGCAAGGGCTTCAAGAGCGGCGGCTACAACGCCCGACCGCTGGCGGACGAGTCGGAGGTGACACAGTACGAGCCGGAAACCATCTGGACCTATGAGGTGGGCGCCAAGACCGGCTGGCTGGACAACCGCCTGATCGTCAATGTCGCGGGATATCTCAGCAAATATGACAATATCCAGCTGACCGTGAACCAAACGCCGCGCAATTTCGTGGCCAACGCCGCCAAGGGCACCATCAAGGGCGCGGAACTGGAAGTGCGGGCCAAGCCGGCCAAGGGTCTCGATTTCGACCTGGCCGTCGGCTACACCGACGCGCAATATGACGAGGTGGGGACCGGCCTGGGCCCGACGCAGGTCCTGCCCATCACCAAGGCCGCGAAGTTCGTGAAGACGCCGAAATGGACGGCCAGCACAGGGCTGCAATATACCCATTCCCTGGGTGACGGCAGCACGCTCAGCCTGCGCGGCGACCTGTCGGCCTACAGCAAGTTCTACAACGACGTGGCCAATACCGAACTGGTGGCACAGTCCGGCTATGGCATCGTCAACAGCCGGTTGACCTATACCTCCCCGGACGACAGCTGGACCCTGGCCCTGTTCGCCACCAACGTCACCGATCGGCGTTATTTCGTGTCGGGCAATGCCAGCGGCGCCTTCGGCCTGGCCGAGGTCTCCTATGGCCGTCCGCGTGAATGGGGCGTGACGCTGGGGGCGAAGTTCTGACCCTTCCAGGTCAATTTCCTTCAATACCGGATCGGGCCGGGTGGCGATAACCGGGGAAACCATCCCGGAGATGTCCCCCGTGACCCGATCCCCTCTCGCCCCCTCCCCGCCCCCCCTTGCCGCCGGCAATCGGGTGCAGCCATGAATACCGCCCTTCTGCTGGCCATGGCCGGCTTCGCCCTTGTCGCCTCCATCACCCCCGGCCCCGTCAACAGCCTGGCGCTGGCCAGCGGCGTGCATCACGGGTTCCGGCGCAGCCTGGGCTATGTCACCGGCGCCACGGTGGGCTTCACCCTCCTGCTGC
The DNA here is from genome assembly GCF_048066115.1 of Niveispirillum sp. KHB5.9. Taxonomy (NCBI): domain Bacteria; kingdom Pseudomonadati; phylum Pseudomonadota; class Alphaproteobacteria; order Rhodospirillales; family Azospirillaceae; genus Niveispirillum; species Niveispirillum sp. KHB5.9. Next base: position 195,007 of record NZ_JBLTYX010000011.1, on the reverse strand, counting down.
TGCTGGCCGGCGTCGGCATGGCGGAAGCGGTGGCGCGGCTGCCGCTGCTGGACACGGTGATGCGCATCCTGGGCACCGGCTTCATGCTGTACCTGGCCTGGCGGCTGTGGCGGGCCGACGGCGGGATGGCGGCGACGGAGGTCGCGTCTCCGCCCTCGCTCTGGGCCGGGGCCAGCCTGCAATGGCTGAACCCCAAGGCCTGGATCGCCGCCATTGCCGGCATGGGCGCCTATGGGCTGGCGGGCGGCATGGCGACGGTGCTGACCTTCACCGGCCTCTATTTCGCCATCTGCTACGTCTCCATCGCACTCTGGGCCTATGCGGGCGCACAGCTCTCCCGCGCCCTGAGCGAACCCGGCCGGATGCGGATGTTCAACCGCGCCATGGCGGCACTACTGGCGCTCAGCGCCTTCGCCATGCTGGCGGGCGGCTGACTGGGCGAACTGACCGGGCGTCGCCGCCGTATGCGCCTTGAACACCCGCTGGAAATGCGCCTGATCGGCGAATCCGGCGTCCAGCGCCACCTCGACGATGGGCTGACCCTTGCGCAGCCCTTCCTGTCCCGCGCGGATTCGCAGGTTGGTCTGATAGGCATGCGGCGTCAGCCCATAGCGCGCCTTGAACGCCCGGATCAGGTAAGAGGGCGACAGGCCGGCGGCTTCCGCCACCTCCTCCACCCGCAACTCCCGCGTACAATGCAGGGCGATGTAATCGGCCGCCAGGGACAGGGCGGCATGCTCATCCCTGACCACGGCCGCGGTCCCATCGACACGGTTCCCCAGCCCCGCGAAGAAGGCCCGCGCCGCCGCATCCTTGGCCGTCCCGCCCTCATCGAACAGCAGGTCGAACAGGCCCATCAGATCGGCATAGAGCCCCGGATCGCGGCTGATCACCGCCCCATAGGGCCGGAACGCCGCCGCCCCCTGCACGTCCGTCAGCCAGCCCGTATCGGCATAGAGCATGCGATAGGACCAGGGCTGGTCGTCCACCGGATTGCACGCATGCACCATCTCCGGGTTCATCAGCACCACCGTGCCCTCGAACGCCGCGTGCCGTTCGTCGCCCGTCAGATATTCGCTGTGCCCGCCGGTGATGGCACCGATGGAAAAGGTGGGGTGGGAATGCGGCACGTAACAGACCGTGCGCCCATCCATGACCTCCCGCGCCTCCAGATGCGGCAAAGCGGGGTCGCGCCAGAAGATGTGTGAATCGGCGGGACGGCGGGGCATGGCGGTTCCGGGGGATGAGAGGCGGCTTCCCGCCATCCTCTCTCTTTCGTCAACTGTTTCGCCATCTATCTTTCGTCACCTGCTTTTCCCGCCATTCCTTTTCCCCCGTCATCCCGGCGCACGCCCATGGGCGCTAAGTTAAGCGTTTGAGCAGACCAATTCCATCCTCACTACCGTCACCCCGGCGAAGGCCGGGGCCCAAGTGACAAGCGCTTTGCTCTACGACATGGGCCCCGGCCTTCGCCGGGGTGACGGTAGAAGGGGCTGCTACGGCAGTGCAAATCCCTTAAGTTAGCGCCTATGGGCGACAAGCCGGGACCCAGGGGTCACAGGATCAAACCTCGAAGCTGCGTCGATCAACGCCGCCGACAGGTCGGGCGCTTGGCCCCTGGGTCCCGGCGTTCGCCGGGATGACGGAAAAGATGGATGACGGGAGAGAGGCAGGAAACGACAGCGCTCCTACTATCTCGAAGCCCAAAAAGACCAAAAGCCGCCCGCGGGCATCCCCAGGGGCGGCAATCAATCTTGGCGATCCTTGGAAGGACCGACTGCAACCCGTCCGATGGACGGGGAGGGCTATTAGTAGCCCTCGCGCTCCAGACGCTTGCGCAGCAGCTTGCGGGCGCGACGAACGGCTTCCGCCTTCTCGCGAGCGCGCTTCTCCGACGGCTTCTCGTAATTGCGGCGCAGCTTCATTTCGCGGAAGATGCCCTCACGCTGCATCTTCTTCTTCAGCGCGCGCAGTGCCTGATCGACGTTGTTATCACGAACCAGAACTTGCACGGGACATCCACTCCAAACTGGTGCGCTGGGCCGGCGAAACCGACGCTACGCTAAAGGTTGAGAACAAAGAAGAGGCAACACGAGACCCTAAAGGTCGCGCCGTCGCCCGATCCAGTCGCCGGGTTTATACACAGCACCGCCGCCCTTGTGAAGACCCGCCGCGCGGCTTTGTGCAGATTCATGCGGAATGGCCGGCATGCGGCCGGTTGGGGGTCGGTTTTCCTTGCCTTGCATCGCCGCGGCCAGGACCCCACAATGCTTATATAACCCGAATCGTCCCCTTTTGCGGAGCCTTTTTCCATGGCCGTGCTTCCCATCGTCCGCATGGGCAATCCCGTCCTGCGCCGTGTGGCCGACCCGATCCCCGTCGCCGGCGGCTTCGATGAAGGGTTGCGGCAGCTGGCCACGGACATGGTGGAGACGATGTTCGACGCCCCCGGCATCGGCCTGGCCGCCCCGCAGATCGACGTATCCCGGCGCATCATCGTCTTCCGCGTGCCGCCGGAACGCGCCTCTGGCGATCCCGGCGACGCACCCATGGGGCCGCAGGTGCTGATCAACCCGGAATTCGTGCCCCTGGGCGATGAGAAGGTGCTGGGCTGGGAGGGGTGCCTGTCCATTCCAGGATTGCGCGGCGTCGTGCCACGCTACCGGCGCATCCGTTACCGGGGCTATGATCTGGACGGCAACCTTGTGGAACGCGAGGCCGCCAACACCCATGCCCGCGTGATCCAGCATGAGCTGGACCATCTGGACGCCGTCCTCTATCTGGACCGCATGGATGGGCTGGCCACGCTGACCTACACTGAAGAGCAGAAGTTTTTTGGCCCCGACGTGCTGGCCACGGCACGCTGAAGGCCCGCAAACGGAGAATGTCCATGACCGACGCCACCGCTGAAGCCCCCGTCCAAAGCGCCCACGACAAGGCGCTGGCGGCCCTGGCCGCGCGCAAGGATGCGATCCTGACGGCGATGCTGCCCGACGTGGCCTTCGATGGCTGGACAGATACGGCTCTACGGCGCGGGGCGGAGGCGGCGGGCTTTCACAGCCAAGAGGCGCTGGCCGCCTTCCCCGGTGGGGCGCTGGAGGCCGTGTGCTGGTTCAGCGACTGGGCCGACCGGCAGATGCGGGCGGCACTCACCGAGACCGACCTGTCGGCCCTGAAGGTGCGGGAGCGGGTGACGCTGGCCGTGCGCAAGCGGCTGGAGATCCTGACCCCGCATCGCGAGGCGGTACGCCGCGCCGGCAGCCTGCTGGCCCTGCCGCAGAACGCCGCGCGCGGGCCGCAGCTGGTCTATGCCACCGTGGACGCCGCCTGGCGCGCCGCCGGCGACGGCTCGGTCGATTATAATTTCTATACCAAGCGGCTGCTGCTGGCCGGATTGGTCACGGCCACCACGCTCTATTGGCTGGATGACCGCTCCGACGGGCTTTCCGACAGCTGGGCCTTCCTGGACCGGCGCATCGCTAATGTGATGAGCCTGGGCAAGGCCATCGGGCAGGTCACGGGCCGGGCCGACAAGGCGGCGGGCATCCTGGCCCACATCCCCTCGCCCGCGCGTTTCCTGCGTCATCTGCGGGGGGCCGGCGCGGTCTGAGCCCGCCCCGGCCCCGCCGCATCAGGCCGCCACGATGGGGCGGGCGGCTTCGATCTGACTGTTCAGCAGGTCGCGAATGGCGCGACCGCGATCAGTCAATTGCACGACGCGCAGACGCGCATCCTGGGTCCAGGCGCGGCGCTCCACCAGGGGGCCAGTCACGCCTTCATGGCTTTCATCCAGATCACGTGACAGCTCGTCCACGGCACGGCTGATGGTGCAGGGCGCCTCCCCCATCAGATAGGACAGCTCCGCCTGGCTGATGCCCTCATTCTCGCAGATGGTCAGTAGGGCGGCGGCCGTGCGCAGCGACATGCGCGGATTGATCTTCAGCAGGGCCTGGATCATGGCCAGCGCCGTGCTGGGATAGCGTTGCTGCATCATCATCGCCTCCTCTTATCCTCAGGCTACACTGGCATAGGGGCGAAGGCGGCCCGTGCGGGTCACCGGCGGGCGCGGTGTGCTGCCGCCCATGCCGGGCGCCACGCCGCGGTTGCGCAGTTCGCGCATGTCCAGCGTGCTTTCCGGGTACAGCCGCCGCACCTCGTCCAGCAGCACCATCAGCTGCTTCTGGTGCTCACCGGCCTCCACGAAATTCTCGGTCTGGAACTCGATATTGATGCATGCCTTGAGGCGGAGTTTTCCGTCCTTCATCTCTTCCCCCGTAATCATGCGTCCCGGCTGGAAGCGGGGATGCAACGGTGTGTCGTGAGGTCGGAACAAAAATTGCCGGGCTGCATCGATCTGACCATGATGGAAAGCTGATCATTGCATGATTGAAATACGATCATCTGCGAACGGGAAGATGATCACCCCATAATACCAGTTCCCGATGAGATGGACTCATCGGGAACTGGTACGGCGGCGACTGCCGCCGCGCCGCACGTGCGGCGTAGCCAAGCTGCCGGATGGCAGCGCCGGCGACTGAGGTCGGTGATCGGTTGCGATCACCGAGAATTTGTATAAGTTATTGATATAAAATGACATGATGGATTTGTCGCGGCGGGTTTCCGCGACCTGATGGAAAGATGATGGAGCCGCCATCACCCTTTCATGAGCCTGCCATCCGGGGTTGATCGGGGCTGCCGAACCCTCAGTCCGGATTGGTGGGGTTCAGCAGCACCAGGTCGGATTCCTGTCCCACCAGCTCGGTCATGAAGACGGAGCCGCTGCCGCAATCCACCGATATCTGCGCGCGCATGTTGGTGCGGGCCAGCAGGCCCAGGCGGCGCTCCACGCCCGTGCGCCGGTCCACCGCCACCACCTCCGCCGAGGGCAGGTTCATGCGCGCGGCATAGATCATGTCCGGGCAGATCACGATGTTGCGCTGGCGCAGCGTGGCCGGCAGTTCGATGGTCCCGCCCCCGCCCTTGCCGTCCAGGGTGGTCCAGGCCACCTGGCTGGCGCCGGTATTACCGACCAGCAGCATGGTACGGTCGGCGGAGATGTCGATGAAATCGCGCCCCTCCTCCACCTGCACCGGTGCCTTCCCGCTAACGGGATCGATGGCCCAGATGGCCCAGCTGGCGTCGCCGCGGATGGCCATGCGGATGCTGCCATCGGGCATCCAGACGGGGGCACCCTTGTAGCGGCCGTCATGGGTCAGCCGCGTCGTCGTCTCGTCGGCGATGGTGACGCGGTAAAGGTCGCTGACCATCCCCACCTCCGCCACGAACAGCAGGCCGCGGCCATCGGGGGACCAGCGCAGCGAGTTCATGTTGGCGCCCGGCAGGTTGGTCAGCGGCCGGGGCGGCCGGTCCTTCTCCGCCAGCCAGATCTGCGGCTCGCCCGTGCGGTCGCTGACGAAGGCCATGCCATCGCCATCGGGCGACAGAAGCGGGTCATATTCGTTGGCGCCGGAGCCCTGCAACGTGCGCCGCTGGGTATCGGCCATGATTTCAATCACGTCGGCATGGCCGCGATAGATTTCCATGGCCATGTTGCCACGCTGGCGGGCCACCGACAGGCGGCCCATCTGGCCGATGCCGGGCATCACCTGCTGCCAGCGGCCCCTGGCCAGATCGACGAACCACAGGCCCCGGCGCTGCCGGCTGGCATTGGTCAGGTACAGGCCGCGCCCGTCGACCGACCAGTCGAAATTGACCGAACTGCTGTCCAGCGGCAGCTGGTACAGCTCCCGGCCCGTGCGCACATCCATCACCATGATGGACAGCCGCCCCTCCGGCCAGGCGCGGGCGAAGGCCAGCCGGGTGCCGTCGGGTGAATAGGCGGGCATCCAGTCATCGGCATTGCCGCCCGGCGGCACCGGCAGCGGCGTCGGCGCCGACCCGTCCAACGGCATCACCATCAGGCGCGACATCTTCACGGTGGGGTCGGGTATGGCCGTGAAGATCAGTGCCTGCCCGTCGGGCCGCCAGGCCAGGCCGGGCAGCTGGTCGCCCAGGCAATCGCCCACCCGGCGTTCCTTGCCCACGGGCACGGAGATCACATAGATGTCGCAGTTCCAGTCGCGGTCGCTGCGCAGGAAGGCGATCTGATCGCCCTTGGGCGACCAGATTGGGGCCCGGTCATGCTCATCGGTGTTGGTCAGCGACACCGACCGGCCGTTGGGCCCCGTGCCGCGCAGGATGATGTCGAAATCATCGAAGGAATTGCGGGCGGCATAGGCCGCCATCTCCCCATCCGGCGACAGGGCCGGGAACAGGTCCATGCCCGGTTCCAGGGTCAGGGGCAGCACGTCGAACACCGGCACGGCCGACACCTGGCCCGGCCGCGACCCCCACCAATAGGCCCCGCCGACCAGAAGCACAAGCAGCGCCAGCATGGACACCGCCATCAGCGCACGCAGGCGCAGCGGGCTGAGGACCGCCGGTGCCGGCGTCGGAACGGTGGCGGGAACCCCATGCAGCACCTCGCCGGCCGGCGGCGTCGCCGACCCGGCCCCCTCCCCGGCCGCCACATCATCCACGAACAGCGCATAGCCGAACTTGGGGATCGTCTCCACGCGCAGCCTTGTGCTGCCCACATCGCGCAGCGCGCGGCGCAGCTGGAAGATGCAGCGGTTCAAACTGTCCTCGGCCACGAACACGCCGCCCCAGCAATGGTGCAGCAGCGTGTCGCGGGAAACGGACTGGCCCTGATGACGGACCAACAGCACCAGCACCTGCATGATGCGCGGCTCGACCCGGCGCTGGTGGTCACCAATGGCGATGCGATTCAATGAAGGGCAGACGGTGACATCACCCACGACCAGTTCCTGGTCGGGATTGATATCGAACCCGGAGGCCAAATGGTTCATTCCGCTTCCCACGCTTAGGCCAAGACAGCACCGCCCGCCGGCCCTGGTACCCCAAGGACCGTCGCCACGATCAACCGTTTAGCCGCCCCATCGGCCTTCACGCATCATCCTAACCGAAAAATCCGTGGCCCGGCCAGCCCCGCATGGGACCGGCCGGGCCACGGACCCGGTAAAATCATCATTCCGATACTGGAACAATACCCTCAATACCTTCGGTCGGAAATTCCGACCGAAGGTACGGCGGCGACCGCCGCCGCGCGCCACGTGGCGCGTAAGCCAAGGGCGCGGATGCGCCCGCCCGGCGTCTGAGGGAACATAAATCAGAAGCGGACATTCACACCGATCGAGAACACCCGGCCCAGCGGGTCATACATGCTGGGATAGGTGTTGCCGGAATTGGCAGACGTCGCACCGGCTTCGTTGCCGACGATGGGCGGGTCCTTCTCGAAGACGTTGGTCACGCCGGCGCTGATGCGCACCTCTTCGAAGACCTGATAGGCGGCCTGGAGGTCGAAGTAGTTGTAGGCCTTGATCTTCTCGAACTGGTCGAAGGTCGTGGGCTTCTGCGCCTCCTCGATCTCCACCCCGCCCAGGTGACGCCAGGTATAGCCCAGGGTCAGGTCGCCGACGCTCCAGCTCAGGCGCTGCACCCAGCGGACCTTGGGCAGCGGGCTGCCCACGCCGCCGACGCCGGCCGCACCGGGGCAGCTGGTGCCGAACTTGCCCAGGCATTCCAGCACCGGCAGGATGCCGTCGGAACGCGATTCCTGGGTCAGATAGCGATTGGCGTTCAGCTGGAAGGCCAGCGTGCCCCAATCCTCCGACGCACCCAGTTCCTCCAGGTCGACATTGAAATTGACGCCCAGTTCCAGACCCTCGGCCCGCAGATAGTTCAGGTTGGTGGTCAGCGCCGTCAGGCCCGAACCCGGCAGGGTCAGGGTGCCGCCGACACGGACGACCTTGGCGCACTGGCTGGCATCACCCAGCACATAGCAACCATCCAGGATCTCCTGCGGGGCGAAGGTGCCGATCACGTTCTTGATCTTGATATTGTAATAGTCCAGCGAGATGAAGGTGTTCTTCACCGCACCCAGGTCCGGCGTCAGCACGAAGCCCAGGGTGGTGGTGTCGGCCCGTTCCGGGGTCGGCAGGTTGGCGAGATCGGTACCGGCGGTCACGTTGACCTGACCGGCCACCAGATCTTCCACCGTGCCGATCTGGGCTGCACTCATGCCGGTCGATGCGCAGCGGGCGCGCAGCGTGGCATTGCCCGCCAGTGCCGCCGCATTGCCGATGGAGCAGGGGTCCAGGTTGGCATTCTGCAAGGCCGCGATATGCGGGGAGGCCAGTTCGCCCACGTTCGGCGCACGGGCCGCGCGCTGCTGCGAACCGCGCAGGCGGATGCTGTCCACCGGGGTCCAGTTCAGGCCCAGCTTCCAGGTCTTGTTGACGCCGCTGGGGTCATAGTCGGAATAACGGTAGGCGGCTTCCAGGTCCAGGGACTCGAAGGCCGGCTGGTCGGAAACCAGCGGGATCAGCGCCTCGCCGAAGAATTCCTTCACGTCGAACCCGCCGGAAATCGGCTGGAAATTGCCGCCGGCACCACCCAGGCAGCTGGTGGGTGCCAGCTTCCAGCATTCGTCGGGCGTACGGCTGCCCTTCTCCTTGCGGTATTCGGCACCGAAGCTGACAGCGACGCTGTCATTGGCGAACGGGCTCTTCAGCCCCTCGATGGGGCCGGAAACGGAACCGCTGACGATGGTCTGGCTGTAATCCTGCTTGTCGATGGCCGTGGCCGACGCATAGGCGGCCATTGCCGGGGTGATGGTGCCATAGCCGCCGAACACGTTCAGCGGCACGCAGCCCGGCTGGCCGCCGCGGCAGGCGGTGGTGCTGACCGCATTCAGCGCGTTGGCCACGTTGCTGACATTCGTATAGCCGGCGGAAACGTTGGTGCGGTGCGACTCGCCATGCTGGACCGACAGGTCGTAGGACCAGCCATCCAGGATCTCGCCGCGCAAGCCGGTCAGGAACTGGAAGGAGCTGTTGTCATAGCTCGTGGAGCGGGCCCCCAGCTCCTCCGTCCGGCGACGGACGGACAGCAGCAGATCGTCGGCCTGATCGACCACGCCATTGCCGTTGATGTCGCGCCAGTTGGGCAGGGTGCCGGTCGTGCTGACCGTGCCGGCCACGCGGCCGGCATTGGCCGCCGTCAGGATGGCATTGCGGGCCTGGGTGGACAGGAACGGGTTGGCCAGCGGCACGAAGAAGGTGTTGCCGAAGATGCCCGACGGGGCGACCTGCGAGGTGTTCTTGGTGCTGGAATAGGCGAAGCGGCCATAGGCCTCGACATGCTCGTTGACCTCGTAATGGCCGGACGCGAAGCCGCCGAACCGCTCCAGCGGCGTCTGATAGTAATTGTACGGGTTGAAGTTGAAGACGGAGCAGTTGGTGCCCAACGTGCCATCCTCGCGGAACTGGCCCAGGCCGGGGCCGCCGGCGATGGCCAGGCGCGTCGGCACCGTGGTGGTGGAACCGCCGGCCGCCACGGAATTGGGACCGCCGCAGCCCGCCGGGGCCGGGGCCGCCTCGTTGCCGGCCTGGAAATCGGCCAGGCCGGCACCCGTCGCCGTCTCGATGCCCAAACGGCCCAGCGGACGCGCGCCCAGCTTCACGGCCGCACGCTTGGAATAATTGATGCCCAGCACGACATTGCCGCGGCCGTCGGCCAGGTTGGAACCCACCGTCACATCGGCGGAATGGATGGTGCCGTCACCCTCCCCCGTCACCGTGTGATCGTAATTGGCGTCCACGCCCTCGAAATCATCCTTCATGATGAAGTTGATGGCGCCGGACATGGCATCGGAACCATACACGGCCGACGCGCCGCCGGTGACGATGTCCACGCGCTGGATCAGCGCCGTCGGGATGGTGGAAACGTCGACCAGGCCGTTGAAATTGTACGGGGTGATGCGCTTGCCATCCATCATCACCAGATTGCGCTGCGCACCCAGGCCGCGCAGATCGACGGTGGAGGCACCAGCCGTGCCGTTATTGGTGTTCTGGCCATCGCCGGGCACGGTGACGGGCAGCATGCGGAAGATCTTCTCCACTTCCGGCTGCTGCAACGCGTCGATCTCGGCGGCCCCCACGGAATAGACCGGGCTGGTGGACGTGTCGTTCGGGCGCGCGATGCGCGAACCGGTCACGACGATCTCTTCCACCGTGTCCTGCGCCAGGGCCGGGCCCATCGGCGCCATCACGGCGGCCAGGGCCGCACCCAGCAGCAGGCGGGAGCGGGCCGAACGGCGCGCGTTTTCAGAAAGTGTCATGGTTGCTGTGTTCCCTTGTTCCGACAGGCCGCGCCTCAATTCGCTGAGGTTCCGGGCGCAAGCTCAGTTGACGTGCCAACCGGCACCGAAGAAACACTCGTATAGAGGCCACTTTCTTCGCAATAGCGAATTGTAACAAAGAACACGCATTGTGATTATCTGTGGCATTTGAACCATGAAGATTTACACAACGAGATTATTTACTTAAGAACTTGCAGTTTATATTTGTTTGCAATGTTGCAATAATATTCATGACTCACACAGGCCTCGATATCAGGAAATGCACCGCTGGGCCGCATGCTTCGCATCTGATAATGATTTGCATTTGTATGTTTACGGCCCTAGTTTCCCGGCACTTCCAAGTGGGGAATTGAGATGCGCAAGTCCTGTTCGTTGCTGATGACGGGCGTCAGCCTGATCGCCATGCCCGCTGCCGCCCAGCAGCAGGCCGCCGCCACCGATGGCGCGATCGAGGAGGTGGTGGTCACCGCCGCCCGCACCAAGCTGCCGGCCAGCGCCCTGCCGCTGACCGTGGACGTGATCGGCAGCGCCGACCTGGCGCAGCAGGCGGCCATCGGTGGCTCGGTGGTGGATGCCGTCTCCACCCTGATCCCCAGCTTCTCCCCCACACGCCAGAAGCTGTCGGGCGCGGGCGAGACGCTGCGCGGCCGTTCCCCGCTCTACGCCATCAACGGCATCCCGCAATCCACACCGCTGCGCGATGGTGCGCGCGACGGCTTCACCATCGACCCGTTCTTCGTGGACCGGGTGGAGGTGATCTTTGGCTCCAACGCCTTGCAGGGCATCGGCGGCACCGGCGGCATCGTCAACCAGGTGACGGTGGGCGCCCCCAAGGCCGACGGCAATAGCGGCCGCGTCCTGGTCCAGGGTACGGCCAATGACGGGTTCGAGGGCGACAGTTTCGGGGCCAAGGCCGCCGCCCTGCTCAGCCATCGCGAGGGCCGGTTCGATGCCACCGTCGGTGCTGCGTACGAGACGCGCGGCGCCTTCTACGATGCCGACGACCGCCGCATCGGCATGGACAGCACCCAGGGGGAGACCCAGGACAGCCGGAGCACCAATTTCTTCGCCCGCTTCGGCTACGCGGTGTGGGAAGGCGCGCGCCTGGACCTGATCACCAGCCGGTTCGAGCTGAAGAGCGACGGCGACTATGTCGCCATTCCCGGCAGCCGCGCCACCGGCCTGCCCGGCTCGGCGGTCAAGGGTGACCCGCCGGGCGTGCCGGCCGCCAACCGCACCGAAAGTGCCGCCCTGTCGCTGACCGACGATGATCTGGTGGGCGGCACCCTGACCAGCCAGCTGTTCTTCAACCGCTCGCGCGACACCTATGGCGGGGAGCCCACGCCCATCGCCACCTTCCAGGATGTGCGCATCGCCCCGATCGGCACCCTGTTCGACCAGTCGCAGAACCGGTCGCGCAAGCTGGGCGGCAAGATCGCCTATGAGCGCGCCATGCCGGGGTTCGAGGATCTGACGGGCACCGTCGGCTTCGACGCCATCTGGGACAAGACCGAACAGCGCCTGATCGCCACGGGCCGCGCCTGGGTGCCGCCCACCGATTTCCGCAGCCTCGCCCCCTTCGCCCAGGTCAATCTGGCGCTGCTGGATGAGAAGCTGCGCCTGGCCGGCGGCGTGCGCTCGGAAAATGCCCGCATCCGCATCGATGACTACACCACGCTGGCCTCCTACGGCTCGCGTTTCGTGTCCGGCGGCAGCCCGACCTTCAGCGACATGCTGTGGAATGGCGGCGTCATCGTGGAGCCCATCGACGGCCTGCGCGCCTATGCCTCCTACGCGGAGGGCTACACGGTCCCCGATGTGGGCCGCATCACCCGCGCCATCACCCGCGCCGGCCAGGATATAGACAGTTTCCTGGATATCAGCCCCATCATCTCCAACAACAAGGAGATCGGGCTGGAGGGCGACCATGGCCCGTTCAAGGGCAGCGCCACCTATTTCTGGTCCACCTCCACCAAGGGCCAGCTGCTGGTCCTGACCAACGGCGTCTATGAGGCGCAGCGCCAGCGTATCGAGATCGAGGGGCTGGAACTGAACCTGTCCTACGAGACGCCGCTGCCCGGCCTGACCCTGTCCGGCGGCTATGCCCATCTGGAGGGCCGCAATGACAGCAATGGCGACGGCAAGGTCGATGGCAAGCTGGATGGCGCCAACATCTCCCCCGACCGCGTGAACCTGGCCGCCGCCTATGCGGAGGGCAAGATCACCGCCCGCCTGCAGGCGCAGTTCTACCTGTCGGGCGATGTCGGCAGCGGCACCACCTTCGCCGATTTCGGCGGCTATACCATCGTCGACAGCTCCATCCGCTATGAACTGCCGGTGGGCGGCGTCACCCTGTCGATCCAGAACCTGCTGGACAAGCAGTTCATCGACTATAACAGCCAGACCCAGCGCCTGACCGACAGCCAGCGCTTCTATGCCGGTCGCGGCCGGGCGCTCACCATCGGCTGGGATTACAGCTTCTGATGAGGACGCTGGACCTTCTGCATCGCTGGGCGGGTGGCATTGTCGGGCTGGTCCTGGCGCTGCTGGGCCTGTCCGGCACTCTGCTGGTCTACAAGGACAGCTGGGTGATGGCACCCGGCGCCGGCGATGCGCTGGTCGTTGATGCCGGCCCGGTGGCCGATGCGGTGGCCCGGCTCTTCGCCACCCCCGACCGCCCGGACAGCATCGTCTTCGCCAGCGAGGCTTTCGGTTTGCACCGGCTGCGCAGCCCTGGCGGGGCCGGTGCCTATGCCGATCAGGCGGGGAATATCGTCGCCACCTGGGACGGCATCTGGGCACGGCCGGAACTGTGGCTGTTCGACCTGCACCATTATTTGCTGGCCGGCGATGCCGGTGAAATCTTTATCGGCATCATCTCCCTGGTCGGGCTGTTCTTCATCATTTCCGGCTTCATCCTGTGGTGGAAGCTGCGCCGGACCTTCCAGTTCAAGCTCTGGCCCGCCCGCATGTCCCGCCCGGCGATCATCCGCCATCACCGCGATATCGGCGTGGTCCTGGCGCCGCTGCTGTTCATCTCCTGCCTGACCGGCGCCATGCTGACCCTGCAGCCCGTCGCCAATTTCATATTGAGCCCGCTGGGCCCCGCCAAGGAATGGCGGGCCGCCACCGCCCCGCCCAAGGTGAAGGGCGGGCAGCTGGCCGGGAACCCCGACTGGCATGCCATGCTGGCGGCGGCGCGGGAACGGTTCCCCGATGCCCAGTTCCGCGTGCTGTCCCTGCCACGCAAGCCGGGCGACCTGATCAGCCTGCGCCTGAAGCAGCCGGCCGAATGGCTGCCCAACGGCCGCACCCTGGTCTGGTTCGACCCCGCCGATTTCCATGTGGTGGAGGCGCGCAGCGCCCTGGAGATGCCCCTGGGCCAGCGGGTCTTCACCAAGGTCTATCCGCTGCACGCGGCCAAGGTCGGCGGGCTGGCCCTGAAACTGCTGATGACCCTGTCGGGCCTGGGCATGGCTTTACTGGGCACGCTGGCCGTCTGGACCTTCTGGTTCAAGCAGCCGAAGAAGGTCAGGGTTCCGGCGTAGCGGCCGGCGGCGGCGCCTTCCGCTCCAGGTGGCGCACCTTGTATTCGTGCCAGTATTGGCCGGCATATTTGTCGAACAGGTAATCGGTGACCGCCGCACTGCCGGCCAGCGCCACCAGCACGCCCAGCGTGATGGCCAGCTCGCGCCAATGCCGCGGCGGCTCCGCCCCCACCGCTTCCGCCACCAGCGGTGCGGCCCCCGGCTCACTGCCCACCAGCGCCGTGCCCGTGGCGATCAGGGCCAGGCGGCCCCGGTCCAGCCCGATCTGGCAGAATTCCACCCCGGCCAGCACGCCGGCCCCCGCCGCCTGCGCCTGCTGGCGCAGCCGCATCAGCGCCAGCCGCCTTGTCCGCTGCATGTCGCGCTGCCGGGTGGGGATGCGCCCGCCGACGATCCGCCGGTACAGCACCGCCAGCCGGCCCAGCGGCGCCGGCGCCATGACCACGCAAGCCTGCACCATCTGCGGCCGGCCCGTCACACCCTTGGGCGGCTTGCCGTTGAACACGCGCACGCAAGCGGTGGCCGCCTCCATCTCCGTCAGCCGCCGGTCATGCCGTCGCTCGATCCAGGCGCCCAGGATGATCAGGGTGCCATTGGCCAGGGCAGCGCCCAGGATACCGGCGATCCAGCCGCCCCAGCCGAAGATCTCCCAGTCGAAATTCAGCCAATATTCCAGCCATTCCATGCCGGGCGGCAGATCGGGCAGCTCGTCATTCACGATGCGGCCGGCTCTTCGGCCAGTTCCACCGCCGTGCCATAGGCCAGCACCTCCGCCGCCCCGCTGCCGATATTGGCGGTGGAATAGCGGATGGAGATGATGGCATTGGCCCCAAGTTCATCCGCCGCCGCCCGCAGGCGCTGCGTGGCCTCGTCCCGCGCCTCGTTCAGCAGCTCGGTATAGCCGCGCAGCTCCCCGCCGACCATTTCCTTCAGGCCGGCCATGATGTCCCTGCCCAGATGCTTGGACCGCACGGTGCTGCCCTGCACCAGCCCCAGATGCCGCACGACGCGGTACCCGGCCGGCTGTTCCATGGTCGACAGGATCATCAATGCCCCCTTGCCTTCATCGGCGGCCAGAATGGCAGCGGCAATCCGGCGGGGCAAGGCCGGGGCGGTGGGTGGCGCGGGAATTGGCCCTATCCCCGCAGCCGGTCCCACTCCAGCCCGAACCGCGCCAGGTACTTGCGCAGCCGGTCGGCATCGTTGACGCTTTTGCGGGCTGTGCGCGAGGCGCCGAACAGCACCCGCCCCGCCTCGCTCAACGACCGGCTGTCGCGGCACACACGGATGACGGTGGCCAGCTGGCAGCGGTCGAACAGGTCGATCCCGGCCAGCCCCTCCACCCCCAGCACCGCCTCCAGCCCATCATCCGCCGCACCACCCCCCGCCCCCTGCCAGCGGCGGCGCAGCCCCTCGATCTCGTCCGCCACCGTATCGGCATTGATGCGCCCGGCCGGGGCCAGGGTGGCCATGCGGGTGATGCTGGCCGACAGGTCGCGGAAATTGCCGGTCCAGGGCGTGGACCCGTCGGTGGCAAACGCCAGATAGCGTTGCCGCGCCTCGGCATTGAAGGTGGCGCGCACCCCTTCACGTGCGGCGAACCGGTCCAGCTCGAATTCCAGGTTGGGCTCGATATCCTCCCGCCGTTCCGCCAGCCCCGGCAGCGCGAAGGTCCAGAGATTGAGGCGGGCGAACAGGTCCTCGCGGAACCGCCCCGCCGCCGCCTGGGTGCCCAGATCGCGGTTGGTGCCGGCGATCAGCTGGAAATCGCTTTCCACCTCCCTGTCCGACCCCACGGGCAGGAAGCGCTTATCCTCCACCGCGCGCAGGATCATCGCCTGTTCATCCAGACCCAGTTCCCCGATCTCGTCCAGGAACAGCATGCCCTTGTCCGCCGTGCGCAGCAGGCCGGGCCGGTCGCTGGCCGCCCCGGTGAACGCCCCCTTGCGATGGCCGAACAGGGCCGACATCGCCCCGTCCCCGCGCAGGGTGGCGCAGTTCACCTCCACGAACGGCCCGGCGATCTGGTGCTGCTGGCGCTTCAGGTCATAGATGCGCCGCGCCAGCTGCGACTTGCCGGCCCCCGTCGGGCCTTGCAGCAGGATGGGTGCACGCGACCGGATCGCCACCTGTTCGATCCGGTCGATCATGCGGTTGAACCCGGCATTGCGCGTGGCGATGCCGGATTTCAGGAACGACGTCGCCTCCCGCGTCTGGGCCTGGAACCGCGTGGCGATGCTGTCATAGCGCGACAGGTCCAGGTCGATGGTGCTGACCTTGCCGGCGGCCACCGCCTTGCTGTCCTTGTCCGGGCTGGATTGCAGCAGCCGCCCCGGCAGGAACCGCGCCTCGGTCAGCAGGAACAGGCAGATCTGCACCACATGGGTGCCGGTGGTGATGTGGATCAGGTAATCCTCTGCCTCCGTGTCGAACGGATAGGCGCGGACGAAATCCAGCAGCTTCCCGTACACCTCCTCGAAATCCCACGGGTTGCGCAGCGCCATCAGCTGCGACCGCACCTGCGTGCCAGGCGAAACGCCGGCCACATCCTCGCGGATCTGATCGGCCAGCCCGGTGCTGTGCGCGTCATGCAGCAGTTCGAACCGGTCGACCAGCAGATCCTCCTGCATGCACAGGCCGACCGACGGCCGCCAGCGGCTCCACCGGTCCTTCCCCCTGCCCACGAAATCCAGCACCGTGCCCAGGAAGCCGATGACCACCGTCCGCTTCATGATCTTATCCAGATTTATAAATCCGATATGATCATATCATCTCATTCACCCGCACGGAACCGACCATCAGCGGCAGGAACCCAGCCTTTCCGCCATTCCTAAAAAAAATTCACCCTTCCAGGCCTGTTGGCACAGCCCTTGCGATTAGGGAGGCCATGAGCGGCAACGACACGGCCGCACAGCACCGGACAGGAAGGAGGGGTGACATCATGGCAAACAAGGGACTGTTCGCATCGATCGTGGGGCGGCTGATGCCGGCCACCGACGCGCATAACCAGGAATTCGCCCCCGCCTACGCCTTCGGCCCGCGCCATCACCTGGCGCAGCTGGCGGTCACCGGTTGCCTGAACCATAATTTCTACACCAGCGCCGACGAACAGCTGGCCCAGGTCCTGGACCTGTCGGGCAAGGTCGATGCCCAGTTCCTGGCCAAGCTGGCGGTCCATGCCCGCGAACGCGGCGGGATGAAGGATATGCCGGCTTTGCTGCTGGCCCGCCTGACCGTGACCGCCCCGGACCTGGCCCCGCGCATCTTCGGCCGTGTCGTCGACAATGGCCGCATGCTGCGCAACGTCGTGCAGATCCTGCGATCCGGCAGCGCGGGGCGCAAGTCGCTGGGCACGCGGCCGAAGCGGCTGGTGCGGGAATGGCTGGAAAAGGCCGATATCCGCACCCTGCTGCGCACCGCCACGGGCACCAGCCCGTCGCTGGCCGACATTGTCCGCATGGTGCATCCGCGCCCGTCCAGCCCGGAACGGGAAGCCTTCTATGGCTGGCTGATCGGCAAGCCGTATCAGGAGGCCCTGCTGCCGGAACCGGTGCGGGCGTTCGAGGCGTGGAAGCGCGACCGTACCCTGGAACTTCCGGATGTGCCGTTCGAGTGGCTGACGGCACTGCCGCTGACGCGGGAGGATTGGGCCCTGCTTGCCGGCCGCATGGGCTGGCAGGCGCTGCGCATCAACCTGAACAGCCTGGCCCGCCATGGCGCCTTCACCGTGCCCGGCGCGGCGGAGGCTGTGGCGGCACGGCTGGGTGATGCGCGGGCCGTTGCCGGTTCCGGGGTACAGCCGTTCCAGATCATGATGGCGCGCAGCCAGCTTCTGCCGTCCGTGCCGGAAACGGTGCGCGAAGGGCTGGACCGGGCACTGGATCATTCCTTGCGCAATGTGCCGGCGCTGGCCGGGCGCGTGGTCGTCTGTCCCGACGTGTCGGGATCGATGGGCACCCCCCTGACGGGTCACCGCCAGGGATCGACCAGCCAGGTGCGCTGCATCGACGTCGCCGCCCTGATCGCGGCGGCCCTGATGCGGACCAATCCGGGCACAAGCGTCCTGCCCTTCGACAATGATGTCGTGGCGGTGGATGTGCTGGCCGACCTGCCGGTGGCGGAGAATGCCAAGCGGCTGGCCGCCATCGGCGGCGGGGGCACGAACTGTGCCGCCCCGCTGGCGCGGTTGAACGCGGAACGGGCCAGACCCGATCTGGTGATCATGGTGTCGGACAATGAATCCTGGATGCAGCAGCGGGCCCGTGGCACGGCCATGCTGGCAGAATGGCGCAAGCTGACGGCCCGTCATCCCGCTGCGAAGCTGGTGTGCCTGGACCTGCAACCCTACGGCACCGCCCAGGCGCCGGACGGTGCCGACATCCTGAATATCGGCGGCTTCACCGACGCCGTGTTCGACAGCATCGCCCGCTTCGCCAAGGGCAGGGGACACCCCGAGCTCTGGGTGGCGGAGATCGAGAACATGGTGATCTAGAGCGGTTTCCGGGTAACCGGAAACCGCTCCGGCGGCGACCGCCGCCGCGCCGCACGTGCGGCGTGAAGCCAAGCCGCGAATGCGGCGCCGGCGATTGAGGAACATGTAAAGAAAGCCCGGTCGTGTCGGGCGGCGAATGCGGATGGGACTACATGTCACGCCGGGAGGGTCCATGGACCCTCATGTCGGAAATGGCACCGGCCCCCGTGTCCCATCAACCCCTTGTCGCCGCCCGCCCGTCCAGGCTCGGGGCGCAGCCCCGGCGGATGCGGGCAAGGACTCCATGGATAGAGCACCCGTGAAGCGGGAGGTCGGTGGTCCGAATCCACCCGGGGAGCAATCCCACGTAGCTCAGTATCGTCCTTCCCATCCCTTGCCGCCGGGACTGTCGCGGCGGGGCGAATGCAGGTGGAACTACATTGGACTTTCCGGTCGGGGGTTCGAATCCCTCCGGTTTTCCTGTCAAGGACGCCGTAGCTCAGCCCGGTAGAGCAGAAAGCGTTCCACCAATCCTTGTCGCCCCGCCCGCCCCTCTTTGATGTAAAAACACTATTCCCGAAGGATCAGAATTATGTGTGAGCGCCATTTCGATGTGATGCCGGTGGACGGCGGTGTGCCGGTGAAGATGTGGACACGCGGTGTCCAGGTGGAGGAAACGGCCCGGGCGCAGCTGCGCGCCGCCGCCCGCATGCCCTTCATCTTCGGCCATGTCGCGGCCATGCCTGACGTCCATACCGGCATCGGCGCCACCGTGGGATCGGTGATCCCGACCAGGGGCGCCATCATCCCGGCCGCCGTGGGCGTGGATATCGGCTGCGGCATGTGCGCGGCACAGACGACGCTGATGGCCTCCGACCTGCCCGACAGCCTGGACGGCATCCGCAGCGCCATCGAACGTGCCGTGCCGCATGGCCGCACCGTGGGTCGCGGCACCCGTGACAAGGGGTCGTGGGGCGATCCGCCGCCCGACGTGGTCGCCGCCTGGCAGACCCTGTCGGAACGGTTCCAGCGCCTGGCGGAGAAGTATCCGGCATTGGCCAGGGCCAACCATGTCACCCATCTGGGCACGCTGGGCACCGGCAACCATTTCGTGGAACTGTGCCTGGACGAGGCGGACCGGGTCTGGGTGATGCTGCATTCCGGCTCGCGCGGGATCGGCAATGTCATCGGCACGCATTTCATCGAACTGGCGAAGAAGGACATGCGCCGCTGGTTCATCAACCTGCCCGACGAGGATCTGGCCTATTTCCCGGAAGGCACCGACCATTTCAACGACTATGTCGAAGCGGTCGGCTGGGCCCAGGATTTCGCCGCCCTGAACCGGCGGATGATGATGGTCCATACGATGGCAGCATTGGGCAAGGTGATCACCAAGCCCTTCGGGGCAGAGGTGCAGGCCATCAACTGCCATCACAATTATGTGCGGCGGGAACGGCATTTCGGCCAGAACGTCATCGTCACCCGCAAGGGCGCGGTGCGGGCCGGTGCCGGCGAGATGGGGATCATCCCGGGTTCCATGGGCACCCGGTCCTACATCGTGCGCGGCCGGGGCAATCCGGACAGTTTCGAAAGCTGTTCGCACGGTGCCGGCCGCAGCATGTCGCGCAACGAGGCGCGGCGCCGCTTCACGGTGGCGGACCATGTCCGCGCCACCGAAGGGGTGGAATGCCGCAAGGACGCCGATGTCATCGATGAAACCCCGATGGCCTACAAGCCGATCGAGGCGGTGATGGCGGCCCAGGCCGATCTGGTGGAAATCGTGCACACGCTGAAGCAGGTCGTGTGCGTCAAGGGATAGGGATCATGATCATCATCGATGGTGCGGCGGGTGAGGGCGGGGGGCAGGTGCTGCGCACCGCCCTTTCGCTCGCCATGGTCACCGGCCAGGCCTTCCGCATCGACAATATCCGCGCCGGCCGTGAAAAGCCGGGCCTGATGCGCCAGCACCTGACCGCCGTGCAGTCGGCCGCCGCGATCAGCGGGTCAACGGTCGACGGTGCGGCCCTGGGCAGTTCCAGCCTGACCTTCACCCCCGGCCGGGTGCGGGCCGGCGACTATCATTTCGCCATCGGCACGGCGGGCAGTACCGGCCTGGTCCTCCAGACCCTGCTGCCCGCCCTGATGCTGGCCGATGGTCCGTCCAGCCTGCTGCTGGAGGGCGGCACCCACAATCCCCACACGCCCTGTTTCGACTTCCTGGCAGAGGTGTTCCTGCCGCTGGTCAACCGCATGGGGCCGGCGGTGACGGCGGCACTGGACCGGCCGGGCTTCTATCCGGCCGGTGGCGGGCGGATACGGGTGGAAATCGCCCCGGCCGCCGCCCTGCGCCCGCTGGACCTGGTGGAACGCGGCACCCTGCTGGCCACCGATGCCGTGGCCCGTGTCGCCGGCCTGGACCCGGTCATCGCAAGGACGGAGCTGCAGGTGGCCCGCGACAATCTGGGTTGGGCGGAGGAGCATTTCCGGATGGAGGTGCTGGACCCCGCCTGGGGACCGGGCAACATCCTGCTGCTGACGGCGCGGTATGAGGGCGTGACGGAGATGGTGGCCGGCTTCGGCGAACGCCAGGTGCCGGCGGCCAGCCTAGCGCTGAACGCCGCCAGGCGCCTGCACGGCCTGATGGAAAGCGGGGCCGCCGCCGGCCCCTATCTGGCCGACCAGCTGCTGCTGCCCCTGGCCCTGGCCGGCGGCGGGCGTTTCACCACCGTGCGCCCGTCACGCCATACGCTGACCAATATCGACACGATCGGCCGTTTCCTGGACGTGCCCATCGGCATCGAACAGCAGGCGGACGGGCGGCATCTGGTGAGCGTGGGGAGGGGTTAGCCCCTCCCCGTCACCTCAATCCCCGAACTGCCACCACAGCGCCACCAGCGCCATGCGCTCACCGCCGGCATTACGGCCGCCGATGGCCTTGGAGAGGCCGAACTGGATGCCCAGATCGTCGGTCAGCCGGCGCACGGCTGACACCTGCACCTTATACCGGCGGACATCGCCATAGCCGGCACCGGGCGTGCCGACGCTGACGGCGTTGAAGCTCTGGCCCAACAGCAGCCAATCCTTGTCCGGCCGGTATCCCAGCGACAGGTCCAGCCGCACCTCGTCCGCCGCCGGTCCGCCGCGCGTGCGGTATCCCAGCTGGGCATCGAAGAAACCCTTGTCGAAGCTGTGGCCATACAGTGCGCGCAGCTCCGCATCGACCTTGCCCGACCCCAGCGGCGGGTTGTCGCCCTTGTCATAGCCCAGCGGCACCCGCACCAGCGGCTGCAACGCCACGATATCGGCCCCTTCCGCCCAGACCGTGCGGCGCACGGCGAATTCGCCATCGGCCAGGCCCGACCCCTTGTCGCTGCCCCCGGCGGCATTGTCGGCCTTCAACCGCTGCCAGGAGGGCTGGAAGCTGACCGTGGTATCGCTGCCCACTCCCCAGGAGATCAGGGGAGAGATTTCCAGCTTGCGGAATTTCGGATCGGTGCCACCGACGCGCCCGTCGAAACCGCTGTCGGATTCCGAATAGGTCGCACCGGCGATGACCTCCACCGTGCCCGCCGCCTGCGGCCAGGCCCCGGCAAGGGCGGGGGCCGGCAGCAGCAGGGCGGTGACGGCAAGGCTGGAAAGGGACTTCAGGCAACGCATGGGTCAGTCTTCCTCCGGCGGCAGGGTGGCGCCGTCGATGATGCGGGCCCCGCCATGGGCGCGGGCATGGTCCAGCGCCCGGCGGGCGATGACCGCCGCGTCCAGCCCGGCGCCATAACCGACCGACAGGCTGACATAGGGACCGGCATTGGAACGGGGATGGGGGATGCGGGCCCGGCCGACCAGTTCGACCAGCTTGCCGGCAAGGTCGCGGGCGACATTGGCATCGCTGCTTTCGAACAGCACCGCCAGCCGCCCGTCGCCGGCCATGGCCAGCACGTCGCCGATGCGGCCCGGCAGACTGGCGGCCAGTTCCATGATGCGCCGCGTCATCGCCGCCGCCGGATCGGCACCGTCCAGTTCCTCCAGCCGGCCGAAATCATCGATGGCGGCAAACAGCACGGCACCGGCATGATGGCGCAGGCTGCGTTCGGCCAGCAGTTGCCCGCACTGGATCGGATCCGGCCAGCCCAGCCCTTGCACCCCGCCCGGATCGGCCGCCGGCACCTGGCGGCGATCGGATGACAGCTCGGCCAGCTCGCCCTCGCGCGCTCGGCGGCGCCGCGCCTCGGTGCGCCAGCGCAGGGCCGACTGCACGCGCGCCCGCAGCGCCACCATGGTCGCCGGCTTCACCACATAATCGAAGGCACCGGCGATGAAGGCCTGGTTCAGGCTTTCCTCATCCTCCAGCGACGACACCATGATTACCGGCACATCCGCCAGACGCGGATTCTCCTTGATCAGGCAGGTGGCGGTGATCCCGTCCATGACGGGCAGCATGATGTCCATCAGCACGATATCGATGGGGCATTCCTCCCCCTCGGTGCGCGATACGTCCAGGGTGGCCAGCGCCTCTTCGGCGCTGCCGGCCTTGATGATGGGGCCATAGCCGCACGCCGTCAGCTGTGCCGCCAGCAATTCCCGTATTTCCTCCAGATCCTCGACGATCAGGATCATGTCATTCACCCCTTTTCCCGCCGCCGGCCGGCAAGCGCCAGACGCGCCAGTCCCCCTGGTCATATATCAAAACGGCACCCGTACCTGCATCCTGCCACAGATCGGGCAGCGCTTGCGCGATACGATCGCGTGCACCGGCCGGACTGTCCGGATTGCGCAGGGCCACGTGGCGCGTGCGCAACTGCCGCACGATCAGGTCGGCCTTCAGCCGGTCATTGCTGGGCAGGACCAAACCGTCGGCACTGCCACGGC
The DNA here is from genome assembly GCF_048066115.1 of Niveispirillum sp. KHB5.9. Lineage (NCBI taxonomy): Bacteria > Pseudomonadati > Pseudomonadota > Alphaproteobacteria > Rhodospirillales > Azospirillaceae > Niveispirillum > Niveispirillum sp. KHB5.9. The sequence goes on along the minus strand of NZ_JBLTYX010000011.1, from coordinate 171,900 downwards.
CGGGCAGCACCGCCCCTGCCGTCAAGCCATCGATGGCCACATCGTCCAGCCCGCGCAGGAACCGGCCCACGGCCAGTTCCGCCGGCCCGTCACCCTGCACATCGCCCGCCCCCTGCACGGCCTGACGCCATGCGGCGGTGTCCGTATCACCCACCTGCCCCTGCACCCACCAGCCGGCAACCACGCCCAGGCCCGCCAGCAGCACCAGCAGCAGACCGTGCAGCCGGCGCCCCGTCACCGCCGCCGCCAGCACGGAAACCGGCGCCAGATAGGCCAGCAACCGCCCCGGATCACCCAGGAACCACGTCGCCGACATCAGCACCAGCCCTGTCAGCAGCAGGCCGGCCAGCAGCCCCAGCACGCGCCGCGCCCCGGCATCGCCGAACCACAGACCCACCGGCAACAAGGGCGCATTGGCCAGCATCGACCCGGCACCGACCAGGATGGCGGTACCGATGGCCCCGCCCGGCCCGATCAGCCAGGAGCTCTCACCGACATAGGCCGCCGACCCATGGATGGCGACATCCACCCCCGCCGCGAAGGCCAAAGGCGATCCGCCGAACACCCAGTTGGCATAGAACAGGGCCAGCAGGGCGAAGATCAGCGGGAACATCACCACCAGCAGGCTGCCCGACGCCGACGTGGCGACCATGCGCGCCGGCAGCATCAGGGCGATGAAGGGAACGGCGGCCAGCACCAGATAGGCCCCCGCCGCATCGGCCAGCGCCAGGAAGGCCAGCGCCACGCCCAGGCTGATCATCGCATTGACCTCGCCCAGCCGTTGCAGCCGCAGGCAGGAACTGACGGCGGTGGTGAAGGCCAGCACGCCCAGCGGTGCGGGTCCCCCCGCCGCCACGGTCAGGGCCAGCGACGGCGCGCAGGCCAGGAGGCCGGCGGTGATCAGCGACACCACGAACCGTTGCCCGCCGGCCACCAGCATCCGCACCCACAGGGATGCGGCGATGGACAGCATCAGCACATTGACGACCAGCGGTGCCGGCACCCCGTCCAGGCCGGGGAACAGGGCCACCACCATGTCGAAGGCCAGCGGTAGCACCGGATAGGCCGTGCCCGTCAGATCGCGGAAGGCACCGACATCGGTGGTGGCCAGCAGAGCGCGGGTCCAGCGGTCGGCCATCGCCGGTCCCAGCCAGCCTTGTTCCATCGGCCATGCGGCCAGGAGGCCGATCAGCGGCAGCAGCAAGGCCAGCGACACCGGGAACAGCCAGCCCGGAATGGTGCGGGCACCGCGCTTGTCCAGATGCGCCGGAACCGGGCGGCGTGTTGTGGTTACGGTTGTCGCGTTCATGACTGCCCCATGCTGGCCAGGGCCTTCTGCACTTCCTGCTTGGTGGTCTGCGACAGGCCGTGCTGGGTCTTCTCCCAATAGAACGGATTCTTCACCAGCTGCCACAGCGCCTTGTACGCCGCCACCGACATCAGCGCCCAATAGCCGATCACCGTCAGGCCCCAGGGCGCCAGATTGGTCCAGCCGCGCTTGACCGGGGCGATGATGGAGATGTAGGTGAACAGCCCATTGCCGGCCAGCAGGTTGAACAAGGACAGGTACAGCAGCGCGGTCGGGAACAGCGGGTCCAGCCAGGTGCCGCCGACGGCCAGCCACAGCAGATAGAAGCCCCAGAAGATCGGGTTCAGCAGGCCCGACAGCATGGTGCCGCCGATGAAGAACTGGAACCCCCAGAAGCCGCCGGCCCCCACCGAGCGGTAGAGATGCACCGGGTTGCGCATATGCACCAGATAGGTCTGCATATAGCCCTTGATCCAGCGCGACCGCTGACGGACCCAGTTGGGAATGGAGACATTGGCCTCCTCGAACGTCGTGGAATTCACCACGCCGACCCGATAACCCTTCTGCGTCAGGCGAACGCCCAGGTCGGCATCCTCCGTCACGTTGAACGGGTCCCAGGCGTGGAGCTTGGTCAGCACATCCATGCGGAAATGGTTCGACGTGCCGCCCAGCGGGATGGGAATATTCAGCCGTTCCAGCCCGCCCAGCATGAAGTCGAACCACAGCGAATAATCCAGGGTGAACATCCGCGTCAGCCAATTTTCATTGGCATTGAAATAGTTCAGGCGGCACTGGATGCAGGCGGTGTTCTCCGGCGCCTTGCGGAAGGCGACGACCACCTTCTTCAGCTGGTCCGGCTCCGGCTGGTCCTCGGCATCGAAGATCACCAGATATTCGCCACGGGCGAACCGCAGGGCATAGTTGCAGGCCTTGGGCTTGGTCTGCGGCTTGGTCGGCGGCACGCGGATGATCTCGAAAATGCCCTCCAGGCCCAGCTTCTTGGCGGCATTGATCGTCTCATGGTCGCCGGCTTCCAGCACCAGCTTGATGTCCAGCTTGGCGATGGGATAGTCCAGCCGCCTGAGCGCCGCTGCCAGGATGGGCAGCACCTCCGGCTCCTTGTACATCGGCACCAGCACCGTGAAGGTCGGCAGGTCGTCATCCTGCAGGGCCGCCACCTCGGCATCGGTGACCTTGCGGTCCACCTGCTTGGCATCCGCCCCGTACCAGACCAGGATGGTCTTCAGGGCGAAATTACCCAGATAGAACATGCCCATGATGACATTGGCGGTGATCAGCGTGCCGATCGGCGCGAAGGCCAGGCCCAGCAGGAACACCGACAGCAACCCATAAAGGAACAGGCTCTGCCCCGGCGTCACCACCGTGCGGGCGGAACTGGTCGGGTCCATGTCGGCCAGCGCGTGCACGGCCAGATGGTTGAACTCATCCTCGAACAGGCGCTGCAAAGTCCAGACGATGTCGAACTTCGACGTCACCACCATCCTGGTCCGGGGCCCATAGGTCTGGCGGGCGAACAGCATGGCCTTGGGGCCGGGATCGGCGGTCGCCACCGTGACGACATCGCCCTCCTTCTTCCAGGGCAGCAGCAGCAGGCGGCTGTATTCCCCCATCATCTCCTTCTGGGCCAGGCCATCCTGCGGCCGTTTCGCCATCATGTCGATGAAGGGCAGGCGGAAACGGTCGGCCAGGGCACGATAGAAATCCCGGGCCTTCACCATGCCCTGGGAGATGACGACGTCGCCGAACGGCACCTTCCATTGCCGTTGCAGCTCCAGCGCCTTTTCCACCTGCGCCACGGTCAGCAACCCCTTGGCCAGCAACAGCTCGCCGATGGGCGGGACCATGTCACCCGTGGGTGGCACCATGGGGGGCGGGTTCGGGGCCATGGATGGATCAGGCCTTCGGCGCGCGGTTGCGGTACCAGCGGCGCAAGCCACCCACGGCGACCAGCGTCAGCAGGCCCCAGGCACCCAGCACCAGCACGATGCGGAAACGATCCAGCCAGTCGGCCCAGCCATCGTCACCGGCCACCACGACGCGCACGGCGCGGTCGCGGACGGTGTCGAACGCCATCAGCAGGCCCGTCTGGTCGGCAAAGGCGACATTGCCCTTGTCGAAGGACAGGCGCGGCAGGCCGGCCGGCACCTTGCCATCCGAACTGGACAACGACAGGCCGGGCGTACCGTCGATCGTTGCCAGCTGTGCGGTCAGCAAGCCTTGCGCGCCGGTCACGTCCAGCAACGTCTGGCCGCCGCGATCCTTCACCGACACCGCACCGCCATCCAGGCGTACCGGCAGGTCAACCTTGCCCGGCAGCGTGGTGCCCGGCAGCTGGATGAAGGGCGTGGCCGGCTTGGTCTTGCCGTCACCGACGATCACCGACAGCGGTGCCGACGCCGGCACCAGATCGGCCGCCACACGCGCCGCCAGGTTCAGGGCGTCGATATCGCCCAGCTGGGCCTGGGTCACCACCAGCGTGGCGCCCTTCTGCATGGAAGGCGACAATGTATAGAAATCAGTCGGTGCGGCACCGTCCGGCGTCAGGGTGACGCGGCTGCCGGGCAGGATCTGCGCCGGGCTGGCCATCGGCGCCTCGCGGCAATCCCCGCCGGCCGGCTGGCGCTGCAGCACCGCGCGGATGGCATTGGACCGGCCCAGCAGCCCATCGGGCAGCGGCACGGAAATGCGCTGCACCTTGCCGCCATCGGGCAGGGCCACGCTGCGCAACAGGGTATTGTTGACGAAGACATGCAGCAGCTGCGGCTTGTCACCCATGGTGCTGCCGGGCGCCAGCTCGATCTCCAGCGCTGCCGGACGCTGGCCCTGCGGCACCTGGGTATAATCCAGACGCAGCGGCCATTCCGCCCGATCCACCAGTTCCTGCACGCCCTGGCCCAGGCCAAGGGCGGCGAACGGAATACCGTCATTGCCGGCCATACTGCCCGGCTGCGGCCTGGCACCCGTCACCTTGGCATTGAAATCATTCACCAGCGGCGACCAGCCATCCAGCAGCAGGCGCACCTTCTCCCCGTCGATCCCGTCCAGCAGGGCGATGGCGGGTATGCCCCCGATGTGGAACAGGGAGACATCGTCGCCTTCCCCGGCCGGCAGGCTATAGCGCTCCGCAGCACCGGAACCGGCCTGGGCGCGCAGACGGTCCTTAAGGGCGTTCAGTTCCGCCCTGGTCGCCAGGAAGATCGTGCCCGTGTCCATCTCCGCCAGCGTCGGCATCGGCGGGGGCGGCGGCAGGTCGACCTTGGGCGCGTCGGGCGCGGGCGCCTTGGCCTCCCCCGGTATCCGGATCAGGTGGACGCGGCGCCCCTCACGCATCAGGGTCGCGGTCAACTGAACGGCGGCCTGGAACTGCGCCGGCGTCAGGGCGTCACCGATGAAGATGGTGACCCGCGGCCCCAGCGCCGACCAGGCCGCCCGCACGCTGTCGATCTTCGCCGGGTCGATGCTGTAGGTCACGGCACTGTCGGGCGACAGGGTGACGAAGCCGCCGGGCAGGCGCTGGTCGACGCAGCGATTATCCGTCCATTGGGCGCCCCAGGCGACGGTGGCCTTGGTGAAGGCCTCGCGGACATCCGCGCGCGGCAGGGCCAGCGACAGGGCGTAATCCTGCGTCCCGGTCTTGACGGCCCCGGTCCAGCGCGGTTGATCATTGATCATCACCTGCACCGACCCGCGCTGCCCCTCGGCCAGGGCCCCGGTTAGCTTGGCATCCAGGGTCAGGCCGCTGGTCGGCACCCAGGCCGGCAGCGGGAAGAAGATGTCCTGGCGGGCGGCGATGCCGGACAGGGTCAGCCCGTCCGGATAGCCCAGGTCGCGCAGCGTGACGCTGCGCGCCTCCGGCTTGGCCGGGTCGGCCGCATGGGCGGCGGATACCAGGGCAGTGCCAGTGAACAGGGTCGTGAACAGGGCGGTGATCAGGGCGTTGCGCATGGGGCTTACCATTGACAGGAGGGCCGTGACCGGTGCCCGATGGCGCCCGGCATTGCGTGGAAGGAAGGAAGCGGGTGATGGCAAAGATCGCCTCGCGGCGGGGAATTCTGCGGATGGGGGCCGGTCTGGCAGGGCTTGGCCTGCTGCCGGGCGGCGGCACCCGGGCCGTCGCGGCCCCATGGCGCGGCGCCAACCTGATCGCCACGCCGGAGGCGCCGCTGGGCTCGCCCGCCTGCGGACAGGCCTTGAAAAACCTGCGCGACCTGGGCGGCAATGCCGTGGCCCTGATCCCCTTCCTGTGGCAGCCGGCACCCGCCAGCCCGGAGATCGTGCTGGGCGACGCGGTCAGCCCGGAGACCTTGCGCGCCGGCATCCGCCAGGCGCGGGACCTGGGCCTGCGCGTCATGGTCAAGCCACATGTCTGGGTACCCCAGACCTGGGCCGGCGCCATCGAATTCAGCAACGCCGTTGACCAGACCCGCTGGATCGGCCGCTACCGCGCCATCCTGCTGGATCTGGCGCACCTGGCGCAGGATGAGGGGGCCGAGGCGCTGGCGCTCGGCACCGAACTGCGCGGCGTCAGCGGCGATCCCGCCTGGCCCGGCATCATCCGCGCCGTCCGCGAGCGTTTCAAAGGTACGGTGACCTACGTCGCCCATTGGGACGGCGAACTGGAAAAACTGCCCTTCCGTCCCCTGCTGGACGTCGCCTGCAGCAGCCTCTACCCGCCCTTGGGCGATGATGATGCCGGCCTTGCCGCCCGCATCGACGGGCTGGCCGCCGATCTGGCCCGGCGGAAGCCGCTCTGGATCGGTGAACTGGGCCTGCGCAGTGCCGTGGGCGGACAGGCCAAACCCTGGGAAAGCCCGGAAGAACGCGATGCCCATCCCGATGGCGACCTGCAGGCCCGCGTGCTCGACCATTGGCTGGCGGCTCTCGCCCGCCACGGCCTGCCCGACGTGCTGGTCTGGCGCTGGTTCAGCGACCCCGCCGCCGGCGGCCATCACGACACCGACTTCACGCTCCAGGGCAAGCCCGCCGAAGCCGTCCTGCGCCGCCATTTCAGTGGCTGACACCCCGGCTTTCTCCTCACGCCCGGCCATAGGTATCTTCCAGGCGCACGATATCGTCCTCGCCCAGATACGAACCCGACTGCACCTCGATCAGGTTCAGCGGCACCTTGCCGGGATTCTCCAGCCGGTGGACGCTGCCCAGCGGCAGATAGATCGACTCGTTCTCGCGCACCAGCACCTGTTCCCCGTCGCGGGTGACCAGGGCCGTGCCATTCACCACGATCCAGTGCTCGGCGCGGTGGAAATGCTTCTGCAGGGACAGCTGATGCCCCGGCTTCACCGTGATGCGCTTCACCTGGAACCGGTCGCCGGCATGCACCGACTGGTAATAGCCCCAGGGACGATAGACGCGGGGGCGGCTCTCCGCCTCCTTGCGCTTGTCGGCCTTCAGCTTCTGGACGACGCCCTTCACATCCTGCACCGCGTCCTTGTGCGCCACCAGGATGGCGTCCGACGTGGCGACCACGACGACATCCGACAGGCCCAGCACCGCCGTCAGCACCCCGTCGGTGCGCACATACGATCCCGTGCAGTTGCGCACGATCACGTCGCCGCGCAGGGCATTGCCGGCCTCGTCCTTCTCCACCACCTCATGCAGCGCCGACCAGGAACCGACATCCGACCAGCCGATGGAACAGGGCACGGTGGCGGCACGCGTGGTGCGGGCGAAGACGGCATCATCGATGCTGACCGACGGGGCGGCCTTGAAGGCATCGGCCCCCAGGCGCACGAAATCCAGATCGCTGGCGCGGCCCGACACGGACGCGGTCACGGCCTCCAGGATCGCCGGCTCGAACGCCTGCAACTCCTCCAGCATGCTGGCCGCGGAAAAGATGAACATGCCGCTGTTCCAGGAACAGCCATCGCGCAGCAGTTCCTCCGCCTTGGACAAAGCCGGCTTTTCGACAAACCGGTCGACGCGGAAGGCGCCGTCGATCCCGTCCAGCCCGGCACCGGGCCGGATCCAGCCGAAACCGGTTTCCGGCGTTTCCGCCTTGATCCCGAAAGTGACCAGATGCCCTGCCGACGCCGCCTTCGCAGCGACATGCACGGCTGCCGCCCAGGCGGTACCGTCACGGATCACATGATCGGCCGGCAGCACCAGCAGCAGCGCTTGCGCGTCGATCTCACGTGCCAGCAGGGTGGCGGCGGCGATGGCGGGTGCGGTGTTGCGCGCCGCCGGCTCCAGCACCAGGGCGCGGGGCGTGATGCCCATGTCGCGGAACTGCTCGGCCAGCACGAAACGATGCGCCTCCGCCCCCACCAGGATCGGCGCCCCGAATCCGGCCGTCATGCAGCGTTCGACCGTCTGCTGCAACAGGCTGCGGCTCCCGGCCAGCGGCAGGAACTGCTTGGGATATTGCTCACGCGAAAGCGGCCACATGCGCGTACCGCTGCCACCGGACAGGATGACGGGGATGATGGTGGGGGACATGACTGCCCTTGTCGTTCATTGGGGGAGATGCTCTGACCCAACCTTTCGAATAGGCGCTAACCTTTTGAATAGGAAGGGAGAACGGGGACTCTTCTCTCTTCGACATGTCTAGTGGATCAAGCCCGGACGGGCCACACGCGGGTGCGTATCCTGAAGAATAGGTTAAGGATCGCAGCCGCAATGATTGAAGAATACGGCAGGCCGGCAACCCTTCCAAAAGGGGGAATCCCCCGCCGAACGGCCTATGCCCCACACCCGATGGGCGGGGGCCAAAATCCCGCTGCGCCCCCGAAACGCACGGTCACCACCGTTGCCACCCTCTTTACCGTCACCCCGGCGAAGGCCGGGGCCCAGGTCGTAGAGCAAGGTGCTTGTCATCTGGGCCCCGGTCTTCGCCGGGGTGACGGTGGATATTGCTGGAACCCTTACGGCCCAAGAGTTTCGCGGGGGAGGTAAAAAGGCTGCTCCAGGAACGGTTCTCTACAAATCCGACAGACCCGCTCACAACCCCGCCGCGACCGCCAGCTCGTCCAGCGCCACCAGGCCCGTATCCTTCCAATGGCGGGTGCGGCGCAACTCGTCGCGGACCAGCACCATCAGCGCCGCCGCCAGATCGCGTTCCCCGTCGCGCAAGGGGTCCTCCTGGCGCAGCCGGTCGGTGACGGTGCGCACCAGCCCCTTGTCCAGCAGGGTGATCCAGCTTTCCGCCCCGCCGCCCAGCGGCTTGGAGATTTGCAGCATGCGCACCGCCTGGGCCAGCCGGTCGGACGGCGATACGGCACGCGGATCGGACAGGGCCTGCTGGAACGACGCCTTGGCATGCTCCAGCACCTGTTCCTTGAAATTGGTGTGGCCGGAGCCCCAATGCATGACCCGGCCGATGACCGCGCGCCAGCGCACGCACAGGCCCAGCGCCCATTCCAGCGCGTCCTGGTCCGGCAGCGCGCGTTCGATAGTGCGGCCGGCGGCGATGCAGCGATCGACCAATGCTGGATACAGATTACGCTCCACCGCCTTGACCATCAGGTCCATGTAATCGCGCGCCTGGGCACCCAGGCGCGGATCGTCCAGGATCTCGAACTCCTCATAGATGCCCAGGATGGCATCCAGATGCCCCAGTTCCTCGCCCAGCGTCAGCCGGCGCAGCGTGGTGGCGGCAAGCGGTCCCTTGATGGGGTGGCCGGCCCCGGCCAGCGCGCCCCCCTCCTGCCCGATGCGGGCACAGGTGCGGCCGAAATGGCTGTCCAGCGCCTCCAGGATGCGGGCCTGCACAGTGGGTGAACCATCCAGCAGGAAGGGCACCACGGCGCGATAGGCGCGGCGGCGATGCATCAGCGACAAGGGCACCATGAACAGCGCCATGCGCGCTTCCGGCGTGGTCAGCGATTGCAGCGGATGCAGGGCGAAGGACGCCGCCAGCTCCACCATCACACCCGCCGACCCGCTGCCCGCCAGTACGGAATTGGCGATGGAACGCAGGGCCGCCCCATGGGTCAGCACGCCGCGGATGGTGATCAGATCCTCGGTGGTCAGCGCCCGGGGCGTGAAATCCACCCCCATCCGGCGCAGCTCCGCCGCCCGCCAGCTGTTCAGCGCCGCCAGCACCTTGTGCAGCCGGGCGGCATCGCCGCTCAGCCATTCCAGCGCGCCGCGCCGCGCCTGTTCCTGCAATCCCTGGATTTCCGGCAGGGCCAGCACCAGGTCCAGCGGATGTTCGGCCACCAGGGCCGGCATCTTCGCCTCGATCTCCGCCGCCAGCTTGGCCAGCGGCCCCGCCGCCGCCTGGGTCCAGACGGCCCCCATATCCACGGCGTGCAGCACGCCCAGGCTGGAGAAGCCGGGCCGCAGCATCTCCATATCCGCCGTCATGAACGGTTCGAACAGCTGGGTGAACAGTCGGCGCCCATGCTGCTGGCGCGAGGCGTTGATCCGCTCCACCAGGGCGCGGCGCACCACGGCCAGCTTGCCATTGGTCTCCCCTGCCCCCGCCAGCTCGCCATAGAGCAGGCGCGCCGCCCCCGTGGGCAGGCGGGAAACCAGGGCCGCAACCGTCTTGCCGATCTCGTCCGGGCCGCTCATGCCGCACCCACCGACGACAGGGTGACATCCATGTGCGGCCAGGGCATCTCCGCGGCGATCTCCGCCGCCAGCGCCATCAGGCCGGAACCATTCTCCGCACCCTCGACCAACAGGGAGAATCTGCCCCCCTCCCCGCGGCAGACCCATTTGTCGGCCCGGTCATTGACGCTGGAAAACACCTCGATCAGCTTGTCCCTGATCTCGTCCGCGCCATGCTGGCCCAACTCCAGCTTCAGTTCCGGCCAGTCGGGCAGGCTGACATCCAGCCGCACGCCGCGCACGAAGATGCCGTCCAGCGCCTGCCGGCAATCGACACTTTTCAGCCGCGCCCCGGCCGGCGGGCGCAGTGCGGTGCGCAGCCGGGCGGCCAGCGCCACGGGTGCGACCGGCTTCACGATGTAATCGGTGGCCCCGGCGGCAAAGGCCGCCGCCAGGCTCTCGCTTTCCTCAAGCGCGGAGATGACGATCAGCGGAATATTGGTCAAACGCGGATTGGCATGGATTTGCGCTGCCGCACTGATCCCGTCGATCCCCGGCAGCATCACATCCATCAGGATGGCGCGCACATCCGATGCGGGGCCGGACGCCCTGTCGATCTCAAGCAGTTGCAACGCATCCTCGGCACTGGCCACGGCCTGGGCGGGGCCCAGGTTGGAATGGGTGATGATGGCCGACAGGATGATGCGCTGTTCCTCGCTATCCTCGACAATCAGGATCATCACCGCCCCTCCCCACCGGTTCCGGGACTTTATCCCCGGCTGAATGCTACTGCATAGCTATCCAGATTATCACGGGTGGATGGGGCACATGCCAGATGCTTTACGTTGCGCGTGCCCCCCAATCCTGCCGGCCGGCCCATTCCTCCAGACTGGTCAGCCGCACGGGCAGGTCGGCCAGGATCGGCGCCATGTCCACGGTGAAGGGCTTCTCCTCCCCGTAATTGTACCATTCATAGATGCGGCGCAGCTCCCCCGTCAGCCGGTCGCGGTCCAAGGTCGTCACATCCTTGAACACACCCGCCATGGCGTCGCAGAAATCCGGGATCGGCCGGAAATCGAACCGCAGCGGGCGCCCCAGCACCGCCCCCAGCCGTCGCGCCAGGTCCGGCCCTCTGATCGCCTCCGGCCCCCCGACATTATAGGCGCGGCCCGACAGGTCCGGCCGGTCCAGGGCGGCGATCATCAGGTCGGACACATCATCCTGGCAGATCCAGCAGACATCCAGGTCCGGGTGATGGGGATAAAGGATGCGGCCCTCTTCCAGGATGTGCTGGCGCGCCCAGGCGCGCAACAGATTGTCCAGATAGATCACCGGCTGGATCGACACCGTCGGCACGCCGCTGTCGCGCAGCCTCTCCCGCATCTCCCAGCGTGCATCATGGGCCGCGAAGCCACGCTTCTCGTCCTTCACGATCATCGAACTGTTGAACACCGCCATGCGCAGCCCTTGGCGCCGCGCCGCCTGTCCGATGGCGTCCACCGCCCGGATCAGCGGGTCCGCCGCCTGGAACGATGTCGACGGCATGGTGACGAACAGCGCATCCACCCCGTCCAGGACGCGGGCCAGACTGTCGGGATCGCGGTAATCGGCCGCCACGCTGTCCACCCCCGCTACACCCAGGCGGGACGGGTCGCGGGCCACGGCCACGGGCGTATGCCCGGCCGCGATCAGGCGGCGCAGCTGCGCCGCCCCCTGGTCGCCCGTGGCCCCGAAGACGAGGATTCTCACGACGCTTTCTCCAGTTCCGCCTGGGCGGCACGGAAGGCGCCCAGGCCGCGCAGCATCAGGACAGAGGCACCGATGCTGGAGGCTGAACAGACCAAAGCCAGCGACCAGCCCACCATGCCCGGATCACCGAACAGCCGGTCGGTGATCAGCGCGATGAAGGTGGGCGCCAGGCCCAGCCCGACGATGGAAACGGTGAAGACATAGAGGGATGAGATGACGCCGCGCATGCGGTTCGGCGTCACCATCTGCAACGCCGACGCCGCCATCGCCATGGGCAGCGTGTAGAAGAAGGTCACCCCGATGGCCATGCTCAGCGCCAGCTCATAGGTCGGGCAGAAGGGCAGCGCCACGGCGAAGGGCACGACGCCCAGCGTGGCCAATGCCGGCGTGCGGAACGCCGCGTCGCCATAACCACGAGCGGCCAGGAACTTCGCCAGATACGGCCCGCACCACACGCCGACCGAGCCGGCGATCAGCACCGACGCCCCATATTCCAGCCCGACCGACGACATCGACACCCCGTAATGCCGGATCAGGAAGGAGGGTATCCAGGCCGGAAAGGCGTAAAGGGCGATGACATGCAGCGACATGCCGCCATAGAACGCCCCATAGAAACCGCGCCGTTCGCGCAGGAAGTGCCATATCTGGGCCAGGGTGAACCGTTCCTGCTCCCCCTTCCCGCCCTTCGACCGTACCGGTTCCAGCACCGTCAGCATCAGTGCCGCCAGCACCATCCCCGGCACGCCCACCACGATGAAGGCCAGATGCCAGGGGTCCAGCAGACCGAACGGCCCGGCATTCACCGGCCCGACATGGCCCAGTTCCTGGATGATCAGCCCGCCGAAGATCAGCGCCAGCCCGCCACCCAGATAGGGTCCCATCAGTAAGATGCTCATGGCGCGCGGCAGCTTGTCCTTGCTGAAATAATCCGACAGCAGCGACCAGGCCGCCGGCATCAGGCAGGCCTCCGCCCCGCCCACCCCCATCCGGGCGCCGAACAGCTGCCAATAGCTTTGCGACAGGCCGCAAAAGATGGTGAAGACCGACCAGATGGTGACCCCGGTCCAGATGATGGTGCGGCGGTTGCCGATATCGGTCCACCGCCCGAACAGCGGCCCCATCAGCACATAGGCCAGCGTGAAGGCCAGACCCTGCAACAGGCTGATCTGCGTGTCGGTCAGCAGGAACTGGCCCTTGATGGGCTCCACCAGCAGGTTCAAAATCTGCCGGTCCACGAAGGCCACGGCATAGGCCACCGTCAGCAGCACCGTGACATACCAGGCGTAAAGCCCGTCACGCGGCACCGGGCGGGCCTCAGGCTTCGCGGAAAGGGTGACGCCGGACATCAGGCTGTGGGTCATCAGGCGGCACTCTCCCCCGACTGGTGGTACAGGCGCCAGCTGGGCAGTGGTTCGGGATAATCGGCCGGGCGGCGGTCGCCATAGGCGCGCTGGCGCAGCGGATCGCCCAGCGCCTGGGCATATTCCGTCACCGGCAGATAATAGAAGAAGGTCAGCAACCGGTCGGCGAACCGCCATTTCCCATCGGCCCCGCGCCGGTATTGATCATTGTAACGCAGCGCCGTCAGCATGGCCTGACCATTGCGCCAGACCTCGGCATGGGAGGTGACGATGCCCGTCGCCCGGTCGGGGTCGCCCTCATCGAAATCGATGACATGATCATGGGTGAAATGGTTGCACGGCCCCAATGCCGCGAACCGGCCGCGATACTGCTCCATCACCGCCGCGCGCCCCTGCGCATTCAGCACGCCATCCTTGGACCGGAAGGCCCCATCCGGCGTGAACAGATCGCCCAGCCCTTCCAGGTCGCGGTCATCCACGGTCAATCCATAGCGGCCGATCAGGTTGGAGATCGCGGCCCGCGCCTCCAGCCGGTCGATGCGCTGTTCCAGGGTCAACATGCCGTATTCTCCTTGGCCGTAGGTCAGGTCGAGCGTCAGCGAGCCCTGACAAGCGACGGTGCCGAAATTGTCAGGGCTCGCCTGCGGCTCGACCTGATCTACGCATCAAAACTTCGCCGACAGCTCGATGCCGTAGGTACGCGGCACGCCGCCCCACACCGCGCGATGCGTGCCGCCATCGAAGCCGAAATCATAATATTCGGCATCACCCAGGTTACGGCCGAACACGGAGATCGTGTAGCTGTCATCCAGGGAATAGCTGACCGAGGCGTCCCACAGCCCATAGGCGTCCAGGGCCAGCGACGGGCTGTTCAGCGTATCGATGAACTGGTCATCCACCCAGGTGTACGACGTGCGGAACCGCAGCGAACTGTTCGCCGATACCGGCACCTCGTAACTGGCCGCCACCGCGTACTGCCATTTCGGCACGCGCTCGAACTTCAGATCCTTGGCGATGGGACCATCGATCGCCGGCTCGTACACGCCGTTGCGGTTGGTGTCGATATTGGCAAAGCTGTCATAGGAGGCGTTGGTGTAACCCAGCGAGGCATCCAGGGTCAGCGCATCGGTGACCAGATAGGAGCCTTCCAGTTCCACGCCCCAGATCGTGGCCGACGCGGCGTTGCGCGGCACCTGAGTCACGGTGGGCAGACCGTTGACGATCACCGTGTCGGATACGGTGCGCTGGATATTGGTATAATCCGACAGGAAGGTGGCGGCGTTGAAGCGCAGGCGCCGCCCCATCAGCTCGCTTTTGAGACCCGCCTCGTATGACGACACCGTCTCCTGGTCCACCGGCCCCAGCACGGCGGCGTTGGTGGCACGGGCATTGAAGGAACCGGAGCGGAAACCCTTGGTCCAGGACGCGTAGGCCAGCACATCCTCATCGATCTTCCAGTCCAGGCCGACCTTGGGGGAGAAGCTGTTCCACTTGTCATCGCCGCTCAGGCGCGCCACCGGACAGGCATTGAAGTCCAGCGAGTTGTAGAGTGCGGCGTTGAACGGGCACAGCTCGATCTCCTTCTTCTCCACCGTATAGCGGCCGCCCAGGATCAGCGACAGCTGGTCGGTGAACTTCACCGATCCCTGGCCGAACACGGCGTAGGAACTGTCGTCGGTCTTGGCGATGCCGACGGTGCGGGAGATGACGGGGGCGGTCGCCGGGCCGCTGGCGTATGCGGCACGCCGCTCGGCGATATACATTTCCTGGGTGAAATAATAGAGGCCGGCGGTGAACTCCACCCGGTCGGAGAAGCTGGACGCATAGCGCAGCTCGCCCGAATATTGGTGCTGGCTTTCGCGGTTGTCCGGAAACTCGAACACCGTATAGGGCGACCCGTCGAAATCGGTGGAGGAATTGAACTTCACGTCGCGATAGCCGGTGACCAGCGATACCACGCCATGGCCCACATCCAGGCTGGCATCGATGATGCCATGGGCGGCCGTGGTGTCGACATAGCCCTGGTCATTATGATTGATGTCGTACTTGTCGGCTGGCGGCGCGTAGCCGAAGACGCGCTGGACCGTGGCGGGAGAGGCCACCAGCTGGCCGTTGACCAGCAGCATGCGTGGATTATTGCGGCTGTCCAGGTTCTGGGAAGCAGACGAGCCGCCCTTGTCCCGGTAATATTCGCCGATCAGGTCGATGGTCAGCACCTCGTTGGGTGTCCAGCGGAAGGTCGGGCGCAGGATGGATGTATCCACGTCCGGCTTGTTCCGCCCCGTGATCAGATTCTTGAAATAGCCGTCGCGGCTTTTCGACATGGCGGCGATCTTGCCGGCCAGCTGCCCCTCGATAATGGGGAACTGTACCGCCGCCGACACGTCCAGCCGGTCGTAATTGCCATAGGTGATCTTGATATCGGCCCCCAGCTCGCCATCGGGCCGGGTGGACATCACGGATACCGCACCACCGGTCACGTTCTTGCCGAACAGCGTGCCCTGCGGGCCGCGCAGCACCTCGACCGAGGCGATGTCGAACGTGTCCTGCATGGAGGCCGGGCCGAAGCCGATATAGATGCCGTCGACGAAGGTGCCGACCGCCGGATCGACGGTGCGGATCGTGTTGGACGACCCGATGCCGCGGATGAAGAAGTTGGAAAAGCCGCCGAAGGTGCCCGACTGGTTCAGCTGGATATTGGGCGCCATGCGGCCCACATCCACCAGATCGGTGGCGAAGCTTTTTTCCAGGGCGTTGGCGTCGAAGGCGGTGATGGCGACCGACACGGCCTGCACATCCACCGCACCCGCCCGCTTCTGGCTGACCACGACGATCTCGTCCAGCATCGGGGCTGCATCGGTCTTCTTCTCCTGCGCCGTCGCCGGCAACACACCCGACAGCAGCGCCAGGCCCAGGACCGGCAGGGATGGACGCCAGGACAGTTCCGCACGCTTAGACATCTTGAACCTCCCCATGGGACCGTTCAGGCCGGCCCCCTTGCTGTGCGGCGCCGATATCGCAGCGTATATGGGAAAACCCATCCAGGTCCACCACAGGCGCTGTTCGATCCAACGCTATCGCTTGTTGTGTATAAATTCTATACGGTTTGTGTATGCATGACGGCAAGGACAAATCACCCGCCAAACCAAATTTTTTGTAACGAGCGTTGGAAATCAGGTTTGGGCATGGCGAAGCCATACCAAAGGCTTACGGCATGATGTACCTTGAAGGTCGCAGTTTGCTGCCGCTGCGGCGCACGCGCCCGCACCAGGGACCGGCAATGTCGCCGGGGCCTTCTCCGTATACAGAATCGGCAATCCCATATGCCGTGCACCGCGACGGTTGGAACCGATGCCCGGGAAGCAGCCTGGGCGATTATCCCTGCGCACCGGCACGCGGCATGGTAGATTCCGCCCGCCGGAACGAACGGAGAAGATGGATGCAGGTGTCGGGTTTTCCAGGCCGCAAGGCATTGCTGCTGGCGGCATCCCTGTCCGCCCTGCTGCTGGTGTCAGGCTGCGGCGACCCGCAGGCGGAGGCCAACAAGCGGGTGGTGGAGGCGGCGCAGACCCTGTCGACGCTGACGGAAAAGACATCGGCGGCGGAACGCGTGGCCGCGCTGGAGAAGGCGGAAAAGCTGCTGGCCAGCATCCCGGCGGAGCTGGCGGAAACCAGCGTCGCCGTCGATATCGTGGCGGGAAAGCCCGTGGGCGGCCACCGGCTGGCGGATATCAGGGTGACGTTGGTCGTGGCGCGCCGGCTGGCGGCACAGGAGAAGTGCCAGACCGAACCGTCCGAACAATGTCTTGTCGACCTCTATGTGGCGGCGTTCGACACCCTTAAGAAGGATAGTGACCGCGACTACTGGCGGATCATCTGGGTAGAATATCTGATCCGGTCGGACCGGCTGGAAGAGGCCAGGGCGGCGGCCAAGGATCTGTCGCGCGCCGATGCCGCGCTCTTCGCCCATGCACTCGAAGGACGCTCGTTCGTGGAGGCCGCGGCGGAGTTGCTGCGGTCGGGCGGCAATCCGATCACCATTGTCGATGATGCCGCCAAGGCCGGCGACAAGGCCGCCCTGACGGCATTGCTGTCGGACCCGGCCATCATCCCCCATCTCAACATTTACCACATCTCCGCGCTGGACCTGGACGGCGTGCAGATTGACGCGGCGGCACGCCAGCAGCTGATCGACGAGACCTGCCGCACGCTGTCCCCTCCCGAGTATGGCGACACCATCCTGGCCCCTTACAAGGCGTCACATTTCGTCAAGGCCATGGACAAGCTCGGCGCCCGTGACACGGCCAGGACATTGGTGGAAAAGCTGGAGGAAAGCTGGCGGCGGCGCCTGGCCTCCCAGGGCCCGCTGAACGACCTCCTGACGGACGGGCGCCTGTTCGCCAGACTTTACAATGATCTGGGGCTGGTGGACCGCCGCAACGCCGTCAGCGCCACGGTGCTGGAAACCGCACTCAAGGCGCCGGACAAGGGCGTCAGCCAGCTGGTCGAGAAATGCGAAGATGTCTGCCTCTCATTGACCGACGCCCATCTCGCCCGTCTGGTGGAACTTTTGGAACGCGACCGGGACGGTCGCCGCCGGGCACAGCTGGGTCTGGCCCTGATACAGACGGGGCGCGGGGAACTGGGTGAACGGCTGCTGAAGGGCAACGAGGGGACCTTGACCGACCTCGACCTGCTTCAGTACCTGAGCCGGCCCGGGGATTATCCGCGCTACCTGCAGCTGGCCCAGGGCATCAACGAGCCGGAGGCGTTCGTGCGTGCCGAGATTTTGCGCCTGGGATGGGCCAAGGGCAAAGACCGTCAGGACGCGATCAACCGGCTGGTGACGCTGATCCCCCAGGTCCGCTCGCCCGATCAGCGTTACTATTACACCCAGCGGGCCTTGACGGAAATTCCCGAACCCCGGGACAAGTGATCCCTACTTCCCCGCCACCTGCTTCAGCACCCCGTACACATAATCCACGCCCTCATGCACCGACTTCACCGCCACCCGCTCATCATGGCCGTGAACACGGGAGCCGGTGTCCGGATCGGTGGGAAACGGCCGGATGCCATAGACGGGCACGCCGCGCGCCCGCCACGGCCCGGCATCGGTGGACGCCTGCAGCATCACCGGCAGCACCTGGGCCTGCGGCCAGACCCGCTTGGCCTGTTTCTCCAATGCGGCGAACAGGTCGGTTTCGGTGCTGGAGGGCTGGATTTTGCTGCGCTCGCGGAAGAACGCTTCCTGTTCCTCCTTGGGCCTGGAATTGACGATCTCCACCTCGATACCTTGATTGCCGATCAGGGCCTTCACCTGTTCCACGAACTGGTAGACATCGACACCGGGCATCAGGCGGGCATTCATGATCGCCTCGGCCTCGCCCGGAATGATGTTGGGCTTCACCCCGGCATTGATCATGGTGACGACCATCGTGTCGCGCATCAGGGCCGACAGGGTCGGCGCCTCCTTCGGATGCGCGGCCAGCAATTCCTTCGCCGCCACCAGCCGTGCGGCATCGTCACCCGCCGCCAGCAGCCGATCCACCGCCCCCGACAGCGGCCCGGGATAAAGCTTCGCCAAGCCCTTGAAATAGGCCACCGCCGGCGGGGTCAGCTTGATCGGTGTCTCCGCAAACGCGATCTTGCCCAGGGCCGCGATCAGCTGGCCATTGGCCGTCTCCATCGGCGGCACGGCCAGCGACGAATGCGCCGCCTTGCCCCGCGCGGTCAGCTTCAGATTGAGGGTCTGCTTGTCGGCGACGGAGATATTGATCTGCCGGACCTTGCCGTCAGGGTCCAGCATGGTATTCCCGCCCTCGTTCAGGGCCACGGCGGCATCGATCTTGGCCCAATGGTTCTGGGCCAGCCAGCCGGTATTGAACCGCCCCTGCTCCTCGTCCGCCTCGGCCAGGAAAATGATGTCGCGCTTCAGCCGCACCTTCTCCTTGGCAAGCCGCATGACCGCACGGGCGAACACCGCCACCGCACTCTTATTGTCCAGCGCACCGCGGCCATAGACGAACCCGTCCTGGATGGTCGCGGCGAACGGATCGACGGTCCAGAATTCCCGCTCCACCGGCACCACATCCGTGTGCGCGGCCAGCAGCACCGGCGCCATGCTGCCATCCCCCTTCAGCCGGGCGATGAAATGAGCCGCCTTGCCATTGGGCGACAGGATGATCTCCGTCTCCACCCCCAGCGGCTTGAACAGGCTTTCCAGATGGGCCGCCAGTTTCGTGGTGTCGCCGGGCGCGTTCACCGTGTCGAAGCGGATCAGCTCCTGCAACAGGGCGACAGCGGCATCGCCCTCCGCATTCTTCGATGCGGCCTGGGCTGCGGGTGCCGACAGGGCCAGCAGCAGGGCCGGAACCAGCAGATTGCGAAGGGGATGCCTCATCGTCGGATACTCCGTTACTTCACGGTGATCTGATAGGAACCGGCGGATTCATGCCCGTTGGCCGCGATCACAGCCCAATCCACCTTATAGGAACCGGGCGCCAGCTTGGCCTTCGGCGTCACGGTCAGCGACTGCTCATCAGCACCGTCCGTGACGGTGACCCCACCAGCCGGTGCCGGCGACAGGGTGACGCTGGCCTTGCCCGGCGTCAGCTTCTCCGAAAAGGACAGCGACAGGGTGGCGGGCGCCGGCCCGGTGCTGTCCACCGCCGGATCAGCCGCCTTCAGCTTGGGATGGGCCAAAGCCGGGGCGGTCAGCAGCAGCGACAGGGCGGCGGCGGTGAAAAGGCGATGGATGCGCATGGGAATGGTCCTTCTGGTTGGGGGGAGGGAGCGAGAGAGAAGCGTTAAAACCGATACGTCGCCTTCACATGGAAGGCCCTGCCATTCACCCCGTACGGCGCGATATAGGCGTAGGGGAAGGTGCCGTTATTGTCCGCACCATTGGTCCCGGTGGCCACCGATGCGGCGGTCGAGGCGATCTGCTTTTCCGGATACTTGTCGAACAGGTTCGACACGCCGGCCGACAGGGTGAAATCCTCGGTCAGGTCGTACCCCGCCTCGACATCCACCACGATGTCGGCGCGGTAATACTGGATGATGTCGGAATTGGCCGAACCGGGGGCCGCCGGCACCAGCTTCACCTTGTAACCCGGCGTCAGCGCCGCCACCTGGGCCGGCGTGCGGTTGGTCAGCGCCACCTGCGCCACCTCGCCATAGCGCGTGCCGGTCAGGCTCAGGCGCATCGCGTCCTTCTGCCAGTTCAGGTTGGCGGTGATCTTGTCCTTGGGCATGCTGTCGGTGAAGCGCACCTGCTGGGTCAGGTCGAACAGCACGGTGGTGATGCCGATGGCGGACAGGGCGGCCGGCGTACCGGCGATGCGGTCGAACTTGGTGTCGTTGAAGTTGGCGGCCAGCGTGCCGGTCAGCACACCCAGGTCGTCCAGGTCATGCTTGTACCGCAGGGTGACGTCCAGGCCCTTGGTCGTCGTATCCACGGCATTGGTCAGGTAGGAGATGGCACCCAGCCCCGGATAGCCCTGTGCCGCCAGCATGTTGGTCAGCGCCGTCGACTGGAAGTTCGACGACATGGCGATACGGTCGGTGATCTCGATCCGGTAATAATCCACCGTGGCATCGAAATCGCCGCTGCTGAACACCACGCCCGTGGAGATATTGTCCGACTTCTCCGGCTTCAGCGGCCCGGCACCGACCAATGCTGCCGTCGGATGATAGACGGAGATGTTACGGATGCGCAGCGGCTGGCCGTTGACGAAGCTGACATTGGTCGAACTGAAATAGGACTGGGCCAAAGCCGGGGCGCGGAAACCGCTGCCGAACGACCCGCGCACCGCCAGTTCGTCGGTGATCTCGAACCGCCCCGCCAGCTTGTAATTGGTCGTGTCGCCGAAATCGGAGAAATCCTCGTAGCGCAAGGCACCGGACAGGGTCAGGCGCTCATCGAAGAAATCGCGCTCCAGCTCCAGATAGGCGGCCTTGCTGTTGCGGCTCTGGTCGGTGGCGTCCTCCGGCGTGTTGCCGCCGCCGGGCTGGGCCCCCACCGGCGCCGGGCGGCCGGCATTGGGGCCGTCCAGGATGGGCACGCCGCCATTGGCATAGCTGTCGGGCTCACCCACGCCCAGCTCATAGAATTCCTTGCGATATTCCAGGCCGAACGCGACCTTCAGCGGCTCGCTGTCGCCCAGCGGGATTTGTCGGGTGACATCCAGGTTGGTCGTCCATTGCCGGAAATCGTTGAAGCCACGGTCGAAGCTGGTCTTGCTGGCCGTGCCCTGGGAAACGTTGGCGGTGTTGGAATAGCCGGTATTGATCCGCGACCCGCCATACAGCGTCGACAGGTCCCAGCCGAACCCGGCCAGATCATCCCCGCGCACGCCGAACGCACCGGAACCGTTGATGATCTCGATCTCCTGGATGGGCATGAACCCGTCGGGATAGAAGGCACGCAGCGTCTCGTCCTGGCCGGCACGGCGGTAGAAGTTGAAGCTGTTGCCCTTCACCCGGCTGTACCCGCCGAAACCATAGGCCGTCACATCGTCCGACAGCGGCTTCTCGGCATTCAGGAACAGGGCAAGCTGCTCGTATTTCGGCTCACCGAACTGCCACATGTTGCGGTCGATGGTCGCCTCGCGCGGGTCCAGCGTGCCGTTGGATGGCGTCAGGCCGATGCCGGAACCATAATTGGCCGATGGCATGACCAAGGCGCCGGCGGCGTTGCGGCCGAAATATTGCTGGCGGGTGTCGGGCGCGGCGCGGTTGGTCTCCTCATGGTCCTTGTACTGCACCGTCAGGCGGGCAAAACCGTCATCGCCCAGCTCGATGCCCTTGGCCACCGACACTTCCACATGCTGGCCGTCACCTTCCTCGGTGATGCCATACATGGCCGATGCGGTGCCATCCGTGCCCTTGGCCAGCTGCACATTCATCACGCCGGCGATGGCGTCCGACCCGTACTGGGCGGCGGCACCGTCGCGCAGCACCTCCACCCGCGTCACGGCGGCCGACGGGATGGCGTTGAAATCATAGGCCACGTCGCCGCGCCCGATCTGGTTGCCGGCATTCACGCCGGGGGCGGTGTGGCGACGCTTGCCATTGACCAGCACCAGCAGCTGACCGGTCGACAGGCCGCGCATGGTCGGCGGCGTCAGGAAGTCCAGGGCACCGGCCGCCGTGGGGCGCGGCGTGCTGAAGCTGGGCACGACCACCTTCAGCATGCTCTGCAGGTCGGTGGCACCGCCGCGCGTCAGTTCTTCCGCCGAAATGCTGTCGATCGGCGTGGCGCTTTCGGTGACGACGCGCGGCTCGAACCGCGAGCCGATGACGATGATCTCCTCCAGCTCCGCCGGCTGCGCCAGGACGGGGGCCGCCACCAGCAGCAGGGCCGTGGTGGAAAGGCAGGCTTTGGTGAGTTGCTTCAGTCCCTTACCCATGATGATGGTTCCCTGTTCTCGTCTGTTGGTTTGGTGGCTTGGGGGCACCTCTGCCGGGTGCCTTTGGTGCGCGCCTGGTGCTTTCGGGCATGGATCGCCCGTTCACGGATGGCGATGCCTCCCGTGGGGAAATGGTCCGGTGATGTCGGGGGATGGGGCGGTTTATCTCATGGACGCTCCATGCGGGTTTGCGGTGACATCTCCATCCCTAAGTCCGTGGGCACCTTCATTCCCGCCTCCCCCACCGTCACCCCGGCGAAAGCCGGGGCCCAAGTGACAAGCACTTCGCTCTACGACATGGGCCCCGGCTTTCGCCGGGGTGACGGTAGAGATTGCTGTTACCCCAGCGGCCCAAACCGCCGCGGGGAAGGCGGGAATACCCCCCGTCAATGCAGCACCTGGCCCAGGAACGTCCGGGTCCTTTCATGCTGCGGATTGGTGAAGAATTCGGCCGGCGGGGCCGCTTCCACGATCTGGCCGGCATCCATGAAGATGACGCGGTCGGCCACCTGCCGGGCGAAGCCCATCTCGTGCGTGACGCACAGCATGGTCATGCCCTCACCGGCCAGTTCGACCATGATGTCCAGCACCTCCTTGACCATTTCCAGGTCAAGCGCACTGGTCGGCTCGTCGAACAGCATGATCTCCGGCGACAGCGACAGGGCCCGCGCGATGGCCACCCGCTGCTGCTGCCCGCCCGACAATTGGCCGGGGAATTTGCGCGCCTGATCGGGGATGCGCACGCGGGCCAGATAGGCCATGGCGATCTCTTCCGCCTCCGCCCTCGGCATGCGCTTCACCTGGGTCAGAGCCAGGGTGCAATTCTCCAGGATGGTCAAATGCGGGAACAGGTTGAAGCCCTGGAACACCATGCCCACCCGCCGGCGCACCGCCTCCACCGACCGCGCATCGCCGGTCAGCTCCGTCCCCTCCACCGCGATGCGCCCGGCCTGATGTTCCTCCAGCCGGTTGACGCAGCGGATCAGGGTGGATTTGCCCGACCCGGACGGACCGCAGATGACGATCCGCTCCCCCTTGGCGACGCTCAGGTCCACATCGCGCAGGACATGGAAATCCCCGTACCATTTATTGACGCGGGCCATTTCGACGGCGGGTTGTTTGTTCCCAGGCTGGGTGTTCATCGTGCGGCTCCCCGTGACATCCGCAATTCCAGCCAGCGCGCATAGCGGGAGATGGAAAAGCAGAGGATGAAATAGATCAGCGCGATCAGCAGATAGGTCTCTGCGAACGGCGCCGGCCAGTCGGGATCGGCCAGGGCGGCGCGTCCGGCACTCAGCAGGTCGAACAGGCCGACCACCAGGACCAGGCTGGTATTCTTGACCATGACGATGATGGTGCTGGTCAGCGGCGGAATGACTTTGGCGATGGCCTGCGGCAGCACGATCAGCCGCGTGGTCTGCCACCAGTTCAGGCCCAGCGCCTGTGCCGCCTCGTTCTGCCCCCTGGGGATGGCCTGCAACCCGCCGCGCAGCACCTCGGCAATGTACGCCGCCGACACCAGCGTCATGGCGGCCAGGGCGCGCACCAGCTTGTCGATGCTCACCCCCTCCGGCAGCATGATCGGCAGCAGGATCGACGCGATGAACAGCAGCGACAGCAGCGGCAGCCCACGGATCAGCTCGATGATCCCGATCGACAGATACCGCGGCACCGGCAAACCGGCCCGCCGCCCCAGCGCCAGCAGCACCGCCAGCGGAAAGCCCAGCCCCAGCGACCAGACGGTCAGCAACAGGGTGATGGGCAGCCCGCCCCAGGCGGACGTGGGCACGGGCTTCAGCCCCAGCACACCCCCGCCCATCAGCACCAGACTGGCCAGCATGCCGCCCACCCACAACCCGATGGTCATCCTGGTCCAGTTGCGCGGGGCCAAGCTCCATAGCCCCAGCCCCAGGATCAGCACACAGACCGCAACCGGCCGCCATTGTTCGGCCGGCGGATAGATGCCGAACAGGATCTGGGGATATTTCTGCGCCAGGAACGCCCAGCAGGCCCCGGCCTGCCGGCATTCATCGCCCCCGCCGCTCCACACGCCATTGACCACCGCCCAGGACAGCAGATGCGGCAGCATCCAGACCAGCGCCAGCAATCCGGCCAGGGTCATCGCCGCACTGGCCATGTCCCCGAACAGCAGCAGCCACAGCGGCCGCGACAGGGCCACCGGTGCCGGGCGCGGTGCCGTGGCTCCCTGGCGGACGAAGACGGGCGTGGGTTGGGTCATGTCCGTCATCGCGTCACCAGGGCGATCCGCCGGTTGTACCAGTTCATGAACACAGACGCGGTGACCGACAGGGTCAGGAACACCAGCATCAGGATCAGGATGCCTTCCACCGCCTGGCCGGTCTGGTTGATGGTGGTGGCCGCGACCAGGGCGATGTCGGGATATCCCACGGCCAGCGCCAAAGTCGTGTTCTTGGTGATGTTGATATACTGGCTGGTCATCGGCGGGATGATCACGCGCAGCGCCTGCGGGATGATGATCAGGCGCAACAGGCGGCGCTCATCCAGGCCCAGCGCCCGTCCCGCTTCCCACTGCCCGCGATCCACGGCATCGATACCGCCCCGGATGATCTCGCCGATGAACGCGGCGGAATAGAGCAGCAATCCGGCGAACACGGCGGTGAATTCCGGCGACAGGCCCATGCCGCCCGTGGCGTTGAACTTGCCCATCACCGGCTTGTCCAGCGCCAGCGACAATCCGGACGCCGCCCACACCACCCCCATCAGCAGCAGCGCCGACACTGCCCCGATCATCCCATACCGGTTCGACACACCCGTCCGCAGCCGCAGCCGCTTGCCAAACCGCCAGGCCGCCACCGTCCCGCCCAGCCCGATCAGCAGGGCCAGCAGCAACGGCCCCTTGTCGCCCAGCACCAATGGACGCGGCAAATACAGCCCCCGGTCGGCCAGGATCACCCCATCCACCGGCGTGAACGCCGCATGGATATTGGGCAGGCCCAGCGTCACCAGCGCGTACCAGAACAGCAATTGCACGA
Organism: Niveispirillum sp. KHB5.9; assembly: GCF_048066115.1. Classification (NCBI taxonomy): domain Bacteria; kingdom Pseudomonadati; phylum Pseudomonadota; class Alphaproteobacteria; order Rhodospirillales; family Azospirillaceae; genus Niveispirillum; species Niveispirillum sp. KHB5.9. The sequence continues at coordinate 146,525 of NZ_JBLTYX010000011.1, read as the reverse complement.
CGAGCGGCGTATTGCGCATCGCCTCGACATAGACCGTGGCCGCCCCCGACGTCAGCGGATGCGACGACCGCCGCGCCAGCGCCACACCCAGCCCCAGCAGCGTGGCCGCAAAAGCCACCGTCACCGCCAGAAACAGCGTATTGCCCAGCCCGACCAGAAAAGCCCAACCGAAACTGTCCGTGGGCCGATAGCTGAGAATGCTCTCGGCAATGGGAAACCGCGCCGCCCGGTCCAGGAACCCGAAGCCACCGGCAATGCCGCGTTCCTCCAGGTTGGCCATGGTGTTATGGACCAGCCAGGCCACACCCCCGACCAATCCGGCCAGCAGCAGCGCCTGCAACGCGATCTGGCGCGTGCGGGTGTCGTGCAGCAAATCCCCAATCTTTCTTCTCCCGTCATCCCGGCGAAAGCCGGGACCCAGGGGCGGCGCGCCCGACCTACCGGCAGCTTTGATCGACGCAGCGTCGAGGATCGTTCCTGTGGCCCCTGGGTCCCGGCTTTCGCCGGGATGACGAGGAAGGGGGGAAGCGGATGTCATCTGGCCCCCCTCAGTTGAACGCCATGGGAACCATCAGGCCCCCGTCGCGGAACAGGCGGTTGGGCCCACGCTCCAGCTTCAGCGCACTGCCGGCACCGACATTGCGCTCGAACATCTCGCCGTAATTGCCCAGCTGCTTGACGACGCGGTACGTCCATTCCTCATCCAGGCCCAGGGCGGCGCCATTGCCCGGCTCCACACCCAGGAACCGGCGGATGGTCGGGTCCTTGCTGTCGCGCATCGCATCGACATTGGTCTGGGTAATCCCCAGCTCCTCCGCCATCAGCAGCGCCTGGAACGACCACTTCACGATGTCGAACCATTGATCATCGCCATGGCGCACGGCGGGCGTCAGGGGTGACAGCTTGCCGTCGGCCGGGAAGATCACGAAATCATCTGGATTGCCGGCCATGGTGGCCCGCACCGACGCCAAACCTGATGCATCGGTGATCAGCGCGTCGCACCGGCCGGAGAAAAACGCCTGCCTTGTGGCCTGCGTACTGTCGAAGATCACCGCCTTCAGGTTCGGTGCCACCCCCGCCACCAGATTGGTGAAGGTCACCTCCGTCGTCGATCCCGTCTGCACACAGACCGACGCCCCATCCAACTCCTTGGAACTGTTTACGCCCATGGCTCGGCGGACCATGATCCCGTCATAGTCGTAATAATTGGGCAGGGTGAAATTCACCCCGTTGGCATCGCGCGACAGGGTCCAGGTGGTGGTGCGCGGCAGGATGTCGATCTCCCCGCTTTGCAGGGCGGTCAGCCGCTGCTGGCCCGTCAGGGGCACGAAGCGGGCCTTGTCCTTGTCGCCCAGCACGGCGGCGGCCACGGCGCGGCAGGTCTCGATATCCAGTCCGCGCCAGTAACCCTGCGCATCCGGCGCCCCGAAGCCCACCGTGCCCGTGCTGGCCCCGCAATTGATATGGCCCCGGTCACGCACCGCCTTCAGCGTGCCACCCGACGGTCCAGCAGCCGCCTGCTTCTTCTCCGCCGCCGCCTGGCCGCATCCGGCCAGCGCCAACAGGCACAATCCCGCCAGAAGCTGCTTGCCGATCCGCCGCATGGCCCCGCCCTCCCCGCTTCAGCTCAACCGGCCAGAACGGGTACGGCCAGCGCCGCGAACAGGGCCTCCAGGTCGGCCCACAAGTCGGCCGGGTCCTCCATGCCCACGGAAATGCGCAGGATCACCCCCTCGTCGGTCCAGTCGGTGGCCACCCGGTCGGCCTTGATCGCCATCGGCACGATCAGGCTGCGCGTACCGCCCCAGGAGGCACCGATGGCGAACGTCTTCAGAACGCCGAACGCCTCCTCGATCACCGCGTTAGCCTCTGGTTTCAGCACCACGGAGAACACACCCGACGCACCGGCGAAATCGCGCTTCCAGATTTCATGCCCCGGACAGGTGGGCAGCGACGGATGCAGCACCCGCTCCACCGCCGGCAGTTCCACCAGACGCCGGGCGATATCGGTCGCCACCGCATCGGCATGGCGCATGCGCACGCCCATCGTCTCCAGCCCGCGCAGCGCCAGCCCGCAATCGTCCGGCGACACACCGATGCCGATCATCCGCATCGTGTCCTTCAGACGCCGGAACAGCGCCACATCCTTGACGCTGATCGACCCCATCAGCAGGTCGGAATGTCCGCCGACATATTTGGACAATGCCTCGCTTGAGAAATCCACCCCATGCGCCAGCGGCTTGAACAAAAGCGGGGTGGCCCAGGTATTGTCGCAGCCGGTCAGGATGCTGCGTTCCTTCGCCACCTTGACGATGGCCGGCACATCCTGGAATTCCATGGTGGTGGAACCGGGGCTCTCCATCCAGATCAGCTTGGTATTGGGCTTGACCAGGGCCTCGATCCTCGCCCCGATCAGCGGGTCGTACACGGTGTACTCAACCCCGCGCAGCTTCAGGTAATTCTCGCAGAACCCGCGGCAGGGCGGGTAGGCGGTGTCCGGGATCAGCACATGATCACCCGGCAGCAGCACGGTCAGGAAGACGATGGTGATGCCCGCCTGTCCCGACGGCACGATCACCGTCCGCTCCCCCTGCTCCAGCGCCGTCAGCTGCGCCTCCAGGGTGCGGGTGGTCGGCGTGCCGTGTAGCCCGTAGGTATAGCCGTCCGGCCCCCGGTACTTGCGGTTCGTATAGGACTTGGCATCCTCGAACACGATGGTGGAGGCGCGATAGGTGGGCACGCCCAGGCTGGCGAACCCCTCATGCGATACGGGCGGATGGATGACGCAACGGGACAGGTCGCGCATGACGTTCCTCGTAATGTTGATGACAGGAGTGTGTCGGCGCTGGGGTACAATTTCAATTGACCGGTCGGCACGAGTCTATGCATTGATGTTATAGGTTTGCCATCTGAGGCCACATCCATGCATTTCAGGCAGCTTGAGATTTTCCGCGCCGTGATGATCAGCGGGTCGGCCTCACGCGCCGCCGAACTGCTGTCGATCACTCAACCGGCCGTCAGCCGCGCGTTGGTGGAACTGGAGGAAAGCCTGGGCTTCTCCCTGTTCGACCGGGTCAAGGGCCGTCTCGTCCCAACCCCCGAAGGCCAGATGTTCTTCCGCGACGTGAATACCAGCTTCGTGGGCCTGGACCGTTTACGGGCGTCCGCCGCGCGCATCCGCGATTTCGGGTCCGGCAGCCTGCGCATCGCCTCCATGGCGGCCTTCGGCACCACGGTCGTGCCCAAGGCCATCCACGCCTTCCGCAAGAAGCACCCGCAGATCGCCATCACCCTGCAGGTCCTGTCATCGTCGGCCGTGCGCGACCTCGTCGCCAACCAGCAGTTCGATATCGGCCTGGCGGCGGATGAGGTGGATCTGTCCGGCGTCGATCACCGCGTCTTCGGCAGCTTCCCCGCCGTCCTGGCCCTGCCCCCCGGCCATCCGCTGGCCGAAAAGCCGGTGATCACCCCCACCGATCTGCATGGCCAGCCCTTCATCGCCCTGGCCCCCGAAGACCGCGCACGCCACCGTATCACCGAGATTCTGGATGAGGCCGGTGCAAGGCCCGAAATCGTGGTGGAAACCCCCAGTGCCGGCACCATCTGCGCCCTGGTCCTGGAAGGTGTCGGCGTCGGTCTGGTCAACCCGGCGGCCACCGACGGCTACGCCCAGCGCGGCCTGATCTTCCGCCCCTTCAAACCCGACGTGCAGTTCAAATCCCACCTGCTCTTCCGCCCCGACGCGCAGAAGGCACAGCTGGTGAAGGCCTTCGTGGGGGAGTTGCTGACATTCAGGAACAAGGTGACGATGCAACACCATCTACGATAAAATATATGGCACATATTTATTTTAAATAGATTTTGTAATATCTTTTTCGTCACATCTCAATGGCAGGTGGCGGAGAGAGAAGATGGCAACGGTAGTCATTGATCCCGGACATGGTGGCGCCAACGCAGTCGGCGGTTCCAGCCCCAACAATGCACAGGGACCGACGGGATTGCTGGAAAAGGTGGTAACGCTCGATCTGGCGAAGCGAACCGCACCGTTGCTGAAGGCCGCCGGCATCACCGTACTTCTAACACGGGCAACAGACGTCAATCTCGGCCTTGAGGCCCGCGCGACCGTTGCGAAGAATGCCGGCGCCGATGCCTTCGTTTCAATCCATCTCAATGGTTTCGACGGCGAAGCCCAGGGTACGGAAACCTTCCACCACCCCGACGCGTCCGCCGACAGCAGGGCCCTGGCCGACCATGTGCTGAAGGGCGTTCTGACCGCCACGGGGTTGAAGAACCGCGGCGTGAAGGTTGACAGCCTTGGCGTCCTGAAGCCCAGCTACCACGCCGACAAAACCGCGGCCTGTCTGTTGGAAGTCAGCTTCATGGACGTCCCGGCGGAGGAGGCCAGATTGAAGACCGACACATACAAGGACGGGATCGCCAAGGCGCTGGCCGATGCGATCAAGGCCTGGCTCTCGGCCGACGGCCGCCTCCCATAGGCGCTCCGCCATGCCGCTGGCGATTGGTGGGCCCGGAGGGACTTGAACCCCCAACCAGACCGTTATGAGCGGCCGGCTCTAACCATTGAGCTACAGGCCCCCACCATGCGCGGGGGCGCACAATGCCCCAAACGGCTCTGCCCTGGCAATACGGGATTTACAACCCGGCATTTCCCCTTTTCCGGTCGGGCACAATGCCCCCCGCCGCGCTTGCCCCTTGCAACGGCGGCACAAGGCTGGCAACCCTTGGCCCGCCTGAACCCCAAGCGGAGTGCCGACCGTCATGCCCGGTCCCGTCACCGTCGATTTCTATTTCTCGCCCGCCAGCCCCTATGCCTATCTGGCCGGCACGCAGATGATGAAGCTGCAGATCGAGACCGGCTGCCGTGTGGACTGGTACCCCGTCGCCGCCCGGCTGGTGATCAAGGCCGCCGGCTATGACATGGAACAGGCCGTCCCCCATTCCGGGCAGTTCCGCCCCGATTATCGCCGCACCGATCTGGCGCGCTTCGCCCGGCTCTATGGCGTGCCGCTGCGCGATTACAAGGATGTGGTGATGCCCAACCCGCCGCGCCTGGCCCTGGCCTGCGTGGCGGCGCGGCGCTTCGATGCCGGCCAGGTCTTCGCCCGCGCCCTGATGAAGGCCATCTTCGTCGATGGCGTCAGCCCGGCCGACGATGCGCTGTGCGTGAAGATCGCCAACGACACCGCGGGGATCGAGCCGCACCTGTTCCAGCCCATGCTGGACGATCCGGAGACGGCCCGCATCCAGGACACCTATGTCCAGGCCGCCGTTGCCGCCGGCTGTTTCGGCGTGCCCAGCTTCGTGGTCAATGGCACGGAGATGGTGTTCGGCAATGACCGCCTGCCCCTGCTGCGCCAGGCGGTGCTGGAGGCCAAGGCGGCGGGCTGACCCAAATTCCGGCAAGTTCAGCTTGCCGGAATTTGGACGGCGGCAACGGCCGCCGCGCCGCGCGTGCGGCGTGCCGCCGGACAGTAGCGCCGGCGATTGAGGCCCGCTGATCGGTACGATCAGCAGGAACGCGCATCAAGCCACCGCGGTGTCGCCATTGCGGTTGGCCACCGGCGGCGGGGCCGGGAAGACGGAAACGACGGAATAGCCCTGTTCGGGACCGTAGCGCTTTTCCACCTTGGCGCGGGCCACATGCTCGTCGGGCGCCCAGACGCGGAAGCGGCGCTGGCCTTCCCAGGGGGGCCCGTGGCGGCCGATATTGACCATTGGCGCCTCCACCGTCACATGCCAGCCGACATCGGCCCCGCCGCGCTTCTCGTCCAGCACGAAGGTGCGGTTGGCGGGGTGGGCCAAGCGTTGCAGCTCGCCATCGACCTGGCTGATCTCCTCGATCAGCACATCGGCCGTGCGCTGCTGGTTGCGCACCTCGCGGCCCAGCGTCAGGCTTTCGCGACCCGCCACGCGCAACCGGTCCACCTGCTGCTGGCGCTTGGTGAGAAGCTGGGTCACGCGGCGGCGCGTATCCTTCACCCGGCGCATGGATTGTTCCAGGGCCACGGCAAAGGCCACCGCCACGATCATCACCACCAGCAGGATGGGACCGGTCATCGGCCCCTCAACCTGCTGCTGCTTCAGCGGGCGCCGTGGCGCTTTCCACCGTGATGTTCAGCAGGGAGAAGCCCAGCGGCATGGGGAAGATGCGACCGACATCGCGCTTGGCATCGGACAGGCTGTCGGCCCAGATCTCGATCACCTGCGGATTGGCCCATTCCATGTCCAGGGTCGCATGGCGCTTGCGGTCGGTCAGGGCCTGCTGCACCTGCCGGTTCACCATCCAGGCGCGGAACTTGACGATCGCCTGCCCCTCCGGCCCGACGATGCGCACGGGCGAATTCGCCTCGCGCCTGGCATCGACCAGGGCCTTTTCCTGGAGGAAACGGCGGCGGCGCAGCTCACCCAGTTCGGACTGAAGCTCGGTCAGCCGCGCCTTGCGGTCGCTGCGGCGCAGGTCGAACTTGGCTTCCAGCAGGGAGCGGCGGGGCAGAACCTCTTCGATCCGCTTCAGGTCTAGGCCCGACTGGATGGAGCTTTCCGCGTACCGGCCCATCAGATAGGTGAAGAGATAGGCGCCGAGGCCCATCACCATCCCCATCATCAAGGCCTGCGTCCAACCCATGGTCCCGCCATCCCCGTCAGCGGCTGCACAATCAATATGCAACCTATAGGATCAAACTCTATCTGGCATTTAAGATAAACGTTCGCGAGACTCAAGGAAACCTCTGATCCGATACCACTGAAGCCCAGGCCTGCGACAAGTTGGACAGGGCCACCCTACCGCTTTTGGTGGTGCCCGATCGGACCGCCCCCACATCCCTATGCGGTATAATGGCCGGTGGCTGGCGTCCACGGGAACACCCTCCAGGCCGGCGACCGCCGGCCCGCGACCCCATGGTCGCGTGAGCCAAGGGCGCGGATGCGCCCGCCCGGCGCCTGAGGGCGCATGTATCATGTATATAGTTATCAGGCATGAGCCGATGAGCACCCGGTCCCCTTGCGGCGCCTGCCCGCCCTGGCTAGGGTACGCGCCGCAAATCATGCCGCATCGGGTCGAGGTACGAAGGTGTCCTATATCAGCACGCGCGGCCAGGCGCCCGCCCTGGCGTTCGACGATGTCCTGCTGGCGGGTCTGGCCCGTGATGGCGGGCTGTACGTCCCGGCCGCGTGGCCGACGCTGACCCATGATGATCTGCGCCGTTTCCGGGGCCTGACCTATGCCGAACTGGCGGTCGAGGTGATGCTGCCCTTCCTGGGCGGCACCATCTCCCGCGAGGATTTCACCCGCCTGGTCAATGCCGCCTATGGCACGTTCCAGCACAAGGCCATCGTGCCGCTGGTGCAGCTGGACGCCAATCAATGGATGATGGAGCTGTTCCACGGCCCCACCCTGGCGTTCAAGGATGTGGCACTACAGCTGCTGGGCCAGCTGTTCGACCATGTGTTGGCCAAGAAGGACAGCCGCGTCACCATCGTCGGCGCCACCAGCGGCGACACGGGTTCGGCCGCGATCGAGGCCTGCCGCGACCGGGAGCGCGTGGATATCGTCATCCTGCACCCCCATGGCCGCACGTCGGAGGTGCAGCGCCGGCAGATGACCACCGTCCTGTCGTCCAACGTCCACAACGTCGCCTTGGAAGGCACGTTCGACGATTGCCAGGACGCCGTGAAGGCCATGTTCAACGACCAGGCCTATCGCGACGCCCTTAACCTGTCGGCCGTGAACTCCATCAACTGGGCCCGCATCATGGCCCAGATCGTCTATTACGTCGCCGCCGCCGTGGCCCTGGGCGCACCCGACCGGGAGGTGGCCTTCGCCGTGCCCACCGGCAATTTCGGCAATGTCTATGCCGCCTATGCCGCGCGTCAGATGGGCGTGCCGGTGGCCAAGCTGATCATCGGCACCAACGAGAACGACATCCTGGCCCGCTTCTTCGCGTCGGGTGAGATGAAGGCCGACGGCGTGGTCCCCACCCTGTCGCCATCGATGGATATCCAGGTCTCGTCCAATTTCGAACGGCTGCTGTTCGATCTGATGGACCGCGACGGTGCCGCCACGGCCCAGTGCATGGCGGGATTCCGTGAGACCGGCCGGTTCGAGGTCAGCCAGGGCCAGCTGGCCCGCGTGCGCGAACTGTTCGCCGGCTACCGCTGCGACACCGAACAGACCCTGGCCACCATGCGCGACGCGTATGAAGGCTCGGGCTATCTGGTCGATCCGCACTCCGCCGTGGGCGTGGCCGTGGCGCGGGAAGCCGGTCTGGACCCGTCCATCCCGGTCGTCGTCATGGGCACCGCCCATCCGGCCAAGTTCCCCGACGCGGTGGAACGGGCCACGGGCCTGCGCCCGCCCCTGCCGCGCCATCTGGCCGATCTATACGAACGTGAAGAACGTATGGATATCCTTCCGGGCGATATCCAGATATTGAAGGATCATGTGCGCGCCCGGTCCCGCGTGGCGCGCGGCCAGGCCTGAACCGATACAGGAATTACGTGAGCACCAGCCCCTTCCCCGCCGCCCCCGGCACCCGCGTCACCACGCTTCCCAACGGCCTGCGCGTCGCCACCGACGTCATGCTCCATGTCGAAACCGTCACGGTCGGCATCTGGATCGGCGTGGGCAGCCGGCATGAACCGCTGGCCGCCAACGGGGTGGCGCATCTGGTCGAACATATGCTGTTCAAGGGCACGCCGACCCGCGATGCCTTCGCCATTTCGGCGCAGATCGAAAATGTCGGCGGCCACCTGAACGCCTATACCAGCCGCGAACAGACCTGCTACTACGCCAAGGTCCTGAAGGAAGATCTGGGTCTGGCACTCGGCATCCTGTCCGACATGGTCCAGCATCCCCTGTTCGATGAGGGGGAGCTGGAAAAGGAACGCCAGGTCATCCTGCAGGAGATCGGGCAGGCCGAAGATACGCCCGACGACATCGTCTATGACCATTTCCTGGCCACGGCCTTCCCCAGGCAGCGGCTGGGCCGCCCGGTCCTGGGCACGGCCGATGTGGTGGAAAGCCTGCCGCGTGCCGCCATGGTCGATTACGTGACCGGCCGGTACATCCCCGCCAACATGGTGGTGGCGGCATCGGGCAATGTCACCCATGAACAGGTGGTGGAACTGGCCGCCCGCCTGTTCACCGATCTGCCCCAGGGCGACGCGACCGTCGCCGAACAGGCGCTCTATACCGGGGGCGAGTTCCGTGAGGATCGCGACCTGGAACAGGTGCATGTGCTGCTGGGCTTCGACGGCGTGTCGAACAACAGCGACGAGCTGCACACCGCCATGGTGCTGTCCACCCTGCTGGGCGGGGGCATGTCGTCCCGCCTGTTCCAGGAGGTGCGGGAAAAGCGCGGGCTGGTCTATTCCGTGCACAGCTTCAACTGGTCCATGGCCGACAGCGGCGTGTTCGGCATCTATGCCGGCACCGGCCCGGACCGCACCGCCGAACTGGTCCCCGTCATCTGTGACGAGGTTTGCCGGCTCGCCGGCAGCCTGACGGAGGAGGAGCTGGCCCGCGCCAAGGCGCAGCTGAAGGCCAGCCAGCTGATGGGCCTGGAAAGCACCAGCAACCGCGCCGAACAACTGGGCTCCCAGCTGCTGACCTATGGCCGGGTGATCCCGCCGGCCGAAACCGTGGCCCGTCTGGATGCCGTCGATCTGGCTGCCGTGGCGGCCTGTGCGGAACGCATCTTCGCCACCGCCCCCACCCTGACGGCGCTGGGGCCGCTGGACGGGCTGGAAGGCCTGGACAGCGTCACGCGCCGTCTGGCGGCGTGACGCAAACCCGCATAAACTGAACGTAACAAGAAACCGTCAGCGCGGGGGGACAGCAACAGGATGATCCGTTTGATCCCTGATGGTCTGTTGAGCCCCCCGCCATTGCGCATCGACGGCAATGCCGTGTTCATCCGCCCGGCCCAGCCGCGCGACTGGAAGCAATGGGCGGATCTGCGGGAGGCCAGCCGGGAATTCCTGGTGCCGTGGGAACCAACCTGGCCGCCCGATGCCCTGACCCAGACCTCCTTCAACCGTCGCCTGCGCCGTCAGGCCGCCGAATGGCGCGATGACGAAACCTACAGCTTCCTGACCTTCGAACAGCGCACCGAACAGGTGGTGGGCGGTATCGGCCTGACCAATGTCCGGCGCGGCGTGGCCCAGATGGGCTCCATGGGCTATTGGTCCGGCCGCCCCTTCGCCCGGCGCGGCTATACGTCGGAAGCCGCAAGGCTGCTGCTGTCCTTCGCCTTCGGCCAGTTGGGCCTGCACCGGGTGGAAGCCGCCTGCCTGCCATCCAACCAGGCTAGCAGCGGCGTGCTGGAAAAGGTCGGCTTCACCAGAGAGGGCTATGCGCGGGCGTACCTGCGCATCAACGACAAATGGGCCGACCACGTCCTCTACGCCATCCTGCGCAACGACTGGGTGGCGCAGCAGGGACGGTAATAGCAGCCCCCGCTCTCCCCCTACCCCGTCATCCCGGAGAAAGCCGGGGCCCATGTCGTAGAGCAAAGCGCTTGTCACTTGGGCCCCGGCCTTCGCCGGGGTGACGGTAGTGAGGATGGAATTGGTCTGCTCAAACGCTTAACTTAGCGCCCATGGGCTTTCGCCGGGATGATGGAGAAGGGGGAAAGCATTTACCCGCCCAACAAAAAAGCCCGCCCCTCACAGGGCAGACTTTTCTGGAACCACACATCCCAACGGTCACCTCCGTGACCGTTGGAGGCCGCCGACTGGCGGCCCGGCGCACGTGCGCCGCAAGCCAAGCCGCCGGATGGCGGCGCCCGGCTTCTTGAGGGAAAACTTACAGACTCTGCTCGATCCAGCTCTTCAGCTGGCTCTTCGGCAGGGCGCCGATCTTGGTGGCGGCGACTTGGCCGTCCTTGAAGATCATCAGCGTCGGGATGCCGCGCACGCCATATTTGCTGGGGGCAGTCGGATTCTCATCGATATTCAGCTTGGCGATGGACAGCTTGCCGTCCAGTTCGCTGGCCAGGTCCACCAGGCTGGGGGCCAGCATCTTGCAGGGCCCGCACCATTCGGCCCAGAAATCCAGCAGAATCGGGCCTTCGGCCTTCAGCACGTCGGCTTCGAAGCTGGCGTCGGTGACATTGATGATTTCAGCCATTTTTCCCTCGGGGGGTTCCGTGTCAGTGGTGCAGCCCCCTCACGGGCCGCCTCTCAACAGGAAATGTAGGCACCCCCCCGACCCCTGGTCAAGCCGCTGCCCGCCGCACGCCTGCACTGCGCGATGCTTGTCTTGAAATCACCGGTTGGGGCCACGGAAAATTGTCCAACTCGCTAAAATACGAGATATAACAAAAGGCATGCTGCGATTGCGCACAATGCCCGGCCCCGGTCGGGTACGGCGGCGACTGGAACCCGCTGATCGGCGATGACCGGTGGGAGCGTGATGGATGGTTCGACGGATTGGCGGGCGATGACGGATCAGGCGGATGGCGGGCGCACCCGCAAGATGATGGAAGAGTTCGCGCCCGCAACGTTCGAGGAGCGCGGCGTCACCGTCCCCTTCACCACCCCGCTGCTGAGCCAGGCGCGCCTGCGCCGCGACCAGAACGAGAAGTTCGAATTCCTGCTGCCCAACTTCACCGCCGGCAAGGGCACCTATGTCCTGCCCTGGAAGGGGTTGCCCAGCGTCATGACCCTGACGCTGCATGACCGGCTGCTGTTCGAGGCGATCGAACAGCTGGAGACCCATTCGCCCGAACAGATCCGCGCCTGCGCCCTGTCGGTGCAGGCCACCGGCGTCTGCGGCCCCGACGCCGCCACCCGTGCCGCCGAACTGCGCGACCAGGATGCCCAGTATCTGGTGCTGACCCAGTTCATCCTGGTGACCGAACTGCTGAAGCTGGTCAATATCAGTGCGGCCGACCTGCTGCGCCCCGGCATGACGGCGGATGACAGCAAGCGCGTGGCCCGCCAGGCCCTGGCCAAGGTGGCCGGCATGGTCGATATCCAGCCCGACGACATGACCATGCGCGTCGACCAGCTGGGGGAGGCGGTGGCCCCCGTGGGCCTGCCGCACGCGCCCAAGCCCGGCCGCCTGCGCTCGCTGGCCAACCGGCTGGACGCGTTCGCGCAGGGCACGCAGCATTTCGCCGATACCGACCCGTCGGAGGCGGCGATGCTGGGCACCTATGTCGCCGCCGTCGCCAACCACACGCTGACCTTGGCCCGCCAGCGCATCGGCAAGCTGGACGCCGCCTGCCGCGATGCCAAGCAGATCATCAACGACGCGCCCAGCCTGCACAAATCCATCCAGGAATTCGTGGCCCGCATCTCCTGGCTGCTGGATGGCTGGGAATTCCTGATCGTCATGTGGGAAAGCGTGAAGGACGAGCCGTCGGCCACCCGGCAGACCAGCATCACCGACATTTCCCGCCTGCTGCCCATGATCCCGAAGGAGGAGATCAGCGCCGCCGCCGAAGGGCTGGATCTGGACGCCATCCAGCGCCTGCAGAAACGCTGGGTGCGCATGAACCAGGACTGGCGCACGGGCGTGCTGGATATGGACGCCGTCATGCGCCTTGAAGCCATGAAGACGGCCATGGGCTGAGGGGCGGCGACAGCATGAACGACAAGAACAAGCCCACCCAAGCCGCCGCACCCAAGCCCGTCAGCGACTGGGCTCTGCTGGGCGCCGACGTCTCCCGCCTGCCCGACCGCAAGCTGCTGCAGATCTACCGCCTGCTGGAACAGGTGGGCGACAAGCCGGAAGTGTCGAACGCGTTCGATGCGATGCGCCCGCGCCTGACCACCCTGCGCCCGCCGCGCCGGCCGGCCTTGTCGCGGCTGTTCTTCCTGCCATGCGAAGACCTGCTGGACGATCCCGACCATTATACCCGCCGCCTCAACCGCATCTGCCGCACCACCCTGGCACCCTGCTGGCAGGCGGCGAAGGAATTCATCCCCGCGCCCGTGCTGCAGGAGGCGCAGCGCGAGACCGCGACCGTCGATTATCGCGACGGTGCCGCCATCGCCGTCATCTGCGAGCCGCTGTGGCAGGCGGGGGTGGAGGCGCTGGCCAAGGTCATCGCCGAATGCCAGAACAACCTGAAATACAAGATTTCCCTGTTCGGCCGCGATGACGACGTGCAGCGCCAGCTGGACACGCTGCGCCAGGTGATGTCGGTGGCGTTCCGGATCGAGAAGCTGAAGGCGGCCCTGCCGCCCAAGCCCATCCTGGACCTGGCCGAATCGCATGTGGAGACCATCCGCAACGCCCTGATCGACTTGGGCAAAGAGGATGCCGGGCTGACCCAGCCGCTGCTGCTGGTCCTGGCCTCGCGCATGCAGCGTCCGGGCGAGCTGCTGCGCATGCTGGGGGAGGTGCGCCTGGGCGGCACGGTGGCGGAGAAGGAGAACCTGACCCGCGAGATGTCCGGCTATGTGGTGGGCAACCTGCTGCGCCAGACCTCGGATTTCGACCGCGAAAACCCGATGGTGCAGGGCGACCCCGCCAGCCTGGCCGCCGCCGCCGAACGTCTGGCCGACGGTCTGAATTCCGTGAACGACACGGTGCAGAGCCTGAAGGACAAGGACATCACCAACAAGGTGAAGAATGCCCGCGCCGAGATCGGGCAGTTCGTCCTGAAAAACATCTGCGCCGATGTCGACAAGGGCCTGACCGAGGCCCTGTTCGGCCACGGTCCCGGCCCCGCCAGCGACGAGGCGGTGAAGAAGGCCGAACAGTTCGCGCTGGCGCTCCGCCGTTCGTCCAAGCTGGCCGGCCCGCTGGGCATCCAGCGCGAAGTGGCGGCCAAGATCACCGAGGCGCGGCAGCAGGTGGTGACCAACACCGTCGCCTCCCTGCGCAACGCGCCGCGCAACCGCGACGGCTCCATGGGCCCCGACGCCCAGCGCCAGATGTTCAACGGCCTGCGCATGGTGGAAATCCTGGCCGGCTCCGACGAGGCCGAACGCCTGTTCCGCGAATGGAGTTCGCAGTACCGTTAAGAAACGGATTTCCAGCAATATCAAGGCCGGCGACCGCCGGCCCGCGCCACGTGGCGCGTAAGCCAAGCCCACGGATGTGGGCGCCCGGCGCCTGAGGGAACAAACAAATACCACCAGATGCGAAACGTTCGCAGCTGTGATAACCTCCGCATCCGTTTTGACAGCAGAAGGGGGGCCGGCCCATGGCCGCCAATGTCCGCATCGAAACCGACAGTTTCGGGCCGATCGAGGTACCGTCCGACCGTTACTGGGGTGCGCAGACCCAGCGGTCGCTGCATAATTTCAAGATCGGCGGGGAGCGCATGCCCCCGGCCCTGATCCGCGGCCTGGGCATCGTCAAGAAGGCCGCCGCCAAGGCCAATGTCGCCCTGGGACAGCTGGATGCCGGCATCGGCGACGCCATCATGCGCGCGGCGGACGAGGTGATCGACGGTACCCTGATCGATCATTTCCCGCTGGTCGTCTGGCAGACCGGGTCCGGCACCCAGACCAACATGAATGCCAACGAGGTCATTTCCAACCGCGCCATCGAGATGCTGGGCGGCGACATGGGCTCCAAGAAGCCGGTGCATCCCAACGACCATGTCAACCGGGGCCAGAGCTCCAATGACAGTTTCCCCACCGCCATGCATATCGCGGCGGCCGAGCGCATCCACCATGACCTGATCCCGGCATTGGAACAGCTGCACGCAGCATTGGCCGCCAAGGCCGGAGAGTTCGACAGTATCGTCAAGATCGGCCGCACGCATCTCCAGGACGCCACGCCCATGACCCTGGGCCAGGAATTCGGCGGCTATGCCCAGCAGGTGGAATACGGTATCGGCCGGGTGAAATCCGTCCAGCCCTCCCTGCTGCGTCTGGCCCAGGGCGGTACGGCCGTCGGCACCGGCCTCAACACCGCCAAGGGCTTCGACGTGGCGTTCGCGGCGGAGGTGGCCGCCATCACCGACCTGCCCTTCATCACCGCCCCCAACAAGTTCGAGGCTCTGGCCGCCCATGACAGCATCGTGGAGGCGTCGGGTGCGCTCAACACCGTTGCCGTCTCCCTGATGAAGATCGCCAACGATATCCGCCTGCTGGGCTCCGGCCCGCGCAGTGGCATCGGGGAGATCAGCCTGCCGGAGAACGAGCCCGGCAGCTCCATCATGCCCGGCAAGGTCAATCCCACCCAGTCGGAGGCCATGACCATGGTGGCCGCCCAGGTGATGGGCAACCATGTCACCATCACCCATGCCGGCGCCACGGGCCATTTCGAACTGAACGTGTTCAAGCCCGTGCTGATCTACAATCTGCTGCAATCGATCAAGCTGATCGCCGATGCCAGCCGCTCCTTCGCCGAAAACTGCGTCGTCGGCATCACGGCGAACACCGACCGCATCGCCAGGCTGATGGGCGAAAGCCTGATGCTGGTCACGGCCTTGAACCCGCATATCGGCTACGACAACGCCGCCAAGATCGCCAAAAAGGCCCACCATGAGGGCACGACCCTGCTGGAAGCCGGGCTGGCCCTGGGGCTTTTGACCGAGGCGCAGTTCAAGGAATGGGTGAAGCCGGGCGATATGGTGCATCCGGGGTGAGGGGGGGGTAACCCTCTCCCTTCAGCTTGGCGTCCCCCACGGAAGTTTGGGCTGTAACGCCGTTCCCCACTCACTACCGTCACCCCGGCGAAGGCCGGGGCCCAGGTCGTAGAGCGAAGCGCTTGTCACTTGGGCCCCGGCCTCCGCCGGGGTGACAGGTAGAGAGAAACGAGACAATGAGAAAGACGCTGCTCCTGATCGCCCTGATCCTGGGCCTTCTAGGCCTGGGCTATTTCCTCCACGCCTACCTCACCGTGGATCGCTGCCTCGACAGCGGCGGGCAATGGGATCGCACCAACGGCCTCTGCGTCGGTGCCGAAGCCAGCCTGAAGCATTAGCCGGGGTCAATCCGCCCCCACCCCCCACCCCCCGGCGTCTCGATCACGAACACATCCCCCGCCGCCATCGCCGCCTTGGCCGTCGCCGACAGCACCTCCACCGTCCCGTCCACCCGCTCCACCCGCGCGCGCCCCGGCAGCGCATCGCCGCCGCCCTCCAGCCCATAGGGCCGGACCCGCCGGTTGTTGGACAGGATGGCGGCCACCATCGGCTCCAGGAAGCGCACCCGGCGCTCCACCCCTTCCCCGCCCCTCCATCGGCCCGTCCCACCGGACCCGTCGCGCAACCGGAACTGATCCAGCATCACCGGGAACCGCCATTCCAGCACCTCCGGATCGGTCAGCCGGCTGTTGGTCATGTGCGTATGCACCCCGTCGGTGCCGGCGAAGCCCGGTCCGGCGCCCGACCCGCCGCAGATCGTCTCGTAATACTGGTACCGCTCATTGCCGAAGGTGAAATTGTTCATCGTCCCCTGCGATGCCGCCAGCACGCCCAGCGCGCCATAGAGTGCATTGGTCACCACCTGGCTGATCTCGACATTGCCGGCCACCACGGCGGCCGGATAGACCGGGTTCAACATGGAACCTTCCGGAATGATGATCTCCAGCGGAGCCAAACACCCATCATTCAGCGGAATATCGTCATCCACCAGGGTGCGGAAGACATAGAGCACCGCCGCCCGCACGATGGCCGACGGCGCGTTGAAATTGCCGGCCTGCTGCGCCGACGTCCCGGTGAAATCGATCGTCGCCGACCGCGCCGCCCGGTCGATGGACACGGCCACCTTCACATGCGCGCCGCTATCCATTTCGAGATCGAAATGACCATCCTTCAGCACGCCGATCACCCGGCGCACCTGCTCCTCGGCATTGCGCTGGACATGGCCCATATAGGATGTAACCGTTTCGATCCCGAAAAGATCAACCATCCGCATCAACTCATCCCGCCCCCGCGCGTTGGCGGCGATCTGGGCGCGCAGGTCGCCCAGATTCTGTTCGGTATTGCGCGCCGGATACGGCCCGGTGGTCAGCAGGTCGACCACTTCCCGTTCCAGCAGCACCCCGTCACGGACCAGCAGGAAATTATCGATCAGGATGCCTTCTTGATCGATATGGGTGCTGTCGGGCGGCATCGATCCCGGCGTGATGCCGCCGATATCGGCCTGATGCCCCCGGCTGGCCACCCAGAACAGGATTTCCCGGCCCGCCTGATCGAACACCGGCGTCACCACCGTCACGTCGGGCAGATGCGTGCCGCCGCGATAGGGGTTGTTCAGCATCACTGCATCGCCGGGCCGCAAGCTCTCCCGCCGCGCGTTGATCACCGTGCGCACACTGTCGCCCATCGACCCCAGATGCACGGGGATATGCGGGGCATTGGCGATCAGGTTGCCGCCGTCATCGAACAGGGCGCAGGAAAAATCCAGCCGTTCCTTGATATTGACCGAATGCGCCGTGTTCTCCAGCGCCAGGCCCATCTGCTCGGCGATGGACATGAACAGATTGTTGAAAACCTCCAGCATCACCGGATCGGCATCCGTGCCCACGGCCACCCGCGCCGGCAGCGCCACAACCCGGCGCAGCACCAGCCCGCCACGCGCCGTCACCCGCGCCTGCCAGCCCGGCTCGACCAGCGTCGTCCCCGTCGCTTCGGTCAGGATCGCCGGCCCATCGACCGTCACACCGGGCGCCAGCCCCTCGCGGTCATGCACCGCCACCGACAGCGCCTCCCCGCCCATCCAGACCGGCACAGTGGCGCGCGGCACCGGGGCCACCTGCACATCCGGTTCGCTCAGCGCATCACCGTCCAGCCGCTCGCCACTGGCCGCCACGGCTTCCGCCGACAGGCTTTCCACCACCAGCGGCCGGTCGGGCACGTCGAAGCCGAAGCGCTGGCGATGTTCAGCCGCGAAGGCGGCGCGCATGCCCCCCTCATCCCCGAACGGCACCTCCAGCGTCGCATCCGTCCCCGCCACCTTCAGGCGCGCCGTCCGGATCACCCGGATGCCACCGGCATCCACCCCCTGTTCCTGCAACTCCGCCGCCGCATCCGCCCCCAGGGCGTCCAGCACCGATGACAACTCGCCCAGCGCATCCGGCCCCAGCTCCAGCTCCACTGACCGGTCGCGCAACGCCCCCAGATCGGCCAGTCCCATGCCATAGGCCGACAGCACGCCTGCGAACGGATGCAGATAGACCGTCTTCATGCCCAGCGCATCGGCCACCAGACAGGCATGCTGCCCCCCCGCCCCGCCGAAACAGTTCAGGGCATAGCGGGTGACGTCGTATCCGCGCTGGACGGAGATATGCTTGATGGCATTGGCCATATTCTCCACGGCGATCTTCAGGAACCCTTCGGCCAGCGCGTCGGCCCCCATCGCCCGCCCCGTCACCGCCGATACCTCGGCCGCCAGTGCAGTAAACTTCTCCCGCACGACGTCGGCATCCAGCTTCTGGTCGCCATTGGGACCGAACACGGCCGGAAAGAAATCCGGATGCAGCTTGCCGACCATGACATTGCAGTCGGTCACGGTCAGCGGCCCGCCGCGGCGATAGGCGGCCGGGCCGGGGTTCGACCCGGCCGACTGCGGCCCCACGCGCAGCCGCGCCCCGTCGAACCGGCAGATCGACCCGCCGCCCGCCGCCACCGTATGGATGCGCAGCATCGGCACGCGCAGTCGCACGCCGGCCACCACGGTTTCCAGCGACCGTTCATAGGTGCCGGCATAATGCGACACGTCGGTGCTGGTCCCGCCCATGTCGAATCCGATGATCCGGTCGAACCCCTCGGCCGCTGCCGTCCGCACCGCCCCCACGATGCCGCCCGCCGGTCCCGACAGGATGGCATCGCGCCCCTGGAAGCGACCGGCCTCCGTCAACCCGCCATTGGACTGCATGAAATATAGCGGAATGCCGGGCAGCGCGTCGGCCACCTGCGCCACATACAGGCGCAGGATCGGCGACAGATAGGCATCGGCCACCGTCGTATCCCCACGCCCGACCAGCTTCATCAACGGGCTGACCTGATGGCTGGCCGACACCTGGGTAAACCCGATCTCCCGCGCACATGCCGCCACCGCCGCCTCATGCGCCGGATAGCGGTATCCATGCATGAACACGATGGCGCACGCCCGGTACCCCGCATCGAACGCCGTCCGCAGCCCCGCCCTGGCCGCCTCCAGGTCCAATGGCTGGCGCACCGTGCCATCGGCCATCACCCGCTCCGGCACTTCCAGCACGCTGGTATAAAGCTGTTCCGGCAGCTCGATCCGCCGCGCGAAGATCTTCGGCCGCGCCTGATACCCGATGCGCAACTGATCGCCCAGCCCGCCGGTGATGACCAGCAGCGTACGCTCGCCCTTGCGCTCCAGCAGGGCATTGGTGGCCACCGTCGTGCCCATGCGCACCTGATCCACCGCGTCCGCCGGCACGGATTCGTCCCGCGCCACGCCCAGCAGCTCCCGGATACCGGCCACGGCCGCATCCGGGTAGCGTTCGGGATTCTCCGACAGCAGCTTATGGGTCAGCAGCTTTCCATCCGGCCGGCGCGCCACGATATCGGTAAAGGTGCCGCCACGGTCGATCCAGAACTGCCAACGCCCATCCACCATCACGCACCTTCAACCCAAACCCGAGGAGGCGCGGAGTTTAGACCGGCTTTCCTTTGACTGGAAGCAATCCCCCTGTCCGTCATCCCTCTCTCTCTCCCCGTCATCCCGGCGAACGCCGGGATGACGAAGAAAGCACGCATTGGCACCATCGGGGGTGCCAGGGCAGTGGCAGCAAACGGGTCCATCCTTTATCCTGACCCCACCCGCCACCGCACCTAGCACCGCCCCATGCAGTCGCCCCCGCCCTTGTCCCGCCTCCTGGTGATCTGGATCGCCGCCTCCATCGCGGTGGCCATCGCGGGACCGTTCGGCACGATCAGCTTTCCGTTCGAACTGCGCCTGCCCTACTGGCTGGGACTTATCGGCATAAATCAGCTGAAATGGACCCTGTGGTTCCGCTTCGGCGTGCGGCGCTTCGGGCCGCAGCCGCGCACCATGATGCTGCTGGCGCTGGTCGGCGTCGTGGTCATCAACCTGCCGCTGCCGCTGGAGGTGATGCTGGCCAACATGGCCGTGGGGGCAAAGGGCGGCATGCATTACGCCACCGTCTATGGCAGTTCCGCCGCCATGGGCGTCACCCTGGCCCTGGGCATCGCCGCCCTGCAGCTGACCCGGCGCAAGACTGAAAGCGATGTTCCCATCCTGGAACCGGAGGTGCCGGCCGA
This sequence comes from Niveispirillum sp. KHB5.9, assembly GCF_048066115.1. Taxonomy (NCBI): domain Bacteria; kingdom Pseudomonadati; phylum Pseudomonadota; class Alphaproteobacteria; order Rhodospirillales; family Azospirillaceae; genus Niveispirillum; species Niveispirillum sp. KHB5.9. Next base: position 126,336 of record NZ_JBLTYX010000011.1, on the reverse strand, counting down.
ATCCGCCCCCCTGACCGATGGCATCACCGGCAGCCTGCTGACCCGCGCCGGGGTAACGGATGCCGCCCAGGTGATGGCGGTGGAGGCGGAGGATCATTACCTGCGCCTGCATCTGGCCGACGGGCGCAAGCCGCTGGTGCTCTACCGGCTGCGCGACGCGCTGGCCGAACTGTCGCATCTGGAAGGCGAACAGGTGCATCGCGGCCATTGGGTCGCCGCCCGCGCCGTCCAGGGCCTGGAACGCCGCGAGGGCCGCAAATGGGCGCTGCGCCTGGAATGCGGCCTGCTGGTGCCGGTCAGCGCCACCTTCATGCCCGCCGTCCGCCGCCGGGGCTGGCGGGAACTGGCGGTTTAAACCCTATCCGGCAACAAACCGTAGGTCAGGTCGAGCCGGAGGCGAGCCCTGACAGCATGGCTTTCAATCCTTCTCTGTCAGGGCTCGGGCTTCGCCCTCGACCTGACCTACGCGCACCGACACCTATTCCGCCGCCACCGCCGCATCGACGCTAGGCAGGTTGAACATGTCCAGCACCGCCCCTTCGCGGGCGGCGAACGCACCGGGGAAGGCGCGCATGGCGTCGCGCTCGATGGCGGCCATGGCCTTGTCGTCATGGTCGGGATCATGGTGGAACAGGCACAGCCGCTTGGCACCCGCCGCCTGCACCAGCTTCACGCCCTCGTTCCAGGTGGAATGGCCCCAGCCGACCCGGGTGGCGTACTCCTCCTCGGTGTAGGTCGTGTCGTACAGCACGACATCGGCCCCCTCGATCAGGCGCAGGATATTCTCGTCCAGCTTGCCCGCCACATGCTCGGTATCGGTGACATAGCAGAAGGCCTTGCCGCCATATTCGATGCGGTACCCCAGCGCCCCGCCCGGATGGTTCAGGTCGCCGGTCTTCACCACCAGACCGGGGCCCAGATCCAGCTGGTCGCCGGCCGCCAGGTTCTGAAACGCCATCTTGGCGCGCATGGTGGTCAACGGCACGGGGAACAGCGGCTTTTCCATGCAGCTGGTCAGCACCTCGCCGATACAGTCACAGCCCGACAGGTCGCGGGCGAAGATGTCCAGGTTGAATTCCGGCCAGTATCCCGGCTCGAAGAACGGGAAACCATTGATATGGTCCCAATGCGCATGGCTCAGCAGCAGGGTGGCATTGCGCACCTTGTCGCGCAGGAAGCGCTTGCCCAGCGCGCGCAAGCCCGTGCCGGCATCCAGGATCAGCGTGCGGTCACCCGCCGTCACCTCGACGCAGCTGGTATTGCCGCCATAGGTCAGATGCGAGGCATAGGCGCAGGGAAAGGTACCGCGCACACCCCAGAACTTAACCTTGAACTCCATGATACGCCTCTGTGGCCGGGCATGCCCGGCCGTTGCTGCCCCCGGTTCCAACGGACACATTCCGCCAGACGCTTCGAAGGTTCCACGAAAATAAAGGCGGGCGTGCCGGTGCTCCTGTGACGCGGCACACAGGTCCGGTCACGAATCCGTCATGGCGGCAGTGCAATGGGATATCTTTTCGCCGGAGCGATGCATGACTACCACAGGGGCGCGCCTTCCCCGCGGAAATTCCGGCTGTGAGAGTTCCACACTCTCCACCGTCACCCCGGCGAAGGCCCATAGGCGCTGACTTAAGGGATTTGCACTGCCGTAGCAGCCCCTTCTACCGTCACCCCGGCGAAGGCCGGGGCCCATGTCGTAGGGCGAAGCGCTTGTCACTTGGGCCCCGGCCTTCGCCGGGGTGACGGTGGAGAGTGTGAGAACCCTGGCAGCCCAATTGTTGCTCACCGCCGTATCCGGTGATCCAGCCGTTCATCATCCAGCCCCGCCGGCTCCTGATGGATGGCGAACTCCGCATTGGGAAACGCCGCGCGCAGCTCGCGCTCGATCTCGTCGGTGATGTCATGGGCCTGGGCCAGCGTCAGGTCGGGGTCCAGTTCCAGGTGGAACTCGATGTGCTGGCCGATACCGGTGGAGCGGGTGCGCAGATCGTGCAGGCCCCGCGCCTGCGCATGCCCGCGCACCACCTCCTTGATCTTCGCCCTATCCTGGTCCGGCAATTCCCGGTCCATCAGCACGCCCAACGCCTCGCGCAGGATGCGGGTCGATCCCCAGACCAGGAAGATGGCGATCCCCAGCGCGAACAGCGGGTCCCAATAGGGCCATCCCGACCATGCCGTCAGCCCCAGCGACGCGATGACGGCCGAATTCATCAGCAGATCGCCGCTGTAATGCATGCTGTCCGCCGCGATCGCCATCGACCCCGTCCGCCGGATCACGAAGCGCTGCACACCCAGCAACAACGCCGTCATGGCGATGGCGAAGACCATGGTGATGATGCCCAGCTCCGGGCTTTCCACCGGCCTGGGTTCCGCCAGCCGTCCCACCCCCTCATAGGCCAGGAACATGCCCGACCCGGCCACGAACGCCGCCTGGGCCAGGGCTGCCAGCGGTTCCGCCTTGCCATGGCCGAACCGATGGGTGCTGTCGGGCGGCTGCAGCGCCTGCGCCACGCCCAGCAGCGTGACGACGGAGGCCAGCAGGTCGACCGAACTGTCCATCAGCGAGGACAGGATGGAGACCGCCCCCGTGGCCATGTAGGAGGCGAGCTTGACCGCGATCAGGATCAGGGCCACGGCGACGCTGGCATAGGTCGCCAGCCGCCGGTACCGCTCCGTCACATCCACCTTGTCCGCCACCTGGCACCCTTCCGTCAGGGATAAAGCCGGCCCTTGGCCCATTCCCCCTCACCCTCGCGGGTGAACAGGATACGATCGTGCAGCCGGTATTCGCGATCCTGCCAGAATTCCACCCGGTCGGGAACGACGCGGAAGCCGGTCCAGTGCGGCGGGCGCGGCACGGTCTCGCCGAACCGCGCCTCGGTATCGCGCACCGCCTGTTCCAGGGTGGCGCGGCTGTCCAGCGGACGCGACTGCTGGCTGGCCCAGGCGCCGATGCGGCTGCCATGCGGGCGGCTGGCGAAATAGGTATCGGCCTCTTCATCCGTCACCCGCTCCACCGGCCCCTCAATCCGCACCTGCCGGCGCAGCGACTTCCAATGGAAGGTCAGTGCGGCAAAATGACAGGCGGAAAGCTGGTCGCCCTTGCGGCTCTGCGTATTGGTGAAGAAGGTGAAGCCGCGATCATCCAGGCCCTTCAGCAGCAGGATACGCACCGACGGGCGGCCATCGGCCCCCACGGTCGCGACCGACATGGCATTGGCGTCATTGATCTCGGCGGCCTCGGCTTCCGCGAACCAGGCCTGGAACTGCGCGAACGGGTCGGTGGCATTTTCCAAAGTCATGGCATGTCTTCGTCATAGTTGCGCCTGAATTGGTGGGAAGGATAAGCAGCATGGGTTGTTTGTCCATGCCGTCCCCCGCATGGCACCCGTCCGCCGGTGGAAACGCCCGACGGTGAATAGTTGATGGGGGAAAGCATGATCCAAGAAAGGTCCTGAAGAATGCTGAGGAAGATCGTCGTCGCCACCGCCCTGGTGGCCCTGCTGGCCGGCTGTCAGAGCACGGCCGGCAACAAGCAGACCGGTGGTGCGGTCATCGGCGGCCTGATGGGCGGCCTGGCCGGCAGCCAGATCGGTGGCGGTTCGGGCAAGCTGTGGGCCACCGGCGCCGGTGCGGTGCTGGGTGCGCTGATCGGGTCCGAAGTGGGCGCCTCGCTGGACAAGGCCGACCGCGCCGCCCTGGAGCGCAACACCTACGCCTCGTTCAACGCGCCGCTGAACCAGCCCATCGTCTGGGACAATCCCAACAATTCCAATCGCGTCATCGTGACCCCGACGCAGGAGGGCCGTCAGGCCGGCACCGGCGCCTATTGCCGCGAATACCAGCAGACGATCATCGTCGGCGGCCGCAGCGAGGAAGCCTTCGGCCGCGCCTGCCAGCAGCCCGACGGCAGCTGGAAGATCGTGAGCTAAACACTCACAAACCCTATCCACCCTGCGCCAAGGCACCCCCTTGGCGCAGGGTTTTTTATACGGATGAGTTGGCGTCCCCCTGTCGGGCGGCTTGACCGGGGGCCACCGGGGCGTAGGATGCGGCAGTATTTCCCTTATCCGTGACCCTGGTGACCATGCGCGATCCCTACCTTGTCCTCGGCATAACGCGTAGTGCCTCCGCCGATGACATCAAGCAGGCCTTCCGCCGCCTGGCCAAACAGTACCATCCCGACCTGAACCCCGGCCGCCCCGACATCGAACAGAAGTTCAAGGAGGTCAACGGCGCCTACAGCCTGCTGTCCGATCCGGACAAGCGGGCGCGGTTCGACAAAGGGGAGATCGACGCGGGCGGCAGCGAACGGCCCGACCGTGGCTTCCGCCGCGCCTGGCAGAATGCCGGCCGCACGGGTCCGGGCGCCGGCCCGCGCGGTCCCGGTGCCGGTGGCCGTACGGGTGGCGACTCCGCCGACGACCCGTTCGCCGATGATTTCTTCAACGATATCTTCGGGGCCACCAAGCGTCGCTATTCCGCCGGTGGCGGTGCCGGGGTGAAGGCCAAGGGCAGCGACGTCAATTATTCCGTCTCGGTCAGCTTCGCCGACGCCTGCCTGGGCGCCAAGCGCCGCCTGACCCTGTCCACCGGCAAGACCATCGAGGTCAACATTCCCCCCGGCACCAGGGACCAGACCAAGCTGCGCCTGAAGGGCCAGGGTCTGGCCGGCCTGGGCGGGGCCGGGGCCGGCGACGCCATCGTGGAGGTCCTGGTCGACAACCACCCGCTCTTCACCCGCAAGGATGACGACATCCACCTGGACGTGCCGGTGACCTTGGCCGAGGCGGTGCTGGGGGCGGCCATCAAGGTGCCGACCCTGGACGGCCAGGTGGCGGTGAAGGTGCCGGCCGGTGCCAACAGCGGCACCGTCCTGCGCCTGAAGGGCAAGGGCATCCCCAATCCCGACCGCAAGGTTACGGGCGACCTCTATGTGAAGCTGGTGGTGATGCTGCCGGAAAAGCCCGACGCGGAACTGTCGGGCTTCATCGAGCGTTGGTCGAAGGGCAAGGATTACGACGTGCGTCGCAAGCTGGGTGTGTGAGTTTTACGCGTTCCCTCAAATACAGGACACCCACCGGCACGAGACATTGTCTCGTGCCGGTGGAGGCCAGCGACTGCTGGCCCGCGACCCCATGGTCGCGTAAGCCAAGCCGCCGGATGGCGGCGCCCGGCGCTTGAGGGCGCATGAAATGGTTCACTTCTTCTCTTCCACCTTTTCCATGGCGGCATCCGCCTTGTCGCGCAGATCGTCGACGGCCTCGCCGGCCTTGTCGCGCGCGTCTTCCAGCTTCTCGCCCGCCTTCTCGGCGGCATCGTCGATCTTCTCGCCGGCGCGCTCGGCCGGGCCCTTGTTGTCACAGGCGGTCAGCGCCAGCGGGGCGGCCAGCAGCAGGGCGGCCAGGGCGGTGTTGCGCAGAATATCCGTACGCATGATGTCTCTCCGTTGATTGTGCCACGCGGGGCCACTCCTGTTGGGTGGCCTTCCGGGTGGAAAACAGGGCGGACACGGCGAAGGTTCCCACGACCGAAAAGCCACGCCCGTCCCGTTAAGTTCCCGCGTCGCGATACTTCGCCGCTTCTGCTGTTGCGCTGATTTCCGGTTGCACTGTATCCATGGCATTCCGTGGAACCGTGCCGACAAGCGCCGGGAACGGTGTGGACGGGAAACGGACGGGATCAAGGCGCGCATGTCGGTGAATGGACAGGTCCCGGTCGATCAGGCGCTGGCGGCCTATATCCGCTTCTTCCAGGAACTGCGCCCGGAAACATTGGCGCGGCTGGACCGGCTGGCCGTACCGGACGTGCATTTCAAGAACCCGTTCAACGAGTTCCGGTCCCGCGACCGCATGAAATCGGTGTTCACCGGCTTGTTCGATCTGCTGGAACAGCCGCGCTTCATCGTCCGCGACCATGCCGTGTCCGAACAGACCGCCTATCTGCGCTGGGGCTTCGTCTATCGCCGCAAGGGCCAGCCGCGCCCCAGCACGATCGAGGGCATGTCGGAGGTGCGCTTCGATCTGGCCGGACAGGTGACCAGCCATGTCGACCATTGGGATTCCGGCCGGCAATTCTATGAAAAGCTGCCCATCCTGGGCTGGGTCCTGCGCAAGATCAGGTCCCACATGGCGGAATAACGCTTGCGGCGGGGCGGCTGAATGCCTACCTCCGTAACCGCTTGTCGCCCATCTGCCGGGAAACGATCCATGACCCTGCCCATCGTCCGCACCGTCGCCGATCTGCGCGCACAGGTGTCCTCCTGGCGGGCCCAGGGCCTGAAGGCGGCTTTGGTCCCCACCATGGGCGCCCTGCATGACGGGCATCTGACCCTGGTGCGCCGGGGCCGGGAACTGGCCGACCGGGTGATCGCGACCGTGTTCGTGAACCCCACCCAGTTCGGCCCGAACGAGGATTTCGCGCGATATCCGCGGGATGAGGCCGGCGACGCCGCCAAGCTGGCCGGCGCCGGCTGCGACCTGTTGTTCGCGCCGACCGTGGATGTGATGTATCCGGCGGGCTTCAGCACCAGCATCGATGTCGGCCCCGTCACCACCCGCTGGGAAGGCGCCTTTCGCCCCGGCCATTTCCAGGGCGTGGCCACCGTGGTGACCAAGCTGCTGCTGCAGGCCGGCGCCGATACCGCCTGTTTCGGGGAAAAGGATTACCAGCAGCTTTGCACCATCCGTCAACTGGTGCGCGATCTGGACATTCCCGTCGCCATCGAAGGCGTGCCGACGGTGCGCGAGGCCGATGGCCTGGCGCTCTCCTCCCGCAACGCCTACCTGTCCGCCGAACAGCGGCAGGTGGCGGGACAGCTGAACCGGGTGATGCGCACCACCATCGACCGGCTGCACGCCGGCGGGAGCGTCGAAACCATCCTGGCCGACGGCACCGCCGCCCTGCTGGCCGCCGACTTCACGGCGGTGGATTACCTGGCCCTGGTCGATGCCGCCACCCTGGAACCGCTGCCCACCCCCGCCCCCGGCCGCCTGATCTGCACCGCCCGGCTGGGGGCTGTGCGGCTGCTGGACAATATGGCGGTGTGATCCCCCCTCCCCCGTCATCCCGGCGCACGCCGGGACCCAGGAGCCACAGGAACAACCCTCTACGCCGCCTTGCCCAACGCTGCCGAGAGGTCGGGCATTTGGCCCCTGGGTCCCGGCTTTCGCCCATGGGCGCTAAGTTAAGGGATTTGCACTGCGGTAGAAGCCCCTTCTACCGTCACCCCGGCGGAGGCCGGGGCCCACTTCGTAGAGCGAAGCGCTTGTCACTTGGGCCCCGGCCTCCGCTGGGGTGACGGTAGTGAGAGCGGAATTGGTCTGCTCAATTGCCTAAGTTAGCGCCTATGGGCGAAAGCCGGGATGACAGGGGAGAAGCGGCAACGACAACCGCCCCCGCCCCCCAAAATCACCACACGCCAACATTCGCCATGCTGGTCCACGGCTCCGCCGGCGCCAGCGCCCCGCCCTTCTGCAACAGCTCGATCGAGATATTGTCCGGGGAGCGGATGAAGGCCATGCGGCCATCGCGCGGCGGGCGGTTGATGGTGACGCCCTTGTCCAGCAGCGACTGGCAGGTGGCGTAGATATCCTCCACCTCGAACGCCAGATGCCCGAAATTGCGCCCGCCCGTATAGACCTCCGGGTCCCAGTTATAGGTCAGTTCCAATTCGGCCTCGGGGTTCTCGGCGGCCCCCAGATAGACCAGGGTGAAACGGCCGGCCGGATGCTCGCTGCGGCGGGTTTCCTTCAGGCCCAGCTTGTCGCGATAGAAATCCAGCGACTGTTCCAGGTCGGCCACACGGACCATCGTATGCAGGTACTTCATCGTTTCGAATCCATGGGTTGGCGGGAATCATATCCCCATAACATGGGCGACGCCGGCCGCATATCCCAGCCCCGGCATGCATCTGCACACATGCGCACCCGCATAATTGGTATGAAAGTTCGATTGCAATGCAGCATGATCCGTGTTGGCATGGATGTTAGCGGTTCGAAACAATAATCATTTCCAATATTTCCGACGCCACCCCCTTACAGGGCAGGGATAGGCGCCGGCGGGGATTTGGATGACGAGTGATCCGGTCATTCATGTGTGGGTTCTGGTGGCGACGGCCCTGGTCTTCGCCATGCAGTTGGGATTCTGCCTGCTGGAGGTCGGGTTCGTCCGGGCCAAGAATTCCATCAATGTCGCCATCAAGAACGTGATGGATTTCTGCATCGCCGGATTCCTGTTCTGGCTGTTCGGCTATGCCATCATGTTCGGGCCGTCCTGGCTGGGCCTGATCGGCACCGACGGCTTCATGCCCGACCATCTGGATGCCTCCACCCCGCTGGTCTTCATCCTGTTCCAGATCATGTTCTGTGGCACCGCCACCACCATCGTCTCGGGTGCCGTGGCCGAGCGCATGGGCTATGGCAGCTACATCATCGTCTCCGCCGTGCTGTCGGCGCTGATCTATCCCGTCTTCGGCCATTGGGCCTGGGGCGGCATGGCCGGGCCGCAAAGCCAGGGCTGGCTCTCATCCATGGGTTTCATCGATTTCGCCGGCTCCACGGTGGTGCATTCGGTGGGCGGCTGGCTGTCACTGGCCGCCGTGCTGGTCATCGGGCCGCGTACCGGCCGCTTTGATCCTGGCGTGCGGGCATTGGGCAGCAACAACCTGACCATGGCCGCGTCGGGCGTGCTGGTCCTGTGGTTCGGCTGGCTGGGCTTCAATGGCGGGTCGGTGCTGGGCGACCTGGACAAGGCGCCGGGCGTGCTGCTGAACACGGTGGTGGCGGGCTGCGCCGGCGGTCTGGCCGGGCATTTCCTGTCGGTGCTGCTGGAACCCAAGCCGCGGGTGGAACATTTCCTCAACGGCATCCTGGGCGGTCTGGTCGGCATCACCGCCGGCGCCCTGGTCGTGGGCACCGCATCGGCCGCCCTGATCGGCGCCATCGCCGGCATCATCGTCATTGCCGGCGGCGCCCTGATGGACCGGCTGAAGATCGACGATGCCGTGGGCGCCGTGCCCGTCCACCTGTTCGCCGGCGTCTGGGGCACCCTGTCGGTGGCCCTGTTCGGCGATGTCAGCCTGTTCGGCACCGGCCTGGGCCGCTGGGAACAGCTGGGGGTGCAGGCGCTGGGCGTGGTCGCCTGCGGTGCCTTCACCTTCGGTAGCGGCTATATCGTGCTGCGCATCATCAACCGCTTCTTCCCCCTGCGCATCGATGTGGAGGCGGAACGGCTGGGCCTGAACGTCGCCGAACATGGCGCCACCTCGCCCATGCTGGATCTGGCCGCCGAGATGGAGCGCCACCGGCAGGAGGGTAATTTCGACCGCCCCGTGCATGTGGAGCCGCAGTCGGATGTGGAACTGATCGCCGCCCAGTACAACCGCGTCATCGACCGGGTGACGGCGGAGATCCAGCGCCATTCCCTGCTGCTGGAGGAGTTGGGCAAGGCCAAGGTGGAGGCCGACAATTCCAACCTCGCCAAGTCGCAGTTCCTGGCGACCATGAGCCATGAGCTGCGCACACCCTTGAACGCCGTCATCGGCTTCTCCCAGCTGATCGCCGACCAGGCCTATGGCGATATCGACCAGCATTATGTCGAACATGCCCGTGACATCCATGATGGCGGCAAGCATCTGCTGGCCCTGGTCAATGACGTGCTGGATTTCTCAAGGCTGGAAGCCGGAAAGTTCCAGCTGAACGAACAGCCGCTGGACCTGCCCCGCGTCATGCGCGGCGTTCACCGGCTGATGCTGGCGCTGGCTGAAAGCAACAGCCTGGGCCTGACCTTGGAGGTCGACCCCAGCCTGCCGGCCCTGATGGGCGATGAACGCGCCATCCGTCAGATCCTGATCAATCTGGTCGGCAATGCCGTGAAATTCACGCCCGCCGGCGGCAAGATCCGCATGGCGGCCACATTGGAACCCGACCGCCGCCTGTGCCTGACCGTGGCCGATACCGGCATCGGCATGGAGCAGAACCTGGTATCCCGGGCCCTGGAACCCTTCACCCAGCTGGAAGGCGGTCTGGCCAAGGGCCATGGCGGGTCGGGTCTGGGTCTGTCGCTGGTCAATGCCCTGGTGCGCCTGCATGACGGCACCCTGGTCATCCAGACCGCCCCCGGCAAAGGCACCAACGTCTCCATCCGCCTGCCCGTCGAACGCACGATCGAGGCGGCGGCGGCGGAACGCAAGGTGGGGTGAGGGATACCCTTCCCCCTCTCCACGTCATCCCGGCGAACGCCGGGACCCAGGGGCCACAGGATCAAACCTCTACGCCGCGTCGATCAACGCTGCCGAAAGGTCGGGCACGCCGCCCCTGGGTCCCGGCGTTCGCCGGGATGACGGCAGAAGGGTAAGACCCCTCACCCCCGATCCACCCGCCCCGCATAGCACCCGCGCCGCGCCAGATGCACATGCAGATAGGCCACTTCCGGCACCTCCAGGTACCGGCGGAACAGGGCGTCGGCCTCCTTGCCCTCCACCACATCGGCATCGACGATCATGTCGTCCGCGTCATAGGCCCGGACCGACAGGATGCGCTTTTCCATCATCCCCGGCACCGCATCGGTCGCCACCACGGTCTCCGCCGGCCCCTCCGTCACAAAGATCGGCCCCTCGGCGCGATAGGGCCCGTTGGCCGGCTGGTGCTGGTATGACAGCAGCAGCACGGGCGTCCCCGCCGGCACATCCGCCAGGGTGACACGGCAGGGATAAAGCCCGTCCCCCGGTGCCACCATGCGGCGGACACCCTTGTCGGCCAGCGCCTGATCATCCAGGCCGAACAGATGGGCGAAAGGGGCGGATTGCAGGCCGGTGACGCGGTAGGCCATGGGGAAACTCCGTGGAGGGGATATCGATGGCCCGACCGTGCCATCCCCTTCCCCGCCCCGCGACCCGGTTCTTGCGATTCCGTAGGTCAGGTCGAGGGCGAAGCCCGAGCCCTGACAGAACAGGCTTTCCAGCAATATTGTCAGGGCTCGGCATTTGCCTCGACCTGACGCTTCACAGCAACCACCGCCCCTCGGCCCAGCGCAGCGCCCACAGCGCCGTGCGGCCCAATGTCCAGCGCCCGGCCCAGCTGGCCAGCGCCTCGCCATTATCCAAATCCACGAACAAAGGCGGGCGATGCCGGGGCGCCTTGCGCGGCACCAGATCGGTGACCAGGGCCGACAGGTTGTAGCCCAGCACCCCCCAGCCCGCATGCCGCCCCCCGGCCGGCCGCACCGCCTGCCCCACCGCCAGCACATGGTCCAGCCCGGCCACCCGCAGTTTCTCATCCGTGCGCAGGCAGCCGTCGCCATCGACATCCAGCAAGCTGGTGCGCAGCCAGGCCGGCCCCGCCGGCCCCGTGGCATTCAGGAACAGGTCGAAGGCCACGCGGTCGCCGCCGTCCAGCACCGCCTCGTTGCCCTCCACCGCCTTCACCGACGCCATTTCCTGCAGGATCGCGCCATGGGCCGCCAAATTCTCCAGCAACCGCACGCCTGCCCGTTCCGGCAGCCCGGTCAGCAGCCGGCGGCGCGCCAGGATGGTGATGGACACATGCCCGCCCAGCCGGGCCGCCAGCGCGATGATGGCAATGGCCAGTCCCACCGCCTCCACCCCGCCCCCGGCGATGGTCAGCGCCACCACCCGGCCCGGATGCTGCTCGAACCGCGCCTCCAGCGCCGCGCGCAGCTCCAGCAGCCGCGACAGGGGCCGCGTGGCGAAGCACCTTGCATGCCCCGCCGTGCCCGGCAGCGGCCGCGTGCCGGCATCGGGTGCCAAGGACAGGATGTCGAACCCCACCGGCTCGCCCTCATGGCGATGCACCAGCCCGGCCTTCAGATCCAGGCCCAGCACATCATCATCGATGAAGGATGCCCCCGCCGTGCGGGCCAGATCACCCGCATCCAGGCGGGCGGTGGCGGGATCGATGCGGCCGGACAGCACGGCCGGCACGGCCTCGGCCCAGATTTGCGGGGCCGGCGCCAGCAGGGTCACCGCATGCCCACGCCCGGACAGGGCGGACAGGCGTTTCAGCAGGGGTGGCCGCGCATGGCCGCCACCCAGAAGCAGGATGCGCTGGCCAGCCCTCACCCGGCGGCCTTCGCCGCCACGGCACCCTCCGTCGGGTCGCGCAGCACATAGCCGCGGCCCCAGACGGTCTCGATATAATTCTCGCCCTCGGTGGCGGTGGTCAGCTTCTTGCGCAGCTTGCAGACGAAGACGTCGATGATCTTCAGCTCCGGCTCGTCCATGCCGCCATAGAGATGGTTCAGGAACATCTCCTTGGTCAGGGTCGTGCCCTTGCGCAGCGACAGCAGCTCCAGGATGCCATATTCCTTGCCGGTCAGATGCAGGGGGGCCCCCTCCACCGCCGCACTCTTGGCGTCCAGGTTGACGGTCAGCTTGCCGGTGCGGATGACGCTTTCCGAATGGCCCTTGGACCGGCGGATGATGGCCTGGACCCGCGCGATCAGCTCGCGCTTGTCGAACGGCTTGGTCAGATAATCATCGGCGCCGAAGCCCAGGCCCTTGATCTTGTTGTCCAGGTCGGACAGGCCCGACAGGATCAGGATCGGCGTGTTGACGCGCGAGGCGCGCAGGCGGCGCAGCACCTCGTACCCGTCCATGTCGGGCAGCATCAGGTCCAGGATGATGATATCGTAATCATAGAGCTTGCCGATCTCCAGCCCGTCCTCACCCAGGCTGGTGGCATCCACGATGTAGCCGCCTTCGGCGGACAGCATCAGCTGGATGCTTTTCTGCATGGCGGCATCGTCTTCGACCAGCAGGACGCGCATGATCAGGTTCCTCGGGCTTTCAATGGGCATTAACCCATCTAAGGCAGATAGGTTAACAGAGCCTCTACGGATATGCTATCCGACCATAGGCAATGCTAGGGGTATAGGCATGTCCATTGGTATGTGTTGGTCTGTTCCGGCACAATCATGCCGAGGATTTGGAGCCCTCCATGCTTGACCATGATCAATTGCTGCAAGAGATCAACGGCTTGCCCGCCTATGCCGTGTTCGGCCGCGTCACGTCGGTGCTGGGCATGATGGTGGAGGTCGGCGGGGTGGAACGCCGCCTGTCCATCGGCGGGCGCTGCCGCGTCATCACCCGCGGCGGCAAGCCGGTGCCATGCGAGGTTGTGGGCTTCCGTTCCGGCCGCGCCCTGCTCATGCCCTTCGGCACGCTGGACGATATCGGCCTGGGCTGCCGGGCGGAGGTGGCGGAGGGTCAGGCGTCGATCTACCCGACGCAAGCCTGGCTGGGCCGCGTCATCAACGCGCTCGGCCAGCCCATCGACGGCAAGGGCCCCCTGCCTCAGGGGGAGACCCCGATCCTGATCAAGGCCAGCCCGCCGCCGGCCCATGCCCGCAAGCGGGTGGGGGCCAAGATGGATCTGGGTGTCAAATCCATCAACACCTTCCTGTCCTGCTGCCGCGGCCAGCGCATGGGCATCTTCGCCGGCTCCGGCGTGGGCAAGTCGGTGCTGATGTCGATGCTGGCCAAATATACCGAGGCCAATATCAGCGTCATCGGCCTGATCGGCGAACGCGGGCGCGAGGTGCAGGAATTTCTCGAACACGACCTGGGGCCGGAGGGCATCGCCCGCTCCGTGGTCATCGTCGCCACGTCGGACGAGCCGCCGCTTATGCGTCGTCAGGCCGCCTATATGACCTTCGCCGTATCGGAATTCTTCCGCGATCAGGAACAGGATGTGCTGTGCCTGATGGACAGCGTCACCCGATTCGCCATGGCCCAGCGCGAGATCGGCCTGTCCGCCGGTGAACCGCCGACGACCAAGGGCTATCCCCCCACCGTCTTCGCCGAACTGCCGCGCCTCTTGGAACGCGCCGGCCCCGGCACGGGCAAGGGCACGATCAGCGGCCTGTTCACCGTGCTGGTCGAAGGCGGCGACATGGAGGAACCCATCGCCGACGCCGTGCGCGGTATCCTGGACGGCCATATCGTCATGGAACGCCGCATCGGGGAGCGCGGGCGCTATCCCGCCATCAACATCCTACGCTCGGTCAGCCGCACCATGCCCGGCTGCAACACGCCCGAACAGAACGCGCTGGTCGGCAAGGCGCGGCGCCTGATGTCGGCCTATTCGGACATGGAGGAGATGATCCGCCTGGGCGCCTATCGCAAGGGCAACGACCCGCAGGTGGACGAGGCCATCCACTATAATCCGGCGATCGAGGCCTTCCTGCGCCAGGGCAAGGGGGAGCGCAGCACGCTTGACCAGGGCTATGCCGAACTGGCCGCCATCCTGGGTAGTGCCGGCTGATGCAGGACCTGAAGCCGCTCATCCGCCTGAACCAGCGCGAGGTGGACCAGCGCCGCCGCGTGCTGGTGCAGTTGCAGGAGGCTTTGGCCAAGCTGCTGGAGGAGCGCGAGGCGTTCGAGCGCCAGGTGGTGGCGGAACGTGAACTGGCCTTCACCGACCTGATGCTGGCCCGCTCCTACCCCGCCTTCGCCCGGCTGGCGGAGATGAAGCGCGAGGAATATGAACGCCGGGCCGCCACCCTGCGCCTGGAGGCCGAACGCGCCGAGGAAGCGGTGGCCGAGGCGTTTCGCGAGCTGAAAAAGTTCGAACAGGTCCAGGAACAGCGCGACCAGGCCGCCAAGGCCGCCCGCAAATACCGCGAAACCCAGATGTTCGACGAGGTCGCCTCCATCCGCTTCTCCCGCCAGCAGGGTGCGGCGGAGGAAGAGGGGGAGGGGTAGTTCGTTCCCGTAAAACTCTGGCCCGTAAAAGTCTGGGCCGTGAGGTTTCCAGCAATATCCACCGTCACCCCGGCTTCCGCCGGGGTGACGGTAGAGAGTGGAAAACCCTCTCAGCCCAAACTCACGCAGGGATGCTTTCCCTCACCCCCACCCCTTTGCCGCCTCCACCAGCTGATCGATCGCCGTCGACCAGCCATCATAGAAGCCCATCTCCGCATGGCTGCTCGCCCCGGCCGCGTCCAGGTGCATGGCGCGGGCCGTATAGCGCGTACCGCCCAGATGGTCCTCGAACGTGATGTCGGCGGTAAAGGCCAGGAAGCCCGGCGCCACCGGCCGAAAGCCCGGCGCCATGGTGTTGGTGAAGACCAGCCGCTTGCCCTCCTCCACCAGCAGATAGATGCCGGGATTGTCCGACACCCCGCCATCGGGCCCTTCCATGCGCGTATAGAATTCCCCGCCGGCCCGCAGGTCCATGCGGACCTCCTTGGTCGCCCAAGGGCGCGGGCACCACCATTGCTTCAGATGCTCCGGGCTGGTCCAGGCCTTCCACACCAGGGCGCGCGGCACGTCCAGAATGCGCGTGATCCCCAGGTCGCGGTCGGCGAACAGCACCCGCTGCTCCAGCCTGGCCAGGGTCTGGTTGCCGCCGGCTTCCGCCCCCATCTTGCGCTTTTCGGCCAGATCCTCGGCACTTTGCAGGATCATGGTCAGCGTCACCTGGGTCTTGTCCGTTCCCACCTCCTCCAGCCGGATGGAGGCATTGAACAGGCAATGGTCGGGATCGTCGCCGCCATGCTCGTACTCCAGCAAGGCCGGCGCCTGCACGGTGCGATAGCGGATCCAGTTCTCGAAATCCTGGCCCCATCCATGCATCGTGTAGCGCCAGGTGCCCCCCACCCGCACATCCATCTCATGCACGGTGGTGGAGAACCCGTCCGGTCCCCAGAAGAACGGCACATGCCGTGGATCGGTCAGCACCTTCCACACCATCGGGCGCGGGGCGTTCAAGGTACGGGTGATCACCATGCTGCGATCGGCGGGCGGCGGGGTATGGATCATGGCTTCTGTTCCTCCTCATTCTTCAAGATCTGCAAATAGGCATCCAGCCGGTCGAAGCGGGCCTCCCATACGGCGCGCTGCCGGGCGATCCATTCGCTGGCGGCGTCCATGGCGTGCGGCTCCAACCGGCAAGTCCGCACCCGCCCCACCTTCTCCGTCCGGATCAGGCCGCAACCTTCCAGCATCCGCAGATGCTGCATCAGGCTGGGCAGAGCCATGGAGAACGGCCGGGCCAGCTCCCCGACACTGGCCGGCCCCTCCGCCAGCCGCTCCAGCACTGCGCGGCGCGACGGATCGGCCAGGGCCAGGAACATGCGGTCGAGATCGGGTGGGGGGGCGTGAATATTAGGCATAAGCCTAAGTATCAGGGTGGCAGGGTGGTGACAAGTGGATAGTTTGGCAAAAGCCTAACTATTGCATCGGCATAAACCGCGTTGTACGCCATCAGAGAATACCCACCTGCTGGTCCGCCCCCATGACCCTCCTGATCCTCACCATCTTCGTGCTGGTCTATCTGGGCATGGCCGTGGGCCGGTTCCCCGGATTGCAGATCGACCGCACCGGCATCGCCCTGCTGGGCGCCGTCATCCTGGCCCTGGCCGGTGCCATGCCGGGCGATGCGCTGGCCGGCGCCATCGATTACCCGACCCTGTTCATCCTGCTGGGCCTGATGATCCTGTCGGCACAGTTCGAACTAGCGGGATTCTATGGCTGGTGCGCGGTACGCCTGGCCCAGGCCGCCTACAGCCCCACCGCCCTGCTGGGTCTGGTCGTGGTGGTGGGCGGGGCCTTGTCGGCGGTGCTGGCCAATGACGTGGTGGTCTTCGCCATGACGCCCCTGCTCTGTGCCGGGCTGGTGGCACGCGGATTGGATGCGCGGCCCTATCTGATCGCGCTCGCCGGGTCTGCCAACGCCGGATCGGCGTCCACCATCATCGGCAACCCACAGAACATCCTGATCGGGCAGCTGGGCGGGCTGGAATTCTGGCCCTTCCTGGCCGCCTGCCTGGTCCCGGCCCTGCTGGGCATGGGGTGCGTCTTCGCCACCGTCGCCATCGTCTGGCGCGGCCGCCTGGAAATCCCTGACGCTCCGCCTTTGCCGCTCGCCCCGCCCGACCTGGATCTCTGGCACCTGAAGAAGGCCCTGTTCGCCACGGCTGCCCTGTTGATCTTCTTCGCCACCCCGCTGCCGCAGGAGGAAGGGGTGCTGGCCGTGGCCGCCGCCATGCTGGTCAGCCGCCGCTTCGCCAGCCGGCGCATGCTGGGGCTTGTCGATTGGCACCTGCTGGTGCTGTTCGCCGCCCTGTTCGTGGTGACGGCCGCACTCGCCCGTACCGGCCTGCCGGGCGAAATGGTCACCGCCCTGGCCAGCAGCGGCTGGCCCATCGACCGGCTGTCGGTGCTGGCCCCCCTGTCGCTAGCCGCCAGCAACAGTATCGGCAATGTGCCGGCCGTGCTGCTGCTGATGCAGGTCTGGCCCAACCCGTCGGAAGGCGCACTTTATGCCTTGGCCGTGCTGTCCACGCTGTCGGGCAATCTGCTGCTGCTGGGTAGCCTCGCCAACCTGATCGTCGTCGAACGCGCCGCCGCCAGTGGCGTCACCCTGGGCTTTGCCGAGCATGCGAAGTGCGGTGTGCCGATGACGCTGGCCTCACTGGTCCTGGCCATCGGATGGCTGTGGGCGATGGGTTATGTGGGATGGTGACGCCTGTCTCTATCGTCATCCCCTACCCCGTCGTCCCGGCGTTCGCCGGGATGACGGAAAGAGAGGTGACGAAATTACGCCGCGTTCACGCCCACCACACTGTCGAACAGCTCCTGCACCGTCTCGCGCTTCAAATCCTTGACGATGAACACGATGCGGGTGCTGTGGTCGGCCGTCGGCCAGGCGTCCAGCTGGACCGGCGGGTGGAACAGGTGCTGGACGCCATGGATGACGATGGGGCGCTCGGCCTCCTCGACATTCAGCAGGCCCTTCACGCGCAGGATATTGTCGCCCTGCGCCTTGGCCACCGTCTCGAAGAAGGTGACCAGCCCGTCCCAGGGCAGCGGCTTGTCCGACCGGATCACGAAGGACGAGATCTTGTCGTTATGGCGGTTCACGTCATGGTGATGGTGGCCATGCCCATGCGCGTGATCATGGCCATGGTCATGATCGCAGTGCCCATGATCATGGTCGCAATGGGCGTGGTCGTGATCATGCCCATGATCGTGCCCGTGGGCGTCATCATGGTGGTGATGGTCATGCCCGTGGTCGTGCGCATGATGCTCGTGCCCGTGATCATGATGGCAATGACCATGGTCATGGTCGCAATGGGCATGGTCGTGATCATGGTGATGATCGTGCCCACCCTCATACGCCTCGGCCTTCAGCCAGCGCTGCACGTCCAGCGACTTGGTGTTGGGGTTGTACAGGCCGGCATCGAACAGCAGCACCGGCAGCCCCTCATCCTTCTGCGCATCCACATGGGTGGCACCGGGATTCAGGTCATGCAGGCGGCGGCGCAGCGCATCCACCGTGGCGCCATCGGCGATGTCGGTCTTGGTGAGCACCACGCGGTCGGCCACGGCCGCCTGCTTCAAACTCTCTTCATGCTCGTCCAGCTGGCCCATGCCATGGACGCTGTCGATGGTAGTGACCACCCCGTCCAGACGGAAGCGCGACGCGATCAGCGGATCGGTCATCAGCGTGTGCAGGATGGGTGCGGGATCGGCCAGACCGGTGGTCTCGATCACCACCCGGTCGAACTCCGGAATGTCGCCGCGCATGCGCTTCATGTACAGGTCGCGCAGGGTCTCGGCCAGGTCGGACCGGATGGTGCAGCATAGGCAGCCGCTATCCATCAGCACCATGTTCTCGTCCGACTGCTCGACCAGCAGATGGTCCAGCCCGACCTCACCGAATTCATTGATGACGACGGCGGTGCGCACCATGGCCGGGTCGCGGATCAGGCGCGACAGCAGCGTGGTCTTGCCGCTGCCCAGAAACCCGGTCAGGACGGAGATGGGCAGGCGGGGCGGCGGGCTGGGCGGGGTCTGTTGCGTGGACAAGGCAGGATTCCTAAGGCGTGGAATGGTGGGGCCGGGTCTCCCGGCATGCATGGGGCAACATGTGGGGCGGCAATGCCCCCCTCGTCAATGGTCGCGGCAATCGGGGCAGATGCCCGTTACCTCCACCGTCTGGCGCTGAACGGTGAAGCCCTGGGCCGCCGCACTCTCGGCGATGGTCGCGGCGATGGACGGGTCGGTCAGTTCCTGGGCATTGCCGCAGCAGGAGCAGACCAGGAACTGGCCCGTATGGAGGGTGCCCGGATCGGGGCAGCCGACAAAGGCGTTCTGGCTTTCGATGCGGTGGATCAGCCCCTGTTCCAGCAGGAAATCCAGCGCGCGATAGACGGTCAGGGGCGCCACCCGCTTCCCGTCGGCCGACAGGTCTTCCAGGATGGCATAGGCGCCGCGCGGCTTGTGGCTGGACCAGACCAGCTCCAGCACGCGGGCCCGCTGCGCCGTCAACCGCACGCCGCGTTCGGCGCACAGCGCATCGGCGCGGCCCAGCGCATCCTTGACGCAGGCGCCATGGTCGTGGCGCACCGCATGGTCATGGGAATGGTCGTGATGGTGATGGGCGGACATCGGGGCCGGGCCTTCGGGGAACGACAGCGCCAATGTAGGGATGCGGGCGGGGAAAGGAAAGCGGCCCCGTCACTCGCCCCAGCGCCGCACCAGCCCGGTATCGATGTCGAACAGGTCCAGCACCCGGCCGATACTATGGTCGACCATGTCGTCCAGGCTCTGCGGCATGGCGTAGAAGGCGGGGACCGGCGGATAGACCACGGCCCCCATCTCCGTCACCGCCGCCATGCTGCGGATATGGCCCAGATGCAGCGGCGTCTCGCGCAGCATCAGCACCAGCCGGCGTCGCTCCTTCAGCACCACGTCGGCGGCGCGGGTCAGCAGCGTGCTGGTGACCCCCGTCGCGATCTCCGACATCGACCGCACCGAACAGGGTGCGACGATCATGCCCATGGTGCGGAAGCTGCCGGACGCGATGGCCGCACCGATATCGGCAGGGGCATAGACCGTATGGGCTATCGCCTTTATATCGGCGGGCTTCAGCCCCGACTCGTGCGCACAGGTCACCTCTGCAGACCTGCTCATTACGAGGTGGGATTCGATGCCAAGCCGGCGTAACGTTTCCAGCAGGCGTATGCCGTAAACAACGCCCGATGCCCCGCTGATCCCGACGATCATCCGTCGGGGCGGTGGTACCAAAGGGTGCTGGTCAGGACCGGATGAACCGGCCGGCTGTGGGAGGTGATCTGCCATGGAGGTGATGTAACGCCCCCGATGGTTTTCGTCCAGGGTGGTAGTCCGCCCCTCGAAAAACCCGTTCGACCTATCCATATGCGTAGCACGGGCGTGACGATTCCATGTCAGGATCGTGACCCCGTGGTTAACGGATTTAAGGAAGGCCCCAGCCGCGTTTCAGGTACCAACAACCTAGACTGGTCAGTTGTTCCATCGCAGAATCGAAGGAGAGGCCGTATGTTGTTCCCCGAGCGTGTTGAATCCCTGCGTAGCAAGCACGAGACCCTGGATCGGGAGGTGCGGATGGAATCTCGCCGTCCCCTGCCGGACACAACGACCCTGACCCGCCTGAAAATGGAAAAATTGCGCGTGAAGGAGGAGATGGATCGTCTGGCCCGCGCCTGACGGCATCTCCGGCCTGATCGGCCTTGGGAAAGGCCCCCGTCCGCACGCCGGACGGGGGCTTTTTCGTCTCAGTGATGATCTTCCGGGATCGGCTTGTCCGACAGGTAAACCTGCCCACCGGCCTCCTTGAACTGGGCCGACATCGCAGCCATCCCCTCCTGGGCGGCGGCATAATCCCGCACTTCCTGCGTGATCTTCATGGAGCAGAATTTCGGGCCGCACATGGAGCAGAAATGGGCCAGCTTCGCCCCTTCCGCTGGCAGGGTCTGGTCGTGGTATTTCTCCGCCGTCTCCGGGTCCAAAGACAGGTTGAACTGGTCCCGCCAGCGGAACTCGAACCGCGCCCGGCTTAGGGCGTCGTCCCGCTCCTGTGCCCCCGGATGGCCCTTGGCCAGATCGGCGGCATGGGCGGCCAGCTTGTAGGTGATGACCCCGACCTTCACATCGTCGCGGTCGGGCAGGCCCAGATGTTCCTTGGGCGTGACATAGCAGAGCATGGAAGTGCCGAACCAGCCGATCATGGCCGCACCGATGCCGCTGGTGATGTGGTCGTACCCCGGCGCGATGTCGGTGGTCAGCGGCCCCAGCGTATAGAAGGGGGCCTCGCCGCAGACCTTCAGCTGCTTGTCCATGTTGGCCTTGATCTTGTGCATGGGCACATGGCCCGGCCCCTCGATCATCACCTGCACGTCATGCTTCCAGGCGATCTGGGTCAGCTCGCCCAGCGTGTCCAGCTCCGCGAACTGCGCGGCGTCATTGGCATCGGCGATGCTGCCGGGCCGCAATCCGTCACCCAGCGAGAAGGCGATGTCATACGCCTTCATGATCTCGCAGATCTCCTCGAAATGGGTGTAGAGGAAATTCTCCTTGTGATGGGCCAGGCACCATTTGGCCATGATGGAGCCGCCACGGCTGACGATACCCGTCACGCGCTTGGCGGTCAGCGGGATATGGGCCAGGCGTACGCCGGCATGGATGGTGAAATAATCCACCCCCTGCTCCGCCTGCTCGATCAGCGTGTCGCGGAACAGCTCCCAGGTCAGGTCCTCGGCCTTGCCATTGACCTTCTCCAGCGCCTGATAGATCGGTACGGTGCCGATGGGCACGGGGCTGTTGCGGATGATCCATTCGCGGATCGTGTGGATATTGCGGCCGGTGGACAGGTCCATCACCGTATCCGCACCCCAGCGGATGGCCCAGACCAGCTTGTCCACCTCGTCGGCGACCGAGGAGGTGACGGCCGAATTGCCGATATTGGCGTTGATCTTCACCAGGAAGTTCCGGCCGATGATCATCGGCTCCGTCTCCGGGTGGTTGATATTGTTGGGGATGATGGCCCGGCCGCGCGCGATCTCCTCCCGCACGAATTCCGGGGTCACGTAATCGGGAATGCTGGCCCCGAAATCCTCTCCATCCCGGACCGCCTGCTCCGCCATCCGCTTACGGCCCAGATTCTCGCGGATGGCGACATACTCCATCTCCGCGGTGATGATGCCCTGGCGGGCATAATGCAGCTGGCTGACATTGGCCCCCGGCCGGGCCCGCAGCGGCCGGCGGCCGGCACGGTCGAACAGCGGCACGGGGCTCTCCTGCCCCTCGCGCAGCCCATTATCCTCCGGCTTCACCTCGCGGCCCTCATAGGCCTCGACATCGTTGCGCCCCACCACCCAGAAGCGGCGCAACTCGGGCAGGCCCAGGCGGATATCGGTGCGCACGGCGGGGTCGGTATAGGGGCCGGACGGATCATAGACCCGCACCGGCGCCTCGTTGGCGCTGGGTGAAAGGTCGATCTCGCGCATGGCCACGCGGATGCCGGGGAATTGCTCCCCGGCCACATGGATCTTGCGGCTGGCCGGCAGCGGGCCGGTGGTGACCCGGAATTCGGGATCGGTAATGTTGGTATCTGGCATCTGGACCTCCCTTGATATGGAGATCCGGGCATGCGCACGGGGTGCGGCGGCACGAGCGGGGCAGATCAGGCCCCTATGCTTCCATCCCTACGCCGGTACGACCCGGATCAGGTTCGAAGGGTTCCCGCGCCGGTGCCGCCTGCTGGCGGTCCATGCGGTGTCTCAGCCCCTTGCCGGGGTTCCCCTTGGACGGGAGGGAAGGTGCGTGTGAAGGGGGTGGCGTGTCAAGCCGGATGGTTCGCCAGGACGGCCTACAGCCGTCCTGGCGGCGACCGCCGCCGCGCCGCTCGTGCGGCGTAAGCCAAGCCCACGGATGTGGGCGCCGGCGATTGAGGAATACGAAAAACTAAAGAAGGGCGGCCATCAGACCGGCCGCCGCCAGCAGCAGCCCAGCCCAGCCCAGCCGGCGCCAGCGGCGGCCTTCCCGCTCGCGCGATGCGGCCAGAACCGCCACCGACTCGGGATGTAGGCGCATGCCGCCGCCTTCGACCAGCACGTTGGCCGCATGCTCCAGGTCGCGGACCAGAGTGGGCAACCGCCGCGCGATGCCGGCGACATTGGTCAGCAGGTCGGCGACGCGCGCCTCCGGCCCCCTATTCTCGATCATCCAGCTGGTGATCAGGGGTCGGGCCAGTTCCCACATGTTCACATGCGGGTTCAGGACGCGGCCCATGCCTTCCGCCGTCAGCATGCTTTTCTGCAGCAGCAGCAGCTGGGGCTGCGTCTCCATCTGGAACTTCTCGGTGACGGCGAACATCTGGGCCAGCAACCGGCCAACCGAGATGTCGGACAGGGGGCGTCCATGCAGCGGTTCGCCGATGGAGCGGACAGCCTGCTTGAACAGTTCCTGGTCCTGGCTGGCCGGCACGAAGCCGGCATCGAAATGCACCTTGGCCACCAGGTCATAATCGCGGTTCAGGAAGCCGATCAGCATGTCGGCCAGATAGAGCCGCGTCTGCCGGTCGATCCGGCCCATGATGCCGAAATCGACCGCGATCAGCCTTCCTTGCTCTGTCACGAACATGTTGCCGGGATGCATGTCCGCATGGAAGAAGCCGTCGCGGAACACTTGGTTGAAGAAGGCGTCCGCCGCATGGGCCAGCAGCCGATCCGCCTGCAGCCCGGCCGCCCTGATCTCTTCCACCCGGTCGATGGAAAAGCCGATGACGCGCTCCTGGGTCATCACCCGCCGGGCCGTGCGGTCCCAGTCGATGGCGGGCACGCCGAACGTTTGGTCGCCCTTGAAATTCTCCGCCAGTTCGGACGCGGCCGCCGCCTCCATCCTGAGATCCATCTCCAGCGCCACGGTGCGGGCGAAGGTCTCCACCACCGCCACCGGCTTCAGCCGGCGCAGCTTGGGCTGCACCCGCACGGCCCAGCCGGCCAGCCACAGCAGCAGGTCGATATCCCGCTGGAACGCCGCCTCGATCCCCGGCCGCAGCACCTTCACCGCGACAAGGCGGCCATCATGGGTCTCGGCGAAATGCACTTGGGCGATGCTGGCCGCCGCCACGGCATTGTCGTCGAAGCGGGCGTAAAGCTCGGCGATGGTCCGGGCCAGTTCCGCCTCGATGATGGCGCGGGCATCGGCGCCGGGAAAGGCCGGCAACCGGTCGCGCAGTTCGGCCAGATCCTCGGCCACCTGATCGCCCACCAGATCGGCGCGGATGGACAGAACCTGACCCAGCTTGATGAAGCTGGGTCCCAGCGCTTGAAGGGCGGCCGCCAGACGCTGGCCCGGACGGCCCGGCACTTTGCTGCGGTTCAGGCAGCCCATGACCAGGGCCAGGAACGGGCTGGCGTCACGGAACAGCTCGACCGGCAGGGCACCATGGCGGCCCAGGGTGCGGCCGATGCCGGCCAGGCGCAGCAGATTGCGGGTGGCGCGCAGCATGCCTAGACGCGCCAGCCGGAATGGATGCAGGCGATGCCGCCCGACAGGTTGCGCGCCTTGGCCCCGGTGAAGCCCGCCGCCTCGATCCGGGCGCACAAAGCCTGCTGCTCGGGGAAGCGGCGGATGCTTTCCACCAGATACTGGTAGCTGGAACGATCGCCGGCCACCATGCCGCCCAGCCGGGGCAGCAGGTGGAAGGAATAGCTGTCATAGATCTCCCGCACGACGGGGATCACCACATGGCTGAATTCCAGGCAGAAGAAGCGTCCGCCGGGCTTCAGCACGCGCCGCGCCTCGGCCAGCGCCTTGTCGATGCGCGTGACGTTGCGCAGGCCGAAGGCGATCGTATAGGCGTCCATGGACCGGGACGGGAACGGCAGATCCTCGGCATTACCGACCGTCCAGTCGATACCGGTCAGCACGCCGTCATCGATGCCGCGGTCACGCCCCACCCGCACCATGGACAGGGTCAGGTCGCAGACGGTGACATTGGCGCCGGGTGCGCGCTTCTTCAGACGGAAGGCGATGTCGCCCGTGCCGCCGGCCACATCCAGCAGCGCCTCACCCTCGCGCGGGCGGACCAGATCGACGAAGGCATCCTTCCACAGCCGGTGGATGCCCATCGACATCAGGTCGTTCATCAGGTCGTACTTGCCGGCCACGCTGCCGAACACGCCCTGGACCAGGGGCGCCTTCTCCGTCGGGTCGATCTCCCGGAAGCCGAAGAAACGCCCCTCCTCCCCGGCGGGGGGACGCGGGGGAATGCCCTGAGGGGCGGCGGTCGGGGTCTGGCGTGCGTCGGTCATGGCCGGAACATAGGCCGGACGGGGACGGTTGGGAAGCGGGTGCGATGCCTTGTCCCAACATGCGTGCCCCCGAAATGACGAAGCCCCGCCGGTAAGGGCAGGGCTTCGATCAACACAGAGGCGATGTCCTTGGACATCGCAGGCCGGCGACTGCCGGCCCGGCGCCTGAGGGAACTCAAAAACTTACTTCCCGCTCTCGCGCGTCGTGGACAGCGTGCCGCCGGGCGGGGGCAGAACTTCCGGGTTCTGCTCGTCCTTCCAGAACATCAGCTTGTCCAGGAAGCCGGGCGTGCCGACGACGACGCCGGGATTCTCCCGGTCGACGATGGCGCGGATGTCGGGGCTGGCCTGATCGGCGCCGGCCTGGGCCAGCAGGGCGCCTTCGCCGTTGGACTGCTGCGGGCTGGTGCGCGGGTCGATCAGGGCGCCGCTGCCGGCAGCACTGGCGCCGAACACGCTGGACTGCGAGCGGGTGTCACGCTCCATCTCCTGCGGGCGCGGACTGCCGGGCTGCGGCGGGCGCAGCGAGAAGTCGGGCGGCACTTCCAGCGGCGCGCGGGCCACGACCATGAACTCATCCGGCGCATCATGGCCGCCGAACAGGCCGCAGCCCGACAGCAGGCCGCCCATGGCGATAATGGTGATGGCCGGCACGGCCGCCTTGCGCACTTGCTTCAACACACCCATGGTCCGATCCGTACCCTTTGAACGAGGAGCAGAGTCTCAATACCGCGATTCAGTGTTCAAACGACCTCGTTCGAACCGACCGCACTCTAGCGCCGCTCCGCCCCGGAGAACAGCCCGTCGATCAACAACAGGCACACTCCGACGACGATGCAGCAATCCGCCACGTTGAATGCCGGCCAGTGCCAGCCCGCGACATGAAAGTCAAGGAAATCGGCGACGGCCCCGAAACGGAACCGGTCGATGACATTGCCGACGGCGCCCCCCACGACCATGCCGGTGGCCAACGCCACCAGCCCCTTGTCATTGTGACGGCCCCACCAGAGCAGCCCGGCGCAGATGATCACGGCCAGCAGGCTGAGGGCCAGGGGCATCAGGTCATGCTCGCTGTAGAACATCGAGAAACTGACCCCGAAGTTCCAGGCCACCACCATGTTGAAGAAGCCCGTGACCTCGATGAAGGGCGAATTCACCGCGCAGCCGGGACCCGGCGGCCCCGACAGGCAGGGCAGCAGGCTGGTCAACACCCATTGCTTGCTCACCTGGTCCAGGACCAGGGCAAACAGGGCGACGATGCCCGTCACCATGCGCAGCTTCTTCACCATGGCCACCGGAGCGGCCCCCTCACCCACAACCATCATCCATCCGCGTCTTCGGCCCGATCAACGCTGCCTTATAACCCAAACACGGCCAAATGGCGGCAAATGGTCGGGCTTCATGCTAAAATTCCGTCACGCGGCCCTTGCACGGCCCGCCGGTTGCCTATGCGGCGGGCGGGGACACGGGGCATTTGCCTCAGACCGGGCAACCTGTTAGGTTCCGCGCCGCTCGATTCCTGAAAGTTTGAGAAGCGTCATGAAGGTCAATGCGAACACCATGCGCAAGGGTCATATCCTTGAGCATAACGGCCGTCTCTATGTCATCACCGGCACCCAGATCGTGCAGCCCGGCAAGGGCGGCGCCTTCATCCAGCTGGAAATGAAGGACGTGAAGTCGGGCAACAAGAATATCGAGCGCTTCCGCACCGGCGAAGCGGTCGAGCGTGCCCGTCTGGACGATCATGAGATGACGTTCCTGTTCGCTGAAGATGACAATTTCACCTTCATGGACAAGGAGACCTTCGAACAGGTCACCATCTCCGGCGACATCATCGGCGACGGCAAGATCTTCCTGCAGGACGGCATGGAAGTCGTCGTGCAGTCCTTCGAAGGCTCGCCCCTGTCGGTCGAACTGCCGCAGTCCGTGGTCCTGATGATCACCGAGGCTGATCCGGTGGTGAAGGGCCAGACGGCCTCTTCCTCCTACAAGCCGGCCGTTCTGGAAAATGGCGCCCGCGTCCTGGTTCCGCCGCACATCGAGGCCGGCACCAAGATCGTCGTCAATATCGAGACCGGCGAGTATATGGAGCGGTACAAGGACTGATCTGTCCCTGACCTTCCCGCTTTCGAGCGCCCGCGCGGATCGACACGCGCGGGCGTTTCGCTTTTAAATAGGCGGGCTTCGATCCCGCGGTTTCTTCGTCATTGTGGAGTGTTCAACCATGGCAGCCCGTTCGGCCATCCTGAACGTCATGACCCGTGCGGCCGAGAAGGCCGGCAAGGCCATCCTGCGCGATTTCGGCGAGGTCGAGCATTTGCAGGTGTCCCGCAAGGGCCCGTCGGACTTCGTCTCCGCCGCCGACCAGAAGGCCGAGCGTATCGTGCGCGAGGAACTGTCCAAGGCCCGCCCCGATTTCGGCTTCCTGATGGAAGAATCGGGTGAGATCAAAGGCAAGGACGCCTCCCACCGCTTCATCGTCGATCCGCTGGACGGCACCACCAATTTCCTGCACGGCTTGCCGCATTGGGCCGTTTCCATCGCGCTGGAGCGCGAGGGCGAGATCATCGCCGGCGTCATCTACGAACCCGTGCATGACGAGATGTTCTGGGCGGAAAAGGGTGCGGGCGCCTTCCTGAACCATACCCGCCTGCGCGTTTCCTCCCGCCGCGCGCTGGCCGACAGCCTGATCGCCACCGGCATCCCCTTCAAGGGCCATGGCAACGCGCCGGTGTTCCTGCAGCAGCTGGAGGCCCTGATGGGCCAGGTGGCGGGCACGCGCCGCTGGGGTGCGGCATCGCTGGATCTGGCCTATACGGCGGCCGGCCGCTTCGACGGTTTCTTCGAAGCCGACCTGAAGCCCTGGGACATGGCCGCCGGCCTGCTGCTGGTCACCGAAGCCGGCGGCTTCGTCAGCGAGATCGGCCCCGGCAAGTCGCCGCTGGCCAGCGGTTCCATCCTGGCCGCCAACGCCAACCTGCATTCCCATCTGGCCATGGTCCTGCGCAATGCCGGCAAGCCCAAGGTGGCCTCCCCGGCGGAAAAGCCCAAGGCGTAAGGTTTGGACCTGAATGTCGAAGAAGGCCGCATGGTGCTGAACCGCGCGGCCTTTTTCATGTCAGCCCGTCGGGCGTCGGCCCACCCGTGGCCCAGTCCAGAAGCTGCACCGTATGCACGATGGGTAAAGGCGTGCCCGACCCGATCTGGGTCATGCAGCCGATATTGCCGGCGGCGATGATATCGGGCCGGGTGCTCTCGATCGCCGCCACCTTGGCATCGCGCAACTGCCCGGCCATCTCCGGCTGCAGTAGATTATAGGTGCCGGCCGATCCGCAGCACAGATGCCCGTCCGGCACGTCCAGCAATGTGAAGCCCGCCGCCCGCAGCAGATCGCGCGGCGGTTCCTTCACCTTCTGCCCATGCTGAAGCGAGCAGGCGGCATGATAGGCCACGCGCAGCGGCCGGGGCGCCTGGGTCCCCGCCGGCAGGCCCAGCATGGACAGCACCTCCGTCACGTCGCGCGCCAGGGCCGACACCTTGGCCGCCGGGGCCGCCATGTCCGCATCTTCGCGGAACATGTAGCCGTAATCCTTCACGGTGGTGCCGCAACCGCTGGCCGTGACGATGATGGCGTCCAGCCCCGCCCCTTCCAATTCCGCCATCCAGGCTTGGATATTGGCCGTCGCGAATCCGTGCCCGTCATGGCCCATATGATGGGTCAGCGCTCCGCAGCAGCCCACGCCCTTGGCCACCACCACCTCGGCCCCCAGCCGGTTCAGCAGGCGGATCGCCGCCGCGTTGATGGCGGGGTCGAGTGCCGGCTGCACGCAACCGGGCAGCAGGGCCACGCGCATCCGCCGCTGCCCCTGCGCCGGAAATGTCGCCGGTCCCTCCTGCGCACTGCGCGGATGCACGCGGTCGGGCGCCAGGTCCAGCATGGCCCGCAGGTCGGGCGGCAACAGGGCGCGGAAGGGCCTTGCCGCCTTCGCCAGCCCCATCGCCGCCCGGAACCGCCCCGCATGCGGCAGCATCAGGCGCAGGGCCAACCGCTTCAGCTGTACCTTCACAGGCCGCTTGCCCGTACGTTCGATATGGGCGCGGGCATGGTCGACCAGATGCATGTAATGCACGCCCGACGGGCAGGTGGTCATACAGGACAGGCACGACAGGCAGCGATCGATATGGTGGGTCTCTACCTCTCCCGCCGGCCGGCCCTTCTCCAGCATGTCCTTGATCAGATAGATGCGGCCCCGTGGGCTGTCGCGCTCATCCCCCGTCAGACGATAGGTGGGGCAGGTCGCCGTGCAGAAGCCGCAATGCACGCACGTGCGCAGGATCTTCTCCGCCTCTGCCGTGCCACTGTCGGCCAGTTGCGTCAGGGTAAAATGGGTCTGCATCAGCCCCCCATGATCCCGGGATTGAGGATGCCGGCCGGATCGAACTGAGCCCGCACCCGTTGCGACAGAGCCGCCACCGCCGCCGGCTGCGGATGGAAGACGGGGATCACCGCTTTCACCGCATCGGGTGCCCGCATCAGCGTGGCATGTCCATCGCCGCCCACCGCCGCCCGCACCACGCCAGCCCAGGCATCCGCCATACCACCCGGCACGCCCACCCAGACCAGCCCTCCACCCCAATCCAGCCAGCCCAGCGCCCGCGGGATCGCCGCCCTGACGGAAGCCAGCACCCCCATCCCCGCCATCGGCGGCACAGACAGGCGCCAGACATCCAGGTCGGGCCGCTCCGCCAGCGGCGTGGCATCGCGCAGACAGGCCCAGAGTGCCGCCGATTCGTCCCCGTCCAGCACCGCCATGGCCGCCCGCCCGCCCAGCAGGCTTTCCAGAGCCGACAGCCGCTCCGCCACCGACACGGCCACCCCCTCCAGCCGCAGCAGCACGCAGGGCGTACGGTCGGGCAGCAACCCATCCAGCGGCAGGTATGACGGGGTCCAGGCCGCCGCCCCCACCTCCGCCGCCGATCCCAGCGCATCGGCCAGGGCCCGGCTCGCGTCCTCCCCCTCGATCCCCGCCAGGACCAGGGTCTTGGAGACAGGCGGCGCCGGCAGCACCTTCAGCACGATCTCCGTCATGATGCCCAGCGTGCCATGGGCGCCGGTCAGCAGCTTGGGCAGGTCGAAGCCGGTGACATTCTTCACCACCTTGCCGCCCGACCGGAACAGCCGCCCGTCGCCCGACAGGGCCGTCATGCCCAGCACATGATCCCGCACCGCACCCGCCCGCACCCGCGCTGGCCCCGACAGGCCCGTGGCCACGGTGCCGCCGACGGTGCCGCCGCCAGCGGGCCGGCCATAGAGCGGCCCCAGGTCCGGCGGCTCGAACGCCAGTGCCTGCCCTTTGGTGGCCAGTAGAACCTGTGCCTCGACCAGGGGCAGGCCGGGTTCGGCCACCAGGATCAGTTCGGAGGGATCGTAGGAGATGACGCGCGACAGGGGGGCCAGCGACAGCGGTGCCCCCGTGACGGCATGGCCCAGGCCGGGCTTGCTGCCGCCCGCCGTCAGGCGCAAGGGCTGCCCGGCGCGCACGGCGTCGATGAGGGGGGCGAGCGTGCTATCCACCACTCTACCCACCGCTCTTAAACCGCGTTCGGCCCCATCGGCTTGGTCAGGGCCACATCCAGATAGTCGTCAACGATCTTGCCCAGGTCATCGGCCTTCTCGTTGAAGAAATGGTTGGCCCCTTCCAGACGGCGATAGTCGATCTTGATGTCCTTTTGCGAGGACAGTTTGTTGACCAGACGGGTCACCGACGCCTCGGGCACGATCTCGTCCCGGTCGCCATGCACGATCAGGCCAGAGGCCGGGCACGGGGCCAGGAAGCTGAAATCGAACATGTTGGCCGGCGGGGCGATGGACAGGAACCCGTCCAGTTCCGGCCGGCGCATCAGCAGCTGCATGCCGATCCAGGCGCCAAAGCTGAACCCGCCGATCCAGCAGGCCGACGCGTTGGGATTGTAGGTCTGCAACCAGTCCAGCGCGCTGGCCGCATCGGACAGTTCGCCCTCACCCCGGTCATAGGTGCCCTGACTGCGGCCCACCCCGCGGAAATTGAAGCGCAGCGAGGAGAAGCCCCGCTTGGTGAAGGCGTGGAACAGCGTATAGACGATGCGGTTATTCATCGTCCCGCCATGCTGCGGATGCGGATGCAGCAGCAGGGCAATGGGCGCGTTCGGCACTTTGCTGTGGGAGTAGCGACCTTCCAGACGGCCGGCGGGGCCGTTCATGATCACGTCAGGCATGGATTCACCGGTCCCGATCAGACATGCGTGGGGCGAGCGTCAACAGGCGGGCGGCAGCGACGATAAAACGACCCAGGGCCGGGCGGCCATGGGCGGGGGGCGATTCTTGACCGTCCATCCCTGTCATTCTATAGGACTGCCTCAGGCGTTGTGGGCCGTCGGACCGCACCCGGAACGGGCACGCCCCGCCGTCCACGGGACTGTCCCGTCGCGTTAACCGCGATGGGACGGGGGCGGACTATATCACAGCGCCCATATTCGTATTCAAGCCTCTTCGCAGGGAAATTCAAGCCTTTGGCGGAAAAGCAGCCCATGCGCACCCCACTTTACCTCGACTGGAACGCCACTTCCCCCCTGCGGGCACCGGCGCGCGACGCCATGGTGAACGCCCTGGATGTACTGGGCAACCCGTCCTCCATCCATGGTTTCGGCCGCAAGGCCCGCCGTCTGGTGGAGGATGCCCGCGAGCAGGTGGCCGCCTTGGCCGGCTCAACCGCCGCCCAGGTCACCTTCACCGGCGGCGGGACGGAGGCCAACAACCAGGCGCTTTCCCTGGCTGCTCACCATGGCCGCCGCCTGCTGCTGGGTGCCACGGAGCACCCGTCGGTGCTGGAATGCATCGGGCCGGGGGCCGGGATCATCCCGGTCGGCCATGACGGGTGGATCGACCTGACGGCCTTGGAAAGCCTTCTGGCGGAAGGCCCCGCCCTGGTCAGCGTGCAAGCGGTGAACAGCGAGACGGGGATCATCCAGCCACTGGCGGAGATCGCAGCGCTGGTCCACCGGCATGGCGGTTGGCTGCATAGCGACGCGGTGCAGGCGGTGGGGCGCATTCCCTTCGACATGGCGGCACTCGGCCTCGACCTCGTCACCCTGTCGGCGCACAAGCTCGGCGGACCACAGGGTGTGGGTGCCCTGCTGGCCGCCCCCTCGGTGCCGCTGGCCCCGCTGCTGCGTGGCGGCGGGCAGGAGCGGCGGATGCGGGCGGGAACAGAGAATGTCGCCGGCATCGCCGGATTCGGGGCCGCATCCCAGGCGGCCAAGCAAGGGTTGGAAGGTTATGCCACCATCGCCAATCTGCGTGACCGGCTGGAGGCAGCGGTACGACAGGCCGCCCCGCATGTGCGGATCATCGGCGCCGACGCCCAGCGCGTGGCCAATACCAGCTGCCTCGCCCTGCCCGGCATCGGTGCCAACAGCCAGTTGATGGCCTTCGATCTGGCCGGCATCGCCGTCAGCGCCGGATCGGCCTGTTCATCGGGCAAGGTCAAGGCTTCGCCCGTCCTGACCGCCATGGGGTATGGGGAGGATGTGGCGGGATCGGCGATCCGCGTCAGCCTGGGTTGGGACAGTGCCGAGGCCGATATCGACCGGTTCCTGGCCTGCTATCTGCCGCTCGCCGCCCGCGCCGTGAAGGAATGATGTCCATGGAAACCACCCTGCCCTGCTGGCATTGCGCCGGTGCCGTTTCCCCCCGCGCCCTGTTCTGCCATGGCTGCGGGTCGATCCAGCCGCCGGGGGATGTCGATCCCTTCACCCGCCTGGGTCTGGGAGCATCGTTCGAGCTGGATCTGGCCGCCATCGACCGGCAGTTGGCCGGATTCGCCCGCATCCTGGCGCCCGCCCGGTTCCAGGCCAAGGGGGAGAGGGCGGTGGAACTGGCCCAGGCCCACCGCACAGCGCAGGAAAAGGCGGCCGCCACCCTGCGCGATCCGGCGGCCCGCGCCCGTGCCCTGCTGGAACTGGCGGAAGCCGCCCCGGCACGCCCCACCAATGGCGGACAATGGGAGATCGCCATCGCCGCCGCACCCGTCACCACCCACGCCCGCGCGGTGAAGGGCGTGAAAGATGAGATGGCGGCGGAACTGCGCCTGCTGCTGGACGCGTTCCGTCTGGGTGACCTGACCCTGGCCGCCACGCGCCTGTCGCGGGTGGAAGCCATGGCCGTGGCTGTCGAGGCTGCACGGAAACTGGGATGATTTTTGGGTTGCCGTGCGATTCACGGTCCAAACGGAACGGTTTGAACCGATCGCACTCAATCCCCCATCGCCACCCCGTCGCGGCGGGGATCGGCGCCGCCCTGGATGCCGGTGGGCGTGATGCGGATGGCGTGGATGCCGCTGTTCACCGCGTCGCGCTTCACCTCATGCCCCATGGCGGCCAAGGCGCTGGCCAGCCCGTCGGCGGCGGGGCTGGATTCGATCTGGGTGGCGCCGTTGCGGTTCAACAGGATGGGCAGGCTGACGGCGGCCTGTGGGTCCAGGTCCCAGTCCAGCATGGCCACCAGGGCTTCGGCCACATAGCCGATGATGGCGGTGCCGCCGGGGGAGCCAACGGCCAGCACGGGGCGACCGTCCTTGTCGAACACCACGGTGGGCGCCATGGAGGAACGCGGGCGCTTGCCCGGTGCTGGGGCGTTGGCCACCAGCTTGCCATCCTTGGTCGGCACGAAGGTGAAATCGGTCATCTGGTTGTTCAGGACGAATCCACCGGCGATCAGGCCGGAGCCGAAGGCGAATTCCACCGAACTGGTCATCGACACCATCCGCCCGTCATCATCGACGATGGAGAAATGGGTGGTCGAGGGCACATCCGGCCCGTCGGCGGCGGGGAACAAGGCACCCGTGCGGAAGGGCGGCTCGCCCGGTGGTACCGGGCCGGTGGCGGCGCGGGCCGGATCGATACCGGCGGCACGGGATGCGATATAGCCGCCATCGATCAGGCCACGGGTCGGCACCGCCACCTTGTCCGGATCGCCGACATGCGCCTCCCGGTCGGCATGGGCGCGGCGGCTGGCCTCCATCAGCAGATGCCAAGCCTTGGGATCATCCTTGCCCATGGCGCGCAGGTCATACTGGGACAGCATGCCCAGGATCTGGAGGATCGCCACGCCGCCGGCCGAGGGCGGGGCCATGCCGCAAACCTTCCAGACGCGATAGGGCACGCAGATGCCGTCACGCTCCACGGCCCGGTAATTCGCCATATCCTCCAGGGTCAGCACCGGCGTGCCGCTATCACCCGCCGCTTGGCTCAACCGGGTGACAATGGCCTTGGCGATGGGGCCACGATAAAAGGCGTCGGGACCGGCAGCCGCCAGCAGGCGCAGGCTGACCGCCTGTTCCGGCATGGGTACGCGTTCTCCCAAGGCCGGCGGCCCGGCACCGTCGCGGTAATAGACATGGTTCATGTCCGCCGACTTGCCCAGCATGCGGCGCCAGTCGGTCAGCACCCCCACCATGCGCGGCCAGGCGGGTACCCCGGCATCAGCCAGATCGATGGCGGGTTTGAACAGCCCGGCCCAGGGCAGCTTGCCATGGGCGGCATGGGCCTGGGCCAGCATGGCCACCACGCCCGGTACGCCCACGGCGCGGCCCTGGGGCAAGGTGTCCAGGAAACCCATGGGCTTGCCGTCGGCACCGATGAACAGGTTGGGCGTCACGGCGGCGCCCGCCACCTCCCGCCCGTCATAGGTGGTCAGTTTGCCGCCCGGTTCGGCCAGCAGCATGAAGGCGCCGCCCGCCATGCCGGACGATTGCGGTTCCGCCAGCCCCAGCACCGCCTGCACCGCCACTGCGGCGTCCACGGCATTGCCGCCCTGGCGCAGCACATCCAGCCCCGCCTGCACGGCCAGCGGATTGGCGGCCACCACCATGTGGCGCCGCGCGGTGACCAGTTGCTTGGCCTTGGCCGCCGATGCAGGTTCCGGTGCCTGCTGGGCCGGAACGGCGGGAACTGCCAGACACAGGGTCAGCAGACCCGCGGCAAGGCGGCGGGAAATCGTTGGGATATGGGGGGATCGCATTGCCTGTCCGGGGCCTCATGTTTTTCACATGGTCGCCCGGTGGAATAGAAGATGGCAAGGCTTGATTGGCAGGACAGCCCCAGAAGCCCCTGCAATCGGCGAATCGCCAGAAACATTGACGCAGAAAAAAGAAAGGCGACGCCGCCCGTTGGGGCAACGTCGCCAAACTTTCAACCACGTGACGCAAGAGCAGCGTCAGGACAAACGCGGATCAGAGATCAGAGGATCTCGACGCGGTTGGCCTGCGGGCCCTTCTGACCCATGCTGGTCTGCAGACGCACGCGCTGCTCCGGGGTCAGCGCACGGACGCCCGAACGCTCCAGGGCGGTGATGTGGACGAACACGTCCTTGCCACCGCCATCGGGGGTCACGAAGCCAAAGCCCTTGTCGGCGCTGAAGAACTTGACCACGCCCTCGATCGTCTCCGTCGGGCCGTTGTCGAAGCTGCGCGCAACGCGCGGGGCGCGGGGGGCGTCACCATAGCGGTCGCCACCGAAGCGGTCCCCACCGCCGAAGCGGTCGCCGCCGCCACCAAAGCGGTCACCACCGCCCGGGCCACCCGGGCCACGGCGGGCCGGCTGAGCCGTCGAGGTGTCGACGCTGTGGATCGAAGCAACCTGCGGACCCTTCTGACCCTGCGACAGATCGCAGACGATGGTCGTGCCATCGGCCAGGGCGTCATGACCGACGGCCTGAACGACCGAGGCATGCAGGAAGGCATCGGGCGACCCGTCGGACAGGGTCACGAAGCCGAAGCCCTTCGTGGGGTTGTACCATTTGACCGTGGCGGTGACGCTGCGGCGGGTGATCTGCGGGCTCTGCGGAGAACGGCGCTCGTACATGTGGTCTCGAACTCGACTGTCATAGTGTAGGGAACTTCACCGGTGGGACCGGCTGCAAGGACAGTACCCGGTTCTGCGCCACGCGGAAAGCATATCCGCGAGGTGCCGGTCCAGCAGCCATCCCAACATGACCCTACACTGGATATTGGCGGGATGCACTATCAAAGCCGTGGATTGTTACCAAATGATAGCAGGGCTGAGGGCCCGCCCACGCACGCAACGCATGGCGCGAAGGGGGCAAATACCCCGTCACAACGCGGCATTTCTCCATGTTTGGAATGGAGAATACCAGGGCTGGTGGCTGACCTTGCTATGGGCAGCTATTAGGGCCGCATTATTCAGGATGCATATTCCGTGCGAGATGTCTCATGCAAGACTGTTTCCCCTGAAACGCATAAGAGGTAATCTCCACGACGTCGCAACATGGACAGCGCCTTATCGATCGCATGGCCGCTACCCGCAGCACCGATGACGTGTCCGCCCCCCCTCCGACGCTCAAGGATCGATTCCTGGCGTGGTGGGAAGGTATCGACGTCCAACGCCGCGCCGGCGAAGCCGGCGAGGATGCGTATGCGTCCCATGCAGGCGTCGGTGGTGGTGGTAGCGCCCAGGGCGACGCCAAGCACCTGAACCGCCGCGGCAAGCCGCTCTGGACCGCTACCCGGATCGAGGTGGTGGAGAAAATCTGGGGTCCCGGCTTCTCGTCACCCGGCGGGGACGAGTTCATTCCCACCATCGTGAAGCCCCTGGGCCTGAACCCGGCGATGAGCGTGCTGGATATCGGCGCCGGGCTGGGCGGGGCCACCCGCGCCATGGCCAAGCAATACGGCACCTGGGTGACGGGGGTGGAGGGCAATCCCGTGCTGGCTGAGGCCGGGATGTTCCGGTCGCAGAAGTCGGGTCTGGCCCGGCAATCGCCGATCCTGTCCACGGATTTGGAGAATTTCGCCTGGAGCAAGCGGGTGGATGCCATCTTCTCCAAGGAGACCTTCTATAATATCCGCAACAAGGACCGGTTGATCGACGGTATCGAGGCGGTGCTGAAGCCCAAGGGCCAGCTGCTGTTCACCGATTACGTGATCGATCCCGGCCATGCCCGCGGCCGCGATTTCGACGGCTGGATCCATGCAGAGCCGGTGGAGCCCTCGCCCTGGACGGTGGAGCAATATGTGGGCGCGCTGGCCCAGCGCAACCTGGATATCCGCATCACCGAGGATAATACCGACAACCACCGCGCCCTGATCCTGAACGCCATCCAGGAACTGGTGAAGCATCTGGAAACGGTCAGCATGGATCACGACACCAAGCTGGCCGTGGTGGAGGAGGTGGAGATGTGGGCACGACGGGTCGCAGCCCTGTCATCGGGCCTGCGTTACTACCGATTCTATGCCCTGAAGCCCGCTGAGTTGAGCTGATTAGGCTTCAGAATCGGGCTTTCAGCGGCGCGGGTGGGGGTTGCATGGCGGAAAAGCGCCTGTCCGGTTGACAGGGGGGCAACCCGCGACTATGTTCCGCGCCTCGCAAAGAACGCCTCCAGCGCCAGAGTGCTTATCATGAAGATCGTGAATTCGCTGAAGTCGATGAAGACCCGCCACAAGGCTTGCCGCGTCATCCGCCGCAAGGGCCGTGTCTACGTCATCAACAAGCTGAACCCGCGTTTCAAGGCCCGCCAGGGCTGAGTTACCGGTAAGGTTTGGCCGGGGCGGTTTCGTCCCGGCAGGCAGGAACCGCGCCTCTGGGCGCGGTTTTCGCATTTGGGGGTTCCGCATCCCCCTTGCTTTGCCGCATGGTTGGCGCCTGTTGCCCCCATCCGGTGAAGTGCACCCATGCCGACCATGCCCCCGCCCGACCCGACAGCCTTCACCAAACGGGGTGAATTGCTGCGCCGGCTGAAGGGGGCAATTCCCGGCGGCGTCATCGCCGACGAAGCGTCGCTGCGCGCCTATGACACCGACGCCCTGGCCGCCTATCGCCAGATGCCGATGCTGGTTGTCCTGCCCCGCAATACCAGGGAGGTCGCAACGGCTTTGCGTATCTGCCACGAGATGGGGGTGAAGGTCGTGCCGCGCGGGGCCGGTACGGGCTTGTCGGGCGGTGCCCTGCCGCTGGCCGACGGGGTGCTGCTGGTCCTGTCCAAACTGTCGCGCATCCTCGACATCGATTACGACAACCGCGCCGTCGTGGTGCAGCCCGGCGTCACCAACCTGGCCATCAGCCAGGCGGTGGGCGAGCGCGGCTTCTATTACGCCCCCGATCCGTCATCCCAGATCGCCTGCTCCATCGGCGGCAATGTCGCGGAGAATTCCGGCGGCGTGCATTGCCTTAAATATGGTGTCACCGCCAACAACCTGCTGGGCATCGAGTTCGTCACCATGGCGGGCGAGGTGCTGCGCCTGGGCGGCAAGCATCTCGATTCGGGTGGCTACGACCTGCTGGGCGTGGTCACCGGATCGGAGGGGCTGCTGGGTGTGGTGACGGAGGTGACGGTGCGCATCCTGCCAAGGCCACAGGTGGCGCGCGCCCTGCTGGTCGGGTTCGACTGCACCGTCGATGCCGGTGACGCCGTGGCCGCCATCATCGCCGCCGGCATCATCCCGGCCGGGATGGAGATGATGGACCGGCCGGCCATCCATGCGGCGGAGGATTTCGTCCAGGTGGGCTATCCGCGCGATGTCGAGGCGCTGCTGATCGTGGAACTGGACGGGCCGGCGACGGAGGTCGATGCGCTGATCGCCCAGGTCGCGGAGATCACCACATCCCACCGTGGCCGCCCGCCGCGCATATCGACCAACGAATCCGAACGGCTGGCCTTCTGGGCCGGGCGCAAGGCCGCCTTCCCCGCCGTGGGCCGGATCAGTGCCGACTATATGTGCATGGATGGCACCATCCCGCGAAAGGCCCTGCCCCGGGTCCTGTCCCGCATGGCGGAGATGGAGGGGGAATTTGGGCTGCGGGTCGCCAATGTCTTCCATGCCGGTGATGGCAATCTTCATCCCCTGATCCTTTTCGATGCCAACAAGCCGGGCGAACTGGAGCGGGTGGAGGCGTTCGGGGCCGCCATCCTGCGCCTGTGCGTGGAGGTCGGTGGGGTGCTGACCGGCGAGCATGGGGTGGGGATCGAAAAGCGCGACCTGATGCCGGACCAGTTCAGCGAAGCCGACCTGGAACAGCAGACGCGGCTGAAATGCGCCTTCGACCCCGATGGGCTGCTGAATCCCGGCAAGCTGTTCCCCACGCTGCATCGCTGTGCCGACAGCGGCTGGATGCGGGTCGGCGGTGGGCAACTGCCCTTCGCGGAGCTTCCCAGGTTCTGACCCCTAAGGTTCTGACCATTGACCCCTGCCCTGCCCCCTGTTCTACTGCACCGCAATGCACGGCGCGCAGGGCGGACATTCCCTGACGACGCCACACAATAAATATGGCGGACGGGGTTCAGCATGGGTCGTATGGCGTGGCGGACAGCCATGGTTGCGTGCGCGTTGGCGGGTTTCGGGGCCGTGCCGGCCCTGGCGGCGCCCAAGACACTGGTCTATTGCGCCGAAGGCAGCCCGGAGAATTTCAACGCGGCGCTGAACACCTCGGGCACCACCTTCGATGCCACCCGCCCCCTCTATGATGGGCTGGTGAAGTTCGAACGGGGGACGACCAAGATCGTGCCCGCACTGGCCGAGCGCTGGGAAATCTCGCCTGACGGGCTGGTCTATACCTTCTTCCTGCGC
Organism: Niveispirillum sp. KHB5.9; assembly: GCF_048066115.1. Classification (NCBI taxonomy): domain Bacteria; kingdom Pseudomonadati; phylum Pseudomonadota; class Alphaproteobacteria; order Rhodospirillales; family Azospirillaceae; genus Niveispirillum; species Niveispirillum sp. KHB5.9. The sequence goes on along the minus strand of NZ_JBLTYX010000011.1, from coordinate 86,614 downwards.
AAGGGCGTGAAGTGGCAATCCTTCAAGGATTACAAGCCCACGCGCGATTTCAACGCCGATGACGTGCTGTTCAGCCTGAACCGGCAATGGAAGGCGGACCATCCCTTCCATTCCGTCTCCGGCGGCGGCTATGCCTTCTTCAAGAGCATGGGGCTGGGCGACCTGCTGAAAGCCGTGGAGAAGCTGGACGACTATACCGTCCGCGTCACGCTCGCCAAGCCTGAAGCCCCCTTCCTGGCCGATCTGGGCATGGACTTCGCCAACATCACGTCGGCCGAATATGCCGACTTCCTGAAGAAGAAGGGCACGCCGGAACGGTATGATCAGGACCCGGTCGGCACCGGCCCCTTCCGCTTCGTCACCTATCAGAAGGATGCCCAGGTCCGGTATCGCCGCTTCGACGAACATTGGGGCGGCAAGACCCCGCTGGACAATCTGGTCTTCGCCATCACGCCCGATGCGGCCGTACGCTATGCCAAGCTGAAGGCCGGGGAATGCCACATCATCCCCTATCCCAACCCGCCCGACCTGCCCGCCATTGCCAAGGACCCGGCCCTGACCCTGATGGAGCAGGAGGGGTTGAATGTCGGCTATCTGGCCTTCCAGACCCAGAAGAAGCCGTTCGATGACAAGCGGGTGCGCCAGGCGCTGAACATGGCCATCGACCGCAAGGCCATCCTGGACCAGGTCTTCCAGGGCAGCGGCAAACCGGCGAAGAATCCCATCCCACCGGGCGTGTTCGGCTATCTGGCCGACAACAAGGAATATCCCTACGACCCCGCCAAGGCTAAGGCGCTGCTGGCCGAGGCCGGGTTCCCCAACGGGTTCGAGAGCGACCTGTACGCCATGCCCGTCCAGCGCCCCTACAACCCCAATGCCCGGCGCATGGCGGAGATCATCCAGGCCGATCTGGCCAAGGTCGGCGTGCGGGTCAAGATCGTCAGCTTCGAATGGGGCGAATATCGCAAGCGCATCCAGGACGGCGACCATCAGATGGCGCTCTATGGCTGGACGGGCGACAATGGCGACCCGGACAATTTCATGTACAACCTTCTGGGCTGCGCGGCGGCCAGGACCAGCGGCAGCAACATCGCCAAATGGTGCCACCAGCCCTATGAGGATCTGGTCCTGAAGGCCAAGCAGGTGCCCGACCAGGCGGCCCGCGCCAAGCTTTATGAACAGGCCCAGCGCGTCTTCAAGGAAGAGGCCCCCTGGGTCACCATCGCCCATTCGGTGGTGTTCGAGCCGGTGTCGAAGAAGGTCGTCGGCTATAAGCAGAGCCCGTTCAACCGGCATCAGTTCGATGGGGTGGATATGGTGGAGTGAGCCCCGACCCCCGTTCCGCAACCCGTCCCCCCCAGGGTTTGGAAGCTGCAGCCATTCCATGCTGAAATTTATCGCGACCCGCATCGCCCTGCTGATCCCCACCTTCTTAGGCGTGACGCTGCTGGCCTTTTTCCTGATCCGTCTCGTCCCCGGCGACCCGATCGAGGTGCGGCTGGGCGAGCGCGGAATCGATCCGGCGCGGCTGGAGGAGCTGCGGGCGCAACTGGGTCTGAACAAGCCGTTGCTGGAACAATATGGCGACTATCTGGGCGGCGTGCTGACCGGTGACCTGGGAAAGTCGCTGATCACCCAGACGCCGATCCTGCATGAATTCGCCGAGCTGTTCCCCGCCACCATCGAGCTTTCGCTCTGCGCCATCCTGTTCGCGCTGGTCATCGGGCTGCCGGCCGGGGTGCTGGCGGCGGTGAAGCGGGGCGGGCCGCTGGATCATGGGGTGATGGCGGCCAGCCTGACCGGATATTCCATGCCCATCTTCTGGTGGGGCCTGCTGCTGATCCTGTTCTTCTCCGTCATCCTGGGCTGGACGCCGGTCAGCGGCCGGCTGTCGGCCGCCTATTATGTGGAACCGGTGACCGGGTTCCTGCTGATCGACAGCCTGATGTCGGAGGAGGAAGGGGCGTTCCTGGATGCGCTGCATCATCTGGTCCTGCCATCCATCGTCCTGGGCACCATCCCGCTGGCCGTCATCGCCCGCATGACGCGGTCATCGATGCTGGAGGTGCTGGGTGAGGATTATATCCGTACCGCGCGGGCCAAGGGGCTGGGTCTGGGCCGGGTGGTAGGGATACATGCGCTGCGCAACGCCATGATCCCCGTGGTCACCGTCATCGGTTTGCAGGTCGGCACCCTGCTGGCCGGGGCCATTTTGACGGAGACCATCTTCGCCTGGCCCGGCATCGGCAAATGGCTGATTGAAAGCATCAACCGGCGTGATTATCCGGCCCTGCAGGGCGGCATCCTGCTGGTGGCCGGGGTGGTCATGCTGGTCAATCTGGCCGTCGATCTGCTGTACGGCCTGCTCAACCCCCGCATCCGGCACGCGAAATGACCGATATCGTCCTGAAGGCACCGCCGGGTCCATGGCCCGAGTTCTGGTCCCATTTCCGCCGCAACCGGGGGGCCGTGCTGGGGCTGTTCATCGTCCTGCTCCTGTCCATCACCGCCATCTTCGCCGAGCTGGTGGCCCCGCATCCGCCGGCCGAGCAGTTCCGCGATTTCGTGCTGCTGCCCCCGGCCTGGATCGAGGGTGGAAGCTGGGCCTTCCCGCTGGGCACCGATGATATCGGGCGGGACATGCTGTCCCGGCTGATCCATGGGGCCCGGCTGTCCTTGTTCATCGGGTTGCTGGTCGTCACCCTGTCGCTGGCGGTGGGGGTGGCGCTGGGGCTGGTCGCCGGGTTTTATGGCGGGGCGTTGGATACGCTGATCGCGCGGTTCATGGATATCCTTCTCTCCCTGCCCTCCCTGCTGCTGGCCATCGTGGTGGCGGCGATCCTGGGACCGGGGCTGGTGAATGCGGCGGTTGCCGTGTCGGTGGTCATCGTCCCGCATTATGCCCGCCTGACCCGGGCGTCGGTGATGGCGGAACGGAACCGGGAATATGTGACGGCGGCGCGATTGGCCGGGGCCAGCGATAGAAGGCTTATGCTGGTCACCATCCTGCCCAACTGTGCGGCCCCGCTGATCGTGCAGGCCACTTTGGGCTTTTCCACCGCCATCCCTGGATGCGGCGGCCCTGGGTTTCCTGGGGCTGGGGGCGCAGCCGCCGACGCCGGAATGGGGTACCATGCTGTCATCCTCTCTCCAGTTCCTGCAGCGCGCCTGGTGGGTGGTGACCTTTCCGGGGCTGGCCATCCTGATCACGGTGCTGGCCTTCAACCTGATGGGCGACGGGTTGCGCGACGCGCTTGACCCCAAGCTGAAGCGCTGAGGACGCCCATGCCGCTTCTCGACATCAAGGACCTGTCGGTCACCTTCGCCACCGGGCGCGGCCCCTTCCGTGCCGTGGATGGCATCGACCTTTCCATAGAGCCCGGCGAGGTGCTGGGCATCGTGGGGGAAAGCGGGTCGGGCAAATCCGTCACCTCCCTGGCCGTGTTGGGCCTGCTGGCCGACAATGCCAGCGTCACCGCCCGGACCATGGCGTTCGACGGGCAGGATTTGCTGACCCTGCACCCCAAGACCCGACGCCGCCTGAATGGCGGGCAGGTGGCCATGATCTTCCAGGAACCGATGAGCAGCCTGAACCCCTGCTTCACGGTCGGGTTCCAGATCGGCGAGACCCTGGCCCAGCATGAAGGCTTGTCGGGCAAGGCGCTGCGCAAACGGTCCATCGACCTTTTGGAACAGGTGGGTATCCCCGCCCCGGAAACCCGCCTGTCGGCCTTCCCGCACCAGCTGTCTGGCGGGATGAGCCAGCGGGTGATGATCGCCATGGCCATCGCCTGCAACCCGCGCCTGCTGATCGCCGATGAACCGACCACGGCCCTGGACGTCACCATCCAGCGCCAGATCCTGGACCTCTTGCGCGATCTTCAGCGCCAGCGCGGCATGGCCATGATCCTGATCACCCATGACATGGGCGTCGTCGCCGAATGCGCCCACCGGGTACAGGTGATGTATGCCGGCCAGGTGGTGGAGAACCGGCCGGCGGACCAGCTGTTCGACCAGCCCCGCCACCCCTATACGGCGGCCCTGCTGGACGCGCTGCCCGAGCGGGCGGTGGGGCGGCGGCGCCTGCCCACCATTGCCGGCACCGTGCCCGGCGTGGGCGACCGGCCCGCGGGCTGTTTGTTCCAGCCGCGCTGTACCCTGGCGGAGGATCGCTGCGGGACGCGGCCGGCGGTGGTCCCCGACGGGGCGGGCTGGACACGCTGCGTGCGAGCGGAGGTCGCGTGATGAACCGGAACAAGACCATCCTGGAAGCCCACGCGCTGCGCCGCCATTACCAGGTCAAACGCGGCCTGTTCCGCGCGCCCGCCATCGTGAAGGCCGTGGATGGCGCCAGCTTCACCGTCACGGCCGGCAGGACCCTGGCCGTGGTGGGCGAGAGCGGATGCGGCAAGTCCACCCTGGCCCGCCTCTTGACCCGGATCGAGGCGCCAACCGACGGCGCCCTGCTGTTTGCGGGACGCGACGTCACCGCCGTGCCCAAGACGCAGGAAAAGGCCCTGCGCCGGGCCGTGCAGATGGTGTTCCAGAACCCCTACGGATCGCTGAACCCCCGCCAGAAGGTGGCGGATATCCTGGCCGAACCGCTGCTGATCAATACCGGGATGCCCAGGGCGGAACGCCGCGACCGGGCCGTCGCCATGATGGCGAAGGTCGGCCTGCGCCCCGATCAGGCCGACCGCTATCCGCACATGTTCAGCGGCGGGCAGCGCCAGCGCATCGCCATCGCCCGCGCCCTGATGCTGGACCCGCGCGTCGTGGTGGCGGACGAGCCGGTATCGGCACTCGACATCTCCATCCAGGCCCAGGTGCTGAACCTGATGATGGACCTTCAGGACGAGCTGGGCCTGGCCTATGTCTTCATCAGCCACGACCTGTCCGTCGTCCGCCATATCGCCGACGAGGTGATGGTGATGTATCTGGGCCGGCCCGTCGAACAGGGACCCAAGGACGCCATCTTCGCCGATCCGCGCCATCCCTATACAAAGGCCCTGCTGGCCGCGATGCCCCGCGTCCACCGGGGCGGGGCGCCGGAGGTCACGCCGCTGACCGGCGAGTTGCCCAGCCCCATGGACCCGCCACCCGGCTGCACCTTCCACAAGCGCTGCCCCCTGGCACAACCGCGCTGCGCGGCGGAAGTGCCGGAAGCACGGGCGCTGGACGGGCGGGTGGTGGCCTGCCATCTGGCGTAAATGCCGTAGGTCAGGTCGAGCCGTAGGCGAGCCCTGACAGATAAAGCTTTCAATCCATTGCTGTCAGGGCTCGGCTCACGCCTCGACCTGACCTACGTGACGCCGCCTGTGAAACGCCATGCGACATGAAATCGCCGGCGTTTCAGAGCGCCCGGGGGCAGTCGCTCCGAATGGGTCGGCCGCCGCGCAACATCGTGCAACGCAAACACGCCCCTGTTTCGGAGCCGGGGCAATGTCGGCTCCGACCCGGTGCGGGCATGGCAGTGGCTTGATTGGAACCAGCATAACAGGCTGCCGGCCGGATTTACAGAATCACGAATCCCCTTGCGTCGTCGCCTCAATATGATATCAAAATTATATCACTTTGAAGCATGGGAGGGTCAGGATGCAAAAACCACAACAGATCGGTGACCGGGCCGTAACGCCGCGCAGCGGCCTGGCGATGCTGGGTATCGGGTTCATCATCGCCATTCTGGGCATCGCGCTGACCATCATGAGCTTCAAGGCCGGCAACGGTATCGTGTCGCTGCTCTGGGTGCTGCTGGTCCCGGTGGGCCTGTTCGCGATGCTGGGCCTGTTCATCGTGCAGCCCAACCAGGCGGTGGCGCTGACCCTGTTCGGCGATTACCGGGGCACGGTGACCGCACCCGGCCTGCGCTGGGTCAACCCGTTCTACAGCAAGCACCGCGTCTCGCTGCGGGTGCACAATTTCGAGACGGGAACGTTGAAGGTGAATGACGCCGATGGCAGCCCCATCGAGATCGGCGCCATCATCGTCTGGCAGGTGACGGACGCCGCCGAGGCGCTGTTCAATGTCGAGGATTACAAGGGCTATGTGGCGATCCAGGCCGAATCGGCCCTGCGCCTGATCGCGACATCATATCCCTATGACGATCATGGCGGCGAGGTCATCTCACTGCGCGGCAATGGCGAGGAGATTTCCAACCATCTGCAGGTGGCCGTGCAGGAGCGGCTGGCCCAGGCCGGTATCCGGGTGATCGAGGCGCGGATCAGCCACCTGGCCTATGCGCCGGAAATCGCCGGCGCCATGTTGCAGCGCCAGCAGGCCAACGCCGTCGTCGCCGCCCGCGCCAAGATCGTGGAAGGGGCCGTGGGCATGGTGGAAATGGCCCTGGACCAGCTGGCCGCGCGCGCCGTGGTGCATCTGGACGATGAGCGCAAGGCGCACATGGTGTCCAACCTGCTGGTCGTGCTCTGTGCCGACCGGGCGACGCAGCCGGTGGTGAATACGGGGTCGTTGTATTGATGTTTCTGTCGTAGGTCAGGTCGAGCCGAAGGCGAGCCCTGACAAACGATGGTGCCAATGAATGTCAGGGCTCGCCTTCGGCTCGACCTGACCTACGGGAAGTAGAATGGCAGAGAAGAAGGCATATCCCCTGCGCATCGGCGCGGACGTGCTGGAGGCCATGCAGCGCTGGGCCGATGATGATCTGCGCAGCCTGAATGCCCAGATCGAGTACGTGCTGCGGGCCCAGCTGCGCCAGGCGGGACGGTTGAAACCGCCCGGCCCGACGCCGGCGGTGGAGGAAAAAGAATAAGGGGCGGACCGGCACATACCAGCCCGCCCCTTACCCTCACAACGCTATCACGCCGCGATGATGGTCTTCACGAACAGGTCGACCTCGGTGTTCAGCACCACGGACTGGCGCGTCACGTCCGATGCCGTGCCATGCACGGTGCTGGCGGCACCGCCGGTATTGGCGGCGGCCTGGCTGACGCCCTGGACCGCGTTGCACACGGCCTGGGTGCCGTTGGCCACGTCCTGGACGGTGCGGGCGATCTCGTTGGTGCTGGCCTGCTGTTCCTCAATGGCCGCGGCCAGGGCCGTGGTGATCTCCCCGATCTTGTCGATGGTGTTGGCGATGCGGGCGATGGCGGTGACGGCGGCCGTGGTCTCGCGCTGGATGCTGCCGACCTGGGAGGTGATGTCCTCCGTCGCCTTGCCGGTCTGCATGGCCAGGGCCTTCACCTCCGACGCCACGACGGCGAAGCCCTTGCCGGCCTCCCCGGCGCGCGCCGCCTCGATCGTGGCGTTCAGGGCCAACAGGTTGGTCTGGGCGGCGATACCCTGGATCAGGCCCACGACCTCGGAAATGCGGCTGGCCGCACTCTGCAGCCCGTCCATGGTGCGGCTGGTCTCGCCAGCATCCTCCACCGCGGCACGGGCGACATTGTTGGCCTCCACCACCTGGCGGGCGATTTCGGAGATCGACGCGTTGATCTCCTCCGTCGCGGCGGCAACGCTCTGCACGCCGGCCGCACTCTCATCCGAGGCATTGGCCACTTCGGCGGCCTGGCTGGCGGCGGCCTTGGCGGCACCGGTCAGCCCCTCCGCACTGTCGCGCATATCCTGGGCCGAACGGGCGAGCGCGGTGGACACGGCACCCAGCTTGCCGGCGAAATCGGCGGTCAGCTTCTCCAGCCGGCGCTGGCGTTCCTCCTTGGCGGCCTGTTCGGCCTTCTGTACGGCCTCCAGGCGCTTGGCCTCCAGCAGGCCGCGCTTGAACATTTCCAGCGCCTGGGCGATCTGCCCGATCTCATCGGCGCGGTTGGTCTCCGGAATGGCCACTTCCAGCTTGCCGTCGGCCATCTGGCGCACGGTGCCCGTCACCGCGGCCAGCGGGCTGGTCACCCGCTGCGACACCAGCCAGACGGCGAAGCCCACCGACAGCAGGATGCCCAGCACGGCAACGGTCATCATGATCATCTGCTGGCGCTGACCGAAACTATCCATCTCCTGGATGCCCTTCAGCACCTCGCCCACCTGCAGGGCCGACAGCTTGACCATGACGTCGTTGAAGGCCTTGCGGTTGGCGCGGTTGGCGTCATTGTCGCCGATCACGCGGGCGGCAGCGGCACCCTCGGCCCGGCCGGCATTCATCATGTCGGTGCGGAAGGTGATGAATTCGCGCCCGCGCTTCACCGCGTCGCGCATGTCGGCCGCCACGGCGGGATCGACCACCGCTTCATACTCATCCAGCCGCTTGCCCAGCAGATCCAGGCTGGTGGTCATGGTCTTGGCGAACTTCTCCAGTTCGGCAGCGTCGCGGGCCATGTAGATGCCGCGGCTGTCCATGACGACGGCGTTGATCAGGCCATTGATCTGTTCGGAGAGCACGGCGCGCTTCGTGTCCTGGCCCATCTCCTCCACCTTGGTCTGATAGACCGACATGGCGGACAGGCCCATCACCGCCATGACGATTGCGACGACGGCCAGCATGCCCATGGCAAGGTTGACCTTCATACCGATGCGCAGATCACGGAGCTTCACCATTCATCCCTCCCCTTCCGCATTCGCGGGCTCCGGGCACCGTTTCACCCGGAACGGAAATCATAAGGTTGGAATGATGGCGCGAAGCCCCGCGATTTTGGCGAGTGCAAAGGGTTAGGTACCGTTAAAATCGCCTATGCTGGTGTGTTCAAAAGATCAGGCCGGCCGCGACTTGCGAATGAAGCGCAGAAACATGGGCACACGACCCGCTTCCAGTGCTTTCATCTCATATCGGGTCTGCGGCCAGTCTTCGGGACGCACGCGCCAATCTTCGGCCACCCTTGCCGTCCATTCGAAATCCGGATGGCGCCAGGTATGTTCCAGCATCCAGCGCTGCAACTGCGGATCGTCGGACGCGATACGCAGTTCCGCCCCGTCCTTCAGCACACGGGCGAGGCGCGGCAGGTTGACGGGCCCGATGAACCGGCGGAAGGCGTGGCGTGCCTTGGGCCAGGGGTCGGGGAACAGCACGAAGGCGCGGCCGACGCTGGCATCGGGCAGCGCGTCCAGGATGGGGCGCGCATCATCGGGCACGACGCGGATATTGGTCTGCCCCCCCTCCTCCACATGCTTCAGCAGGGAGGAGACGCCGTTGACGAAGGGCTCGCACCCGATGAAGCCGATATCGGGATTGCGCGATGCCTGCCAGGCCAGATGCTCACCCCCGCCGAACCCGACCTCGAACCACAGGTCGCGCTTGGGGGCGTCGAACAGGGAGGCGGGGTCCAGCCGCCCGTCTTCCGCCGGGGCCGTCAGCTTCATCTTCGGCAACAGCGTATCCATCACCTCCTGCCGGTGCTTGCGCAGCGGCCGGCCGTGACGGCGGCCATAGAGAACCTTGCGATGGGGAATGCTGTCGTCGGACATGGGAGCGACTCGGGAGCTGAACGGGAATGACAAACGGCCCGCCGGTGAGGCGGGCCGTCGCTTCAGTTGGTCGGGCGGCAGGCCGCCCGGGGCGGGATCAGGCGCCGAAGGCCGACTTCAGGTCGGCGACCAGATCGGTCTTTTCCCAGCTGAAGCCACCATCCGCATCCGGGTCGCGGCCGAAATGGCCATAGGCGGCGGTGCGGGCATAGATGGCGCGGTTCAGCTTCAGATGCTCACGGATGCCGCGGGGCGACAGGTTCATCAGCTGGCGCAGCACGTCGGACAGCTTGTCCTCGTCCACGCGGCCGGTGCCGGCCGTGTCGATATAGACCGACAGCGGGTGGGAGACGCCGATGGCGTAGCTGAGCTGGATCGTGCACTTATCGGCCAGGCCGGCGGCGACGACATTCTTGGCCAGATAGCGCGCGGCATAGGCGGCCGAACGGTCGACCTTGGTCGGGTCCTTGCCGGAGAAGGCGCCGCCGCCATGCGGGGCGGCACCGCCATAGGTGTCGACGATGATCTTGCGGCCGGTCAGGCCGGCATCGCCATCGGGGCCGCCGATGACGAAACGACCGGTCGGGTTCACATAGAACGCCTCTTCCGGGCACATCCAGCCTTCCGGCAGGAAGGACAGCACGTGGCGGCGCGCCGTCTCGCGGATCTCTTCCTGGGCCACGCTCTCGCTATGCTGGGTGGACAGCACGATGGAGGTGGCGCCCACGGGCTTGCCGTCGCGGTACTGGAGCGAGAACTGGCTCTTGGCGTCGGGGCCCAGCCACGGGGTGGCGCCGGAATGGCGCACTTCCGCCAGGCTCTTCAGCAGCTTGTGGCTGTAATAGATCGGGGCCGGCATCAGGGCCGGGGTTTCCGTGCAGGCATAACCGAACATGATGCCCTGGTCGCCAGCACCCTCGTCCTTGTTGCCGGCGGCGTCGACGCCGACGGCGATGTCGGCGGACTGGGCATGCAGATGGACCGCGACCTCGGCATTCTTCCAGTGGAAGCCGTCCTGCTCGTAGCCGATATCCTTCACGGCGGCACGGGCCACATCCTCGACCTGCGCCAGCAGGCCGGCCGGGCCGCGCACTTCACCGGCGATGACGATGCGGTTGGTCGTGGCCAGCGTCTCGCACGCCACGCGGGCATAGGGATCCTGGGCCAGGTACAAATCGACGACGGCGTCGGAGATACGGTCGCACACCTTGTCCGGATGGCCTTCGGACACGGACTCGGACGTGAAGACGTAGTTCGATTTGGCCACTTGGATCGCCTCGGCTGAACGGTTGTAAAAAGCAAAACACGCCGCCCCCGTTTTCACCGGGGCAGCGTGTTTGTCGCAATCTTTTCCTACAGGGTCAAGCACGGCGCATGCGAAATACGGCCCACGAATGGCTGTATTCCGCCCACCGCTGATCTTCGCCCGCCCTCAGGCGCCGGGCGCCGCCCTCCGGCGGCTTGGCTTGCGCGCCACGAGGTGCCGGGCCGGCCGTCGCCGGCCCGCAACGGCCGTAATGCCGTTGTTACGCCGCGTCGGCCGGACCAGCCACAGCCTTCGTCAACTCGAAGATGCGCTTGCGCACGGCCGGGTCGGTGATGCGGTAATAGGCGCGCACCAGCTCTAGCGTCTCGCGCTTGGCCATCGGGTCGGGCTCACCCGCCTCCGGCACCGGCGTCGGGGCCGGGTTGGGCGAGCCGTCGGGATGCGGCATGTCGTCGAAGAAGAAGGAGACCGGCACGTCCAGAACGCGGGACAGGTCGAACAGGCGGGACGCACCGATGCGGTTGGCCCCACGCTCGTATTTCTGCACCTGCTGGAAGGTCAGGCCGATCGCCTCCCCCAGCTTTTCCTGGCTCATGCCCAGCAGGGTGCGGCGCAGCCGGACACGCGTACCGACATGAACATCGATGGGATTCGGCTTACCCAGCTTTGGGCGGCCGCCACCACGACGGCCACGGGTCTCGGTTTGCATAAGGACAACCTCCAGAATGGCTCTGGCATGATCCTGCGACATACGTTTGCATGTCGTCAAGCGATTTGCCGCTATTCTTTGGTATGGATAAGCATCCACCTATGCATCCACAAGGATACATGACCCGATCAAGGTCGGCAGGCGAACAGCGGCTTGCAGCCGTCAAGTGGGTCGGGGACGGAATGCGGCGATCCCCAACAACAGCGCCAGCCAGATCACGACCGGAACCGCATCTCCATAGTCTGCATACAATGGCACGGTTTCAGCGCGTTGCGGTAGTGAAATATCAAGGTTTCCGCTATCGCCAAGCGGTAAAGCACCCCTCACCCGCCCGTAGGCGTCGATGACACCGGAAATGCCGGTATTGGCCGCGCGTACCAGCGGCACGCCTTCCTCCACCGCGCGCACAGCGGTGATGGCGAAATGCTGGTGCGGGCCGGCCGTCTGTCCGTACCAGGCATCGTTGGTGAGGTTCAAAAGCCAGTGCGGGCGCTCCCCTTCGCGCGGCATGACGGCACCGGGGAAGATCACCTCGTAACAGATCAGCGGGCTGGCGGCCGGCGCACCCGGCAGGGACACCGCCCGCGGACCGGGGCCGGCGGAGAAGTCGGCGGCCGCGGCCACGGCCTTCACCCCCTTGGGCAGCAGACCGCGCAAGGGCAGATACTCGCCGAACGGCACCAGATGCGCCTTGTCGAAACTGGCCACCACCGTGCCACCTTGGGTCAGGGCGAACAGGCTGTTGAAATAGATATAGTCGCCAGCTTCGTTCGTGGCCAGCCGGTTGGCGCCGGTGATCAGGGCGCCGCCGGGCGGGGCGATCTGGGTCAGCAGGCGGGTCAGGGGCGCCTGATCGGGATTGTCGCTGTCCGACGACAGGAAATAGGGCACGGCGGTTTCCGGCCAGATGACATGGGTGACGCGATCCCAGCCTTCGGCCCCCGACATGTCGATCAGGCGGCGCAGATTGTTGATCTTCGCCTCCTCCTTCCATTTCAGCGCCTGGGGGATGTTGGGCTGCACGATGCGCAGCCGCACGTCCGGCACGTCGCCCAGACCCTGGCCCGCCATGCGCCAGCCGCCCCACCCGGCCAGCAGCGCCAGACCCAGCAGGCCAGCCAGGGCCGGACGCCAGGACGGTTTGGTTGCGACCAGTGTCGCCGGCAGAGCCGCCGCCAGCACGGTCAGCAGCGACAGGCCGTAGATGCCGATGACGGACACGGTCTGCAGCACCGGCAGGACGGGCACCCAGCCATAGCCGATCAGGTTCCAGGGAAAGCCGGTGAACATGTGCCCGCGCGCATATTCAACCGCCACCCAAGCGAGTGCCAAACCCGCTGCCTCCACCCAGCCGGTCAGGCCCCAGCGCCGCCTTGCCCAGCCATAGGCGACGGTGCCTACGCCCAGGAACAGGCCCAGCACCGCCGGCAGCCCCAGCAAGGATGCCGGCAGCATGAACCAGAAGCGGCCGATATCGGTGAACAGGGCGGCACTGATCCAGTAGAGGCCCGGCACATGATGGCCGATGGCGAAGGCCAGGCCGATGGTGAAGTCGGTCTTCGGCCGGTCCGACCCGCGCAGCAGCCAGACCAGGGCGGGAAAGGCCACCCAGAGCAGTGGCAGCGCATGCAGCGGCGGCAGCGACAGGGTCGCCAGGGCCCCCGCCAGGGCCGCCAGACCCAGCCGCTTCCACCCGCGCGCGGTGACGAGCCGTCCGGCCAGACTGGCGAGGCGGGGGAAGACGGCTTGATCGGTCATGAAGGGGCGGTCCTGGCGGTTCCGGTTCGGATGGCGTGCCATCCTTGAACGCGTGTCACCGCCAGGGCAAGGGTATTACCCCACGGCCCGCTGCGGCTCGTCCGTATCCTCGCCGTTGTTCATGACGAGATTATGGACGCGCAGGGTTTTGATGCGGCGGGGATCGGCGTCGAGGATTTCGAATGCCAGACCGCTCGGGTGCTTCAGCACCTCGCCGGCGGCCGGCACGCGGCCGGCCATGGCGAAGACCAGGCCGCCCAGCGTATCGACATCTTCCAGTTCCTCAGGCCCGAAATAATTGCCCAGCTGGGCCTCGAACGCCTCCACCGGGATGCGGGCATCAACCTCGATCGTGCCGTCGGCCTGGGGGGCCAGCGCGCTGGCCTCCTCCTCGTCATGCTCGTCCTCGATCTCGCCGACGATCTCTTCCACCAGATCCTCGATGGAGACCAGACCGTCGATGCCGCCGAACTCATCCACCACCAGGGCCAGATGCTGGCGCTTCTGGCGCATCTTCAGCAGCAGGTCCAACACCTTCATGGAGGGGGCGACGATCATCACCTCCCGCGTGATGGCCTCAAGATTGTAATCGCGGGCACCGGCCACGCAGGACAGCACATCCTTGATATGGACCATGCCGACCACGTCATCCAGCTCCTCCCGATAGACGGGCATGCGGCTGTGCGCCTCTTCGGAGAAACGCTTGATCAGGTCGGGCAGGGAAATACCCAGCGGCACGCCGACAATATCGGCACGCGGCACCATGGCGTCGGCCACGGTGCGGTGGCGCAGCTTCAGGATATTGGCTAGCAATGCCCGCTCCCCCTCCGCCATGGAGGGTTCGGTGGGACCATTCTCCTCGATCAATTCCTCGATCGTGTCGCGCAGCGTGTCGCCGCCGCGTACCCCGAGGATCGACCGCAGCCAGCCACGCAGGTGCTGGGCGAGGGTCCCTTGTTCTTCGGCCCCGTCTTCGCGGGGCGATCGACTGTCGCTGAGGTCGGCCATCATCTTTCTGGGGTTGTGGAGACAGGTCCCGCGGCGGAACCGCCAGGATCATCAGGCGCGCGGTATCCTTCCGACGGATCGCGCCCGGCATAGGGGTCGGCGATGCCGAGCCCCGACAGGATCTGGGTTTCCAGCCGTTCCATCTGTTCGGCCTCGGAATCCTCAATATGGTCGTAACCCAACAGGTGCAGAACGCCATGGGTCACGAGGTGGGTGAGATGGTCGGCAAAGGGCTTGCGCTGTTCGCGCGCCTCGCGTTCCACCGTTTCAAACGCCAGAATCACATCGCCCAATATTACAGGAACCGGGGCCTCTGACGACAGGAATTCCATATTCCTTTCGTCATCCTCCGCGTCGGCCTCGTCCGCTTCATCTTCGGCCCAGTCGCCCTCTTCTTCACCCTCTTCCCCGCTGCCATCGGCGTAGAGCGCGAAGGACAGGACATTGGTGGGCTTGTCCTTGCCGCGATAGTTGCGGTTCAACTCCTGCACCGTGCCATCATCGGCCAGGACCAGCGACATTTCCACCGGCCCCTGCGGCAGCCAGTCCGGGTCCTGGCCATGGGCGGCAACCAGCGCCGACCGCGCCGCCCGCTCGCACAGCAGTTCCACGTCGGAAACATTGGTTTCCCAACGATCATCCTCGATGGACAGGGCGATATCGACGCGATCGGGCATGGTTCAGGCCTCTCCGGCGATTTTGCGCGCCCGGTCGGCGGCGTCATAGGCGCGCACGATGCGGCCGACCAGCGGATGGCGCACGACATCCTGGTCGGTGAATTCCACGAAGGACACGCCCTCCACCCCGCGCAGGATGGACAGGGCCTCACGCAGGCCGGATTTCTGCCCCGACGGCAGGTCGATCTGGGTGACGTCGCCCGTCACCACCATGCGGCTGCCCTCACCCAGGCGGGTCAGGAACATCTTCATCTGCATGGGCGTGGTGTTCTGCGCCTCGTCCAGGATGACGAACGCATGGGCAAGCGTGCGGCCGCGCATGAAGGCCAGGGGGGCGACCTCGATCACCCCCGTTTCCAGCCGCTTGGTCACCTGGTCACCGGGCAGCATGTCATGCAGCGCGTCATAGAGCGGGCGGAGATAGGGGTCGACCTTCTCCTTCATGTCGCCGGGCAGGAAGCCCAGGCGCTCGCCCGCCTCCACCGCCGGACGCGACAGGATGATGCGTTCGATCGTGCCCTGCATCAGCAGGCTGACCGCCTGCGCCACGGCCAGATAGGTCTTGCCGGTACCAGCCGGGCCCAGGCCGAACACCAGCTCGCTCTCGGCCAGCGCCTCCAGATACCGGGCCTGCGTGGCGCTGCGCGGGGTGATGGTGCGGCGCTTGGTCTTCAAGCCGGCGCGCGGGTCGGACATCTGGGCGAGCGCATTGCCGCTGGTCTGCACATCGGCACTGATCGCCAGACGAGCGGCGGCATCCACCTCCCCCGGGCCCACCGGCATGCCGGCCTTCACCCGGTCCCACAGGGCCAGGATGGCGGCGCGGGCGGCCTGTGCCGCCTCATCTTCCCCGGCGATCGACACGATATTGCCACGCGAGACGAGGCGCGCACCCGTCTGCTTCTCCAGCCGGGTCAGGAACTGGCCATGTTCCCCGAACAGCAGCGGCAGCAGACGGTTATCGTCGAACGACAGTTCCAGATTGGTCAAGCGTAGGCCTCCACCGCCTTCGGTGCGGCGGCATGGGTGTGTGTTTCGCCGATCAGGACATGACCGGACAGGCTGTTGGCATAGGCACCCTCGACGGCCACGTCGACGATCTGCCCCATCAGGCGGGCGGGCGCCTGGACATAGACAGACTGCATGAAGGGGCTGCGGCCCAGCAACTGGCCTTCCAGCTTGCCCACGCGGTCGAACAAAACCGGCAGGGTCTTGCCCACCAGCGTCTGGTTGAAGGCGACCTGCTGGGCGTTCAGCAGCTGCTGCACCGCCTGCAACCGGTCGTCCTTGACCTTCTCATCCACCTGGCGGCCTTCCAGCCCGGCGGCCGGAGTACCGGGGCGGGCGGAATATTTGAAGCTGTAGGCCTGGGCATAACCGATATCGGTGATCAGGCGCAGCGTATCGGCAAAATCCTGGTCGGTCTCTCCGGGGAAGCCGGTGATGAAATCCGATGACAGTGCCAGATCGGGCTGGCCTTTGCGCAGCCGGTCGATCAGGCGGCGATAATCATCGCCCGTATGCTTGCGGTTCATCGCCGCCAGGATGCGGTCGCTGCCCGACTGCACCGGCAGATGCAGGAAGGGCATCAGTTGCGGCACGCTGCCATGGGCGGCGATCAGATCGTCATCCATGTCGCGCGGATGGCTGGTCGTGTAGCGGATGCGGGCCAGCCCGTCGATCTCCGCCAGCGCCCGGATCAGGCGACCCAGGCCCCAGACCTTGCCGTCCGGCCCGTCGCCATGGAAGGCGTTGACGTTCTGACCCAGGAGCGTGATCTCCTTCACGCCATGGCCGATCAGACGCTTGGCCTCGGCCATCACCTGCGCCACCGGGCGGCTGTACTCCGACCCGCGGGTATAGGGAACGACGCAGAAGGTGCAGAACTTGTCGCAACCCTCCTGCACCGACAGGAAGGCGGCCGGGCCCTGCGGCTTCGCACTTTCCTCCGGCAGCAGGTCGAACTTGCTCTCGACGGGGAAGTCGGTATTGACCACGCCGCCGGCACCGCGCACGGCGCGCGTCACCATTTCCGGCAGCTGGTGATAGGTCTGCGGCCCGAACACCATGTCGACATGCGGGGCGCGCATCATGATCTCCGCCCCCTCCGCCTGCGCCACGCAGCCGGCCACGGCGACGACCATGCGCCCGCCCTCCGCCGCCCGGTCATTCTGCAGGTGACGGATGCGGCCCAGTTCGGAATAGACCTTTTCCGACGCCTTCTCGCGGATATGGCAGGTGTTCAGGATCACCATGTCGGCGCCGTCGGGCTGGTCCGTCGGCTCGTAACCCAGCGGCGCCAGGACATCGGCCATGCGGTCGCTGTCATAGACATTCATCTGGCAGCCATAGGTCTTGATGAACAGCTTCTTCTTCAACGCCATTCCCCGGTGACGGGGCCTTTCCGCATGACAACAGGCTCCGGCGGCAAGGGCCGACGGCTTAACCGGTGCAAGATAGGGATGTGGGCGGTTTAGTCAACGGCGGTCGCATAAAGAGGGCTCATGCATATGCCGTAGGTCAGGTCGAGCCGAAGGCGAGCCCTGACATCTTGAAGGCACTGTCGCTTGTCAGGGCTCGGGCTGAAGCCCTCGACCTGACCTACGGCCCTTCTGTTACCGCCTCACTCCTCGATCGGCCGATAGCGCGCCCGGTAGGCGGCCTCTTCCGCCGCCATGCCTTCTTCGGCGCGGCTTTCCTTGATGATGTTCAGCAGCGCGTAGAGCACTTCCTGCACCCCCTCGCCTGCCGCGCCCGACATGACCAGCACCGGCTTCTTGGCCGAGCGGCGCAGCTTGGTGCGCTTGAACTCGATCTCTTCCTCGGTCAGGGCGTCGACCTTGTTCAGCACCACGATTTCCGGCTTGTCGGCCAGGCCGCCGCCATACATGCGCAGTTCGCGCCGGATGGTGCGGTAGGCCAGCTGGACATCCTCCTGCGTGCCGTCGATCAGGTGCAGCAGCACGCGGGTACGCTCGACATGGCCCAGGAAGCGGGTGCCCAGGCCGTGGCCCTCATGCGCGCCCTCGATCAGGCCGGGGATGTCGGCGATGACGAATTCCTCCTCACCGGCGCGCACCACGCCCAGATTGGGCACAAGCGTCGTGAAGGGATAGTCGGCGATCTTCGGCCGGGCGCGGCTGACAGCGGCCAGGAAGGTGCTCTTGCCGGCATTGGGCAGGCCCAGCAGGCCGGCATCGGCGATCAGCTTCAGGCGCAGCCAGACCCAGCGCTCCTCTCCCGGCCAGCCGGGGCCGAAATTGCGGGGGGCACGGTTGGTGGAGGTCTTGAAATGCTCGTTGCCGAATCCGCCATCACCGCCCTTCAGCAGCACGATGCGCTGACCGGCCTCGGTCATGTCGGCAATCACCGTCTCCTGGTCCTCGTCCAGCACCTGGGTGCCGACGGGCACGCGCAGCACGGCATCGTCACCGCGCGCACCGTGGCGGGACGAACCCATGCCGTGATTGCCGCGCTTGGCCTTGAAATGCTGCTGGTAGCGATAATCGATCAGGGTGTTCAGGCCGTCCACCGCCTCGATCACCACATCGCCGCCACGCCCGCCATTGCCGCCATCGGGACCGCCGAAGGGGATGAACTTCTCACGCCGGAACGCCACGGCACCGGGGCCACCATCACCGCTCTTCAGGTAGATCTTGCACTGGTCGAGAAACTTCATGGCGGCACCGGCTTAATAACAGAAACGGGAGGCACCCCAGGCCGGCGACTGCCGGCCCGCGCCCCCATGGGCGCGTAAGCCAAGGGCGCGGATGCGCCCGCCCGGCGCCTGAGGGAACTGAAAAGAGCGCAAACAAAACTCAAACAAAATCGGGGGAACGGTTGCCCGCTCCCCCGATCCGTCACATTCCTTGGACGCCGGCCGAAGCCGGCGGACAGGATTTACTCGGCAGCCGCAGCGGCCTCTTCAACGAGGATCTCGTTGACGCCGACAAAGGTGCGGCCCTTCAGGCCGGTCTTGAACTCGACATTGCCGTCGACCAGGGCGAACAGCGTGTGGTCCTTGCCGATGCCGACATTGGCGCCCGCATGGAACTTGGTGCCGCGCTGACGGACCAGGATGTTGCCGGCCAGAACCAGCTCACCGCCGAAGCGCTTCACGCCCAGACGACGACCAGCGGTATCGCGACCATTGCGGGACGAGCCGCCTGCCTTTTTATGTGCCATGGATCTTACTCCTTACCAATGCTTCAAAAAGGCGCTCAGGCCTGGATACCGGTGATGCGCAGCACCGTCACTTCCTGACGATGGCCGTTCTTCCGGCGGTAGTTCTGGCGGCGCTTCTTCTTGAAGATGATGATCTTGTCGTTGCGGTCCTGGGCGACGACGTCAGCCGTCACGACCGCATTGGCGACCAGGGGCGAACCGACGGTGGTGGTGCCCTCGTTGCTGACCAGCAGGACTTCGTCCAGCTTCAGGGAGGCACCGGCCTCACCGGCCAGCTTCTCGACCCGAATGACGTCGCCGGCCGCGACCTTGTACTGCTTACCGCCGGTGCGGATGACTGCGAACATTCTAACCACCACTTCTTAAAGATCCGGGAACCCCCGCCAATGGGGTGGCCCCTTCCATTCTGCCGCAAAAAGGAATACGGCAGCCCGAGAGGCTCCGTTCCCAGAGGCGGCGGAATATACCTGTCCGCGACGGAGTGTCAACCGGGAACAGACTCTTTTCCTTGAGCTTTCGCCCCACGCCGCCTGCAAGGGTGGGGCCCATCCGCCGCATGGGCATGCTTATATAATGTATGACGGCGATGAAAAAGGACTGTTGCATCGGCACCGGGCTTTGTGTAGGTTCCCGGCCACTTCGCCAGGGCGCCCCGGATTGACCCCCGGACATGACAGCGCGGCGAGGTCAGCGGAGAGGTGGCGGAGTGGTCGAACGCGTCGGTCTCGAAAACCGAAGTACCCGCAAGGGTACCGTGGGTTCGAATCCCACCCTCTCCGCCATTTATTCCAGACGACACGTCTCCACTGCCACCTTTGACCCGATATATCCCGACATTTCAGTGGGTTGGCAGCGCCATTGGCCGTGATTCTGGCCCCGAATGGCGCCCCTGACACCCGCTCCCTCTCGCCCCGACACGGCATTTTCTCCGGCGGACGAGGGGACGGTTCCCTTTGCCTTCAGACGGGTTCAGGGAACCCCAGGACATGCCGCTGCGCTTGCCAATCGTCCGGCAGGTCGGTGGATGTCAGCACCGTGAGGGTCAGTTCCCGCGGCTGTCCGCCGCGCAGGATCGCCTCGGTGATGTCCGGGGCCAGGAAGGCCAGCCGGAGAATGCGGCGGACCAGCACGAAACTGGAGTGCCAGTATATCCCGGAGCAGCCAATTTTAAGAGCATCGGCCAGCAAGCCATGAAAGCAGTGCTGGCAGCAAATACTCCCGAAATCCAAGCAATGAATGCCATGCACACAACATCTGGTGTGATCTACTCCCGCGCCTGCGGGGAGCCTCCCCCTTCATTTTTGATAATATTCACTTGCCGAAGATTCTGTGCGAGTGTTATCGCAACATAACACCTATTACAATATCCGGAATGGATATACACTCCCTGGCTGAAGTCCTGAAGGACGTTCGCTGGAAAGACCCGTTCCCGGACGGGGCCGGGCCCATTCACCTGTTCAGGGCGTGAGCATCGTCATTCCAACTTCACTGGCCACAGCCGATCATGGTGCCCGACGGGGTGATCGTGCAGCGGTTGCCCATCGTGTCCGTCGAGTGGCATCCCGCCGAATCACACCAGCTGCGGATGGAATAGCTGTTGCCTTGACTGTCTTGGGACGTCACCTCATGGCCGCCGCCCGGCAGTGTGCGGGTGCGGGTGTCCAGGCTGTAGCTGTTGCCCTGGCTGTCCTGGGAGCGGACGGAGAGATCGCCGTTGGGCGATTGCGTGGACCGGGTGGTGGTGGAATAGGTGCTGCCGTCCGGGCCGGTCGCACGCACATCGATATTACCCTTCACATCCGTCGTCGTGGTCACACAGGTCGCCCCATAACATTTATGGGTGGTGCCCTGTGCCCAGCCGCCCGTGACGGGCAATCCCGACAGCAGAACGCAGACCAAGATCGCCCGCAAACGCATTTCATTCCCCCACAGCGTGAAACCTTGCATGATCTTATAAATCTTGACGGGAGAAAGTTATGCGAAAAATCACCCTTGGCGCCGGCATTGCCGCAGGACTGGTCCTGCTGGTGGGTGCCGCCAATTTCTTTTCCGCCACATTGCCCGTATCCCGTGCCATCGGCGGTGACGATCGCAATGGCGGCATCAGCGCCTATGGCTATCACCAATATCTGCTGCTACCGGGAACCCTGGTATTCGACGTACGGGATGTAGGTGGCGGCGTCAGCCCGCTGGACATGACCCGCGCCCTGCTGCAAACCGCGTCGGCGATGAAGGGGCGGCGCTTCGAGAAGGTCATACTGGCCTATCGCGGCAGCACCCGGTACGTGATGAGCGGTTCCTATTTCCAGGAACTGGGGCGCAACTTCAACGCGGGCGAGAACCCGCTCTACCTGATGCGGACATTGCCCCAGAATCTGCGGAAGCCCGATGGCCGGGACGCGTTCAGTACCTGGACGGGGGGTGTCCTGGGCGTGCTGACCCAGCAGATGGACGATTTTTCCGATTTCCACAAACAATGGTGGATGTTCGAAGCGGCCGCGCGGCGGGGATAGGCCCGACCGGCGGTCCGGGACCGTTCCCGGACCGCCGGCCCCGGTTACAAGATGAACTTCGACAGATCGGTATTCTGCGACAGCCCGTCCAACTGGGCCCGCACATAGGCTGCATCCACCGTGATCACCTCCCCGCCCTTCTCGGTCGCGGCGAAGCTGATCTCCTCCAGCAGGCGTTCCATCACCGTGTGCAGGCGCCGCGCGCCGATATTCTCCACCGTGCGGTTGATGTCGGCGGCCAGGCGGGCCAGTTCGTCGATGGCATCGTCGGTGAAGACCAGTTCCACCTCCTCCGTCTTCAGCAAGGCCACATATTGCTTGATCAGGCTGCACTCCGGTTCCGTCAGGATGCGGCGGAAATCGGCCTGGGTCAGGGGCTGGAGGTTGACGCGGATGGGCAGGCGGCCCTGCAATTCGGGCAACAGGTCGCTGGGCTTGGCGATGTGGAAGGCGCCCGACGCGATGAACAGGATATGGTCGGTCTTCACCGGGCCGTGCTTGGTGGACACCACCGTGCCCTCGATCAGAGGCAGCAGGTCGCGCTGCACGCCCTCGCGGGACACGTCGCCGCCGCGATGCTCCTGGCGGGCGCAGATCTTGTCGATCTCATCCAGGAAGACGATGCCGTTCTGTTCCACGGCATGGATGGCCTCTTCCACCACCTTCTCATTGTCCAGAAGCTTGTCGCTCTCCTCCGCCATCAGCACTTCATAGCTTTCGGAGACGCTCATCTTGCGGGTCTTGGTGCGGCCGCCACCGAAGGCCTTGCCGAAAATGTCACCCAGATTGACCATGCCCATCTGGGCGCCCGGCATGCCCGGCACGTCGAAGGTCGGCATGCCGCCGGGGACGCCATTATCGGCCACCTGGATTTCGATCTCCCGGTCGTTCAGCGTGCCTTCCCGCAGCTGCTTGCGGAACTTGGCGCGCGTCTCCGCACTGGAATTCTCGCCCACCAGGGCGTTCAGCACGCGTTCCTCGGCATGCAGTTCGGCCTTGGCCGTCACCTCCCGGCGCAGGCGGGTGCGGGCCATGGCGATGGCGGCTTCCACCAGATCGCGGATGATCTGTTCCACGTCGCGGCCGACATAGCCGACCTCGGTGAACTTGGTGGCTTCCACCTTCACGAACGGGGCCTGGGCCAGCTTGGCCAGGCGCCGCGCGATCTCCGTCTTGCCCACGCCGGTGGGGCCGATCATCAGGATGTTCTTGGGATACACTTCCTCACGCATCTGGCCCGACAGCTGCTGGCGCCGCCAGCGGTTGCGCAAGGCGATGGCGACGGCGCGCTTGGCCTCGTTCTGGCCGACGATAAAACGATCCAGTTCCGAAACGATCTCGCGCGGGGAGAAGGCGGTGGCACTCATCACATCTTCTCCAGCGTAACGGAATGGTTGGTATAGACGCAGATGTCGGCGGCCACTTTCATGGCGCGACGCGCGATCTTTTCGGCATCGAAACCATCGATATCGACCAGGGCACGGGCCGCGGCCAGGGCATAGGAGCCGCCGGAACCGATGCCGATGATCCCGTCTTCCGGCTCCAGCACGTCACCATTGCCGGTGATGACCAGGGACACATCCTTGTCGGCCACGGCCATCAGCGCTTCCAGCCGGCGCAGATAGCGGTCGGTGCGCCAGTCCTTGGCCATTTCCACCGCCGCACGGGTCAACTGGCCCGGATGCTGTTCCAGCTTGGCTTCCAGCCGTTCGAACAGGGCGAAGGCATCGGCCGTGGCACCGGCGAAACCGGCCATGACCGAACCGCCGGCCAGCCGGCGCACCTTGCGGGCGTTGGACTTCATCACCGTCTGGCCCATCGACACCTGGCCATCGCCGGCGATCACCACCTCGCCGCCCTTGCGGACGGACAGGATGGTGGTGCCATGCCACTGGATGGGATCGTGGGGGTTTGAATTGCCGCTCATCGGGATCACTCGGGTGGGCTTTCGGAAAGATGAAATGCTATGTGGGGAGGGTCGCAACACAGTCAAGCGCGGGATGTAGCGCCCTCATCGCAAGGTGAGGCCACCGCCCCTTGCTTTTCAATGATTTCACCTTCTACACTCTGCGCACCGTGAAGCCCGCTTTCGCCCATGTCATCGCCATCGCCGCCGCGGCCCTGCTGGGTCTGGCCGGGATCGGCTGGATGTTGCTTCCCATCCTGTGGGAGGCGCAATCCCCCGTGCTCGGCCTGCTGACGCTGGCCCTGCTGCTGACCGTCGCGTCGCTGTTCGTGCGCCTGCTGGCCTGGTGCCGGGGCCGCGACCTGGACCTGGTGGAGTCCAAGGCGGAAAACGCCCGTCTGCTGGCCCTGCTGGATGCATCGCCCGATCCCTGGTTCGCGCAGGGCGTGACGGGTGACCTGGCCCTGTCGCCCGGTTTCGCCGGCCTGCTGGGGCTGGACCAGGTGCGCCGGCTGGATGATGTCGAACAGGCGCTGGCGCCCAGCGATGCCGCGGCCCTGCACGGGTCCTTCCGGCATCTGGTGGATAGCGGTCAGCCCTTCCAGATCAATGTGCGGCTGGCCGACGGGTCGAAATTCTTCCAGGCCAGCGGACGGCGGGGCGGGGGACCGGAAGGAGCCTGCCTGCACCTGCTCTGGCTGCGCGACATCACCGTGCAGGGCCAGGACCAGTTGCGGCGGCAGGAACTGCACATGATGCAGACGGCGGAGCTGGAGCGGCTGCGCACGCTGCTGTCGTCCCTGCCCATCCCGCTGTGGCGGCGCGGGGCATCGCTGGACCTGGACTGGTGCAACGCGGCCTATGCCCATCTGCTGGACAGCACGCCGGAACGGGTGCTGGAGGGCGGACGGGAATTGCCGGGCGGCGGCCTGTTCGGGGGGCCGCGCGACCTGGCCATGCGGGCGCGCGATGCGGGCGCGGCCCAGGAGGAGGAAAGGTTCCTGGTGGTGGATGGCGACCGCCGCCTGTTCCACCTGACCGAGATCCCCCTGCCCCAGGGCGGCATGATCGGCATGGCCGTGGACCGCACCACCGAACGCGGCCTGAAGGACGAGCTGACCCGCCATATCGACGCGCATGGCGAGGTGCTGCACCAGATGGGCTCCGCCATCGCCATCTATGGCCCCGACATGCGCATCAAGTTCCACAACCACGCCTATGCCCGGCTGTGGGACATGGATACGGGCTGGCTGGCGGACGAGCCGACCTATGGCGAGGTGCTGGAGGATTTGCGGGCGCGGCGCAAGCTGACCGAGGAGGCGGATTTCCCGCGCTGGAAGAAGCAGCAGCTGGGCCTGTTCACCTCGCTGATCGAGCCGATGGAGGAACTGATCCATCTGCCCGACGGGCGGACGCTCCGCGCCCTGTCGGTGCCGCATCCGTTCGGCGGGCTGATGTTCGTGACCGAGGATGTGACCCATACGCTGGCGCTGGAAAGCTCCTACAACACGCTGATGGCCGTGCAGCAGGAGACGCTGGACAATCTGGCCGAGGGTGTAGCGGTGTTCGGCGGCGACGGCCGCCTGAAACTGTGCAACCCGGCCTTCCAGCGCCTGTGGGCCGTGGGGTCGGAGCAGGTGCGGGGCGAGCCGCATGCCAGCGGCGTGGTCGATCTGGTCCGCCCCCTGCTGGACCAGGGCGGGGATTGGGAGCAGGAGCGGGTGCGGCTGGTCGGGCGGCTGCTGGAGCGGGCGGCCGATGCCGGCATCATGCGCCGGGTGGACGGGTCGGTGCTGCGCTATGCCCTGGTGCCACTGCCCGACGGCGCCGTGCTGTTCTCCTGCCTGGATGTCACCGACAGCGACCGGGTGGAGACGGCGCTGCGGTCATCGAACGAGGCGCTGGAGGCCGCCGACCGGCTGAAGGCGGAATTCATCGCCAACGTGTCGTACCAGCTGCGCACGCCGCTGAACGCCATCATGGGCTTCGCGGAGATCCTGCATAACCAGTATTTCGGGCCGCTGAACAATCGCCAGCAAGAATATGCCAAGGGCGTGCTGGAGGCGAGCCGGCGGTTGCTGTCGCTGGTCAACGACATTCTGGATCTGGCGACCATCGAGGCCGGGTTCATGGTGCTGGAGCATGAGCGGTTCGACATTCCGCAGCTGCTGCATTCCGTGGCCGGCCTGACCCGCGACTGGGCCCGCAAGCAGGGGCTGGACCTGCGGGTGGATGTGCCGGAGCACACGGGCGCCATGGAGGGCGACGAGAAGCGGCTGAAACAGGCCCTGTTCAACCTGGTGTCCAACGCCATCAAGTTCACCCCGGCCGGCGGGCGCATCACCCTGTCGGCGGAACGGCGCGGCGACCGGGTGGTGCTGGCGGTCAGCGATACCGGCCTGGGCATCGCCAGCGACGAGCAGAGCCGGGTGTTCGAACGGTTCGAGCGCGGGTCCGCCGGGGCGGCGGGGTCCACCGGGGCGGGCCTGGGCTTGTCGCTGGTCAAGAGCTTCATCGAGCTGCATGGCGGCAGCGTGGAGATCGACAGCGACGGCCAGACCGGCAGCACCATCCGCTGCTGCCTGCCCGCGGCGTTGAGCACGCTGTGATGCGCCCTCAGGCGCCGGGCGCCGCCATCCGGCATGGCTTACGCCGCATTTGGGCTGGCCGGCGGACGCCGGCCTCCAGGGGCATTGCATGCCCCTGGCTTAATCCCACCCCAGCAGCGACCGGTGCGCGCCGACACCCGCCAGCGTGCCCGACGCGGCCGCCAGGGGAGCACTGTGCATGCCCATGGTGGCATCGCCGGCCCCATAGACGCCCGGCACGCTGGTCTGCTTGAACGCGTCGACGCGCAGGGTGGGGCCGCTATGCCCGTCCTCGAACGCACAACCCAGTTGTTCGGCCAGCGGACTGGCCATGCTGGTCTGCGGGCCGACGAACAGGGCGGTCAGGGGCAGCACCCTTCCATCGGCCAGCCGCACCGCCGACAGGTCGGGCGCATCACCCAACAGTTCCACGATGGGCGATATCTCCACCGTCACGCCGCGTGCAGCCAGCTTTGCGGCCATCTCCGGCTCCGGCGTGAAGCGCCCTTGCGTGAACAGGGTGGCGGGGCCCCAATCGGCGATCAGCAGCGCCTTCTGATCGGCACCAGCCTGCGTGGCCAGGACACCCAGAGGCCGGTCCGCCACCTCATAGCCATGGCAATAGGGGCAATGCAGCGCGCTGACGCCCCAGCGTTCCGCCAGACCCGGCAGGGCCGGCAGTTCATCCCGCACGCCGGTGGCCAGGATCAGGCGGCGGCCGGTATGGATGGCGCCGGAGCGCAGGGCGATGGTGAAAAGGTCGGACGCCCCCTCCACCCCTTCCGCAAGGTCATCGGCGAAAGCGACCGTTGGATAGACACCAAGCTGGCGGCGACCCAGGGCCACGATGTCGGCCGGGGGAACACCGTCCTGACCCAGGAAATTGTGGGAATGGCTGGCGAAGCGGTTGCGCGGACGGCCGGCATCGACCAGCAGCACCCGGCGGCGGGCACGGGCCAGCGGCAGGGCGGCGGACAGGCCGGCGAAGCTGCCGCCGATGATGATCACGTCGTGAATCATGATAGGCCTCTTTCATGTAACTTTATAAATTACATGAAACACAGATCGTCGGGTTTCGCAACTCCGCTTGTTACGTGACTGGCGCTGCGCTATGCAGAGGCATGCGCCATGACAGCCGCCTTTCCCGCATGCTGCACGCCCTGGTCCATATGGACCGGCTGGCGGGGGCGGCGACGTCGGAGATGCTGGCCCGGATGCTGAACACCAACCCGGTGGTCGTGCGGCGGACCATGGGTGGCCTGCGCCGGCACGGGCTGGTCCGGTCGGAAAAGGGGCATGGCGGCGGCTGGGTGCTGGCGCGTACGCTGGACGAGATCAGCCTGCTGGACATCTATCGCGCCCTGGACGAACCGCAGCTGTTCGCGCTGGGCCCGTCAGTCGACAATCCCGACTGCCTGGTGGAACAGGCGGTCAATGGCGCACTGGATATGGCACTGGTGGAGGCCAAGGCCGTGCTGCTGGCGCGGTTGGAGAAGGTGACCCTGGGTGATCTGGGCCGGCATTTCACGGAGAAGCTGGGCGCCCTGCCCCGGCAGTTGCAGCCCTGAGCAGGCTTCTGTTTTCCCCCAGCGGATGGAACCCATGTCCCGGCTTCCATTGCCCGGCGGGGCCATGGATGCTACCTGCTGCCGATCCTCCTGTCCTGTGAAGGCCCTGACTTGTTCCGCCGACCGCCCCCATATGCCGATGATGGCGCGCCCCCCCAGGGCGCGGCGGGTGCACCATGAGCGGACGCCGTCCCAAACTGCCGACGGCGGACGAACTGGCGCTGTGGCATAATGTGGTCCGCGATGCGGCCCCTCTCGTCTCCAAGAACCGCAAGACGCCACCGCCCAAGAAAGTGCCTGCCGCAGCCCCTGTCGCGCCGGCACCGGCGCCCGCCCCACGGGCAATGGAAGCGGCCCCCGCCATCAAGGTGCCGGCTGAGCGGCTGGCCGAACTGCTGCGCGCCGTGCCGGTGGCGGAAAAGGCACGGGTCAATGTGCAACTGGCTCCCTCCCCCCTGGGCCGGGTGGCCGGGGTGGACAAGCGCACGGACGAGAAGGTGCGCAAGGGCCGCATGGGCATCGATGCGCGCGTCGACCTGCACGGCATGACCCAGAGCGAAGCGCATGACGCGCTGATCGGCTTCATCCGCCGGTCGCATGCCGCCGGGCGGCGCATGGTGCTGGTGATCACCGGCAAGGGGCAGATGCCGCGCGGCGAGGGCGTGCTGCGCCTGTCCGTGCCGCGCTGGCTGCGCGAGGCGGAGGTGGGGCGGCTGGTGCTGTCCGTGCATCAGGCGCAGCCCCAGCATGGCGGCGGGGGGGCCTATTATGTGCTGCTGAAACGGCGGCGCGAGGGGTGATCAGGCGGCACGCCCGGTAACGGCGCGTTCCACGCCGCCGGCCACCGACTGCCAGCAGATCTCCGCCAGGGCCTTGCGCGAACCGGCCGTTTCCAGCGACTGGGCCGGGTGGAATTCCACGGTCACGCGCAGCCGGCCGGCGCGCACCGCACGCCACAGATGCGGCGGCAGTTCCATGTCGCCATACCAGGCATAGAGCTGGCGCCAGACATGGCCCAGGGGAATGCCGTCCAGATGCGTGGCGGTGACGCTGACCGGCTGTACCGTCAGGGGCCTTTCCGCGATGCGGGTGGAGGCGACGGCGAACAGGGCCGTCTTGAACGGCAGGGTGCGGTTGCCGTCGCTGCTGGTCCCTTCCGGGAACAGCACCAGATTGTCACCGGATTGCAGCCTTCCCTGGATCGTGTCGCGCTGTTCATCGGCCTTGTGCCGGGCCGTGCGGTCCACGAACACCGTGCGCTGCAGCCGTGCCAGCAGGCCGAACCCGGCCCAGCCACTGACCTCCGCCTTGGCGATGAAGCTGACCGGCAGGACGGAACCCAGGACGGGGATGTCCAGATAGGAGGAATGGTTGGCGATGAACAGCACCGACCTTCCGTCGGCCGGCACACCCCTGACCACCACCTCCAGCCCCAGGATGCGGCAGCAGACCCGGTGATAGAAGCGGGGAAAGCGCGTGGCCCCCGCCTGCGGCGACAGGCGCAGCAGCACAATCTGCACCGGGATCAGAGCCAGGGTGAACAGCGCATAGACCGTCAACCGCGACAGTCCCAGCAGCGTCGAGCCGATATCCATGCCTAGCCGCCCGTCGCTCCGCAGTTCCTGGGATCAGATCAGCGACGAACCCCGGCGCTCGTAATGGCGCAGGTACTTGTCGGTGATCATGTCGGTCTTCACGACGATGGAGACGTCGGTGGTGTTGAACTGATGGTCGACCACCGCCCCCTCGCCCACGAAACCACCCACCCGCAGGTACCCCTTGATCAGGGCCGGCACCTCGTTGATGCCGCGGCGGGGGTCGATGTCATGTTCGTCCATCATCGCCATCTCGACATAGCGGTGCGGCAGCGCCACGGGGCGCAGGGCCGGCGGCGCCAGATGATGGTAGTAGAGGTAAGAAAGCGGCAGGGCCAGGGCCTTGGGGTCGGTGCCCGGCAGGCTGGCACAGCCGAACATCAGCTTGATGTCGTAATGCGCGGAATAGGCGGCGATGCCGCGCCACAGCAGCTGCATCGTGCCGCGGCTGCGATAGGCCAGGTCGACGCAGGACCGGCCCAGTTCCAGCACCTCACCCGGATATTCCTCGATCCGGGAGATGTCGTATTCGTCGGACGAGTAGAAGGAGCCGGCGCGGGCCGCGGTGGCGCGACGGATCAGGCGATAGGTGCCGACCACGGCATCGACGCCGCCACCCAGGCTGTGGTCGATGACCAGCAGGTGATCGCACAACCCGTCGAACATATCGAAGTCGCGCCGCTGGGCCGCCATCTCCGGCGTGGGCTTGGCCGCCATCTCCTCATAGAAGACACGGTAGCGCAGGCGCTGGGCGGCAGCGACCTCGGCGGCGGTATCCGCCAGACGAACCTCCAGATTGCCGGCACGAAGTTCGCCGGAAATCAGGGCATCGGTGGAAATGATGTCAGCCATGCTCTCACATATTCTGGGTAGCCGGCACGGGGGAACGCCCGCAACCATCCCCGTCCCCTGTCCCGTCTTTCACGGGTTCATCGGGCGTGACGGTCGCCGCCTTCGACCATTGGCATAACACGAACTGCTGCAGGCGGGTCAACCCACTGTGTCACAATGCGCGGGTCGATCACGAAAGTTTCATGCCCATGTCCCGCAACTTTCAAAGACCTAGGGGGTCTGCGGGTAGGTATGAAGCGGTGCCATGCACAAATCACATTGGTTGAGGGGCTCCAAACGAGAAAGGGGGCGACCCGTTGGCCGCCCCCTTCCCCCTCAACCCAACCCGCCCGATGGCGGGATAGAAACTTACTCGTCCTCACCGGCGCGGCGGGCGCGGGTACCCAGACCGATCTGCTTGGCCAGACGCGAACGCTGCTTGGCATAGTTCGGCGCGACCATCGGATAATCCGGCGGCAGGCCCCAACGGTCGCGGTATTCTTCCGGCGACATGTTGTAGGCGGTCTTCAGATGGCGCTTCAGCATTTTCAGCTTCTTCCCATCTTCCAGACAGATAATATATTCGGGGGTCACCGACTTCTTGATGGCGACGGCCGGCTGCGGCTTCTCGCTCTGCACCACCGGCTCTGTGCCGATGTTGGCCAACGTGCGGTAAACCTGCTCAATCAACGACGCAAGATCGTTGATTGCGACTGTATTGTTGGAAACATGGGCCGCGACGATTTCGGTCGTGAGAGACAAAAGTTCGGGCGAGGAGGATGCGTTGCTCATGTATCATTGCTCCAACCAAGAAACTCGATCGTGATATAAGTCGTATTTCAACACCATGCAATATCGATTTGGTACGATATCAAAGGAATCGATCATCGTGACAAACATACCAGACCAGTTCCTTGACATAACCACTCTTGTCTGTCCCATGACATTCGTCCGCACAAAACTTGCCGTCGAGCGGATGCATTCCGGGCAAACCATTGAAGTACGAATGAATTTTGGCGAGCCCTCTCGCAATGTTCCGGCTTCCCTACGTGAACACGGCTACATCGTTGCCGATCCGCAACCGGAGAATCCCGCGAGTCCGGAGGGGGTTCAGCGGCTTTTGGTCAAGAAGCCTTAACCAATCCGGGCTACGCCAGATCAGTCACCATGACGTCCGCGTCAATCGATTGTTCACGATGTCGATAATAACCGCGCCGCCTTCCGGCATTCGTGAAGCCTGCGGAAGCATAGACTCGGATCGCGGCTGTATTTGTAACCGCGACTTCTAGGAAGACCCGGGTCACGCCCAGCCCCGCCAGATGCGCCAGGCCATGGCGCAGCAGAGTGCCGCCCAGCCCCCGGCCGCGCGCGTCGGGGATGGCGCCGATGGTCAGCAGCTCCGCCTCGTCCAGCACATGGCGCCAGAGCGACAGGGCCACGGGCTCCCCTTCCAGGGTCAGGATGAAGCCTTCCACCCCCGGCGTGGCCAGCAGCGACGCGAAGGCACCTTCGTCCCAGGCGGGGCCCGACAAGGCCGGGTCGGCAAAAGCCACCGCGTGCAGGGCCGCCAGCACACGCGCATGGGCCAGACCGGCGGGAAGGATGTCCACCATGTCCACCATGTCCGCCATGCCCCTCACCCCTGCTTGGGCAGGGTGACGTCGGGCGGACGCAGATAGAAGGGATCGGCCACGCGCGCCGCGATGCCGGCCGCATCCTGAGCCGCCGCGATGCGGGCGGTGGCCAGGGCTTCCGCCGCACCCGTCGTTTCCACCACCTGCACATCCCCCGCCCAGGCACCCAGGGCCGCCGCCGCGCGGGCGGCCGCGTCGCCGACGATCAGCAGGGGGCCGGCGGGCAGGTGGGCCGCCGCATAGGCGGGCAGGTCGGGGGGCAGCACGTCCGCTGGCTCCGCCAGCGGCGACAGGCCGGCGGCAAAGGGCTGCAGGAACAGGTCGTCCCGCCGGCTTTCGATGGCGGCCAGCAGGGTGCGGCCGCTCCGGGCATGCTCGTCCAGGCCGGTAGTGGCGGCCTCCAGCGTCGTCACCCCCACCAGGGGGCAACCGGCAGCCAGCGCGAAGCCGCGTGCGGCGGCCAGACCGATACGCAGGCCGGTGAAGGTGCCCGGCCCCACGGTGACGCCGATGCGCGACAGTTGCGCGAAGCTGACCCCGGCTTCCGCCAGCGTGTCCTGCACCATTGGCACCAGCTTTTCCGCCAGGCCGCGCTGCATGGTTTCCGCGCGCACGGCCAGGGTCCGGCCCGATGCGGCGTCCCACAGGGCAACGGCACAGGCGCTGGTCGCCGTATCCAGGCCAAGCGTGATCATTGGCGTATTCCGCTTCGCTTCATGTTCCCTCAAACGCCGGGCGCCGCCATCCGGCGGCTTGGCTTGTGCGACCACGTGGTCGCGGGCCGGCAGTCGCCGGCCTCCAACAGCACGAGCCGAAGTCTCATGCTGTTGGTATAAGGTCTCGACAGCAACAACAAGGGTTCCCCATGCGGTTCGTGACCATCGCCCCGCCGGATTTCGATGTCGATCTCGACCTTCGCTATGCCACGGCCGACAATCTGACGGGAAGGCCGATCTTCGCGCGGCCGCTCTGCCTGCTGCATCCCGAGGCCGCCGCGGCACTGGCACGGTCGATCCGGCTGGCGGCGGCACAGGGGTTGCGGCTGCGCATCTTCGACGGCTATCGGCCACCGGCGGCGCAATGGGCGCTGTGGAACGCCCTGCCCGACCCGACCTTCATCGCCGATCCGCGCATCGGGTCCAGCCATGGACGCGGCGTGGCCGTGGACCTGACCCTGGCATTACCCGATGGCACAATGCTGGAGATGGGCACCGATTTCGACGATATGCGGCCCATCGCCTTCCATGCCGACACGACCATTCCGGTGGAGGCCCAGCGCAACCGGTCGCTGCTGCTGGGCATCATGGCGGCAGCGGGCTGGCAGCATTACGCCTTCGAATGGTGGCACTACCAGCTGCCGGGCGCTGCCACCTATCCGCTGGTGGAGGATGGGGCACTGGGGCCGTCGGTCATGGGCTCAGGGAACTCGTCACCGGGATAATAGGCGCGGGTGAAATAGAGCCCATCCGACGGCGCCGTCTGGCCGGCGGCGGCGCGGTTGCGCGCCTCCAGGGCGGCCGACACATCGTCGGCGGTCCAGCGCCCCTCCCCCACCATCTTCAGGGTGCCGACCATGTTGCGCACCTGATGGTGCAGGAAGGACCGGGCGCGGGCGATGATCCGCACCTCCTCCCCCTCCCGACTGACCGACAGTTCGGCCAGGGTCTTCACCGGGCTGGCCGCCTGGCAGAGCGAGGCGCGGAAGCTGCTGAAATCATGTTTGCCGATCAGGCGCTGGGCGGCCATGTGCATGGCGTCGGCATCCAGCGGGTGGGAGACCAGCCAGGACCGGCCGGCATCCAGCGCCAACGGAGATCGGCGGTTGGTGATGCGGTAGAGATAGGAGCGGCCAATGCAGGTGAAACGGGCGTGGAAATCACCCTCCATCGCTTCGGCCTTCAGCACGGCGATGGGGTTGGGCTTCAGGTGATAGTTCAGCGCGTCGCGCACCTTGTCGGCGCTGACCGGCTTTTCCAGGTCGAAGCTGGCCACCATGCCGGTGGCATGCACGCCGCTGTCGGTGCGGCCGGCGGCATGCACCGTCACCTTCTCCTGCGAAAACCGCGTCACCGCCTCTTCCAGGCAACCCTGGACGGAAGGGCCATGGTCCTGGCGCTGCCAGCCCAGGAAGGGCGTGCCATTGAACTCGACGGTGATTTTCCAGCGCTGAGCCAAGATCACGGACCCGCGAAGCTGCGGTCATGACCCAGGCTTGGCACCATGCGGCGGGCCTCTTGCACCTTGGACAGGTCCAGGTCGGCGATCACCACGCCCGGTTCCTCCCCGGCATCGGCCAGCACCTCGCCCCAGGGGCTGATGATCACGGAATGGCCATAGGTGCCACGGCCGCCATCATGGGTTCCGGTCTGGGCCGGGGCCAGGATGAAGCACCCCGTCTCGATGGCGCGGGCGCGCAGCAGCACATGCCAATGCGCCCGACCCGTGGGCACGGTGAAGGCGGCGGGAACGGTGATCAGACTGGCGCCGGCCTTGGCCAGGGCGCGGTAGAGATAGGCGAAGCGCACATCGTAACAGATGCTCATCCCCAGCCCGCCCCAGGGCGTGGGGGCGACCACCGCCTGTTCACCGGGGCGGTAGGTGGCGCTTTCGCGATAGCTTTCGCCACCGGCCAGATCCACGTCGAACATGTGGATCTTGTCATACCGGGCGGTGATCTCGCCTTCCGGGCTGATCACGAAGGCGCGGTTGGCCACGCGCCCGTCGGGCAACAGGCATCCCAAGGTACCGGTCATGATCCAGGCGCCGGTTTCCCGCGCCAGATCGCGGAAGAAGGGCACGCCGGGATGGGTATCCTCCGGCTTCACCCTGGCCAGGATCTTCTCCCGCCCCTGCGCCATCAGGGAAACATTCTCGGGCAGGCAGACCAGTTGCGCACCCTGCGCCACGGCCTGGCGGACGAAGATGCCGGCCTGTTCCAGATTGGGCAGAATCTCCGGCCCGGCATTGACCTGGACCAGGGCGGCGCGCAGCGTGTCGGTCATGCGGGTCAGGCCCCGATGCCCAGCATGGAGTCCAGCTTGCCGGCGCGGTCCAGGGCATGGGTATCGTCGCAGCCGCCGATATGCTGCCCGTCGATGAAGACCTGCGGCACGCTGGTGCGGCCACCGGCGCGGTCGGTCATCTCCGACCGGCGGGCCGGTTCGGCCATCACGTCGATCTCGATATAATCCACGCCCTTGCGGTCCAGCAGGCTCTTGGCGCGGGTGCAGTAGCCGCACCAGGGGCTGGTATAGATCTCGACCTTGGGCGCGGACATGGTGCTGGGTTCCCTCGCATGAGTGACGGTTCGCTGACCATAATATGAACATGCCGGGGCATGTGGCAAAGATCGAAGCGTTGCAGGGCACCCTTGCCCGGCGCTCAGCGCCCTGGGGACAGGGTTGGATCAGCCAGCTTCGCCCACCTCATCCAGAATCACCGGCCGCACCACACGGGCCAGGGTCAGCACATCCACCGCCCGCACCCCGCCCCGGCGAAGCGCGCGGGCGCATTCGCCCACGGTGGCACCCGTAGTGAAGACGTCATCGACCAGCAGGATGCGGGCATCCTTCGCCTTGTCGCGCCAGCGTGGGTTCAGGACGAAGGCGCCCTCCACATTGCGGGCCCGGCCCTTGGCCGTCAGCCCGCCCTGGCTGGGCGTGGCGCGGCGGCGGATCAGCAGGTCGGGCAGCACGGGCCGGCCCGTCAGCCGCCCCAGTTCCAGCGCCAGCAGGGCCGACTGGTTGTACCGCCGCTTCAACAGGCGCCAGCGATGCAGCGGCACCGGGGCGATGATCACGTCGCCATCGGCCAGCAGACCCGCCCCGGCCCGCGCCAGCCATTGCGCGAAGGCTGGCGCGCAATCGGTGCGGTCGCCATGCTTGAACCCCAGCAGCAGCGACCGGCTGGCATCGTCATAGGCGAAAACCGAGCGGCAGCGGTCGAAGTTCGGCGGCCTTGCCAGACAGGCGCCGCAGACCAGATTGCCCGTCCCCTCCCCCGTCGGGTCGTAATCGAAGGGCAGGCCGCAGCGGGCACAATGCGGGGCGGCGATGAAGGAAATCCCCTGCCAGCAGCCGGCGCACAGCGCACCCGCCACCCCCACCTCTTCCCCGCAGGACAAGCAACGCGGCGGCAGGACAAGGTCCAGCAGGCGCCGGGCGCCATCGCGCAGGGGGGAGACGAACCGGAAGCCGCCCGGCAAAGACAGGCTCATTGCTTTGCGTCCCCGGCCGTTTCGACCAGGCGGCGGGCAATCTGCCGGCGCTGGCGATCGGCGTCGGCGCCAACCGGAGCCGTATAAAGCTCACGCAGCAGGGCCCGGTCCCAGTCGGTCATCGCCATGGGGCGGAACCCGCCCGGCTGGAACAGGTTCAGCACGCTGGGCACGGGTGTGCGCTCCGTCTCATCGATGCGGCCCAGCAGGCGCAGGGCCACATGGTCGGCCACGGCCTCCAGCGGCAGACCGCGCAGGCCCTTTTCATCCAGCACCACCAGGGAGCGGAACATATCGGCCCGCGTGGCCATGCCGATGCGCGAGGCGTTGCCCGGCGCCACCCGCATCAGGCTGGCGACCGAAGTGCCGGACACGTCCATGATGTCCGGCGTATTGCCCTGGGCATTGTTGGAAATGGTCAGGTACCAGAAACGCGCCGCCCCGCCGCGACCCAGGTCCCTGCGCACCGCCGACAGGGGGGCGGGGGCGAATATCCGGGCATGCTTGACCAGCATCAGATCGACCAGCCGGTCGGGATCGTTGGTCAGCAGGACGATGACATTGGGCCGGCAGCCGGCGGGCGCCTGTTCCAGACCCGCGATGGCGGCGGCCTCCTGCAGGCGCCGGGCGAAACGCTGCTCCTGGCCGCCGACAAAACCGCGCAGCGTGGCGCAGATCGGCCGGTGCCAGCGGGCCAGCTGCTTCTTGTGGCTATGCGACAGCGCCTCGCCCACGAACCCCTGCAGCTGCGCCTCGCCGGGTGCCTCCACCACGATCTCGGGCAACAGATCGGGGATCGTCTCCTGCGCCAGGGCATGCGCCGCCGGGGGCAGCAGCAGGGCCAGGGACAAGGCCAGCCAGCGACCGATCATCTGCGCCTCCTGCGACGGGGTTCAGGGAAGGGTCCTGCAATTTTGCGGATATGTAAACCTGTCCGATGTGCGGGGTGAGGCACCGGCGGGGTTTGACGCCGGCGCCGGGAGGGGCATGATGGGACAAAGACCATCGGGAGAGATGCCATGATCGACCTCTACACCGCCGCCACGCCCAACGGGCACAAGGCCTCCTGCACGCTGGAGGAGCTGGAGCTGCCCTACAACGTCCATCTCGTGTCGCTGTCGAAGAATGAGCAGAAGGAACCCTGGTTCCTGGCCATGAATCCCAATGGCCGCATCCCGGTGATCGTGGACCGGGCCGAAGACTTCACCGTGTTCGAATCGGGCGCCATCATGATCTATCTGGCGGAAAAGACCGGCCGCCTGATGCCGGCCGACGCCAAGGGCCGGTCCCGCGTGCTGCAATGGCTGATGTTCCAGATGGGCGGCGTGGGGCCGATGATGGGCCAAGCCAACGTCTTCCACCGCTACTTCCCGGAAAAGATCCAGCCGGCCATCGATCGGTACCAGAAGGAGGCCAAGCGCCTGCTGACCGTGCTGGACGGGCATTTGAAGGAGCATGAGTTCCTGGCCGGCGATTTCTCCATCGCCGATATCGCCAACTGGTGCTGGGCCCGCACCCATGACTGGTCGGGCGTGCCCATCGACGATCTGCCCCACCTGTCGCGCTGGATCGCGCAGCTGGACGCGCGGCCGGGCTGTGCGGCGGGGCTGCAGAAGCCGCCCAAGAACATCAGTGCGGCGGAGCTGGTGCAGTCGGCGCAGACGATCGTGGTGCGGTAGGGGGTTACGCCCCCGCCAGCCGCTCCCGCACCGACGGCCATTCGCTGTCGGTGATGGAGAAATAGACGCTGTGGCGCAGGCTGCCATCGGCGCGGACGACATGGTTGCGGAAGGTGCCTTCCTCCACCGCGCCGATGCCGGCCAGCGCCGTGCGCGACTGGATATTGTTGCTGTCGGTCTTGAACTCCACCCGGATGCAGCCCCAGGCGTCGAACGCGTGGGACAGCATCAGAAGCTTGGCGTCGCGGTTGACACCGGAACGCTGGAACCCCTTGCCCAGCCAGGTGAAGCCGATCTCCACATGCCGGTTGGCGCGGTCGATGGCGAGGTATCGGGTGGAGCCGGCCACAAGGCCCGTCGCCTGTTCGATGGTGACGAAGGGCAACATGCGGCCCGCCTGCTGTTCGGCCAGCGCGAAACCGATCCAGGCCGCCATCTCGTCCCGGCTGCGCACCGGCGTGGGATACCAGCGGAAGATATCGCCCTCCAGCCCCACCGCGCACAGTGCATCCAGATGCCCCATGCCCAGCGGTTCCAGCCTTGCGGCGGTGCCGGTCAGGGTGACGGGGGCGGTGTCGATGCGGTTGAAGGTGTGGACGGGGTAGACGAGGGCGGTCATCAGGGCACCGGGATGGGGAAGGCTGTACAGAGCTTTCCCCGACGGCCAGGCGCCCGGTCAATCAAGGCATTGTCGCGGAGACGAGATTTCCGGGCACCAACAAAACTCCCCGTCACCCCGGCGAAGGCCCATGGGCGCTAAGTTAAGGGATTTGCACTGCCGTAGAAGCCCCTTCTACCGTCACCCCGGCGAAGGCCGGGGCCCAAGTGATAAGCGCCTTGCTCTACGATCTGGGCCCCGGCCTTCGCCGGAGTGACGGTAGTAAGAATGGCAACGATGGTGCCCAAGAGTTTCGCAGAGGTCCCGCAAGCGGGAGAGGACGCATACCCCTACGCCGCGTCCGGCACCGCCCCTTGCAGCCCCGCCAGCACCAGCGCACTCACCGCGAAATGCTCCGCCGCCTTCACCGGCGACAAATTGTAAAAGCCCTTCCAGGCCGCCGCCCCGTTGGGATCGCCCTGACCGGCATGCAGCTGCTGCCAGTGGCGGGCCACGGCGGTGGCGATGATGCGGTCGGTGGAGATCAGGCCGGGCAGGCGGACGGTGCTATCCACCAGCAGCATCTCCGACACGGCCCACAGCGCCTCCACCGTCAACTGCCGGTATTCGGGGTTCATGATGCGGTCCAGCCGCGCCTCCACCTCGCGCGCGAAGTCGCGCTCGCCCGGCGTGCGATCGGCGCGCAGCGTGGCGCTGTCCAGGCGCATTTCCTGATGGCTGGGATCGGCGATGATCAACCCGTCGCCGTGGCGCAGCAGTTCCCAGACCCGGCGGAAGAAGGCCTCGGGCACGGGCAGCAGCGTGCCCGTGGTATCGCGCCAGCCCCACCAGTCGCCGCCGATCAGCATGGGGGCGGTCCAGTAATCCCCCTCCATGGCGAATTCCAGATTGCCCACGGCACTGCCGCGCGACAGCACGGGCAGGCAGAAATCCCCGGTCATGCCGGGACAGCGGGAGATCAGGCGGCGCAGCCGGGTCAGGATGGCGTGCGGCCCTTCGGCCTTCAGCACCTCCAAAGCCGCCGCATCCGACAGGCCGCGCTGCCGCCCCACGCTGCGGACCAGCAGGCCCAGCAGGTCGGCGGGGCGCAGGGAGAGGGTGTAGCGGAACAGTTCCGGGCTGGCCTTGATCAGCGTGCCGGAGAACAGCAGCATCTCCTCGCGCAGCATCAAGGTGGCGGGGTCGCCGCCGATGGTGGCCAGGCGGTTGGAGATGTCGGCATTGGCCAGCGGCCGATCCACGGTGCTGGCGCCCAGGATCACATGCTTCTGCCGGACCACGATCTCCTTCACCGCGTCCTGCAGCCGCTCGTCATGGCGGTTCAGCAGCCAGGCCAGCGGGCGCACGATGTCCCAGCGGCCGGCATGGCCGGCGGCACGGTACAGGTCCTCCGCCCGCTGCCACAGCGGCACGCCGCCATCGGTGATGAAGTCCATGCCCTGCCGGTCCCAGAGCAGGGTCAGCATCAGCAGGTGCCAGTCGGCCCGGCGTTCGCCCGCCAGCGACTTGGCCAGCCAGGGCGTGTCCCCCTCCTCCACATACCGCCGCTCCTCTCCGCTGGGGGCGGTGGCCTTGAAGTCGAAGGCATCGTCGCCGGCCCAGGCGCGCACGGGCCGGGCGGTGACGGGGCACGACGGCGCGATCTCGTCGAACCCGACGATGCGGGCACCGGCATAGGCATCGATCAGGTCGCTGCCGCGCACCACCAGATCGGGCACGCGCCCGCCCACCAGATCGGCGAGCGTCTTCGCCAGTTCCGCGAAGCCTTCGCCCGCCGCCATGCCCTTGGACACGGGGAAGACCAGCAAGGGCGGCTTTGTGAAGGTCCAGGTGCGGTTGATATAGGCGATTTCAGACAGCAAGCGATCGACCAGGAACCGGTGATCATAGGTGAAATAGAAACCGTCCTGTTCATCCACGAAGGTCGGCACGATCACGGCTGGCTGGCCCGCGAAGCGGAAGCCGCAGGCGGTGATCAAGGTACCCAGCCGGCGCGGCGGCCGGCCCGACAGGCCCAAGGCCTCGCACCGTCCCAGTTCGGCAAGCGCACCGACCAGCACATCGACATGGCAGATATTGATCGACCCGCCGGCCTGGGCCAGGGTCTGGCAGGAAACACCCTGTTCCTTCAGCTGGGCGCGGACCTTGTCATCCTCCGCCAACACCACCAGCCGCAGGGGCACCGGCGGCTTGGGCTTCAGCTTGGCGCGGCGGTTCAGCGGGTCCACGTCGCCGGCGGCCAGGAACCCTTCATCCAGCAGCAGGCCCATGATGAACAGGCTCTGCGCCCACAAGAGCGGCACATTCTCGTTGGGTACGCGCTTCTGGCTGCCGGGGTTGGCGCGTTCGGCCTCCACCGCCTCTTCCGGGACGATGAACAGTTCCGGCAGCAGGGCGTCGCCACCGCGTTCCACCAGCAGCCATTCCAGCTTTTCCCGCCAGGCGGCGGCATCGCGGGCGTCACCGGTCAAAAGCGCGGTGACGTAGAAATAGGTGTAGAACAGCGGCCATTCGCTCTCGATGCCGCGGAACCGCTCCAGCTCGCCCGCCTCGTAATGCAGGCGGGTATGATCCTCCATCACCGTCTGGTGCCCGTCGGTCAGGAAGCGCTTGCAGCCATAGGGGCCGGCCAGCTTGGTCAGGATCTCGTTGCGGGTGCGCTCCACCAGATCGGGGGCGTCGACCGCGAAGGCCGGCCACCCGATGATGCCCAGCGTGGCCGCGTCCACTTCCTTCGATCCGGATTCGCGGGGCAGCAAAGCCTCAACGGTGGCGCGGGCCCGCGCGATCTCGTCCGGGACGGCCTGGATGACGGCGACACGTCCGCCATCCTCCCCGAACAGGTCCAGGCCCTGCATCGCCTCCATCGCGGCCTTGGCCATGCCGATGGAGCTGGCGTTCAGTTCGACGGCGCCGTCATTGATCTTGCGTCCGCGTTCCCAGATGCCGAAATCAGCGATGCGATAGGCGGGGCCGATATAATGCACCAGGTTCTGGACGAAATTGACCTCATCCATCGTGTAGATGACCGACATGCCCGACCGCGTCATCTGCGCCAGCATCAGCAGGAACAGGGATGTGGCATCGATCTGCAAATGGCCCCAGCCATCGTCGGCCGCCACCGCCTCTCCGGTGCTGGCGGAATAGATGGCGTGCAGGCTGTCCAGCGGGGCCTGGGTCTGCTTGAACCGCTCCACCTTGTTCGCCTGGCGCATCATGGCCTGCAACAGGCCGCGCATGGTCTTCACCACGCTCTGTTCCAGCAGGCGGGCGCGGGCCACGCTGTCGCCCCGGCGGCGATAGGCCAGCGACAGGGCCCAGGGGCCGATGATCGAATAGACGTTATCGCGCACCCAGGCATGGGTATAGTTGCCATGGACGGTGACGGCGGTGCTGGCCGGCAGCAGGCCGGTGATCGGGTGCTGGCGCGCCAGGATCACCCGGTTCACATGGTCGAACAACCGGTCCAGCGCGGTCTTCACCGCCTGTCCACCCTGCTTGCCAATCCCCCTTGGCAGCGGCGATTCCGGCATCTGGCACCCCGTGAGAATGTACACAAGGAGAGAGTAACAGCCCTGTGTCCGCGCGCAACTGTTGCAATGCAACATGGCTTGCGAAATCATAGCGCCGCACGGCCCCTTGCGGCCCCATGGAAAGACCCGCCCGACCATGAATATCCAGCGCGCCAGCGGCCTTCTGTTGCACCCGACCTCGCTGCCCGGCGGGCATGGCATCGGCGACATGGGGCCGGCGACCCGTGCCTTCCTGGAACAGGTGCAGGCGGCGGGGCAGAGCGTGTGGCAGATCCTGCCGCTGGCCCCCACCAGCCTGGGCAACAGCCCCTATTCCGCCCTGTCCAGCTTCGCCGGCAACCCGCTGCTGATCAGCTTCGACGATCTGGTGGCGGACGGGTTCGCGGATGAAGTCCTGCTGGAACGGTTGCCGGGGAACGAGGCGGAGCGGGTGGATTATGACGGGGTCGCGGCGGCGAAGCTGGCGGCCCTGGACATCGTCGCCGGCGATTTCCTGAAGCGCCCGTCCAGCGATGATGAATGGGGCGATTTCGAGCTGTTCAGGGCGCGCAACGATGCCGAATGGCTGGATGATTACGCGCTCTACACCGTGTTGAAAGCCAAGCATGGCGGGGCGGCCTGGCTGGACTGGAATGCGCTTTATGCCAGCCGCGATCCGATCGGCATCGGGGAGGCGCGGCACACCTTGTCCTTCGAAATCAAGAAGGTGAAGGTGCAGCAGTTCCTGTTCTTCCGGCAATGGATGGCGCTGAAGAAGGATGCGAACGGGCGCGGCATCCGCATCATGGGCGACATCCCGATCTTCGTGGCCGGTGACAGTGCCGATGTCTGGTCGCGCCGCGACCTGTTCGAACTGGACGGATCGGGCCGGCCGACCATCGTCGCCGGCGTGCCACCCGATTATTTCAGTGCGACGGGCCAGCGCTGGGGCAACCCGCTCTATCGCTGGGACGCGCATCGGGCCGACGGTTTCGCCTGGTGGCACCGGCGCATCGCCAAGACGCTGGAAAGTGTCGACATGGTCCGCATCGACCATTTCCGGGGGTTCGAGGCCTATTGGGAAATACCGGCGCATGAGGAAACGGCGATCAATGGCCGCTGGGTGCCGGCACCGGGGTATGAGCTGTTCCAGTCACTGCGCGACAAGTTCGGGGAACTGCCGATCATCGCCGAGGATCTGGGCGTGATCACGCCGGAGGTGGAACGGCTGCGCGACCATTTCGGCTTCCCCGGCATGCGGGTGCTGCCCTTCGAATGGGGCGACCATTTCGAGCCCTGGCATTACGATCCGGGCCGGTATTCAGCGCATTCCGTGTTCTATACGGGCACGCATGACAATGACACGATCCTGGGCTGGGTCGCCTCGCGCGGCGGGCTGGACGGGGAGCTGGGGCAGCGCATCCGGTCGTATCTGAACAGTGACGGGCGCGAGCTGCACTGGGATTTCATCCGCTTCGCCCTGGGGGTGAATTCCGAACTGGTGGTCACACCGGTGCAGGATGTGCTGGGCATGGGCACGGAAGGCCGCATGAACGTCCCCGGCCTGCCCGACGGCAACTGGGGCTGGCG
Organism: Niveispirillum sp. KHB5.9; assembly: GCF_048066115.1. Classification (NCBI taxonomy): domain Bacteria; kingdom Pseudomonadati; phylum Pseudomonadota; class Alphaproteobacteria; order Rhodospirillales; family Azospirillaceae; genus Niveispirillum; species Niveispirillum sp. KHB5.9. The sequence goes on along the minus strand of NZ_JBLTYX010000011.1, from coordinate 43,390 downwards.
CCTGAAGCCGGGTCAGTGGCGGGACGAGGATGCGGAGCGGCTGCGCGATCTGACGGCGGCGGCGGGGCGGGTGGCGGGGTAACCCCGCCACCCTCAATACCCCGGCGGACGCTTGGCCGTGACCACCTTCTTGGGCAGGACGAACTCGCCCTTCTGCCGCGCATAGGCCACGGCGATGCGTGCCCCCACCTGGGCGTTGTTCAGCAGCAGGGCGCGGTTGGCGGCCAGGCTGGCACCACCGGTCAGTTCCTCCATCCGCTTCAGCAGGAAGGGCGTCAGCGCCTTGCCGCGCACGTCCTTGGCCTGGGCCTCGCCCACCGCCTGGGCGATGGCGGCTTCAACCGCTTCGGCGTCCAGCGCCGCATCATCCGGGATCGGCACGCCGATGACCACGCCACCACCCAGGCCCAGCTGCCACTTGGCACGGAGCACGCGCGCGACCTCGTCGGCCGAATCGCAGCGGCCATCGACCGGCAGGGGCAGGCTGGCGGTGTAGAAGGCGGGGAAGCGGTCGGTGCCGAAACCGATGACCGGCACGCCCTTGGTTTCCAGATATTCCAGCGTGCGCGGCAGGTCCAGGATGGCCTTGGCCCCGGCACAGACCACGGCCACGTCGGTGGCGGCCAGTTCCTCCAGGTCAGCGGAGATGTCCAAGGTCGTCTCCACCCCGCGATGCACGCCGCCGATGCCGCCGGTGGCGAACACCGAAATGCCGGCGAGCGCCGCACCGATCATGGTGGCGGCCACCGTCGTGGCGCCATCGGCACCCTGGGCCAATGCTACCGGCAGGTCGCGGCGGCTGACCTTGCGCACGCCGGGCTGGGCCAGCCGTTCGATGTCATCGGCGTCCAGGCCCACACGGATGCGGCCATCCAGCACGGCGATGGTGGCGGGCACCGCCCCCTCCGCCCGGATCGCGGCTTCCAGGGCGTTGGCCGTCTCCACATTGGCGGGATAGGGCAGGCCATGGCTGATCACGGTCGATTCCAGCGCCACGACGGCCTTGCCGGCCTTCAGCGCCGCCGCCACTTCGGGATGGATGGAGAGGAAGTCCTGCATGGGTCCGGCCCTTGGCATCAAAGTTGGGCGGAGAATGCAACGCCCGCCCCGCCCGGCGCAACGCCAACCGAAGCAGGGGCGGCCATGCGCACGCCACCGGGCCTACCACCGGGGTTGTGGAAGCGCGCGAACGAGCGTGCTAAAAATGCGGACGAAACAATCCGCCGCGAAGGCGCTGCCAGGAGGAATGACCGAAGATGCCGATCCCCAGCCTGTTTTCTGGAAAGCTGTCGCTGCCCGTCATCGCCTCGCCGATGTTCATCGTCAGCTATCCCGATCTGGTGCTGGCCGAATGCAAGGCCGGGATCGTCGGCACCTTCCCCAGCCTGAATGCCCGCCAGGCCGAACAGCTGGATGAATGGCTGGGCCGGATCACCGCCGAACTGGTCGACCATGCCGCCGCCCATCCGGGCAAGCCGGTGGCACCGTTCGGCGTCAACCTGATCGTCCACCGCTCCAACACCCGCCTGCAGGGTGACGTGGAACTGCTGGTCAAGCACAAGGTGCCGCTGGCCATCACCTCGGTCGGTGCCCCCGTCGGCATCGTCGATGCCATCCATTCCTATGGCGGTCTGGTCTTCCACGACGTCACCAATATCCGCCACGCCAAAAAGGCGATCGAGGCGGGGGTGGACGGGCTGATCCTGGTAGCGGCCGGTGCCGGCGGCCATGCCGGCACCACCTCTCCCTTCGCGCTTTTGTCGGAGGTGCGGGAATTCTTCGACGGGCCGATCGTGCTGGCCGGTGCCATCTCGTCCGGCGCGCAGGTGCGCGCGGCGGAGGTGATGGGGGCCGATTTCGCCTATGTCGGCACCCGCTTCATCGCGACCGCGGAGGGCAATGCCCCGGCGGAATACAAGCAGATGCTGATCGACCATGCCGCCGTCGACATCGTCTATACGCCGATGTTCAGCGGCATCCCCGGCAACTATCTGGGCCCCAGCGTCGCCGCCAACGGCATTGACGTGAATGCCATTTCCGGCGGGGCCGCCGATCCCAACCTGTCGATCGAGGATTGGTCGAAGAAGAAGGCCTGGAAGGATATCTGGTCGGCCGGCCAGGGCATCGGCACCATCCATGACGCGCCCCCGGTGGCCGACCTGGTGGCGCGCATGAAGGAGGAATACCGGGCGGCGGCGGCGAAACCGGCGTCGTTCGTGTGAGGTCTTTTTTGACGGGCCGGGAGCGATCCCGGTCTGTGACCTATCGGTCCCCTCAACCAAGCCCATGGACGCCGGCGTTAAAGCCAGCCACTTTCCTGCATCGACCGTTCGACAGGAAAACCGTCCACCCATGAACGCCCCCGCCCCCATCGATCCCGTCCGCCTGCTCTCTTCCGTCGGGCATGATTTGCGCCAGCCTTTCCAGGCCATGCGGCTGTTCCTGAACCTGTTGCAGATGAAGCTTCAGGAACCCAAGCAGGTGGAACTGGCCGGGCGGCTGGAGGAGGCGCTGGAGGTCGGGGCAGCGCAGATGGATCAGGTGCTGACCCTGGCGGCGCTGGGTGCCGGCACGGCGCGGGTGCGGGCGGAGAATGTGCCGCTGGGCCCGCTGCTGGCGCGCGTCGTGGGGGAAATGGTGGAAAAGGCCGCGAAGGCCGGCAAGCGGATCAAGCTGGTGCCCACCAGCCTGTCGGTGGAAACCGATCCGGTGATGCTGGACCGGGTGCTGCGCGCCCTGATCGATAATGCCCTGACCCATGCCACGCCCGGCCGCCGCGTGCTGGTGGGTGTGCGCCGCGCCGGTGGGCCGGCACTGCTGGTGGCCGATGACGGGCCGGGCATCCAGCCCGCCAACCGGGCCCTGGTGCTGGAACCCGGCGGGCGGCTGGAACGGGTGGGTATCGCGCTGCGCGGCCTGGGGCTGGGTCTGGCGCTCTGCCACCAGATCGCCCACAGGCTGGGCCATGAACTGGAGCTGGGCGGCACAAAGGGGCTGGTGGTGAGGTTCGGCTTCAGCCGCTGACAAACTCGGGCTCCGCCACTCAAACAAACTCCGGCTCCGCCACTCAAACAAACTCCGGCTCCGCCTCGACGGGGAAATTCACCGACCGGGCGATGAAGCACATCTCGTGCGCCGTATGGTGCAGGTGGGCGGCCTTTTCCACATCCGCGTCGGCCGCCAGGGTGACGCGCGGGCGGAGCAGGACGCGGGTGAACTGGCCGGCACCGCCCGCCTCCTCCACCATCCAGCCTTCGGCCCGGTCCTCATATGCCGTCACCACGATGCCGGCCCCGGCGCACAGGCCCAGGTACCAGAGCTTATGACAAGCGGACAGCGACGCGACCAGCAGCTCCTCCGGGTTCCAGCGCGCGGGATCGCCGCGGAAGGACGGGTCCGACGAACCTTGGATGGCGGGCTTGGTCCCGGCATTGATCAGGTGGTCGCGGCTATAGGCGCGATAGGCGCTGGTGCCGGCGCCCTGGTTGCCGGTCCAGGTGATGGTGACGGGATAGTGATGTTCCTTGCCGGACATGATCGCTGAAATCCCTTTTCGTGGATCAACGGCGGGCATTCTAGGCCTGGTTACAGCGCAAACGGAGGCGGTGTTTGCGCCGGGCAGCGCCGCGACGAACGGGCTTGCGCTATCGGCCGGCGGGGAACTGATGGCCGCGCGCGGCAACTTCCGTCCGCATGTCCGGGAAAGGTTTATTGCGGGCCAGGATGTCGGCGTAGATTTTGTCCGCCAGCAGCGACTCGTACGCCATTTCGAACATGCGGCGTTCCAGGCTGGCCGCGAACGGCTTGGAAAAGCCCATATAGGATCGCTGCACCGACAAGGGCTTGCCCACGGGCAGGAACCGGACGCCGGGATGGTCATCCTGGAACCGGGCCACCGCGCGGGCATGCACCGCCGCCGCGTCCAGCCGGCCGGACAGGATCAGGGTCAGGGCGATATCGGCCGTGCGCACCTGTTCCAGGCTGATGCCCGGCCGCTTCTCCAACCCGCCGCCCACGGCCCAGCCCAGCGGCACCCCGACATGGGCGATCCCCGCCTCTCCCGGCATGGCACCGCCATCGGTGGGCACGGGGCGGAACAGCCACATCTGGTCGACATAGAAATGTTCGCGGCTGAATTCCATCCAGGCTTCACGTTCCGGCGTGCGGAACGGGCCGACCAGGATGTCGGCCTGGCGCATCTCCACCTCCTTCTGGGCGCGCGGCCAGGGGAATTGCTGGAAACTGCATTTCAAGCCGGCCCGGTCGCAGGCCGCCCGCGCCAGTTCGGCACCGATCCCGCGCTCGCAATCGGCCCCGTCGGAGACGAAGGGCAAGGGACCGCAAACCACGGTGACATTGTTGGAAGCGGTGACAGCCGGGTTGTCCCCCACCCTGGCCCCGGCATCATGGGCCGGCAGCAGCAGCGGTACCGCCAGCAGGGCGGCCAGAAGATGCCGCCTAAGGCGGCGGGGGAAACGCGTCAACAATATCTGCCCGAAAGGAACGGCGGCTGCCGATGGAACAGCCTATGCCCCCCTCGCAAGCCGGGTCAATCACCATCGCCCCCCGACACGGGCGCAGGCCCGGGCTTCCGCAGCGGCGCTTGAGCCGGCGCGGCTTTGGCCCTAGACATCGCTCACCTGGCCCGAGGGGACCCGCCGATCATGACCCAGAATCCGCAACGCCTGACCATCCGCCGCCCGGACGACTGGCACCTGCATCTGCGCACCGGCGCCATGCTGCGCGCCGTGCTGGGGCATTCGGCGGCACAGCTGGGCCGGGCCATCGTCATGCCCAACCTGGTGCCCCCGGTGATCACGGCGGCCCAGGCCGAAACCTACCGGGCGGAGATCGTCGGCGCCCTGCCCGAAGGCAGCCGGTTCCAGCCGCTGATGACCGCGTACCTGACCGACGGCACCGATCCGGACGATCTGGCCAAGGGCAAGGAAGCGGGCATCTTCACCGCCGTGAAGATGTATCCCGCCCATGCCACCACCAATTCCGCCCATGGCGTCACCGACTTGGACAAGGTCGCACCCTGCCTGGACCGGATGGCCAAGGTCGGGCTGCCGCTGCTGGTGCATGGCGAGGTCACGGACCAGAAGGTCGACATCTTCGACCGCGAGGCGGTGTTCATCGACACCGTCCTGCCGACACTGCGCGAACGCCACCCGGACCTGAAGATCGTGCTGGAACATATCACCACGGCCGAGGGGGTCGCGGTGGTGCGCAAGTTCGGGCCGACGGGCAAGCTGGCCGCCACCATCACCGCCCATCATCTGATGATCAACCGGTCGAACATCTTCGCCGGCGGCATCCGCCCGCATCTCTATTGCCTGCCCATCGCCAAGCGCGAGACGCACCGGCTGGCGCTGCGCGAGGCGGCGACGTCGGGGGAGCCCTGGTTCTTCTTCGGCACCGACAGCGCCCCGCACCCGATCGGCGCTAAGGAAACCGCCTGCGGCTGCGCCGGCATCTATACCGCCACCACCGCCGTCGAACTCTATACCCAGGTGTTCGATGAGGAGGGGGCGCTGGACAGGCTGGAGGCCTTCGCCAGCCTGAACGGCCCCGCCTATTACGGGCTGGAGCCCAATGAAGACACCATCACGCTGGAGAAAAGCGGTCTGATCGTGCCCGACATCCTGGATGTCGATGGCAAGGCCGCAATCATGCCCTTCCGGTCCGGTGAGCGCCTGGACTGGAAACTGGTTTGATATGAATGTCAGGACTCGCCTCCGGCTCGACCTGACCTACGCCTCCCACCCTTAAGCGCAGGGACCATGCCATGATCGACGCCGCCACCGCCGCCACCCAGACGGCCCGCATCCTGATCGAGACCAAGTCGGTCCTGTTCAATGCGGAAAAGCCGTTCATCTTCACCTCGGGTCGCGCCAGCCCCGTCTATATCGACTGCCGCAAGCTGATCAGCTTCCCGCGCGCGCGGCGCTTCCTGATCCAGGCCGCGAAGGACCAGCTGTGCCGCGAGGCCGGGTTCGAGGCGTTCGATGCCGTGGCCGGTGGCGAGACGGCGGGCATCCCCTATGCCGCCTTCGTGTCGGACGCGCTGGACCTGCCCATGCTCTATGTCCGCAAGAAACCCAAGGGCTTCGGCCGCAACGCCCAGATCGAAGGGCAACTGCTGGAAGGCCAGCGCGTGCTGCTGGTCGAGGATCTGGCCAGCGAGGGCGGCTCGAAGATCAATTTCGTCAATGCGCTGCGCGATGCCGGCGCCATTGTCGAACATATCTGGGTGGTCTTCCATTACGGCATCTTCCCGCAATCGGAAGCCACTATGGCCGATATGGGCGTGAAGCTGCACGCGCTGGCCACCTGGTGGGACGTGCTGCGCACGGCGCGCGAGGGCAATTATTTCGACGCCCACACGCTGGGCGAGGTGGAAAAGTTCCTGCACGCGCCGGAAGTCTGGTCCGCCAGCAATGGCGGCAACGAGAAGGCTTGATGCCGTAGGTCGGGGTGAGCGATAGCGAACCCCGACAAGCGACGGTGCAATGGGTGTCGGGGTTCGCTATCGCTCACCCCGACCTACGCCTGCGTTAATCCCGCTGCAGGGCCGCCAGATTGAAGTTGGCGCAGAGTACGCCCAGTTGCTTCCCATCGACGGGATCGACCAGCAGCACGCTGGCCAGCACGACATAATCGTCGGCTGATTCGTCGTAGGCGGCGTTCTCCACATGCACCATGCCGGGGGCAGTGGTGGCAGGGATCATGTATTTGGCCTCGTCCGACTGGTCGTAATCGCTGGGGATACGGGTGGCCCCGGCCAGCAGGCCACGATCATCGGTCAGGATCAGGTCGGTCAGCACCGCCTGGCGCGGGAAGCGCATCAGCGCCAGACGCTGCGACAGGGTCCCGCCCATCCCCACATCCAGCAGCGTCCCCCGCCCCCTCTTGGCCTGCAGGCGCCAGGCGATGTCGCGCTGGATGATCGTGTCGATCGACACGGTGTCATTGTCGCGGCTGGCCTGGCGCAACGCCGCCAGCATCACCGGATCGGCCAGCATTTCCGTGGTCAGGTCGTGCATCACGGTGCCGATGCGGGGATTGTCCTCCGCCCGGCGGGAGGTGGCGGATATCACCGCCCCATCCTCGTCCCAAGGCAGAGCCAGCGCCGGGAGCGGTGCGGCCAGCAAGAGTAACCAGATCAAAGCCAACCGCATCTGCCCAGGCACCCCTGTCGGCCCCACCATTCGTTAACCAATCCTAGCAAGTCGGGCGGGCCTTCTCCAGGTGCAGCGAAGCGATCTCGGTGAATATATCGGCATTGACTTGGCGCTATCCTATTTTCGCGGAGCCTCTCGAAACTCTTGGGCACCATCACTGCCACACTCTCCACCGTCACCCCGGCGAAGGCCGGGGCCCAAGTGACAAGCGCTTCGCTCTACGACCTGGGCCCCGGCCTTCGCCGGGGTGACGGTGGATTTATCGGAACCCTCACGGCCCAGACTTTCGCAGAGGTCTCTCGAAAGTGGAGAAGTCAAATAGAGAAGAATGTTCCTGCCTCCAAAACGCAAAGCCCCCGTCCGGATGGACGGGGGCCTGCGGTAGGACAGTAGCTTGAACGCTTTCTGAACTCAGGCGCTGCGCACCCTTGACCTTAGGCGCTGCGCACCTGGGCCAGGAAGCGGTCCACGGTGTCGCCCAGTTCGCCGGACTGGCGGGCCATGTTGCGGGCGGCACCCAGCATGTCGGTGGCAGAGGAACCGGTCTGGTGTGCGACCTGCTCCAGGCTCTCGATGTTGCGGGTAACCTCCATCGTGCCCATGGAGGCCTGCTGCACGTTGCGGGCGATCTCCTTGGTGGCGGCGTCCTGCTCCTCGACAGCACCGGCGACCATTTCGGAGATGTCGTTGATCTCCGCGATGGTACGGCTGATGGTGACGATGGCGTCGACGGCCTCCTTGGTGGCGTCCTGCATCGTGGTGATCTGGCTGGCGATCTCTTCCGTGGCCTTGGCCGTCTGATTGGCCAGCGACTTCACTTCCGAGGCCACGACGGCGAAGCCCTTGCCGGCTTCACCGGCGCGGGCCGCTTCGATCGTGGCGTTCAGGGCCAGCAGGTTGGTCTGGCTGGCGATGTCGCTGATCAGCTTCACCACGTCGCCGATCGACTGGGCGCGCTGGGCCAGCGACTGCACGGTGCCGTTGGTCTTCTCGGCGGTCTTGGCGGCATCGCGGGCGATGCGGGCCGAGGTGTTGACCTGGTTGGAAATCTCGGCCAGCGAGCCGGCCAGTTCCTCGGTGGCGCTGGCCACCGACTGCACGTTCGCACTGGCCTGCTGGGTGGCGGCGGCGACGGCGCTGGTCTGCGCACGGCTTTCCTCGGCCGATGCGGACAGCCCCTCGGCGGTCGACTGCACCTGGCTGGAGGCGCCCGACAACTCGGCCACCACGCCCTTCACCGAATTCTCGAAGTCGGACGCCAGCTTCTGCATGGAGGCCTTCTTCTCCACGGCAGCCTGACGCTCGGCCTCTTCCTGGCGGCGGCGCAGGTTTTCAACCTCAAGGGCATTGTCCTTGAAGACCTGCACCGACTGCGCCATGGCGCCGATCTCGTCCCCGCGGCCCAGGCCGGTGACGGCCACGGACAGATCACCGCCGGCCAGCTTGGACATGGCGGACTGCATGTCCTTCAGCGGCGCGCCGACGATCTTGTGCAGCAGGAAGACCAGCAGACCGATCAGCACGGCCAGCACGATGGCGGCGATCAGCAGGTTGCCCCACACGGCGGTGGAGATCGACGATTGCACGTTGGCGCGGCTCCAGGCCACGGTCAGCGTGCCCACCTGGTCACGGTTGGCACCGGCGCGCACCGGGGCCTGGGCGATCAGGAAGTCACCCAGATCCTGCACCTTCACGTCGGCCACGGTCTTGTCGATCTTGGCCTTGGCGAAGTCGAAGCCCGCCATGCCGGCCGGCAGCGGCTTTTCCTTGGTGGGATATTCGTTCAGCACCTCGCCATCGGCATCCACCACCTTCACGGCGGCCAGGCTGGTGCCCTTGGCGGTGGCGAGGTCGTTGTAGCTGTCGGCCACGGCGTCGGAATTCTTGAAGCGCACGGCGGCGGCCATCTGGGCCGCCATCATCTCCGTGACCTGGCTTTCGGACCGCTGGGAAAGGTCCAGCATCGCGTCGCTCATCGACGAGGCGCTGAGGCCGATCACGGCACCCAGGCCGATGATGACCGGCACGGCGATCGAAAAGGTGATCTTGCGACTGATGGACCAGTTGCCGAAAAGGGCGCCCAGACCGCCGGCGGAACCGGCAGCAGCCGGCGCAGCCTTGCCGGTCGGGCGCATGGTCCGATTGATAGTGCTCATCTCGCTGAACCTCTCCTGTCCTTTACCGCACGCGTGACTTTGACCAACCGCAAATTCCGCACAAGCGAAAAACCGCTTTAACGAACGACCGTGCCGTACATTTTTAACGACACATTACCGAACCCCGCGAACAGGGCGCGTTAACCACTACACGCGATGGAATGAGTAGTTAATTGGGACATTTTTATTAAAACCCACTCCATCATCGGATCGACGGGAATGTCCCTTGCCGACCCCCCAGACTTTCGCATAGGTATAACCGAGCTTGTAACGAAAATGTAGGCGTATCTACCGCAAGGGCGGCGGATTCGGAGGATGCGGCCCGGCCGCAAACATCTATTAAGAATTTACCGATAAAATCGGTCGCGTAAGCCCTGTAGGGAGGGGCGCCGGCGGGACGTCATCACCCACCGACAAAAAGCCAAATGAAGTCGAAGTGCGTAAACGATAAGTGGCGATGAACAAGGGGCTTTTACGATGAAGAAAATGGTTGCGGCCGCGCTTGCCGTGGCGGCGTTCGGGTTTGTCGGTGCCGCCCATGCGGAATGCACGTTGAAGGATGCGCCGGTCCTGCCCGACGGGGCGACGGCGGCGGAAGCCGACATGGTCGCCGCCCAGCAGGCGGTGAAGGCCTATGTCGCCGAGACCCAGGAATATCTGGCCTGCCTGGAATTCGAAGGCAAGGGCCGCGCGGGTGGTGACTGGACCAAGAAATACAACGACGCCTCCACCCGCATGGAGAAGCTGGCGGCCGACTTCAACAAGCAGTTGCGCGCCTTTAAATCCAAGTAACGGCTGAAGAAAAGGCCTGTACGTCCCCGCCGGGCCCTTGTCTGGCCGGCGGGGCGAAACCTTACTTGCTGCCCGGCGGCGGGCCAAGCGGTTCCACCGTGACCTTCGGCACGGGCGGCGGCTTGGTGATGGGTGGCATTTCAACCTGCCCGTTCAGATCGCGCGCCCGGCCAACTTTCATGCCGTTCTTCGACCGGAATTCCGCCGGCGGGGTGGTCAGCGACCGCGACACCAGATTGGGCAGGGCCGATTCGTCCCAATCCGCCACCGCCGGCCCCAGGCGCAGCACCACCAGATCACGCCCCTTCGACACATAAAGCCGTGCACCATCGGCACCGGACAGGAAGATCGTGTCGCCATCGGCGAACGGCTTCTTCGCACCATTGCCGTTCTTCGCCTCGAACGGCCAGCCCAGGCGCACCCGCCAGCCATCATGGCGGGTCAGACCGTTGGGCCGTTCCATCTGGTCCAGCCAGGGGGTGGGCACCAGCTGCGTCGCCCCCACCACGCCGCCTTCCAGCAGCAGCAGGCCCGGCCGCAGCCAGTCGCGCGCGGTCGCCCTCACGCAGCAATGGAGATAGGCCGCCCCGTCATTGCCGCCGGCCGACACTTGGCCCGGCCGGGCCCCCAAGCGCCGCCACAGTTTTTCCGACAGCAGATCGGCCGCCGGCACACCCGCGGCGCGCGACAGGACCAGACCCAGCACCTGCGCCTCGAAATCATTGGGGGCGAAGCGGCTGCCCGGTTCGAAATCCAGCTTGGCCGACAGGGTCCAGGCGATGGCATCTCCAGCCGGGGGCGTGGTGGGAATGGTGATGCCCGAGGTGCCGGCCAGCAGCTGGCGCACAGTGATGCGGCCGCGATCGTCGCCCGCCCATTCCGGCAACCACTTGCCGATGCCGGTCTCCAGCCCCGGCAGCGCCCCGTCGCGCAGCGCCTGACCGGTCAGCAGGGCCATGATGGCCGGCATCAGCCCGGTGCCATCCAGCAGGTCGCCGGCCTGGACATCGGGGGCATAGCGTTCCAGCTGCAGGGCACCAGCGTGCCAGACCAGCAGGGCGCGGCTGTTGGAGGCGGTGAAGAAGGCGTCGATCTCCTTCAGCCCCTTTTCCGACAGCACGCCCTGGTCCGGGTCGGCCACGGGCAACACAGTGCCGGGGCCCGACACCAGCGGCTTGTCCACCAGCACCGGGCCCTCCGGCTTCACCGGGATCAGGATGCCGGCCGGATCGTTGCGCGCGCCCTGCTTGTCGCTGCCCCCCAGCCACCAGACCGCACCCAGGGCGGTTCCCAGCAGCAGGGCAGAGGTGGCGGCAATGACGATCGGACGACGCATGAACAATCCCCAGGTGAGCAGTCCCGACCCCGTCAGGAGCCGTGGCGGTAGAGGGGATAGTCCTTGGCCTGCACCACCTCCCAGGCGCCGTCGGGCTGACGGCAGAGGAAGCCGGTCGCATGCTGGTACATCTCCTCCAGGATGACGACGGAATGGAACTCGCGGCAGGGACGGTTCTGGCCGTCATAGCCGTCGCGCAGGACCTTCACGGCCCCGCGCTTGCCGGTGATGGGATTGGCCCAACCCACGGGAACGTCGATCCCCTTGGTCCCCAGTTCGCGCAAGGCACCCTGGAAGCCGGCCAGATCGCTGTCCTCCATGGTGATGACGCGCGGCTTGGGCGGGGCCGGCGGCGGTGGGGCTTCCACCACCGGCGGCGGGGCCGGCGGCGGCTTCGTCTGGCACCCGGCCACGACCAGCATCAGGCACATCAAACCCAGGCTGCGCTTCATCATTCTCTTTCCCAAGCCGCTTCGACCCTTGATCGGTGGCTCTCTAGTGCCAAACCGCCGGGGGCCAAGGCAAGGACGAACCCCTTCCCGATGCGATTTGGCCGGGCAATCTTGGCGGCAGCGTGGCGCGGGCGGAGCCATGTTGTGACATGGTCACATCGGGAAACGCGGTTTGTGACCATCCGTTCCATAGCTCTTGCCGGCCAAATGACGGGGGCGCCCTGCACCCCCGTCATTTGCATTCCGGCCCCGGATCGCCCATAACCGGGACCAATCCTTGAACCTTTTCGGCAAAGCATCGTCCCATGGGATTCAATTGCGGTATCGTCGGCCTGCCCAATGTCGGCAAGTCCACCCTGTTCAACGCGCTGACCAGCACGGCGGCGGCCGAGGCCGCGAACTATCCGTTCTGCACGATCGAGCCGAATGTCGGCCGCGTCGGCGTGCCCGACCCGCGCCTGGACAAGCTGGCCGAGATCGCCAAGTCGCAGAAGATCATCGCCACGCAGCTTGAATTCGTCGACATCGCCGGTCTGGTGCGCGGTGCGTCGAAGGGCGAGGGCCTGGGCAACCAGTTCCTGGCCAATATCCGCGAGGTCGATGCCATCGTCCACGTCCTGCGCTGCTTCGAGGATGGCGACATCACCCATGTCGAAGGCTCCATCGAACCGGTCCGCGATGCGGAGACGGTGGAGACGGAACTGATGCTGGCCGACATGGACAGCTTGGAAAAGCGCTTGCCGCCGTTGCAGAAGAAGGGCAAGGCTGGCGACAAGGATGCCAAGGCCCTGTCGGAACTGATGGAACGCGTGCTGGTGGCGCTGCGCGACGGCAAGCCGGCCCGGTCGGTGGAGATCAGCAACGAAGAACGTGACATGTTCAAGCAGATGGCCCTGCTGACCGGCAAGCCCGTGCTCTATGTCTGCAACGTCGAAGAGGCGTCGGCCGGCACCGGCAATGCGCTCTCCGCCAAGGTGGCCGAGATGGCCGCCCGCCAGGGTGCCGCCAGCGTCGTCATCTCCGCCGCCATCGAGGCCGAGCTGTCGCAGCTGCCCGACGAGGACAAGCTGGAATATTTGTCCTCGCTGGGGCTGGAGGAGCCGGGCCTGAACCGGGTGATCCGCGCCGGCTACGGTCTGCTGGGCCTGCTGACCTTCTTCACCGTCGGCCCGAAGGAAGCCCGCGCCTGGACCGTGCGCAAGGGGGCCAAGGCCCCTGAAGCCGCCGGCGTCATCCATACCGATTTCGAGCGCGGCTTCATCAAGGCCGAAACCGTCGATTACACCAGCTACACCACGCTGGGCGGCGAAGCCGGGTGCAAGGAAGCCGGCAAGATGCGCATGGAAGGCAAGGAATACCTGGTCCAGGACGGCGACATCTTCCATTTCCGGTTTAATGTATAAGTCCCTCAGGCGCTGGGCGCCCGCATCCGCGGGCTTGGCTTACGCGATCACGTGATCGCGGGCCGGCAGTCGCCGGCCTGAGGTACCAACACAGAAAAAGGCCCCGCCCACCCCGGCGGGGCCTTTTTCATTGCACCCCGGAAACGATTGAAACAATTGACGCAATGCGTCCTTTTCCGCGAGTCGCACCCGATTTCACGCAGCAGCCTCTGCACGGGGGTCGGGCAGGTCCCGGCGTTAATCATGGATATTGAGCAATTCCAACGGGGTACCACAATCCCCTGTACAGTGATGCCGTATTTCGTGGTTCCGAATTAAGCAACTTATTGACCCCCTTTCGGGACGGGGTTATCCAATTGTCACCGGGGCTGGCAATTAGGCGGTGAACGGTTCGCGCCCAAGCGGAACCTGCCGCCACAATAAGAGGCATGCGTGCGATGAGTTCGCAGATTCTCACCTTCGACAAGTCTGGTCTGACCCTGCGGTCGCTGACCGGCATGTCCATCCCCCTGCCGGGGGTCGACACCAATGGCGTCAATGCCGTCGTGGCCGGCGACCTGTCTTCGGACGGTGTGGCCGATGTCGTGGTCGGCCGTGACGACGGCACCTTCTCCTGGTTCGACGGCCAGCCGGGCGGCGAAAAGCCGGTCGAGCACAAGCTGGAACTGCCGCTGCCCACGCCCCGCATGTTCGGGGTGGAGCGCGTGACGGAACTGGCCGGCATCGCCGACGCCAACGGCGATGGCCGCAACGACGTGATCTTCACGTCGTACCTACTGTACAGTGACACGCCCAACGTCATCGTCGATCCGAACCCCGAGGGCGAATTCCACATCCTGCCCTACCCGTACCCCATCCCCTACGGCGATGACGGTCTGGTGGCGCCGCGCCCGTCGGGCGCGCCGGCGGAGATCGAGCCGATCTCCACCATCGCGCAGCCGACCGCGCTGACCGCCCCCTGGGGTACGCTGGACCTGTCCAACATCTCGGTCGAGTTGCGCGGCGTCATCATGAATACCGCCGGCGAAGTGCTGGTGCCGGGCGTCAACACCAGCCAGGGCATCGCCGTGGGTGAGCCCCACCCCGACAATGGCCGCTTCGCCGAGCCGGCCAAGCAGATCTATGGCCTGGATACGCAGACGGGCAATGTCTACGTGATCTGGGACAACCAGGACCGCAACAACGAGTTCGTGAGCCTGGCGAACCTGGATGGCCGTGGCGGTACCGACGTGCTGTTCAAGGACAAGGCGACCGGCGACCTGTTCGTCAAGATCGACTATTCCGACAAGTACTTCGTCAGCTCCATCACCCAGGACCCGAACATCACGGTCGCGGCGGTCGGGGAGTTCAACGGTAACGATTATATCGACGAGATCCTGTTCTTCAACGCGGAGAGCCGGGAATTCATCGTCTGGCACAACCCGCCGTTCGATCCCGCCACCACCTATATGGCCGGCGTCGACTATTTCGAGACCGTGTTCAAGCTGGATTTCGGCTGGGACTTCGTCGGCACCCAGGATCTGGATGGCGACGGGATCGAGGACATCATCGTCGCGGCGGTGGGCGACTTCGCCCCTTACACGCCGGGTTCGATCGCGCCCGTGTCCTATTTCAGCTCCGCCAGCCAGGAGCTGGTGGAACTGGGCAGCTTCGACCCGTTCACGCTGAAGGGCGTGGGCAATTATTTCGACGGCCCTTCCATTCTTTAAGACCGTCGAGACTTGTGAGGCACTTCTCAGTCTGTTCCTTGACGGGCGGTCCTTCGCGGCCGCCTGTTTTTTATTATTTTAATCCTTGCGCCCTCAAGCGCCAGGCGCCGGCAGTCGCCGGCCTGCCAACAGCAGGGAATCGCATGCCGTTGGCATTACCCCGATTGCCGTAGCGACTGACATGGTTGTGTCATCAAGGCCGCAATCGCCGGAATAATGCATATGGCCCTGCCCCTTCCGTAACGTCACCCCCTTCCGTGACCCGCCGGCTTTGGCTACCGTCTTTCCCGTGCTGAATCGGGCATCAAACAAAAGCCCGACCATGGGAGGAACATATTGATGAGCAAGAAGCTTCTGGGCGGCACTGCCCTTGCCGCCGTGCTGTCCCTGTCCGCCATCGCCATGGACGCCCCGGCGGCCAAGGCCCAGGGCCTGGACATCTCCTCGCTGGTCGTGTTCGGCGACAGCCTGAGCGATACCGACAATCTGAAGAACCTGAACCCGGCCAGCCGGCCCGGCACGCCCTATGTCAATGGCCGCTTCTCCAACGGCCCGGTGTGGCTGGAGAACCTGGGCACCCTGACCGGCATCACCACCAGCAGCCGTGCCTATGGCGGTGCCCGTGCCACCCGCACCACCGCCATCGACCTGACGGCCCAGGTCGACGCCTATCTGACCGGCGGCACCAGCATTCCGGCCAGCCGCGCCGTGGGCATCTGGATCGGCGGCAATGATTACATCGCCGTGCTGACCACGCCGCAGGCCAACCCCACTGCCGCCGCGCAGACCGCCATCGCCGCCACCACGGGGGCCATCACCGCCCAGGCCGGCCGCCTGTATGCCGCCGGTGCCCGCCAGTTCGTGCTGTTCAACCTGCCGCCGCTGGGCTCCATCCCACTGACCAGCAGCCTGTCGGCCGCCGACAAGGCCAGCGCCAACACCGTGTCCGACCTGCACACCCAGGCCATCAAGGCCTCGGCCGCCACGCTGCGCGCCCAGGGTGCCACCGTGACGGTGGTGGATGTGCAGACCCTGTTCCAGGGCCTGGTCGCGTCGCCCTCGACCTATGGTTTCACCAACGTCACCACCCCCTGCTATGCCCCGATCGGGCCAGGCGGGTCGCTGGTGGCCACGGGCGTGTGCGCCACGGCGGCGGGTGCCGCCGGCACCGTGTTCTTCGACGCGCTGCACCCCACCACCGCCGCCCACCAGATGATCGCCCAGTACGCCTATGGCACCATGTCCGCCACCTATGAGGCGCCGGCGGCCCTGGCCATCAGCACCGATGCCGCCCAGCGCCTGCTGGACCTGGCGAACGAGGGCGTGTCGGCCCGCATGGCCGGTGCGCGCACCGGCCAGGGTTCGGTGAATGTCATCGGCGCGCAGGCGGGCCAGGATGACCGTTTCGGCATGTTCGTCTTCGGCTCCTATGTCGATGGCGACCGGGATGAGGTGCGGGGCCAGTTCGGCTATGAATATGACGGGTTCAATGCCGGCCTGGGCTTCGACTATCAGGTCGACCAGCATGTGGTCGCCGGCCTGGCCTTCAGCTATGGCAACCTGAATGTCGACACCGACGACGCCTATGCCAAGCTGGACGCCACCGCCTATAACCTGACCGCCTATATCACCGCGGCGGCGGATGATTTCTGGATGGACACGACCCTGTCCTACAGCTTCGACGACTACAAGTCGGACCGCACCACGCGCTTCACCCCGTTCGCCAATGCCCATGGCGATTACAAGGGCAACACCTACGCGCTGGGCACGACGGTCGGCTTCACGCCGGTCGCCGGTTCCTTCGCCATGGGCCCGGTCATCGGCCTGCGCTATGCCAAGAGCCGGGTGGAGGGTTTCGCGGACGAGGGTGCGGGCCCGCTGGCCCTGACCTGGGACGATTTCGACGCCGAAAGCCTGCTGGGCAGCGTCGGCGGCCAGATCAGCGGCGTGGGCACCAGCTTCGTGCCGCAGGTCCGCGTGGCCTATGAATACGAATTCAAGAATGACAGCCGCGCCATCACCGGCCGCTTCGCCAATGGCGAACTGGCCTGGACCGATCCGGGTGCGGGCAAGCGCGGCCGTCTGGCCGTGGGCGCCGGCCTGGTGCATGAGACGGCGGAGAATGTCGCGGTGGCGGTCAGCTATAATGGCCATTTCGCCGGCGGCGATCGCACCGACCATGCCCTGACCGCCCATATGAAGATCGGGTTCTGATTGAATGTCCCCCGGGTACCGGGGGGCGCATAAGGGAAAGGCCGCGACGGGTGACCGTCGCGGCCTTTTTCATGCCGACAGTTCGTCCTGCATCGGGAACTTGGTCCCCACATAGGACATGAAGGTATTGCCGTGATGCTGGATTTCCAGGAAGGCGGCATTGTCCATGTGCGGCTTGTAGGTCTGGAAGGTCCGCATGACGCCGAAGGTCGCGGCACTTTCCAGGGGCCCGAAGAAGCTGGTCTCATAATCCAGGAAGGACGTGCGGCCCATCCAGTATTCCAACTGTCCCGCCGTCAGGAAATAGGCACCGGCATGCGGGTTGCGGGCCCGGACCAGCCGGACATCGACATCCAGGAAATTGGCTTTCAGCTCCGTCTCCTGCTCCCGGGGCAGGAACTGGCGGACGAAGGTTTCGCTGAAATCACCGTCCAGATACAGCTTGTGCAGCGGCCCGCCGGCGATTTCGAACCGGTTGGGCTGCAACAGCGCCCCCGCGCCCGCATGGCGCTGGAACCAGGCCAGCTTGGCCAGGAACCAGGGGTCGGTGACGATCAGATCGTCTTCCATATAGGCGTACCAGTCGTAGCGGCCGGCGCGTTCCTTCATCGCACGCTGGCACTCATAGCCCAGCAGCATGGGATCGGCGATGCCGGTGCGCTCCTGGCTGAACAGACCCTCCAGTCCGGCCAGCAGATGGTTGTCGCCGGCCGTGCAGACCACGATGTCCAGTTCGACCCGCTGCACCGGCCGGACGGGATGGGTGACGCGGTCACCCACCTGGATCACCGCCTGGCGCGACCCCAGCGACTGGTGCAGCGCGGTGATGCAGCGGCGGATGGCGTTCACCCGATGGGCGGCCTTCTCCCGGCCCGATCCGTAGCGGCTGTCCGACCCTTCCTTGAAGAAATGCGGGATGGTCACCAGCAGGCGGGGAACCCGCGCTTGCACGCTCATATCACCGGATCGTCGCGCCAGGGGAATTTCCCGCCGATATGGCGCATGAAGGCGTGGCCATAATGCTGGACCTCAAGGAAGGCGGCATTGCCGACATGCGGCTTGAAGACCTGAAAGGTGCGCAGGATGCCGCAGGTGGCGGCACTTTCCAAAGGCCCCAGGAAACTGGAATCGCGGTTCAGGAAACGGGGCTGCTGCAGCCAATGCTGCATCTGCACGGACGATAGCATGAACATGCCCGAATGCGGATTGAGGGCGCGGACCATGCGGATTTCCAGGTCCAGGAAATGGCCCTTCAGTTCGGCCTCCGGCCCGTTGGGCAGTATCTGCCTGACCATGCCCTCCTTCAGGTCGCCGTCGATATAGACCTTCTGCGGCGGCCCGCCGGCGACTTCGAAGCGATTGGGCTGCAACACCTTCATCGGGCCGCAATATTTCTGGAACCAGGCGCATTTGACCAGGAACCAGGGGTCGGAAATGACCAGGTCATCTTCCATGAAGGCGTACCAGTCATAGGCACCGAACCGTTCCTTGAGCACCCGATGACATTCGAAGCCCAGAAACATCGGGTCTGGAATATCCGTCGGTTCATGTGTGAACAGGTCGTCGCCCAGCGCCAATTCGCCGATCAGATGATCCTCACCCGCGGTGCAGATGACGATATCGATCTCCACCCCCTGCTGGGGGATGATGGGATGGGCCGTCTCCGTGCTGATCTGGATGATGGCGTGGCGGCTTCCCAGCGACTGGTGCAGCGCGGTGATGCAGCGCCGCAATCCGTGAATGCGCGCCTCCGCCTTGTCGCGGCCCGATCCGTAGCGGCTGTTGCTGCCCTGCCTGTAATAATGCGGGATGGTCACCAGCAGGCGGGGCGTGCGGGGAGCCGGCGGAGCCCCTGCTTGAGTATCGGACATGGGCCAGGACTTCTGCGCTTGTCATTCGAAGGGGCGGGTGACGGCCAAGAAGTCGCAATATCACCCGGCCGGCGTCAAGGTTGGAATGGCGCCCCTGGAACATCCGATCCGGTGGCGCCCCCGCCACCGGATCGGGTTATGGATCAATGCACCGCGAAGGTCCGCTGCGACGCGCGGCGCACTTCCGCCTCGTACAGCTTGGGGAACAGCTTGTAGAGCAGCGCCGCCACGGCCGGCAGCAGGACGATGGCGCCGATCATGTTGGCCAGGAAGATGAAGGTCAGCAGCACGCCCATGTCGGCCTGGAACTTCAGGTCGGAGAAGATCCAGGTCGCCGTGGCCACCGCCAGCGTCAGGCCGGTGAACAGCACGGAGCTGCCGGTTTCCTGGAGCGTGCGGTAATAGGCCTCCGCGAAGTTCAGGCCGTGCTTCAGGTAGGATTGCAGCCGGTTGAAGATGTAGAGGCCGTAATCCACGCCGATGCCCACGCCCAGGGCCGCTGCCGGCAGGGTGGAGATCTTCAGCCCGATGCCCAGCCAGGTCATCAGCGCGTTGCACAGGATCGACACCACGATCAGCGGCAGCACCGTGGCCAGCGAGCCGACGATGGAGCGGAAGGTGACCAGGCAGAACAGGATGACAGCGGCATAGACCAGCAGCAGCATGGGCTTTTCCGCCGTCGTCACCGCCTGGTTGGTGGCGGCCATCACGCCGACATTGCCCGTGGCCAGGTTGAAGCTGACCGTATCGGACGGATTGTCCTTCTTATAGCCTTCCACCGCGTCCACGATGCGCTGGATCGTCTCCGCCTTGTGATCCTTGGTGAAGATCATCACCGGCATGACCGAGCAGTTGGAATTCAGCAGGCCGGTGGAGGTTTCGATCGGGGTCACGGTGCGGACCAGGACCTGGGAATTGCGCGGCAGCACGCGCCAGTTCAGGTTGCCCTCGTTCCAGCCGGCATTGACCGTGCGCATGGCCGTGGCCATGGACATGGTGGATTGCACGCCATCGACATTGGAAATGGCCCAGGTGAAATCATCCACCTGCTTGATGACATTATAGTCGATACAGCCATCGGCCTTGGTTTCCACGATGACCTGGATGATATCCACGCCGATGGCGAAGCGGTCGACGATCAGCTGGGCATCGCGGTTATAGCGGCTGTCGGGCCACAATTCGGGCACGCCGGCTTCGGTATCGCCCACGGTCATGTGGCGCTGTTCCCAGGCTGAAATGCCGAACACGCCCAGGCCGATCAGCACCATGATGATGGCACCCTTGGGCCGGGCGAAGACGGCCAGCCAGCCCCAGACCCGGTCGAACCGGTCCACCTGCCCCGACACGCGGGCCCGGTACTTGTCGCCCAGCGGCAGGAAGGACAGGGCCACCGGCAGCACCCACAGATGGGTGATGATGATGATCAGCATGCCGATGGACGCCGACACCGCCAGTTCCTGGATCATCTGGATCTGGATGATGGCGATGGTGACGAAGGCCAAGGCGTCGGCACCCAGGGCCGAGGCGCCGGGGATCAGCAACCGTTCGAAGCTGATGCGCGCCGCGGTGAAGGCATCCGCCCCCTTGCCGATCTCCTGCGTCATCGTGCCGACATTCTGCACACCGTGCGAAATGGCGATGGCGAAGACCAGGAATGGCACCAGGATCGACAAGGGATCGATGCCGTAGCCCAGCAGCACCAGCAGGCCGAATTGCCAGACCACGGTGCAGAGCGAGATGCCCAGCATCGTGAAGGTCATCAGCCAGCTTTTGCCGTAACCATAGACCAGCACAGCGGTGATGACGAAGGCGATGGCGAAGAACAACACCACGCTCTTGGCCCCATCGGCGATGTCACCCATGGCCTTGGCGAAGCCGATGACATGCACCTGGATCTTGTCATCCTCGAACTTGGTGCGGATGGCCTCCAGCTGCTGGGCCACCGCCATGTAGTCCAGCTTCTGGCCCGTGCGCGGGTCCTTCTCCACCAGCTGCACGCTAACCAATGCTGCCGTGAAATCCTCCGCCACCAGGCGTCCCACCTGGCCGGATTTCAGGACATTCTCACGGACGATGGGCAGCCATTGCTCATTGGGCTGGAATTCCGCCGGGATGACGTTGCCGCCGGCGAACCCGTCCTCGACGATGTCGATGAAGCGCACATTGGGCGTGAAGATGCTGGTGACGCTGGCGCGGTCGACGCCGGGGACGAAGAACACCTCATCCGTCACTTGCTTCAGCCGGGTCATGAATTCCGGCGTGTAGATGTCGCCTTCCTTCACCGACAATGCCACCAGCACGCGGTTCGCCCCGCCGAATTCCTTCATATGCTTGGTGAAGGTCTGCATATAGGGATGTTCAAGCGGCAGGGTCTTCTCGAACCCGGCAACGACGCGCAGCTTCGACCCCTGCCAGCCCATGAGGGCGGTCAGGATCGCGAACACCACCAGGATCAGGACCCGGTTGCGGAAGGTCCAATGTTCGAGGCGGGACGGAAGGGACGGAGACTGGGACATGTCGGTTCGCCTTGGATATCAAGGGATCGGGGCTGCGCGGGCAGAAGCTCGCGTCAGGGCTGGTTGGCGATCGGTCCGCTTTCGCCCAGCAGGATGACGCTGCCGTCGGCCGCCTGGATGGCATCGGCCAGCGCCACGCGGTCGGCACGGCGGGTGGAGGCGAAGGTGCGGCCGCCATCGCCGCTGGTCAGCACGGACCCTTGCGCCCCCACCAGCACCACCGACCCGTTGGCCAGCACCGCACCGCCCATCAGGCCGGCCTTGGTGGAACTGTCGATGGCGGTCCAGCTCTTGCCGCCATCATCGGTGCGCAGGATGTTGCCCTGCAGCCCATAGGCCAGGAAGCTTTGCGGCCCCAGCGCCAGCGCGTCGAAGAACGACCCGCCATAGGGGCTTTCCAGCTTGGCCCAGGTGGTGCCGGCATCGGCGCTGTACAGGATGGTCCCCGCCTCGCCCACGATCAGGCGCGTTTCCGGCGTGGGCGCCAGCACCGCGTTGAAATGGAAATCATCCTCGCTGATATGCCGGCCGGTCCA
The DNA here is from genome assembly GCF_048066115.1 of Niveispirillum sp. KHB5.9. NCBI lineage: Bacteria > Pseudomonadati > Pseudomonadota > Alphaproteobacteria > Rhodospirillales > Azospirillaceae > Niveispirillum > Niveispirillum sp. KHB5.9. Next base: position 21,221 of record NZ_JBLTYX010000011.1, on the reverse strand, counting down.
GGTGGCACCGCCATCGGCGGTCTCCAGATACAGGCCATAGGCACCGACCGCGATGCCGTGCTGGCCATCGGCGTTGAACAGCACATCCATCAGCGGCTGTTCCAGTTCCGGGTCGGCATGCTGGATCTTCCAGCTCTCGCCACCATCCTCGCTATGCAGGATCACCGCGTCATGGCCCACGGCCCATCCGCGCTTGGCGTCGGCGAAATGCACGCCGGTCAGGGCGACATTGGCCGGCACCGGCACCTGGCGCCAGGATTTGCCGTTATCATCGGACAGCAGGATATGCCCCCGCTCACCCACGGCCACCAGCCGGTCGCCGGCGCGGGTGGCGCCCAGCATCAGGGAATGGCTGGCCAGGGGGGCGATCACCGCCGGACGCAGGGTCACGGCGGGTGCCGCAGCCTCCTGCGCTGCCACGGGCAGGGACCCCAGCGCCAGCAGGCAGAGGCCTGTAGCCAGGGGACGGAGGGCGGAGGAGGAAGGGAACATCGGATCACCGGGGAGGTTTGGTTAACACAGCCCAAGAGACGGAAAAGGGCCGGCCGGTTCGCCACCGGCCGGCCCGTTGCCGCATCGCCGATCAGCGCACGCCGGCGCGGCGCAAGCTGTCGGGAGAGAAGTCGGCGTCGGTGTATTTGGCCTCGAACTTGTACGGCGCTTCCTGGTTGTCCAGGCCGATGGCCGTATAGCGACCCGACTGCAGGTCGTAGAGGGCGTCCAGCGTCGACCAGAAGGTCGGCATGGCATAGTAGTTCACCGGATGGCTCTCGGCCACGCGCCACATCTCGCCACGGGCGTCCAGATGGTCGGCGACCACAATCTGCCAGCTATCCTCGTCGATATAGAAGCGGCGCTTGGCATAGATGTGGCTGGTGCCCTGCTTCAGGGTCGCTTCCACGACCCAGACGCGGTGCAGTTCATAGCGCGCCAGGTCCTGGTTGATATGGCCCGGCTTGATGATATCGGCGTACTTGGTGTCCTTGGAATGCAGCTTGTAGGAATTGTACGGGACGTACATTTCCTTCTTGCCAATCAGCTTCCAGTCGTAACGGTCGGGCGCACCGGAATAGACATCGAAATTGTCGGTGGTGCGCAGGCCGTCCGACGCCGTGCCCGGATTGTCATAGGCGACGTTGGGGGCGCGGCGGACGCGGCGCTGACCGGGATTGTAGGTCCAGGCCGAACGCGGCTCCTTCACCTGGTTGATCGTCTCGTGCACCAGCAGGATTTCACCCGCCAGGCGGGCCGGGCTGGTCACTTCCTGCAGGAAGTAGAGCGAGGTGTTGGCCGGCGCCCCGCCGGGGGCCTGGTACAGGTACTTCACCTGCTCATGCAGCATGATCAGGGTGTAGGAACCGTCGGTCTGCGGGTTCACCTGGCCGACATTGCGCTCCGTGGCCTCGCCGCGATAGCGCAGCAGATGGTTCCAGACGGCTTCCACGCCTTCCTTGGGGATCGGGAAGGGCACGCCCTCCTTCGCCCCTTCCACACCATTGCCGCCATCGACCAGCTTGGCACGGCTGCCGTTGGCGATGGTTTCCTTGTAGATGCGGTCCGGGTACGACGCGCTGCGGCGCGTCGGGTAGACGTTCATCTTGTAGTCGGGATAGCGCTTCAGCAGCGCCTTCAGGCCTTCCGGCAGCTTGGCCTCGTATTGGGCCATGTTGGCGGCGGTGATGGTGAACTGGACCTTGTCCTCGGGGAACGGGTCCACCTCGATCGTGCCGGGCTGCCAGTTGGCGGGCGGCTTGGTGATGCCACCCGTCCATTCCGGGATGGTACCATCGGCATTGCCGGCCTTGACGGCGCCCATCGGGGTCAGGGTCTTGCCCAGGTCGGCGGCGGACTGCGCCAGGGCGGGGAAGCTGAAGGCCAGGGCGACGACGCCACCCAGGAGAGCGGATTTCATACGGAACATGCGTTTCCTCCTCGATCGCTTGCTTCTTGTTCAGTCGGGAATGGCGTCAGAACGAGTATTTGACGCTGGCCGACACGAAGTCGCGATCGTTGATCAGGTTGAACTTCCCGGCCCCGAAATAGTTGGAATAAGACAGGTCGACCGTGATGGTCTCACGCACGATGGCGCGCAGGCCCAGGCTGATGGCCTTGCGATCCTCCACGAAATTGCCCAGCGGCGTCGGCGTCGTGCCGTTCACGTCATGCTGCCAGGAGATGGAGGGATAGAGGTTCACGCCCGGGAAAGCGTTCAGATAGTCGAAGCGGATGGCCGCGCGATAGCCCCAGGAGAAGGCATCGGCGAAGCCGTCGGTGGCCAGGTCGGCCATGCCGCCGCGGCCCACGAAGGCCGGGTTGCCGCCCACGACCGTGCCCGGACCTTCCAGGCGCAGCACGCTCTTGTCCGGCATGTCGGAAATCCAGGTGCCGCCCACTTCGGTCACCACGACCCACTGGTCGGCGCCGAAGGCCCGCTCGAACGCCTTGGTGGCGGTCATCTGGGCCTGGGTGACGTCGAATTCCTCCCAGCCCTGGATGCGCTTGCCGAAGTAACGGGCGGCCAGATCGGCGGTGACGGCGGCGGCCGTCGTGCCCTGGATCACGCCGATCTTGCGGACGATCTGGTTGGTGTTGAACAGGCCGGCGGCGGCCACGGCCGCCTGGTTGGCGCCCGCCGTGGCACCGGCGGTGGCGCCGGCATTCTCGAACGCCAGGCGCGTGCCGCCCGGCGAACCGGGGGCGGCGGCGATACCGGCGCTGATGGCACCTGCCACCGTCGGGTTGATGGCCTGGATCTGTTCGAAGGTGCGACCCGCGAACGGCGCCAGGGCCGGGTTGCTGGCGATGGCGGCGGCGACGGCGCTGTTGAAGGTGGCGCTGCCCTGCGCGCGGCCGGCGGTGGCGCCGGCGGCCTGACCCTGGGCGATGGAGCCCAGGATGGACGGGGCGGCCAGCGTGGCCTGCAGCAGTTCCACGTCATCCAGCTGCAGCGGCTGGTCCTTGCGGAAGCTGACTTCACCCTGGAGCGAGATGCCGAAGGGAATGGTGGTGTTGAAGCTGGCGCCGAACAGCTGGATATCCTCGGGATATTCAGCGCGGTAGCTCGACGCCTGCGTGAAGGTGGAGGAGCTGGCCTGGAACTGGGCCAGCGAGCCGACTTGGCTGCTCAGCACCGGCAGGCGCGAATGCAGGTTGGTGTAGTAGAGGCCGAACTCGGTATTGTTCAGCTCTTCGGAGAAGATGCGCAGCGCCAGGCCGTACTGGCCGCTGTCGCTGGGCGTGTCATCCTTGGCGCGCGGCACGACGGTGCCGAACGGCGTCAGCGACTGCACGCCGCGGAAGCCGTTCAGCAGCGGATTGGGATAGCGGTCCACCGGGAAGACGTTGCCGCCGGCCACCGCACCCTGGTTCGGGTTGTCGGTGAACAGGTAGTTGCCGAAGCCGATGAACAGCTCCCGGCCGCCGGGCGAGGCCGCGTCATTGGTGGAGAAGAAGGAACCCGAAGCCTCCGGCTCCGTATTGTCCCACTTGAACTGGTAGAAGGCCTCCAGCGAGACGTTCTCGTTGAAGGAGAAGCTGATATCGGCGATCGGAACCGGCAGGAAGCCTTCCTTCAGCTCCGAACCCGGCACGCGCAGGGCCGACACGTCGATCGGGTTGATCGAGTTGATGCCGTTCTGGATGAAGGTGCTTTCACCCCAGCTCAGCACCTGCTTGCCCAGGCGGACCGACAGGTTGGAGCTGTCGCCCACGGCGAAGTCGCCATAGATGAACGCGTCCAGCAGGTCGAAGTCGCGGCCGATACGCTCCACCGTGTCGGAATTGAAGGCGAAGCGGTTGGTGCGCGCACCATTGGTCGACGACTTCTTGGCATTCACCATGTCGTAGAAATAGGTGCCGCGGACGAAGGCGCCGATATTGCCGTAATTCAGCTTCAGCTCGTGCGTGGCACGGCCGGCCAGCGACACCAGGCCCTTGTCATAGTTCAGGTTGCCATTGTCGCCATTGATGGAATGGGCGCGACCGCCATTGGCGACGCCGATCAGGTCTGGATCACGGCCCTGGACGCGGAACAGCGCGCCCATGGTCAGGGTCGTGTCGAAGCTGCCGCTCAATTCACCGCGGTTGAAGCTGACGGCCTGGGCGCTGCCCACCGCCAGCATCGGGGCCAGGATGGCCGCTGCACTCACCCCGGCAAGTACCCGGCAGTCCATGCGCACCTGCGGCGTCGATTTGCGTGCCATGCGTTTCCTCCTCGCATCCCATTTTTATCATTCCCCGGCTTCGGGCCGGCGGCCGACCCCATATTCGGAGCCGAGGGAATTTCGCGTAACCTTGTCGTAAAGGCCGCCATGTGGGCACGTCAAGGCTTCTATGCGCCCCATGTCTCCAAAGGGTTCGTTTGATGCCCGGATTGGCAAAAAAGACACATTTTTTGTCCAGTTTCCAATGGCTTGAACGGATTTGAGGCAAGGCGGTCAAACGCCCGTTTTTAAGGCAACGCTCCCGCCATACGGGAAATTTTGCACTTGCGAATGACGAAAATGCCCCTCAACCCCTTGTGACGTTTACGTCAACCTGCGACTTCAAGCACACCATCCGGTTGCAGGAATCGGGTCTCCAGGTCGCCCGGGGGCAGCGGACGGGAGAAGAAGAAGCCCTGCAATTCGTCGCAATGGTGCAGGCGCAGGAATTCCAGCTGCTCTTCCGTCTCGATCCCCTCGGCCACCACCTTCAGGCCCAATTGGCGGCCCATGGCGATGATGGTGGCGGCGATGGCGCCGGTATCGGCATTGGTCGGCGCCTCGTTCACGAAGGAACGATCCACCTTCAGGGTGGTGATGGGCAGGCGGCGCAGATAGGAGAGCGAGGAATAGCCGGTGCCGAAATCGTCGATGGCGATTCGGATGCCACGATCGCGGATCTCGTTCAGCGTATCGGCGATATAGGCCAGGTTGGACATCATCGCTGTCTCGGTGATCTCGATCTCCAGCAATTCCGGCGGCACGCCATATTCCTGGCAGAGCGAGAAGACGCGTTCACCGAACATCGGCGTGGCGATCTGACGGACCGACACGTTGACCGCCACGGGGATGGGGGCGAAGCCGCGCTTGCGCCAATCCTGGATCTGGGCCAGGGCGGCGCGCATCACCCATTCGCCCAGCGGCACGATCAGCCCGGTTTCTTCCGCCACCGGAATGAACTTGCCCGGCGGGATCATGCCGATCTCCGGGTGCTGCCAGCGGATCAGCGCCTCCACACCCACGGCCTGCATGCTGCCCATGGCGATCTTGGGCTGGTAATGCAGGAAGAACTGCCCCAGCTCCAGCGCCTCGCGCAGCGAATGTTCCAGCGACAGGCGGGCCACCGCCGCCTCATTCATCTCCGGCGTGAAGAAGCGGTAGCCATTGCCGCCCGACGCCTTGGCATTGTGCATGGCCGTGTCGGCATCGCGCATCAGCGCATGGAAATCCGCCCCGTCGCCGGGGAACAGGGCGATACCGATGGAGGTGGTGACGAACAGCTGCTGCCCGTCGATGCCGAAGGGGCGCGACAGGGAGACCAGGATGGTCTCCGCCACGCGGGCCGCCATCTGCGGATCGGGCAGATCCTCCGCCACGATGAGGAATTCGTCGGCACCCAGGCGCCCCACCGTGTCGGCGGCACGCACGCAGGAGCTGAGCCGCTGGGCCAATGCCCGCAGCAGCTTGTCACCCGCCTGATGGCCCAGGCTGTCATTGACCAGCTTGAACCGGTCGATATCCAGCAGCAGCACGGCCACCGCCGTGCCCTTGCGCCCGGCATGGGCCAGCGCGTGCTGCAGCCGGTCCTGCACCAGGGTGCGGTTGGGCAGACCGGTCAGCGGATCATGGGTGCTGACATACATCAGCTGTTCCTCGAACCGCTTGCGGTCCGAGACGTCGGTCATGGTGCCGGTGAAGCGCAGGGGCCGGCCGCTATCGTCGCGGATGGCCTGGCCACGCGCCTCGATCCACACCCAGGACCCATCGCGGTGGCGCAGGCGGTAGAGCGACAGGTAATCGCCCACTTCGCCATTCAGATAGCGCTCGATCTGGTTCTGGGCCATGTCCTTGTCGTCGGGATGCAGCAGGCCGTCGAACAGCTTGTTGGCATACATCGCGTCGACCGCGTCGTACCCCAGCATCTCGATGAATTCGGGCGACCACCAATAGGTGCCCTTCGTATAGGAATTGTCGAACACGCCGGACCGGGTGGCGCGCACGGCCAGTTTCAGCCGCTCCTCGCTCTCGCGCAGCGCCTGTTCGCCGCGCTTGCGCTGGGTGATGTCCTGCACAACGCAGATGGCGGTGCGCCGATCGCCCAGGCGCATCTGGCTGACGCCGAAGGCCATGGCGAACACTTCGTTGTTGCGGCGGCGACCCTGGATTTCGGCGCGGTTGTCGGGGCGCTGCTCCTCCTCCGACCGGCGCAGGCAGGCCATCAGGGCCACGGCCACGCGCGTCCAGTCCCGCTCCTCGATCAAGGTGACAAACGGCTGGCCCACCGCTTCCCCGTCGGCATAGCCGAACAGGTCCTCGGCCGCCTGGTTCATTGTCTCGATCCGCAGATCCTCGTCCAGCGTGATGATGCCGTCGGCGACATTGTCCATGATGCCGGACAGGCGCGTCTCACGTTCCCGCAAGGCTTGTTCGGCGCGCACGCGTTCCACCAGCGAATGGTCGAACTGGACCAGCACCTCGTTGATGGTCCGGGCCAGCAGGCCCAACTCGTCATCCTCATGCCGCTTGGGCACGGACAGCAGCTTGTCGGCCGGGTGCCGCGGATTGATCTCCGCGATCACCGACGACATGCGCAGGAATGGCTTGGTCAGGGTGGAATAGAACATCACCACCAGGATCAGGGCCAGCGCCACCGTCCAGATGATACCCGTGGACAGCACCACGCCCGAGCGGCGGAAGAATTCCTGGGCGATCAGGAACCGGTCGATGGAGACCCGCAGTTCGCCGACATTCTGGTTGTGGCGTTCGATGACCAGCGGGATGGAGAAGGTCTTCTCCACCGGCAGCAGCATCTCCGCCAGCCATTTCAGCTGCCCTTCGGCCTGCGGACGCTCGCGCGCGGCCAGCTGGTTGCCGAAATCCTCCAGGATGACGGCGCGGTAGATGGGCTTGTATTCAAACAGGCCGGTGACGACGCGGTCGGCCAAAGCCTGGTCGAAGGAATAGGCGCTCTCCGCCGCCGCCTCGCGCATGATCGACAGGACCTGGCGGACCAGCTGGTCGGATTGCCGCTCCATGTCCAGAAGGTCGATGGTGATCTGGGCCGTGGACAGGACCATGCCCAGCATCAGGGTGACCAGCGCCGTGTTGCGCGCCTGCTTGAACGACAGGCGCTTGCGCAGCGGCACGCGCGCCACCGCAGCCGTCTCCGTGGTCCCGCTGTCCGGCAGGATGTCCGTCTCGGCCTGTTCAGGCGGTAACGTCGCTTTCATCCACACCTTGCGCCCAAACATCCCTGGCCGGGCCCCGCCGCCCTGCCCCGGATACCCCATCCGTGCGCCGGGACGGGCCATTGCCACGGGTCCCCGCACTTCTCGAAAGATAGTCTGCCTTTATGCGATTGGATATGACAATCCCTTTAGCTTGAAAGAGTTCAGAAGTGTAGGTCTCTGCACAGCCAAGGGAAGTCCGGCATTATTCGCCCGTGCCGAAAAAACGGGCAAACCCCGGCCTTGGTGCTGATTTCACGGGATTTACAGTCGAATCGACGGGAGTATGGACGATGCGCATCTTGTTCCTGGGGGCCGGCGGCGTCGGCGGTTATTTCGGCGGCCGGTTGATGGAAGGGGGGGCCAACGTCACCTTCCTGGTGCGCCCCCGCCGCCAGGCGCAGCTGATGGAGAACTGGCTGCGGGTGGAAAGCCCGCATGGCAATATCCGCATCCCCGCCCAGACCGTGACCAAGCCGCGCAAGCCCTATGATCTGGTGATCATGGCCTGCAAGGCCTGGGACCTGGACAATGCCATCGACAGCGTGGCGCCCGCCATGGGACCCGACAGCATCCTGATGCCGCTTCTGAACGGCGTGCGCCATTATGAACGTCTGGACGCGGCCTTCGGGGCCGAACGGGTGATGGGCGGGCTGTGCCATATCCCCATCACCCTGGACGAACAGGGCGTGGTCCGCCACCTGTCGACCATCCACAAGCTGGTGTTCGGCGCCCGCCATGACGGGCAGAACGCGATGGTGGACGCGCTGGCCGAGGCCTTCCGCCCGACAATGGTGGACTGGCACCGCTCCGACAACATCATGCTGGACTTGTGGGAGAAGTTCTTCTTCCTGGCCAGCCTGGCCGGCAGCACCTGCCTGATGCGCGGCACGATCGGGGGCATCAACCGCCAGCCGGGGGGCACGGAATTCATGCGCGCCCTGTTCACCGAATGCGCCGCCGTGGCCGGGGCGGAAGGCTATGCTCCGCGCGCCAGCCTGTTGGCGGAATATGGCGGGCAGCTGACCGACAATGCCAGCAGCGTCAACGCCTCCATGGCCCGCGACGTGGCACGCGGCGGACGGACGGAGGCCGAACATATCCTGGGCGACATGGCGGCGCGGGCCCGGGCGCACGGCCTGTCGACCCCGCTGCTGGACCTGGCCTTGCTGCACCTGCGCGTGCATGAGGAAGCCTTGGCGGCAAAAGGATAATGAGAGCGGCATTTGATCGTAGCCGATCCAATGCCGCTTCATGTTCCCTCAGGCGCCGGGCGCCCGCATCCGCGGGCTTGGCTCACGCGACCACGTGGTCGCGGGCCGGCAGTCGCCGGCCTCCGTGCAGGGTTTTGCGGGCTTGCTGCCCCCCGCCCCCATCCGTTACGGTGGCGCACCTTCGCCGGTAAAAGCTCCCGCAACAAAAATGGGGGCGGCCGGCCAATTCGGACTGGGGGCACATGGACGCGTCAGCGCTGGGGACGTTTCTCCAATACCTCATCAATGGCCTTGCGTTGGGGGCCATTTATGGGTTGATCGCCATCGGATATACGATGGTGTACGGCATCATCCGCATGATCAATTTCGCCCATGGCGAGATTTACATGATTGGCGCCTTCGTGGCGGTCACCACCTTCTCCATATTGGCGGCGGCCGGTGTCACATCGGTGCCGCTGGCACTGCTGCTGGTGCTGGTGATGGCGATTGCGTTTACCGCCGCCTATGGATGGACGGTGGAACGGGTCGCCTACCGCCCCTTGCGCGGGGCGCCCAAGCTGGCGCCGCTGATCAGCGCCATCGGCATGTCGATCCTGTTGCAGAACTACGTCATGCAGACACAGGGTGCCCGGCCCAAGCCGCTGGCGCCGGTCATGAATGGCGGCGTGACGCTGTGGCAGGGTGACGGGTTCGCCGTCAATGTCTCCTACATCCAGCTTTTCATCATTCTGCTGACCCTGGCGCTGATGGTGGGATTCACCCAGCTGATCAACCGCACGGCCCTGGGCCGGGCACAGCGGGCGTGCGAGCAGGACCGGACCATGGCCGGCCTGCTGGGCATCAATGTCGACCGCACCATCAGCCTGACCTTCGTCATGGGCGCGGCATTGGCCGCCGTGGCCGGCGTGCTGGTCACCATGTATTACGGTGTCATCGACTTCTATATCGGCTTCCTGGCCGGGATGAAGGCCTTCACCGCCGCCGTGCTGGGCGGTATCGGCAGCCTGCCGGGCGCCATGCTGGGCGGTCTGCTGATCGGCCTGATCGAGGCGTTCTTCACCGGTTACGTGTCGGGCGCCTACAAGGATGTCGCGTCCTTCTCCGTGCTGATCCTGGTGCTGGTCTTCCGGCCCACGGGCCTGCTGGGCCGCCCCGATATCGAGAAGGTGTGAGCCATGGCGACGCCCATCCAAAACCACATCAAGGGCAGCGTCATCGCCGCCCTGGTTGCCATGGTGCTGGCCGTGCCGTTCATCGGCCTGCACACCATCTCCACCGACCAGGGTCTGGTCGTCCATACACGTTGGGAATGGGTCTTCTGGTCCGGCCTGATCGTACTGGTCGGCAGTTTTCTGCTGACGCTGGCGCGTGAGGCGCTGGCCACCCGCCGCGCCAGGAAGCCTAAACTGGCTGCCGGCACCAAGCCGAAGCGTGACGATGCCCTGACGGCCAGGCTGACCAAGGGCTTCACCATCGGCATCGTGCTGTTCGCCGTCACCCTGCCCTTCATGCCCTTTTCCGACCGCTACATCATGGATGTCGGCACCACGGTGCTGATCTATGTGCTGCTGGGCATGGGGTTGAACGTCACGGTGGGCTTGGCCGGTCTGCTGGATCTGGGTTTCGTGGCGTTCTACGCCATCGGCGCCTACAGCTTCGCCATCCTGTCCACCAGCCTGGGCCTGAATTTCTGGGTCTGCCTGCCACTGTCGGGTTTGATCGCGGCCCTGTTCGGCGTGCTGCTGTCACTGCCCATCCTGCGCCTGCGCGGCGATTACCTGGCCATCGTCACCCTGGGCTTTGGCGAGATCACCCGCATCGTCATTCTGAACTGGCAGGGTTTCACCGGTGGGCCGGCCGGCATTTCCGGCATTCCCCGCCCCACCCTGTTCGGCCTGTCCTTTGACCGCAAACCGCCGGAAGGCCTGACCTCGTTCCATGAGGTCACGGGCATCACGTTCTCCGGCGAACACCGGCTGATCTTCCTCTATTTCATCGCGCTGGTGCTGGTGCTGGTCGCCGCCTGGGTGATCAACCGTCTGCGCGCCCTGCCGGTCGGCCGGGCCTGGGAAGCACTGCGCGAGGATGAGATCGCCTGCCGGTCGCTGGGCATCAATCCGACGGCATCCAAGGTGTCGGCCTATGCCGTGGGCGGCATGCTGGGCGGGTTCGCCGGCTGTTTCTTCGCCGCCCGCCAGGGCTTCGTGTCGCCCGAAAGCTTCGGCTTCATCGAAAGCGCCCTGATCCTGGCCATCGTCGTGCTGGGCGGCATGGGCAGCCAGATCGGCGTGGTCATCGCGGCTTTGTTCATTGTGCTGTTGCCGGAAGTGGGCCGTGAGTTCGCCGATTTCCGCATGATCGTGTTCGGCATCGCCATGATCGCCATCATGGTCTGGCGGCCGGGTGGGCTGCTGTCGCAGCGTGTGCCCACCATCCGCCTCTCCAGCCAGAAGGGAGAAGCGGCATGAGCGCGCCTTTGCTGTCCGTCACCGGCCTGACCATGCGTTTCGGCGGCCTGGTGGCCGTCGATGGCGTCAACCTGACGGCCGAAACCAACAAGATCACCGCCCTGATCGGCCCCAATGGGGCCGGCAAGACCACGATCTTCAACTGCCTCACCGGCTTCTACAAGCCGACGGCAGGTGAGTTGACCCTGAACCGGCCCGGCGAGGCGCCGGTATCCCTGCAGACCCTGGCCGGCTATCAGGTGTCGCGCCATGGCGTGGTGCGCACCTTCCAGAATATCCGCCTTTTCCCGCGCATGACCGTGCTGGAAAACCTGCTGGTCGCCCAGCATGTGGGGCTGATGAAGAAGTCGGCTTTGGGCATCGCCGGCCTGATCGGCCTGAAGGGCTGGCGCGCGGCGGAACGGGAAGCCATCGACCGGGCCCGTTTCTGGATCGAACGCCTTGACCTGACCGCGGTGGCGGATGAGGAGGCGGGCAACCTGTCCTACGGCGTGCAGCGCCGGGTCGAGATTGCGCGGGCCATGAACACCAACCCGCTGCTGCTCTGCCTGGACGAACCCGCTGCCGGCCTGAACCCGAAAGAGACGGGGGCGTTGGGCGACCTGCTGCGCGGCATCCGGGAGCAGTTCGGCATCGGTATCCTGCTGATCGAGCATGATATGGGTCTGGTGATGGGCATTTCCGACCGCATCCATGTGGTCGAATATGGCCGCAAGATCGCCGAGGGCACGCCCGAGCAGATCCGCAACGACGAGCGCGTGATCAAGGCCTATCTGGGCGAACCGGACGAGGAGGAGTTGCCGCCCGTCGTGGCCCAGGACATCGCCGCTGGCGAAGGAGACCGGGCATGAGCCTGCTGCAACTGACTGGGGTCCGCACCAATTACGGCCCCATCGAGGCGCTGCGCGGCGTCGATGTGCGGGTTGAACAGGGCGAGATCGTCACCCTGATCGGCGCCAACGGGGCCGGCAAATCCACCCTGCTGATGACCATCTGCGGCCAGCCCAAGCCCGCATCCGGCACCATCACGTTCGATGGGCAGATCATCAACGACCTGCCCCCGCACGAGACGGCGAAGCTGGGCATCGCGCAGGTGCCGGAGGGCCGGCGGATTTTTCCGCGCATGACGGTGTTTGAGAATTTGCAGCTGGGCGCCACGCTGGGCAATCCAGCGCATTTCGAGGAGGACGCCGCCTGGTGCCTGGACCTGTTCCCCATCCTGGCCAAGCGCCGGGACCAGCGGGCGGGCACCCTGTCGGGCGGGGAGCAGCAGATGCTGGCCATCTCCCGCGCGTTGATGAGCCGGCCGCGCTTGCTGCTGCTGGACGAGCCGTCACTGGGTCTGGCGCCCCTGATCATCCGCCGTATCTTCGATGTCATCGCCGACCTGAACAAGACGCGCGGCATGACCATCCTGCTGGTCGAGCAGAACGCCTACCACGCCCTGAAACTGGCCCACCGCGCCTATGTTCTGGCCCAGGGGCAGGTGGTGATGGAAGGGGCGGGCCAGGAACTGCTGGCCAATCCGGAAGTGCGGGCCGCCTATCTGGAGGGCGGGTCGCACTGATCAGGTGCAGGCGGGGCCGGGTGCAAATCATGCATCCCGGCCCCATCTCACCGCGTGCTTGTGGCGATGGCGGCGATGATGAGCAGGCAGTAGATGCCGACCGCCAGCCTGGGTTCCCGGTACTCCATGAAGAAAAAGGCAAGCGCCAGCCATCCGGCGCCCGCGACCGCCGACAGGACCAGGGCCGGCATCCCGCTGATCAGGTCCAGGGCGCGCCAGGCCACATAGAGGCCCAGAACCCCGAACACCACCTGCCCCAGGGCGAAGGCGGAATTCAGTCCGTAATACAGGGTCGTCTCCGCACCGGGGACCCGCTTTCCCCGCACATACTGCGCCGCCACATCGATGATGAAATGCAAGACGCCGCTGAGGGTCAGCCAGCCGAAGGCCGCGTGGATGATGTATTTCTGCATTCTATGATCCCTGTCGCCGATGACGGACCCGACCTCACAGGGGCGTGCCCGTCATTTCCTCCGATAATGTCCACAGGCGGTTCGTGGCCACAGCGTCCAATGCCTGCGGCGGTATCCTGGCTTCGGCCGGATATCCCCTGGTTTCGCTGAACCGGTCCGGCCCGTAATAGGCGCCGCCCCTGGCCTGCGGTGCGGTTGCCGCGAACAGCGTGGGCAGGGCCCCCTGCGCCGCCGGCTGGAACAGGAACCACAGCAGGCTTCGCGCGATACCGACGGCACTGCGGCGGCCGGGGGCATTGTGCAGCAGATCGGTGCGGGAAATGCCCGGATGCGCGGCGATGCTGGAAAGGCCCCAGCCGCCCGAATCGCTGCGCCGCTGAAGCTCCAGGGCGAACATCAGGCAGGCGAGCTTCGACTGGCTGTAAACCGCCATCGGATTGTAACGTCGCTGCGCATTCAGATCGCCGAAATCGATCGCCCCCTCCCGGGCCGCGACGCTGGACAGCGTTATCACGCGCGCATCCGTCCCCGCCCGCAGCAACGGCAGGAGCGCCGCCGTCAGCGCGAAATGGCCCAGATAGTTGGTCGCCATCTGCAGCTCAAAACCATCCGCCGACACTTGCCGGTGGGGCGGCATCATCACCGCGGCATTGTTGATCAACAGGTCCAGCCTTTCCATCCGGTCCCGCAACCGGGTGCCGAATTCCGCGACGGACCGCAGGCTGGCAAGGTCGAGCGGTTCAAATTGCACCGTTGCGGCCGGCACCTCGGTACGGATCTTGGCGACCGCCGCCGCCCCCTTCTGCGGATTGCGGCCCGCGATGATGACATTCGCACCGGCCCGCGCCAGCGCCAAAGCATCTTCAAACCCCAACCCGCCCGTGCCGGTAACCACGGCCACCCGACCCTTCTGGGCGGGAATGTCCGCCACGGTCCATTTCGTCATGCTGATGTCTTTCCCAAAAATCGCACTTGGTGTAAAATAAATATCGCACTGAGTGTAATTTTTCAAGGGCCATTCCATGACCAGCGTCAGCGATAACGTCACAGCCGGCGAAGGCGTGCGTGAGCGCAAGCGTCGCGAGACCCTGCGGCGCATCACCGATGCGGGCATGTGCCTGTTCATCGAGAAGGGATACGAGGCCACGACCCTTGACGAGATCGCGGCTGAAGCGGGCATCTCCCGCCGGACCTTCTTCTATTATTTCAAATCCAAGGACGAGATCCTGCTGTCCCTGCAGAGCGGCATGGGCGAGATGATCGTCACCCATCTGTTGGAGGCGCCCCGCGACCAGCGCCCGCTGGACGCCGTCCGCGACGCCGTAATCAAGGTCTGTGCGCCGTATCCGGCCGAGGAGATGCTGGCCATCGACCGCATCATGCGGTCGAGCGAGGTGGTCCAGGCCCGCAAGCAGGCCAGCTATATCCAGCATGAAAAGGTGCTGTTCGCCGCCCTGCGCGAATTGTGGCCGGCGCCGGAACGCGAAACCGCCCTGCGGCTTGTCGCCATGATGGCCATCGGCGCCATGCGTCTGGCCTTCGAGGCCCTGAACCGGGAGAATGGGCAGCGCCCCATCGCAGAACTGCTGCACGAAACATTCGATGCGCTGAAGACGGAAATCTGATCCGCCCGGACCTTGCCACCCGGAACCAAAAAAGCCGGCCACCCTTGCGGATGGCCGGACAGTCGGGGAGATGCCTCGATCAAGAAGAGGAACCGGAAGGCGCCGAACCCTGGTGCCTCCCGAAACTCACACTCAGTAGGAGAAGCGGACGCCACCGAAGAAGCGGCGGCCGTTCTTGTAGGCGGCGAACGGGACGTTCCGGTTGCCGACATACTGATACTGCGTCTCGTCCAGCAGGTTCTGGGCCTGGGCCGTCAGCGCGATCTGCTCCGTCACGTTCACGGTCAGCGACGCATCAAGCTGGTTGTAGCCGTCATTGATCACCGAGGTCGCACGGTTGACCTCGCGGAAATACTTGGACCGGTAGGAGTAGGTCACCCGCGCGCTGAACATGTCGTCTTCATAGTACGGCGTCAGCGTGAAGGAATGCTTGGAGCTGAAGGGCAGGGCCACGGAGGCATCGGCCGTCTCGCTGTCGGCAAAGGTGTACGAGGCTTCGATACCGAAATTCTCGTAGATGTCGCCGCGATAGGCCAGTTCGAAGCCCTTGATCTCCGCCGACCCGCCATTGCGCGGACGGCTGACCTCGAAGGCCTGCGGGATGGTGGTGCCACCCGGGTTGGTCAGCGGGTTGGTATCGGTGTTGATCAGCATCTCCGTGCTGGTCGCACGATAGATGTAGGAACCGATATCCTTGTAGAACAGCGTGGCCGACACCAGCGACACCTTGTCGAGATAATACTCAAACGAAGCATCGAAGCTGTTGGCGCGGTACGGGTCCAGGTCCGGATTGCCGCCATTAGCCGTATGCAATGTATTATTGACCTCCAGGAAGGTCGACAGGTCAGCGTAGTTGGCGCGGGCCATAACACGCGACGCGGAGAACCGCAGAATGCTCTTCTCATTCACGTCGAAAGCCAGGTTGAGGCTGGGCAGGAAATCGTCATAGGACTTGTCCAAGGCAACATTCACGATCTGACGCGGCGGCGCAGGCGGATCGCCGGGCGGCGGCGTGAACCCGTCGCCGATGACCCCGCCCAGAAGGTCGCGCGGCCCCCTGCTTGTCTGGTCTGTGTGCACATAGCGCAAGCCGACATTGCCCCGGAAGCCGTCGCCCTCAAAATTGGCCTGCGTATAGCCGGACCAGATTTCCTCTTCGACAGCGAAAATGCTGGGCAGGAAGTCATAGATCGTCAGCGAATTGAACTGGTTGTCCGGGCGGTCCGTGAAGAATTTCTTCAACTTGTCCCTGTCAACGACAACCCAGTTCTTCAAGGCGTCGTTGACATTCAGACCGCTCATGTAGCCGTCCGGCGTCTCTCCGCCGGCGAAGTTCGCGAACGGGTCGGACGCGGTCTTGGCGTTACGGCGCTGGGAGTCCTGCGTGGTCTCATGCTTGCGGTACTTGACGCCGAAGCGGATGGCGTTCAGCAATCCCAAATCCACGTCGCGAGTGACATCGGCCTGGGCATAGGTCTCCTCGTCTGAGGTCGGCTGCTCAACGTAGGGCGCGAAGCCAAGCCCGATACCCTGGGCGCTGGTTGGCGACTTTTCGGGCGTGACCGACGCCAGGCCGTTATTGCCGGAAATGTCAAAGCTGTAGCCGACCAGCTGTTCGAACTCGCCGAAATATTGCTGCTTGGTACCGCCGGTGGACTTGGTATAGCCGCCCTGGAAGCTGGCCTTGAAGGCGTCGCCCGTATAATCGACCTTCAGGTCGGTGGCATAGGTCTCGATGGTGCTTTCACGCGCGATGGCGTCCAGCAGCATCAGGCCCGCCGTCGGCGTTCCGGCATTGGTGTAGGAGCCGGAAACCACCACCCCGTCCTTGACCACGGCGTTGTTCGGCGTGCCCCGGAAATTGTTGAAGTAGTAGCGGCTCTGGTTGAGGTTGTCGTAGGTGCCCTTGACGTAGAGGCCCGTGGCGTTGATTTCCAGGTTGTCGCTGGGCTTGGCCTGGATGGCGAGCGTGCCGCCGGTGCGCTCGCGCTTCTGCTCGAACAGGGCGGAGTTGATGACGTTGGGCATGATGGCCGTGCCGCCGCCCGGCAGGGTCACCGTGGGATAGCCCAGGCTCTCGAACCCGTCGCGACGGATATCCTGTTCCTGGTGCGTGACCGAGGCCAGGACGCCGAAGGTGGAGCTGTCATTGGACCAGGAGAACAGGCCCGACGCGTTGGGCGAGCCCTTTTCCGACCGGTCGTTATAGGCATATTCCAGCGAGGCGTTCAGCGTCAGCGGATCGAGATCCAGCGGACGGCGCGTATGCAGGATGACGGTGCCGCCGATGGAGCCTTCGTCGATGCGGGCTTCCGGCGACTTGTAGACCTCCAGCTGGCCGACCACTTCCGGCGCCAGCATGGCATAGTTGAAGGTGCGGCCGGGCGCATCCAGGATGAACCAGTCGGTCGAGGCCACGGTCTGGCCGTTCAGCAGGGTGCGGTTCAGCGCCGGGTCGGTGCCGCGGATGGCCACGCGCTCGCCTTCGCCGAAATCACGGTCGACCTGCACGCCCGGCAGATGAGACAGCGATTCCGCGACATTCTTGTCGGGGAACTTGCCGATATCCTCGGCCGAGATGGCATCGACGATGGCGTCGGCATTGCGCTTGGTGTTCAGCGACTGCACCAGGCTGGCGCGGATGCCGGTGACCACGATCTCTTCGATCTCGCCACCGCTGCTGCCGGCTGCCGGCGCGCCCTGCGCATGGGCCGTCGCGGCGATGGCCATCATGGCGATCGCGCTGGCGGTGCCGCGCATGAGCATCTTTTTGAACTGCATGACCTGTGCCTCCTCAGTAAGCCCTGTTCGCCTCGTGCCTTCGCGATAGGTCGCTGGCACGGATCTCCGTTGCGGGTGCCCCGAACGTGTCGGGTTGGTCCCGGCTGGTGGGCTTCAGGAAAGCGGAATGCGGGATTTCCGAAAGGTCGGTTCCGGCAGAACGCCGAAAATGACGGAAAAATACGGAATTTTGTTTCTGATTCTCGATTGGAACTGTAACATTACATTGCTTCTATTGGAGTCGCGCCCATGGATGGCGATTGGCGGCAACCCGTCACACGCCTCACCCCTTCGTGAAGAAGTATTTTTCCTTGTAGCACTGGACCGTCACGGCGTTGGCGTTGGCGAAATCGGCCACGGCCCGCAGAACCTCCGGCGCCACGAAATCATCACCCAGCAGCACACCGCCGGGACGCACCAGCGGCCAATATTGCTGTATGTCGTTCAGCGCTTCCCGATAGCTGTGTCCGGCATCGACATAGACCAGATCGGCCTGGATGTTCTTCTGGGTCAGATATTGGGCGGCGGCATCGCTGCTGATCGGGAAGGGCGTGATGTAGTTCTGCATTCCCGTATGGCAGACATTGGCCAGGAACTGATAGTAGAGCGTCGGATATCCATGCCTGTGATTCAGCGATTTATAGCAATCCGGGTCCGTCCATTGTTCGACCGAGCCCAGGAACGTGTCGACGCACACAACCTCGCCCTCGATACCGAGATTTCGCATGATCAGCGCCATCGTGATGGCGGAACGCCCCTTCCAGGTCCCGACCTCGATGATGGTCCTGGGCCGGTTGGTGACCATAAGGTGCTGGAATATCGGGTTTTCCTCACCCCATCCCTGGATGTCCATGGGATAGGCCTGATGGTCGAACCCTTCATAGGGGTCGCCGGGATAGAGCAGCCTGGAAACCGGCGGGCGGGACATGCTTGGTTGCTCCCTGGACATGATGATGGTCAGACCCGTTCCACCTGGCGCAGATGCTGTTTCATCCGGCCCAGAGCCGCCGCCAGCGCCTCACGCTCGGCCGGCGGCTCACCGCAATGGCGCAGCACATATTCGGCCGTGCGCACCACATCGCGCCAGCGCGGGTTGCGGGGCAGCGTCTCCACCAGCAGATACTTGTCCAGCGTGCGGGTCTGCAGCGAGGAACGGTCCATATAGACGCGCCACAGGCCGCTTTCCTCCGCCAGCTCGATCTTGCCCTTGCGCTTGGCCTTCTGCCAATAATCCAGGGCCAGGGTCATCACATCGACGATGCAGCGGCGGTACCCTTCATCGGCATCCAGGGCGGCGGCATGGTCGCCCTCTTCGGCCTGTTCATGATGCTCCGCCTCCTCCGCCACCGGAACCGGTGCCGGTATGGCGGGGGCCGGTTCGGCCCGTTCGGGGGTCGGCACAGGCACCAGCAGCGGCGGGGCCACATCCAGCGGCGCCGAGGGGCCGATGGGCAGGGTGGCCGGCTCCGGGACGGGTACCGGATCACGGAAGGCGCGCAGGAACAGGGCGATGGCGCCGGCACCGGCCAGCAGCAGCAGCCACTTCATATAAGAGAGGCCACCCGCCAGCACGCCGCCATCGGACAGCACCATGTAGCGCCATCCGCCATCCGCCAGCATGCTGGCATCCTGCCGGGCCCAGCCTTTCAGCCGGTCCGCGGCCGGCGCGCTGGTCACCATGTTGCCCGCGGGGTCCAGCAGGGCGAAACCGATCCCGTCCTGGGTGATGCGGGCCAGCCGCTCCTGCACCGCGGCGATGGGCAGGCGGAAAGCCACCACCCCTTCCACCGTGCCATGACGGACCACGGGCCGGCCCAGCAGCATGCCATGGCCCTGGTCCAGCGGTAGCGGCTGGGTCAGTACCATCACCTGCTCAGGGCTCTGCGCCTGGGGAATACGCCCCATCACCTCGCGGAACAGGCCGCCCAGGGCTGAGTCCCGCTGGCGGGCCGACGCAAGGTCGGCACCGAAGGCGGCATCCTTGCGCAAGGAATAGACGACGCGCCCGAACCGGTCGATCAGATAGAGGTCGTCGAAAACGGTGGAGGCCAGCAGGTCGCGGAAACTGGCATGGAACCGGTCATGCACGGCGGCATAGGCGGTCAGGGCGGCGGGGATGTCGGCCGGGGCCGCGTCGCCCGGCGGATATGCGGCGCGCAGGATGGAGGCCGCGCGCTCCGGATCAGGCGAAATCTGCTGGAAGGCCGACGCGAAGCCATAATAGCGGCCCACCGAATAGCCGATGAAACTGGTGGAAGCGAAGGCCGAGCTTTGGCTGCGGGCATTCTGGACCAGGGTACCCAACTCGCGTTCAACGGTGCGGTTGGCATTGGCGATCTGAATATCGACCTTGTCATCAATCGCCAGCGCCATGAAAAACAGCGCCGCCACCAGCACAGCGACAAGGGGTCCGCCAAGTTTCAGGGCCGCCTTTACATCGGGTCTGGACAATCCCACCTTGCATGCCCCCTGGCGTCTTTTGCGCGCCTTGTGCTGTTCCATGGTTTTGGTGTGTTCACCAGGGACAATCGATGACATCCCCCGCACATGCACGTCACCATACCGTCAATATCGTTGATCCGGCAAGGAGGGCTTGATCGGATCGGCGGGGCGGATCAAGGCTTTGCGCGCGGGCCGGGCATTCGCGCAACAGTCGCCGGCCGGGCCGCTCCCCAGGACAATATGCAAGGCAGGCATCATGGCTTCCCCCGCTTCGTCGCGGCCGCTGGCCGTCATTTTCGGCGCCCCCGATCCGGTCCTGAACGCCGACCAGAAGGCCTTCTACCGCGATGCCAACCCGCTGGGCCTGATCCTGTTCAAGCGCAATTGCGAGACCCCGGACCAGGTGCGCCGCCTGTGCGATGATTTCCGCAACGCCGTGGGCCGCGCCGACGCCCCCATCCTGATCGATTTCGAAGGTGGCGAGCATCAGCGCATGGAACCGCCGGTCTGGCCCGCCTTCCCCGCCCCCGCCGCCTTCGGCCGACTCTATGCCAAGGATGCGCTGGCCGGATTGCGCGCCACCCGCCTGAACGGGGCCGCCATCGGCAGCCTGCTGCGCCAGCATGGCGTGACGGTCGATTGCGCGCCGCTGGCCGACGTGCCGGTGGCGGGTGCCGACCCGGTGATCGGCGAGCGTGCCTTCGGGACCGATCCGGAGACGGTGACGGTGCTGGCCCGTGCCTTCATGGATGGCATGGCGTCCGTCGGCGTCACGCCGATCATCAAGCATATTCCCGGCCATGGCCGCGCCCTGGTGGACAGCCACAAGGACCGGCCCTTCGTGGACACGGACCTGGGCGAGCTGGATCGCACGGATTTCCTGCCCTTCGCCCGCCTGAACCGCACGGCCCCTTGGGCCATGGTCGCCCATGTCGTCTATACGGGCGTGGATGCGGAGAACCCGGCTACCATTTCCAAGGATGCCGTGCGCAAGATCATCCGCGAGCGCATCGGCTTCGACGGCGTCCTGATCTCCGACTGCATCTATATGGAAAGCCTGGGGGGAACCCTGGCCGAACGCGCCGCCGCCGTGCAGGGGGCGGGCGTGGATATCGTGCTGTCCAGCCATGGCGATGTCGATGAATGGACGCCGATCGCGGCGGCCGTGAAACCGCTGACCGATGCGGCGACGGCCCGGCTGGCCAAGCCGTTGCCGCCGGCAGGCGCGCTGGTCGATGTGGAAGCGGCGTTGGAAGAAATCACCGCGCTGCTGGGCTAAACC